>JAFGMI010000028.1 GCA_016927595.1 Melioribacteraceae bacterium | reverse complement strand
TGATACTTTCGACATATATCTTTGTATCATGCCTGTATTGCAGGTGCATTCCTTATTAGGATCGGTGAAATAACCACAGGGACAGGGATTCATTGAAGCAACAAGCATAAAATTGGCTGGAAACTCCAGCGACATCTTCGATCTGCTTATCACTACTTTATAATCCTCCATAGGCTGCCTCATAACCTCCAGAACATTTTTCTTGAACTCGGGGAATTCGTCAAGAAACAACACGCCGTGATGAGCGAATGAAACTTCACCCGGTCGGGGGAAACTGCCCCCTCCGATCAGTGCAGCGTCGGAAACTGTATGATGCGGACTCCTGAATGGTCTTTCAGTAATCAGAGCATGTTCAGAAGGTAAAATACCTGCAATGCTGTGAATCTTTGTTGTCTCCAATGCTTCATCAAAAGTTAAAGGCGGCAGTATTGTTGGAAATCTTTTTGCCAGCATAGTCTTGCCTGACCCCGGCGGACCTATCATTATAATGTTATGCCCTCCTGCTGCTGCAATCTCAAGTGCTCTTTTCACATTTTCCTGACCTTTAACATCAGAAAAGTCGAGGTTATACTTGTTGACCTGGTTAAATAATTCGTTTATATCGGTGGATACCGGAATTAATTTTTTATAACCATTAATAAACTCAACTGCATCACGCAGATGATTTATCCCCAGTACTTCTATCCCCTTTACTATGGATGCTTCTTTTGTTGATTCAACAGGCAGAATTATTCTTTTAATTCCCTGCCTCATTGCTTCGAAAGTAATAGGCAAAGCACCTTTAATTTTTCTCACAGCACCGTCAAGTGATAGTTCTCCAAGAAATAAAGTGCTTTTCAGCATCTCCATTTGAATTTTACCGCTAGATGCAAGAATTCCAATCGCAATCGGCAGGTCAAATGAACTTCCCTCTTTTTTAATATCGGCAGGTGCCAGATTAATTGTCAGTTTCTTTATCGGAAATTCATAACCTGCGTTTTTTATGGCAGCTGTAACTCTTTCACGGGACTCTTTAACAATATTATCAGGTAAGCCGACTATAATAAACGCTGGGATTTGTTTTTCAAGGTGTGTTTCTACTTCTACGATAATCGCATCTATTCCAATAGTCGTACTGGAATAAATTTTCGAAAACATAAATAATTATTAGCTAATTAATTTATTTAAAGTTAAGAAATAAAAATTTATTTAGCTAATATCATTTTAACTGCTTTGGTAGCATGGGGAGTAGTGACTTCAAAAAAATAGATACCTGAAGGCAGACTTGAACCGTCAAATGAAAATGTATGTACGCCCTCCGCAAGGGTACCCTTATAAAGATCGATGATCTTATTACCTACAAGGTCGTACACCACGATACTGAATTCGGAGGAATAAATCACTTCTACAGTCGTGTTGGTAACGGGATTAAATGGATTGGGATAATTCTGATTCAAAATAAAAGAGTCTCTCTTAGCCTGCCCCACCTTAAATACACCGGAATAAAGCGTCTGCCCGTTTTTATTTAACTGCTTGATTCTGTAATAGACTATTTCATCCATATTGTTTTTTTCATCAACAGCTGTGTATGTTTTATCCGGGTTATTCGTCGAATAAGTCGTTGATAAAACATGAAAATCCGAGCCATTAACCGATCTCTGCATCTCATAATAATCAACGGAAGCATCATCGCTATTCGACCATACAATTTCATTAAAACTTTCGTACGAATAAATTTTTAAGTCGGGTACTCTTGAGAATATCGGGGCATCCGATCTTCTGAAATTCAGCTGACTGCTGCTAATTGAAATGTTTTGGTCAGATGAATAATCTTCAACCATCCTGTAATCGAAATTATTGAAATAGAGAACAATGCTGCTGTCTGAATTGAAGCTGTTGTAATGCATATTTTCATTTACAGCATTTATATTATTTCCGAAATCTATCAACGAAAAGTTATCCATCTTTACAGGTATGCTGGATTTATTTTTGAATTTAAAATTAAGAAATTCATCCCTGTTGATTTGCCTCTTCATTGAAAAAGCCTTTCTGCCGTTAATATAAAGTTCAACTATACTTTCTTCGTAGTCTATTATGTAGGAGATATAATTCCAGCTTCCTTTGGCAAGAAAAATATTTTTAGGATTTAAAAAACTAGTTGAACGAGGAATAGAAACAAGATAATTAGAGTTCACTCCAAAACTTGAGATTGTATCTGTTTCATCTTCGTTAACAATATTGAAAAAGGGCTTACCCGTTATTACCGGCTTCATCCAGAAATTGAATAACAATTTTTCATTCATAATTTTATTATTCATCATTAAGGATATATCTGCATCTTTATTCAACACAAGTGCTTGCCCGGCTTCTGTTTGCGGTTTGTAAAAATTTACATTTACTATCGGAAGCTTTGTATCTTCACTGTCGAACGAAGTGCAACTTTCTTCTAATTTAGAATCATTAAAATGCTCCAATGCAAAAGCTATTTCCGTACTTACAGTATTCCTGGATTTAAGTTCAACAAATACTATTGTGGTCTCATGTCGGAGTGAAAAGATTTGCTCAGGCTCAATACTTATTTTAACGGCTTTACCGTAATATGAATTAAAATTGCTCCTGGCGAATCTCAATTCTTTTGTCAACGGACCGGACTTTAATGTTACTCTCTTAACCTCTGCATTGTTCTCCATAAGCAGGTAGAAATTTGTTTTCTGGAACTGCATTAATTTGTTGGAAAAAAGAACAGAGAGCTGGTATATTGAATCTGCCGGTACAAATCCTGGTTTATTTACACTTAACAGTATTGAATTCCCTGCATGCAGATGAACAAAGGGAAACAATAAAATCAGGATTAATAATATTTTTGGAATACCCCTAATCATTATATTATAAATTTAACTAATGGGAATATTAAATGCTATTTAAGCTTCAAAGATGATTTGTCTCTGATTCAGCGGTGTGTTTGTAAATCCTCCGGTGATATAATTGTCCTTACAAATGAATCTGGATTGAATATTTCAACCGCAAGTTGTTCCAGTTCGGCTTGATCCAGTTTATCAATTTCTGCCACCGTTTCTTCCAAGGTTTTAATCCGATTGAAATAGATAAACGACTGTGCCATGCGCATCATCCTGTTTGTGGTATTTTCCATTCCGAGAATTATATTTCCTTTTACATATGCTCTGGCTCTGCTGAATTCTTTTTTGGATATAGGTCGCTTTTTAAACTTTTCTAATTCAGCATAAACCAGATTCATGGCTTTGTTAAAATTTCTGGGATTGGTTGAGAAATAAATACCAAATGATGATACATTGTAAAATGAGTTAAGGAAGGTGTTGATCTGATAAGTAATACCGTTTTTTTCCCTGAGTGTCTGGAACAACCGCGAACTGCTCCCCTCCCCTAGTATATGAGATAGAATATTGATGGCAACCCGTTTTTTACTGTTATATCCGTCTACAGGCTTGCCAATAATAGCATGTATTTGCTGGACTTCTTTGTTTACAACCAGGTCATTGCTTTTCCGAAGTCTTAAAGATTTCGTCTTATGCGATTCGCCGGTTTTCCTTCTTCCGAAATATTTATCTGCAAGATTCACAATCTGATCATGGTTAACCAGTCCTGATGCAGCAATATATAAATTCTTATTTGTATAATTTTTCTCAATATATTCTAAAATCATACTTTTATCGAACGAATTTATATTTTCTTCCGTTCCGATTATCGGATGCTGAAGAAAATTACCGCTGTAGATATTACTTTCAAATTTATCGAATATCAATTCTTCCGGTGAATCATTAATGTCGTAGAGTTCGTCAATTATTACTCCTTGTTCATTCCGAATATCCTTTGCTTTGAACTGACTGTTTAATACCATATCTGATATTACTTCAAATGTCTTGCCGATATACTGACTTAATCCCCTTCCGTAATAACAGGTGTGCTCCTTTGATGTAAAAGCATTTAGGTACCCGCCTAATGATTCTATTTCATCTGATAGTTTTGCGGCACTTCTTCTCGATGTGCCTTTGAAAAGCATATGTTCTATAAAGTGGCTTATGCCGTTGTTCTTTACCGACTCGTTCTTTGAGCCTGTGTCAAACCAGAATCCCAGTGAAAATGACTTTACATAGGAAATATTTTCCGACAATACATGGATACCATTACTAAGCTTTGTAATCCTGAATCCGTTCAAACTGAATCCCATATCAAATTATAAAATGAAGTGGCAAATATATGTATTGAGAAGGACTGAACCAAATATGCTTCAACTTATTGTATCAGCGGGAACAAGATTCGAATTATCCCCGTCCTGGTATATTCGTCAAGGGGAAACGTGATTGTGAACTCCTTCCTGCTTTCAGGAAAGAACTTTAGCCGATTCGTATTTATCAATATATCTTGCTGTAAAATCGGCTATAGCCTTGTATGCTTTCTCCAATTTTTCATCCTGAGGTAAAAATACTACTCTGAAATGCTGAGTCCCGGGTACTTGTCCGAATCCCGTTCCGGGTACAACAACAACCCCCGTTTCCTTTATCAGCTCAGCAACAAAATGATTGTCAGAGTTCTTAATATGAAGCTGAGGGAAAGCGTAAAAAGCACCTTCAGGTTTAACGCATGAAATTCCCGGTATAGCATTGAGCATTTCAACGGTAATATCTCTGCGCTTGTGAAGTTTTTCCAGGGCAATTTTCAGGTGACTCTGATCCATCTCTAAAGCCGGTCTGATTCCGTACTGTTCGGGATGATTTGCCGATAGCCTTGCACGAAGCATTTTATTAATTGCCTCTATGTAATCCTTCAGCATGTCTTTCTGACCGCTTACAATTCCCCACCCGATTCTGAATCCCGGCACCATATAGTTCTTAGAAAGACCTCCAAAAGTTACAACCGGAGCATCAGGATTTATTGATGCTATACATACGTGTTTCTTCCCGTCAAAAAGTAATTTATCATAAATCTCATCAGCAAATATCACAAGATTTTTTTCAACTGCCAGATCAACAAGCTGTTTCAGTGTTTCATAATCGGCATTCGATCCTGTTGGATTATTAGGGTTGATGATGATGATGCCCTTGGTTTTGTCGTTTATCTTGCTTCTTATATCATCAATATCAGGCTGCCAGTTGTTATCTTCATTCAAATAGTACGGGTTCTCGAAAGCCTGCAGTTTGCTTGCAACCGCAGTATACAAAGGATAACCCGGCGTCGGTGTTAAAACATTTTCTCCCTGGTTCACAAGAGCAGTTACAGCTAATTCTATCGCTTCACTTGCTCCCGTTGTAACAAAAATGTCATGTATGTTTTTAATCCCTTTTCGTCCAGCCTCACCTTCTATTGCATCTACTGCTTCCTTTATTCCCGACGAAGGAGAATATCCGTTTCTATTATTCAGCATAGCTTCATAAGTGGCGTCTATCATGTGTCTTGGCGGCTCAAAATCGAATAGGTTAGGATCGCCTATATTCAAGTATAACATTTCCTTTCCCGTCTTTGCCACTTCGTTCGCCAATAATATTATATCCCTCACTGCGTATGTTATTTTTTCTGTTCTCTCTGCGGGTTTAATAACAAAATTTGACATTATTCACTCCAAATATTAAAACAAAATTGTCTTTATAAAATTACCTGATTTGAAACTGATTAGCAATTCCCCGGATAGCAAATACGGGTTTTAGCATTCTCAGTTCGGCAAATATTGCGCGTGGCATCGTTAATTGCATTCGGGGACAAATCTGATCACTGAATTTATTCAAATCATTGATTGTTTCGTTCTCTGAGATTGATAGTTTTATTCCGTAGAAAACCTGATGATAATCTTCCATTTAACCATATCTTTTACCAGGTTCATTAAAAACCAAATTTTTATTTACTGTTGCGCTGTCAGATGGAAGAAATTATCATTCAATACATTCATGAAAACATTTATGCTGATAATATGTTAATCATAAAAATTGTTTTGTTGGTTAATGCCGTTTATATAATAAGCCCTAATAAAATTTATAAGATCAGGTTATTGCCGATGAAGGATTATTATTAATAAGTATACGTAAAGTTCAGTCTTCGGAAGGAAGTAAAAATTTTAAATAAGAATTATTTTTTTATATTGATAAAATTTTTCCCTAAAATGTTAAATAATTCTTTAACAATTCATCACATTAATAGATTTCTATACATCAAATCATGAATTTCTTCATAACCGAATTATTGTCCAAATCGTAAAGTTTCCGCTCAAAGATTACTTAAGCCGAAAGTACAATTACATCAATCATCTTTTTAATTCATACTCAAGCGCACTTAACAACTCTCTGCTTTCAGGTTTTACTTTACTCCTGAATCTCTTCACAATTTCACCATCTCTTCCTATGAGAAACTTTTCAAAATTCCATTTTACATCACCATTCTCCGTTCCCGGATTATTTATAAGTAAGGAGTAAAGAGGCGATTTTTCATCGCCAATAACCTTTATCTTGTCGAATAACCTAAAAGTAACGCCGTAATTAACAGAACAGAAATTCTGTATCTGTTCATTAGAACCAGGTTCCTGAGCACCGAAATCGTTGCATGGGAATGCAAGAATTTCAAATCCTTGTTCATTAAATTTTTCATAGATTTTCTGAAGTCCTTCGTACTGCGGAGTGTAGCCGCATTTACTTGCAACGTTTACTATTAATAAAACCTTGCCTTTATATTCGGATAGCTGTACATCTTTACCATCTATATCCTTGACAGCTATATCAAATACAGATTTTTCTGTTTTTTGTTTTTCCGTTTTTTGCGCTGAAATACTTACTGAAATCAAAAATATTAAAGCGATAATTTTAAGTATCATAAATACCTCTTTAAAGGGTAAAACAGCTTATGCGAATATTTAGTTCATAAATAAAACCCGGTTCGACCGGAACCGGGTTTTAATTTCTTCTGTATCGTTTTTCTAACAGTATACTTGCAAAGAAAATGGAATTAATCTGCCATAAGGCAAGCGATGGCAGCCGTATTTACAATATCTTCCACACTGCATCCGCGGCTCAGGTCGAATAACGGTTTCTTTAGTCCCTGGACAACCGGACCAACAGCCTCGGCTCCACCAAGCCTCTGGGCAATTTTGTATCCTATATTACCAGCGTTCAAATCCGGAAATACAAGAACATTAGCTCTGCCGGCTACATCGCTGCCCGGAGCTTTTTTCCTGCCTATCGAATCGATGATGGCTGCATCGAATTGCAATTCACCGTCTGCTTTTATATCTGGTCTTTTTTCTTTGACGATTCTGGTAGCATCAAGAACTTTATCTATCAGATCGTGCTTGGCGCTTCCCTTTGTGGAGAACGACAACATCGCTACATACGAATCCTCACCGGTAAGTTTTGTATGATTATCAGCAGTTGAAATAGCTATATCAGCTAACTGAGCCGCATCGGGATCAGGTACAACGGCGCAATCGGCGAAACTGTATGTCTGTTCGGGGAATATCATCAGAAAGAAACTTGAAACAATTGAGATCCCCTCTGGCATACCAACACATTGAATAGCTGCCCGAAGTACATCACCAGTAGAAGCTGTGGAGCCGGCAACGAAACCATCAGCCATTTTTTCTCTAACCATCATAGCTCCGAAAAACAAATCACTTTCGAGAGTTTCACGAGCCTGCTCAATGGTAATGCCTTTGTGTTTCCGGATGTTGAAAAATATGTTCGCGAGATCACTGAACATTTCAGACTTCGTATAATCAATTATCCGCACACCGTTTAGATCAACTCCAAGTCTTTTTGCATCATCTCGTATTTTTGATTCGTTTCCCAAAGTTATAACACCGGCTATCTGTTCTTTTACAAGAACTTCTGCGGCTTTAATTACCCTTTCGTCATGTGATTCCGGGAGTACAATTGTTTTTTTTCTGGAAGAAGCTTTTGTTCTGATCTGATTTAATAATTCCATTTTGATTCCTTTATTATTATTTTTTTTATGAATAAATATAGATATTTTTTTAAGCAATATTATGCGTCCATCAAAATCCATATACCATGTTATGTGAATATTTCTGGGACTATTAACGACACAATTTTATTAAATTATATAGTATATTAATTATCCTTTATATTTTATATTTAGCTTAAAAAATGACTACCAAAATGGCAATATCTGAAACTTCTAAAAGCACAGGATATCGGCTCTTCTCAACCTTGGCAATTTTGGCAGTAATTATTTATGCTGCAAGCTTTTTTATCGATATCATTATTCTCCTCGTAATCTCAGTATTTATCACTATGATGTTTCATCCACTCGTTAACGTCCTCGAAAGCAGAGGCATCAACAGGCTTATATCAATAATGATAGTATTTTCAATCAGCGGTGTTGTAATATTCTTCGGTTTGAGTGTTCTTATTCCCAAAATTGCAACTCAAATGAATACACTGGCACAATCCCTTAATCAGGAGAAAATAAGTATTTTACTTCAGCAGGTGGAAGAAGAGCTGCGAGACTATATTCCTTTCATCAAATCGGATGAATTTGCTGTTAAACTGGAACAGTTTATATCGGAATTGTTTTTCAGCTCTATACAGAATTTAAGTGACATCGTCTCAAGCATTGTATCCGTAATTGCTATTTCAGTAATTGTACCGTTCATGACATTTTTTATGCTCAAAGATAACAGGAAAATTCAGAACGGAATTATTAATATAGTGCCAAACAAGTATTTTGAATTCTCCTATTATGTTATCAATCAGATAGGGTATCAACTGGGCAGATTCGTGAGAGGCTGGATATTCGACGCTTTTATGGTGGGTTTCCTGGCTGCGGTTGGATTAACAGTTCTGGGTATTAAAAATTCCATTACTATTGGTTTTGTTGCCGGCGTCGGACATTTGATTCCTTATTTCGGTCCGGTTATCGGCGGACTGCCGGCGGTTATTATATCCTTGATTCAATTCGGTAGTTTTGCACTTCTTCCCGAAATCGTCCTGTTGTTCGTTATGATATACACATTCGACAACGGCTATCTGCAGCCTAAAATTTTCTCGAAGAGTACTGATATGCATCCGCTTATGATTATTATTCTGATTCTGCTTGGAAGTCAGCTGCTCGGAGTGCTTGGTATGCTGATAGCAGTACCCGCTGCTACAGTAATTAAAACGGCTGCAAAAGAAATTTATTATGGCTATAAAAATTACAGGATAATTAACACGTAAATTTTGCAACTGTTCCCATCGAAGAATTCTTGCCATAATTCAGACGATTTCAATAAATTAACATCGTATGTTGGATAATAATTTTATGAAGCTATTACTGCAGTCAGCAATTTGCGCAATTGTACTAACATCGTGTGAAAGGATTTCACAATCCGACATTATAGATGACGGGGTACCTCCGGTTCCCCCTTCAATTGTTGATGTATATTACGCTTCGGACGGTGAAATCGGGGTTGAGTGGAACAGAGTTGCTGAGTCCGGAATAAAGAAGTATAATATCTATAAAGGTGTCAACGACTCCACACATCTGATATTTCTTGACTTTACAACCAATAATTATTTTACCGAATCCTACCTCGAATATGATTCGGTCTATTTCTATGCAGTAACTTCGGTGGATGTATTTGATGAAGAAAGTATATATTCTCAAATAGTCTCCGCCCGACCTGAGAATCGTTACCGTCCTTATCCGCCTTTTAACGTTGAAATAAATGCACGTAACTGGAATGACTCAATATCGATCGTATTGAACTGGTATCCGCCTGCAGACACCGATATTAAAGGTTATGAAATTTACAGGGACCAGATGGAAAATTTTGATGTCGAAAATATTCTGCCGGTTGGATATTCTCCGGTAAACAGCTTTACTGATAACTGCAAATTAAGACTGCTCACCAGTTATTACTACAAAATAGTTACTGTAGATAAAGGAAACCTTAAAAGTACCCCGACTCAGAGTGTAAATGATCTGATTCACGACACCCCCGTTCTGGTATATCCGACTGACGGTCAAGTCTTAAAATCCGATTTCGATTTCGAGTTTAATACAATTTCCGTCCCGTCTGATTATAAATTGATTATCCAGAGGAATGAATTCTTTGATGTCATTTATGAAAAAATATTCTCATCGTCATCTTCCGGCAGGCAAATAAGCGTTAGTGCTCAGCCGGCAGTGTTTGAATTGTATAAAAAGTATTACTGGAGAATTATTACATATTCCAAAGGCTACAGCACACCCAATAGTTTTTCGGAAATAAGATCATTTACAATTGCGGAAAGGTGAAAACGTAATTGAGTAAAAAAATTTTAATATCATTTGCGGCTTTTCTCATTTCAGTTCAGTCTGTTGGTTATGGACAAACCTTAAGTGACAGCCTTTTGTTTAATCAGGCATTTTACTCTTCTAATAAAGCCAGTTCCCTGTACGAGAAACAGTTGAATACTCATACGCTCCGTTCAGGTTTGAATTACGGTATAGGATATAATAATTTTTTTTCAGGTTTGAATTATACGTTCAGTTCAACTTTGATAAAAAGCAACCGGAGCAACATCAGGGACGAACAATACATTTCATTTATAACGGAATACGGTTTGCTGCATTTGCTTGATATCGGATTAAGTATCTATCAGAATTCATACGCAGATGACCGGAATCTTGCAATCAATAAATCATCCAGTAAAGACGCTTCCTTATTCATAAGATTCAAACCAATTAAGGAATTAACAATAATTCCCCATGCAGGCTTAAGCAGTAATACACAGGTCGGTATTGAAGATGAAGGAATTCAGTACGGAAGCAGCGTCAGACTATTGGATTTAAAACTGAGTGATTTTGAAATAAATTCGGTTGTAAGTTTTAACAACGAGGAAATAGAACCCCGAAAAAATACAGACAGATTAGTTAATATTTCCGTAGAGAACGATATTGATAATAATTTATCAAACAGTATAACAGCTTTTTATTCAGAGAACAGAAAAGACTTTTACATTGAAACAGATTCATTAACCGAATCAGTTTTCAGCATTTCAAAAAACATTCAGAGCAGGTCGGAGAAAAACTATTTCATTCGGGAGGCGATACAATTCAATCCCGGGCAGTCACCCTTCGGATTTAATGTGGATGGCAAAATAACATGGCGAGATATTGACAGAGAAACCAGATACAATCTGATTAACAGCTTTACTTCTACTAACTTCGACAGTTTCATTGAAGAATTCAGATTAGACTTCTCATCTGCTTTTACGTATAACTCGAAAAATGTGAACAGCATTGTAAGAGTAGTGTTTTCTGACCGCGAGGAAAAGCATAATGCGAAATATATTAAAGGAATAAACGATCTTGCATTTACAAAAAGACGAGAGCTCGAGGCGCAGAAGAATCATAAATCGCAATTGACAACCTTCTCAACTCTGCTCAATTGGAAGGCAAGCAGTAGTGATTTAATTTCATTCAGCATTTTTCACAGGAAATTAATTTATGATACGCCTTCAACAAATAATTTTGATGATCGCGACGAATTACTTTCGATGGCAAATATTAGTTATACCCGGAGTTTGAATCCTTATTTCGATGCTTACATCAATCTGGAAGGAAGCATAAATCAAATTGTGTATATATTCTCGGAGAGAAGTTCGAACAATAACAAACAAAGGACACTAAAATTCACCGGAGGCGGGACATACCGAGGTGCGATATTCAGTACCAGGAACGATTTTGAAGTATCAGCAAACTATACCGTATATGATTTCGAGGACCTTAACCCGAACTTCAAAAGTTTTGCATTCAGACAGTTTGCGTTCAAGGACTCATCTTCGATTAAAATTTCAAAAAATGTTTATGCACGAATATTCGCCTATATGAAATTGTCGGAACAGGGGGACTTTTTATGGAGTGAATTTAAAGGTAAACCTGTACGATTTGTCGAAGAACTTTTTTTTGAGCCAATTATTGAATTCCAATACAGAGATTTTGAATTTGGAGCCGGACTACGTTATTTTAATTTATCGACCTTCAGCTTCGATGAAAAATCGGTTAAAATTTTAGAAACTGATTACCTTAGTTTCGGACCTCTTTCAACCATCCGGTATTATGTCAGAAACAAAGCTTCAGTCAATATCACCGGCTGGTTTGAGTTTATCAGAAATGAAGGAAATAATCTTAGAAAACAGGCAAACCTGCAAATGGAAGTTCGATGGAATATTTAGTTGAAATTAATTATTAACTTGCTTTCTTTTATAGTGAATAACTATTTTTTATCAGATTTTTTTCTCAATTGGAGTATAGTTGAATAAAAATAAAATCATAAAAACATTCCCCAGCGATCCGGATATACTTCCCCAAATCGAACAATTTGTTATGGAGATAGCAGCAGAAGCAAATCTGAACGAAGATAAATACAACAACCTCGCACTTTCAGTGGCAGAAGCATCATCAAACAGTATTATACACGGCAATGACAGTGATCCTAAAAAAATGCTGGAAGTTGAAATTGAATATGATAACTATGAGATAAGGGTTAAATTCAAAGATCAAGGGAAAGGATTTGATATTGGTCACGTACCCGACCCTACAGCACCGGAAAACATCTTAAAGGATCATGGAAGGGGAATCCACATCATGAGATCGTTCCTGGATGATCTAAAATTCAGTTTTTCGGAAGAAGGTACCGAAGTGACACTTGTTCTCAAGCTAAATTAAAATAATATTCTTAACTTGTCATAACAGGTGTTTAATAAATTTAACTAATCCACATTTCTTAAAATTTAAGAGGGATGTATGAATCGAAAGAAAATTGCACTAATAGGCGGTGGACAAATCGGAGGAGTTCTTGCTCAACTTATCGCACAAAAAGCACTGGGTGATGTAGTATTATTCGATATTGTTGAGGATATGCCTCAAGGGAAAACTCTCGATGTCGCAGAGGCATCCAGAATTGATCAGTTTGATGTGTCGCTCAAAGGCACTAACGATTACAAGGACATTGCAGGTTCGGATATCGTTATTGTTACAGCCGGTTTACCCCGTAAACCAGGTATGAGCAGGGATGATCTCTTGACAACCAATGCACAAATTATGAAACAAGTCGCCGAAGGTGTTAAAGAAAATGCCCCTAATGCGATTGTTATTATCATATCAAATCCACTTGATGCAATGGTAACATTATTTCAGAAAGTTTCCGGCTTCCCGCATAATAAGGTAATAGGTCAGGCAGGTGTACTTGATTCCTCGAGATTCTCAACTTTTATAGCATGGGAACTTGACCTCTCTGTCAAAGATGTAAACGCCATGGTTCTTGGCGGACACGGCGATACTATGGTACCGCTTACAAGATACGCAAACGTTAACGGTGTCCCCGTTATGGAAATGCTAGAAAAGAAATACGGTGATGCTGCAAAAGCAAAGGAAGTAATGGATGCCATGGTAAACAGGACTAAAATGGCGGGCGGTGAAGTTGTAAAATTACTTAAGACAGGATCAGCATTTTATTCACCTGCTGCTGCTGCCATACAGATGACCGAATCAATTCTGAAAGACGAGAAGAGACTTCTGCCGTCCTGCGTTTACCTCGATAAAGAGTATGGAGCCGGCGGATATTATGTAGGAGTTCCGGCAGTACTTGGGGAAAATGGTGTGGAACGTATAGTTGAGGTAACCTTAGATGACGAGGAATCAGCAGCTTTTCAAAATTCACTTAATGCAGTCAGGTCTTTGGTTGCGGACATGGAACGATTAGGATTTTAGAGATATTGATTAGGGCATAAAAAAACCCTCCATAGCGGAGGGTTTTTTATTCTAAAAATTAGAATTTACCTATGCAACAGAATAGACGCTGACATATTTTCTGTTATCGCGTTTAGTTTCGAACTTAATTTTACCGTCAACCGTAGCAAAAAGTGTATCATCGCCGCCCTTCTTTACATTTACACCGGGATGAAATTTAGTACCGCGCTGTCTTACAATAATAGTCCCGGCAGAGACCATTTCACCGCCGTACCTCTTAACCCCAAGATACTGCGGATTACTGTCGCGACCGTTACGTGATGAACCTTGACCTTTTTTATGAGCCATAACTTACCTCAGTTATTATCCAATTTTTGTTACTTCAATTTGAGTTAACTGCTGTCTGTGACCTTTCTTAACCTTGTATGATTTTCTTCTCTTCTTCTTAAATACAATAACTTTATCATCCTTCAGATGTTCAAGAACTTTTGCAGTTACTTTAATACCTTCAAGCGAGGGTGCGCCTATTTGAGTTTTTTTACCGTCATTTAACAACAGCACTTTATCAAATGTTATTTCTTTGTCAACTTCCGCTTCCAGTTTAGGTACATAATATTTACTATTCTCTTCAACATTGAATTGTTGTCCGGCTATATCGACAACTGCAAACATCAAATCCTCCATCGCTTAAAATTTAAGATCTCAAATTTATCAAAAAGCTTTTAATATGTCAATAAGTTCTTATGCAAACAGAAACTGAGAGGATTGAATTATGCAGAGATGACATGAGCTATATTAAATAATTTAATCTAAAACTTCTGAACTTTGCTTTTCACTTTTTCAGCAGAAAAGAGAATTCCGAACCCTTTCCGGGCTCACTTTTAACTTCCATTTTAGTGTTATGTGCCTCAAGAATATGCTTCACGATTGCCAGCCCCAGTCCGGTTCCTCCAACCGCTCTGGAGCGGTCTTTATCAACTCTGTAAAACCTCTCAAAAATCCGGCTAATATCCTTATCTGCAATTCCCAATCCGGTATCTCTCACCAAAATTCTACCGAATTTTCCTTCTTCCAATACCAATATCTCTACTTTACCCCTTTCGGTATATTTAATTGCATTTGAAATAAGATTAGTCACAACCTGTTTTATTCTGGTTTTATCTCCGAATAATTCCAGTTTGCTCTTAATATTGTAGAGTATCAATTCAATATTTTTCTCTGCAGCAGCAGGTTTAAAGTCGTTAACTATAGGTATAAGAAATTCCTGAACGTTGAAATACCGGAAACTCATTCTCATTTGTCCGGATTCAATCATCGATATATCGATTAAATCGTGCAGGAGATTATTCAGGTTATTAGTATGACTATATGCTTTGGCAACAAAATTACGGTTCACCTTAGGATCGTCCACAGCTCCGCCAAGCAGAGTTTCAAGAAATCCCTGAATCGCAAATATGGGAGTTCGTAATTCATGCGATACATTTCCAAGAAATTCGGTTCTTACCTGCTCAAGTTTCTTCAGGTTAGCGATATCAGTCTGGGTTTTCAGAAACATCGATTTTATATCGGCTTCAAGTTCAAAGAGCTGCTTGCCGAGAGAGATTTCGTCGGGAGATGCCAGCACATTATTTTTAATATCATCAAAAGCCTTCTGAATAATTCTTATCTGTTCTTTACGTTTTGCACCCACGGAATCCACAAAATAAATAAGACCGATTATAATCAGGGATAATAAAAGCAGATTTTCTAAAAGAGAATCGCTGAGTAAGATTGCAAATAGAAATAGAATTAAACCGAGAATTATAAACTCGGAAAGAAAAACCCTTGAGTAGAAAAAATTTTCCTTAAGTCTACTCAAAATTTTTGAAACGATAGCCCACTCCTTTAACTGTTTCTATCAAATCGGAATATTTCCCGAGTTTTTCACGAATCTTTCTAACATGAACATCAACGGTTCTTTCCACAACATAAACGTCATTTCCCCAGACATCATTAAGTATCCTCTCGCGAGGGTAAACTCTTCCCGGATTCGAGGCTAAAAAGCTAAGTATTTCAAATTCTTTCCTGGGGAATACCATCTGATCCCCGTCTAGAAAAACAACGTACTTTTCATGATCAATCTCTAAGGGACCGATAGAAATTTTCGTTTTTTTATCGCTGTAATTAACTTTTGATGTTTTTCTCAAATTGGCTTTTATTCTGGCTAATATCTTTTTTGTAGAAACCGGTTTTTGTATAAAATCGTCAGCGCCTATATTAAGTCCGTGCACCTCGTCTATCTCACTGGATTTTGCTGTCAAAAAAACTATTGGTGTTTCGGAATGACCGGGCAATGCTCTGATTTTTGCACATGTTTCATAGCCGTCCATTTTCGGCATCATTACATCAAGTATTATAAGATCGGGATTCTCATTCATTTTTGACAAAGCCTCAATGCCGTCGTAGGCTGTTATCACTTTGTATCCTTCCTGTTCAAGATTATAAACAAGAAATTCGACGATATCCTTCTCGTCATCAACCAGTAAAATTTTTTCTTTCATATTATTCTAATATTAATTCCTTGTTGAGTTCTGCAGATTTATAAATTAATTCTATCAGTTCCATCCTTTTCATAGCATCGTAACATGACGAAATAACAGGGCTCTTGGTTCTTATCGAACTAATGAAATGTTTTAATTCATTTTCATAAGATTTTTTATAAAGATTTTTAAGATTTGAAGTTGAAGTCGGAGTATAATCGATATTTCCCGTATCTGTTTTTTTATAGGCTTTAAGTGGATTCAGTTGTGCGGTACCTTCAGTGCCGAATGCCGTTAATGAGAATGAATCTTTATCCGAATGAAAAGACCAGCTTACCTCAAAATTGAGGACTGAATTATTTTTAAACCGAACGAAACCGACAGCGGAATCTTCAACACCTTTTACTTTATGATGAAATTTTTGAACGGATACCGATTTCAGTGCGGGAAAATCAAGCAGCCACAAGCTCATATCAAGCAGCACTATCCCCAAATCCAGTATTGCCCCACCACCGGATACTTCTTTTTTGAGAAACCAGTTCTGGGTGCTGCTCTGCTTTCTAGCCCAGCCCGTTCTTACGTAAAATATCTCGCCGAGTTCTCCGGTAGTCAAAAGACTTTTTAGAAGCATGGCATCGGGACGGAAACGCGCATTCATACCGACCATAACTATTTTATTATATTTTTTAGCTGCATCACAAATTTCTTTTGTTTCGTTCAATGAAGTGGCAACCGGCTTTTCAACCAGTAAATTCAACCCGTTCTTAAGACAATCGATTGAAATTCTATGATGCGTATTAGTAGGCGTTGCAATGATAACCGCATCGAGTTCGTTTTTTTCAATCATCTCATTATAGTCAAGGTACCTGTTTTTAATCTGGAACTTTTCTGAAACTGTTTTAAGTCTGTTTTTATTTACTTCAGCGACTGCTACAACTTCAACGGTATTCATCTTCGTCACTATGGGAAGATGAACCAGCTGGGCTATGCCTCCAAGTCCTATTATACCCACACGCGTTTTGATCATCAGGCTACAACACCTTTTTTAATATTATAACCATGAAAAAAAGACTTTGCCCTTTCAAATATTGTCTGAGGGTCAATACCTATCAGTTCATGTAATTGTTTTTGAGTACCGTGGTCTATAAAACCGTCAGGAATTCCAATACACATTATATCATTCTTATAGTTTTTCTTATTAAAATATTCAAGGACAGCTGAACCCATTCCGCCAATTAAAGAATTCTCTTCAATCGTAATAATTTTTCTGAAACCATTGTGTATATCATCGAGTAAAGCCTCATCAAGAGGTTTTACGAAACGCATATTAACCACAGCTGCGTGAATATCTTCCTTTTCCAGCATCGAAGCGGCTTCTTTCGCATATTCAACCATACTGCCGACAGCAAGAATTGCTATTTCTGTCCCTTCACGGATCTGTTCAGCCTTACCGATTGGAATTGTGGTAAAATCTTTCTTCAGCTCAACACCCAGCGCATTCCCCCGGGGATAACGCAATGCGATTGGTCCGTCATTATAATTTACAGCAGTGTAAAGCATATTCCTTAATTCAGCCTCGTCTTTCGGTGCCATAATTACCATGCCTGGTATCATCCGGAGATAACTTAAATCGAAAGTACCGTGATGAGTTGGTCCGTCGGCTCCGACGAGCCCAGCCCTGTCAAGCACAAATACAACGTTTAATTTTTGCAGAGCAACGTCGTGAATGATCTGATCAAATCCTCTTTGAAGAAATGTTGAATAAATTGCGACAACCGGTTTAATACCCTGAGTTGCAAGCCCTGCAGCAAATGTAATGGCGTGTTCTTCCGCTATACCTACATCAAAATAATTTTCAGGGCATGATTCCTGCAACAGACTTAATCCCGTACCGTCCGGCATCGCAGCTGTAATTCCGACAACCTCAGGATTAGCTTTCACTATCTGAACGAGCGCTTCACCAAATATCTTGGTATAGGAAGGCGGACCCGGTTTCTTAAAAGCCTTTCCTGTCATTTTATCGAAAGGAGTAGACGCGTGTAACCTCTGTGAATCACCCTCGGCTGGTTTGTAGCCTTTCCCTTTTTCCGTAAGCGCATGAACTAATATCGGGCCCGAAAGTGGTCTAATATGTTCAAATAATTTTATAAGGTTATTCAGGTTATGACCGTTTATCGGTCCGAAGTACCTGAATCCCAGGGCTTCGAAAAGCATCCCAGGCGTAATGATAGCTTTTATACCAGATTCAAGTCTAGATGCTACTTTCCGGAGTCTGTCACCGAACTGATCTAGTTTACCGGTAAGATCCCATATCGCGCCCTTGAATCTATTATATTCCGGATGGGATATCATTTCCGTAAAATAATTCGAAATCTGCCATACATTAGGTGCAATCGACATATTATTATCGTTGAGAACAATAATGATGTTGCTTTTAAGAATACCAGAATTATTCATGGCTTCGTATGCCATCCCGCCTGTCATTGCCCCGTCGCCGATAACAGCAATTACTTTTTTATTATCATTTTTAATTCTGCTTGCTTCAGCCATTCCAACAGCAGCCGAAATCGATGTGGTTGCATGACCGGCACCGAACGCATCATATTCGCTCTCGGATCTTTTCAGAAAACCGCTGATTCCCTTGAACTGTCGTATTGTATTTAACTGATCCCTTCTGCCGGTAATAATTTTATGAGGGTAAGCCTGATGCCCTGTATCCCAGATCAGAAGATCATTAGGTGTATCAAAAACCTTATGCAGAGCAACAGTAAGTTCAACTGTACCAAGTCCTCCGCCGAAATGTCCACCCACCTGAGAAATTACATCAATCATGTATTCCCGTATTTCAGATGATAACTTTTTCAGTTGGTTTAAACTGAAATCTCTGATGTCTTTTGGCGAATTTACTTTGAATAACAAGCTATACTTCGATTGATCAACCATTTATTCTTCCCGTTCTAGACTTCTGTCTGATCAGAAGCCAGTGCCTCCTTAAGTGATTTAATTTTAAGTTCAGCTTCCTCAATTTTTGTATGACAGAGTTGTGACAGTTTTATACCTTCTTCATAAAGTTTAATTGACTCGTCAAGACCAATTTCCTCATCCTCAAGCAGTTCAGATATTTCCTGTAACCTCTTCAATAGATCTTCGAATTTCTCTTTTTTCTTTGTCATTTTTTAATCTCAATCATCTTGTCATAAAATTTGATGTTGAAGCTTTTATCTTTGTCCAGGTCAGCAGACTTTTTAATAAGCCTGCTGTTCTGAGATATTAACGTAAAACCCCTTTTTAAAGTTTTATTAATGTCAAAACTTTCCAAAATTCTTGATAATAATATAACCTGATTTTTCCATTGTTGTAAAACAGATTTAATACTTGAGTCCATTCTGAAATAAATATTATCGAGAAATTGTCTTTTTGTAGCAATCAGATTTTGGGGAATCCGGAAGCCGTAGGAGTGCATAATGGAATCAATCTGGTCTGATTGCAACCGGATAATCTCGTCCATTCTCGAATTCATTATCCGATCAATTTCGTAAATGAAACTTTGAATTTCATCAATATTGGGAGTTGCCAGTTCCATCGCTGCGGTTGGAGTGGGTGCTCGCAGGTCAGCTACGAAATCGGATATCGTAAAATCAATTTCATGTCCGATCCCGCTAATTACCGGAACTCTCGAATTATAAATTGCCCTGGCGACAATTTCTTCATTAAATGCCCATAGATCCTCAAGTGAACCACCGCCCCGACCAATTATAATCAGATCGATATCAAGTTTGTTCAGCTCTTCTACAGCTTTGGCTAAATCCTCAGAGGCACCTTCTCCCTGCACTTTACACGGTCTTAATATGATCTCGAGCAGTGGGAAACGTCTCTGCGCAACACTAATCATATCTTTGAAAGCTGCGCCGTCCGATGCTGTTGCTACACCGATTTTTTCCGGAAACTTTGGAATACTCTTTTTATGATCTGTATCAAAAAGACCTTCTGAGTCAAGTTTGCGTTTTAATTTTTCAAACGCTGCCTGCAATTCTCCTTCTCCCGCAGGTTTCATCGAACGGACTTCAATCTGATAATTGCCTCTTGGCGGGTAGACTGTTATCCTGCCGGTTACCACTACTTTTATACCATCCTGCGGTGTAAAAAAAACATAACTATTCATACCCTTCCACATCGTACAGCTGATCTGAGCGTTCTCATCCTTAAGTGTAAAGTACCAATGACCTGAATAATGAGCTTTAAAATTGGATATTTCTCCTATGACAACAACCTGGCTGAAAGTTTCCTCAACTATCTTTTTAATAAGGCTGCTTATCTGAGAAACACTCAGAATTTTTGTTTCTTCTTTTTCGAACAGATCCATGTGCTTTAAAAAACCAGTCTAAAATTAAAGGTAATTATATAAGATAGAAAAAAACAATTTTATTTGTTGAATAATGCTGGTACAAACATAATGATCTTGTCGACAAAAATTTCGGTAATTATTATAAAAGAATTATCAGGAAGGAAAATTTTAAGAATAGATTACTTCATCATTTTCATTCAGCATAAATGTTTTTGCATTAAGCGGTTCGGTTACTTTAAATATTCTGTTATTTATAATAATCTGAACTCCCGGATAGACAATTCTGGATACTTTAACCACGGCATTACTGGGTTTGCTTATCTGTTGTTTCAAGGCTTCCGCCTTTTCATGAATTTCATCCAGCTCAGCTTTCAATTCGGCACGAACAGCGGCTTGTTTTTTTAATTCCTCAATCTGAGCAGTACCGCATCTTTTGAAGTTAGCATATTTTACAATTATCTTATCGATGTTCTCAATCTGCTTGGTTAATTCTTTGCTTGCGGAGTAAAGTTCCTCAATCCTGCTCGAAAATTCATAATCGTATCCCACCTCTATAATCGTAGGAAGGGCATATTCATTTCCTATGGTCGTAACGTCAACTCCTTCGCCGGCGATGATTCTTCCTCCCATAATTGTTGCCTGGGAACTGTTACCGGCAACTTTACCTTTTACATAAAGATTTGAATCTATTAAATCCCTTTTAAACGTAAATGTGCCTCTGCAGTAAATGGTTTGATTACGGACATACTTTACATCGATATTACCACCGGCTTTGATTACACCATCCCCATTGCCGGAAAAACCGCCGCCAATAACAACGTTTTCTCCTGCTTCCAGTAAAGCATCGGATACACAGCCGTCAACTTCAATATCCTTGCTCAAATTTAAAACAAAATCTCTGTTTACGTCACCCCTTACTTTTAATGAGCCCTTACAAACAATGTTACCGCTTCCGTAGTCAATATCCCCGTTAATAATATATCTCTCGTTTACTTCGAATCCGTTACCATATTCTTTAAGGAAACCGTCTATGCTTGCAAAAATTTTCTGATTTCCATCAAGAGCTTTATAAGTATTAGGACCTACGCTGATGTTAACGGCATTACCGGGTTTTGATTTAAGTACTTTACCATGAACATCGAATCCATCTATACCTAGCTCAGGTGGATGGACAACTGCCAATTCCTGATCCTTTGCTACAGTAGTAACAGAAGTAATCCCGTGAAAATCGAGTTTGCCCTTTTCGTTCACTTTTACAGCCAAATCTTTAGTTAAACTAACCTTGTATTCTATCCATCCGTCCTTGCCATTAACAGGCAGACTGCCGGAAGCTAATTCCAGGTCCCTGATTATTTTCCTGTTCTGGTTGAATCCTTTTAATATATCAACAATCCGTTTCTCATTAACGCCTGCGGAGACCTTTAAATCTGCCAGTTTCAGTAATATGTCGTTTAATTCTATATCTTTCCCTCGTTTGATAGCAGGATAAAGATCCGCTATAACTTTAATATTGTCATCCGTTATTCTTAGGTCTATATCGGCATCGAGGAATATCTCAATCATCCGAACAGTGAGATCGTAATAAACGAACAATCCATTGACATCCGCATAAAAATTTTCACCATCCTGGATAATCCTGTTCTCTGCTTTATTGGGATTACGCTTAAGCTGAATTAAATTCGACTTGATATGCATTCTTTCGGATTGTTCTTTCTTTGCCAGAGTTTCAGCATTAATATATTGAAGCAGTAGGGTTCCTTTATCAACCACATTTATTTTATTTATCAATTCAGGTTCACGGCTCAAATACAATACACCGTTCTTGATGTGAGGTTTTATTGCTTTAAATGTCTCAGCGTCCAGGGGCTGCACAACCTTATGAAGCTGGAACAACTCTCTTCCAGATGAAACAGCAGCATTATTTACCGTAGATTGAACCAATTTAAATCCTTCTTTCTTACAATTTGTCTTTCAGAATGTCCAAAAGGATACAAATTTCCTTTAGCATTCATCCTATTATCGTAGCTAATTAAATTTTATTTAATAAATGTGTAATAAATTTCAGACATTATTTTAAAATTAAACTTGTTTAGATCTTTTGAGAGATCTTAAATTTTAAAAACGTACATTGAATCCCAAGGTAGGAAGTATCGGGAACATAGTGGTTTCTTCTTTAACGAGCTTTTGCTCATCGGAAACAAAGTAATCGTAATTAATTACATTGGAATGGTTATAAACGTTTATTACATCAAGATAAAAATTCCAATCGAGACCCCAATAATCTGCTTTTGCATTTATTCTGATATCTAGTCTGTGATAATCAGGTTTACGGGAACCAAACCTGTTACTCTTATCTCCGTAGTCGACATCGAATATAACTTTTTCGGTAGTACTCCTTACTGCGACAGCTGCTGTCTCAGGAATTGCATCATTATTACGGTCTTCAAGAATTATTCTTGGTTTGATTCCGACCGCCTCGGTAAGCGGAAATCCTGATCCGTATTGAAACCTCGCACCGAAGTCCAGCCACGAATTAAATTTATAATTGAGCACAATATTAGCAGTATGTCTTTGGTCAAACCTGAATGGAAGTTTCATACCGTCAACATACCTGTTCGCATATGCAAATGAATAAGACAACCAGCCGTCAATTCGTCCGGAGGGATCAATGTTTCTTTTTTCAAGCAGCAGCTCCAGACCGTAAGCTTCGCCGTACGAGTTATTCACGGGAACCGTTGTAACGGAATCGATTACAATTTTTGAAGGTTGTGACCATCCGGAAAGGGAATTCGGGTTCATGCCATCAATCCGACTAACTGAATATCCGGTACCAGGCAGTGTTAAAGGTTCGATAAGACCATCAAATTTTTTATAGTAAGATTCGAACTTTAATTTCCACTCGCCAGATATCCATCTTTCAACACTAAGTACGTAGTGCGTGGCTCTTTCAGCTTCAAGATTATGAGTAATACTCCTGTCGAAATTAAAAAATCTGTTTCGGTCCCTGAGTTTTTCATAACCTATCGATTGATAATAAATTCCCCAGACTCCTCTGAAAGTAGTTAAATCGTCCAGGGCATAAGACATTGACAGTCGCGGAGCAAGGTATGTTTTGTCCATAATCTCATAATAATCCAGTCGCACCCCAGGCTGCACAAAGAAATTACCAAACTGAAATTTATTGCTTAAATATGCTCTGAAGCGATTATAATCTATATTATCCTCGAGATTTTCAAAAGTTGCCCTGATATTCGGATTAAACAAAAGGAAAGATTTCAATTGCGGATCAATATCAAAATCAAAATTTATTGTAGTACGCATAATATCGTAACCGAGTCCGAATTCCAGTTCACTTTTGGTATCCCAGAGCCAGGTAAACCGATTGTCAATGGAATACTTCCTGAACGCAAAATCCGAATCAATCCCGAATCCAACCAGGTATGGTTTCAATGTATCAGGCGCGATATCTTCAAAATCATTCCTGTCCAGAGATGGATCGAGCAGTTCACTGTTGAACTCAGAATCACCGCTGTTTCTGTACCAAGATAAAATTGTTTTATTCAACATTTTGTTATTGGGTGCAAAATGCCATGCAAAGCTGAATAAATCATTTTTAGAAATGTCTACAACCCCGATGCTATCGGCGGTTTCTCTATTCGCTCCGCTGATTACCCTTACACCATCTCTGGAGTATATTCCGTTAATAAAAACCTTATGCCCGTTAAATGGACCAAATGCAAGTTTTGTTTGAACATCGTAAAAATTGGGGAATGAAACGTTGTTCTCGACCAAGCCGGTATTCTTAACAAATGGTTCGATAATTAGGTCGTAATAAGTACGTCTGGTGTTTACCAGCCAGCTGCCAGGAATACTCAGGGGATTTTTTCCTTCCAAAACAAGATTTGCACTTACAATACTGGCATTAAGATTTCCCTTAATATCGCTCCTTATATCACCCTGCCGGTTAGTCACATCTAGCACAGCCGAGAGCCTGTCACCGTATCTCGCCGGGAAACCTCCTGTTATGAGGTTAATATCCTTAACTGCTTCCGGATTAAACATGCTGATCACGCCATAGAGGCGATAGGGATTAAATACTTCGACATCATCCATTATTATAAGATTTTGATCAGGCCCGCTGCCGCGGATAATTAGCTGCGATGAAAAATCATTCGGCGCCAGGACACCAGGAAGTGATTGAAGGGATCTGAAAACATCCGTTACAGCACCCGGAAGTATTCTGGCATTTCTTGGCGAGAGACTTAATAAACTTATTCTTGTATCTTCCTGGGATTGAGAACGGTCGTCAACTACCTCTATTTCCTCAAGTTCAATGCTTTCAGTTTCCATTTCGACGGGTAACTTTAAGGACCTGTTGCCAACTATTTCAAGCGGAAATGTTCTGCTTTTATATCCTAAAGCACTGAATCTTACATTAAATTTACCAGCAGGAATATTTTTAATAATATAATTGCCGTTAATGTCAGTTGCAGCTCCAGTTTGTGTTTCAAGAATAATGATATTAACACCCGGTAACGGTTCACCATCGTGAGTTACAACCCCGAATAAACTGCCTGCCTGTGCCAGCAAAGATAATTGCATCAGTAAGGAAGCAAAAAATGCATATTTAATGAATTCAAGTTTCATAGTAATCAAATAAACACACCTTGCCTGAATTTCATTCCAAATAATTCTTTAAAATCGAAATAAACTTTTTCACAGGACAGAAAATTCAACCAGAAGTAAAATTGGTTTACAGGCTGAATGTAAAGAAACTTGAAAACAAGCCGACTGAAAATTCGTTAAATTTGTGCTTGGAATCGTTAAGATTTGTAGTGTAACGGTATCGGGTATAAATTGTAAAAACATTGTAAACCTTCAGCCATCCGATTGATATTTCGGGACTAATTCCGGCTTGCCCTTTGAAATTTGCGTAGGCATTTAAACCTGGTGAAATAAATTCTATACAATCAAGCTCAATAAAATGTTTGTATCCGAGCCTGTAATGATGCTTATCTGTATAATTAAATATGTATGAATATTCCAGAGATAAGACACCTGCCGGATAATTATATCCACCCGAGTAAAAAGAAATCAGAGGTATTTCCTTCGTAAGACTAAAAAAATCATCATTATCAGTTTTTAATAATGCAGCGGAAGGCAGACCGAAAATAATTCCGCCTAAACAACACATCGTAAATAGACCTGAACCTTCGCCTTTCAAAAGCTCGTTGTTTTCAGGAAGTTCAAAATCATAAATTTCACTCTTTGAGATAATACCCTCTCTGTTAACAACTTCTATATAAAACGGAACAACTGTGGAATCAAACTTATAATTCCTGATCTGAGTTTCCAGGTTATGATTATCTTTATATTCCGATTCTACTCTGATTTCATATTCATTATTAACCATAATTTTTGACTTTACCGGTTCACTTGTGAAAAAAGAAATCTTAAGTACATATGGAACTTCTGGAGTTACGTAGGCATCGAGAAGGTAGATTTCAGTGGAATTTTGCCGTCCTTCAATCGCGGTTGACATTATGCAGGCAATCAGAAAAAACCAAAACGGCTTCATTATACTTTCCATTTGAATTTGTAATACAAACATAAAACAATTCCTTAAAAGATATAGCTTAATGTTTATCCAAAGTCTTCGAATAAACTTAAATAAATAATTATATTTAAGATAAAAAATGAGGGAATTAATTTTGAAAATTTTAGTAAGTAACGATGACGGTATAGATTCGAGAGGGATATTCGAGTTATCTCAAAAATTAAAGGAAATCGGAGAGGTTATTGTAGTTGCTCCAAGAACTGAACAGAGTGCAGTAGGTCATGCTATAACAATGAAAATTCCTGTCAGAGTAACCGAGTATTACCGGAATGGTGAATTTTTCGGATATGCAGTAGACGGTACGCCTGCAGATTGCATAAAAATGGGTATAAAAAATATTATGGGCGAACTCCCGGATCTGGTTGTTTCGGGAATAAATAACGGTTCAAATGCAGCTATAAATATTATCTATTCAGGAACAGTTTCAGCAGCGCGCGAAGCAGCAATTATGGACGTCCCTGCAATTGCCGTTTCAGTTACAAGTCATACTGTTACCGAATTCGATTATGCGGCGGAAATCGCAAAGAACCTCGCACTAAAAGTAGCGGAAAACGGTCTGCGGGCAGGCACATTACTGAACGTGAATATTCCGGATTTACCCAAGGATAAAATCAAAGGAGTCTTGTTAACGAGACAAGGTTTGAGTAAATGGGACGATAAATTCGAGGAACGAAAAGATCCTTACGGGAAAAAGTATTATTGGCTTACAGGAAGTCTAATAGATAATGACCTTGAACTCGGTACAGACCATTACGCATTAAAGAACGATTACGTATCAGTAACACCAATACATTTCGATTTGACCGATTACGAAATGTTTGGTAAGATGAAAGACTGGAACATTTCCGGATGAAAGAAATTATAACGAAAAAATCCCGAAACATCTTTAAATGAATAATTTAAATCATTTCGACTTCACCATAGGTGTTAATCCATTGCTCCTAATCGGATTAACAATAATAATTTCGTTGTATTCATACTACGTTTATAAATTCACGATTCCATCTGTTTCCACAATTACAAAAATTACACTTATTTCCATCCGTTCGCTGGCACTGATTATATTATTGATTTTATTACTCGAACCTGTTCTTTTGGTTAACTCTAAAACTGAGGTGAAACCTGTAAATCTTATCTTTTTTGATAATTCATCCTCAATGAGACAGTATGATTCCATTGGTGTAATTAGTGAAATGCAGAAAATTTATAATGAGCTTAACGGAATACTCGATGACGAAAGTTATTTCTATACGTTTGGAGGCGATATCGATAAATTTGACTTACAGGCTTTTAACCTAAATGACCGCTTTACCAACTTTGAAAATATTGCACGGTTTGTAGATACGTCCGATAAAAACATTAATAATATTATTCTCATCTCAGATGGTATTTTAACTACCGGTGCGAACCCGATCAGAAAAATTGAAGAACAGCGTATTCCTTACAGAGTAATAGGAATCGGTGATACAACAAAACACAATGATATATCAATTAAATCTATACTCACAAATAAAATTTTATACAGCGGTAAACAAACTTCCGTTGAGGCAGTAATTCTGAATAAGGGATTCGGCGGCAGTAAAACAGGTATAACGATTTCAGAAGATAATAAAATTATAGGTTCGCAGAATATATCTCTCGACAATTCAGGGATCAATAGAATAATTTTCAATTACACTCCCACATCCCCTGGTGAAAAAAAATTGACTGTATCTGTTTCCCCTGCTCAGAGTGAAATTTCGCATTCCAACAATAAGCTTTCCGTTTACAGGGATGTTGCCGATTCAAAAATTAAAATATTTCTGATAAGCGGAAGTCCTTCTTCAGATTTCAGTTTCATTAAGAGCGCTATTTCAAAAGATGAAAATTATGAATTGAATAGTACAGCTATGATTTCATCATCAAAATGGACAAACGATAATTATGACGAATTAATAGACAGCTCCGATATATTTATTCTGTTGAATTTCCCTACAAGTATTACGGGACGCTCTTTATCCGATAAAATATTTAACGTAATAGCCGGCAGATCGAAACCTTATTTGATTATTACAGGTTCAGAAACAGATTTTCAGGCATTAAAAAAGTATGAACCGCAGTTGCCTTTTTTAATAAACTCCACCAGAATCAGCTTCATCCGTTCTCAACAAGAAATTCTTGATAATACAAATTCACTTTTTTCTCTTAATGGTAAAATCGAAATTGATAAATGGGCAAATTTATCACCTGTTTATTCGGTTAACAGCGGTCTTGCACCAAAGACCGGGACTTCAGTTATTGCAGGTGTAAAACTGAAAGGAATAACAACCGGCACACCTTTTATAATCAACAGCTCTTCAGGTATGAGCAGATCGATAGCTGTTTTAGGATTCGATTTATGGAGGTGGAAACTTAATCCGGAGACAAGTGGTCTATACGACCAATTTATCAGGAATATTGTTGAGTGGCTGAACGTGAATCCTAATCAGCAGCGTTTTAACGTTGAAACTGATAAAAAGGTCTATGCGTTCGGTGAAAACATAGAATTCAGTGCAGAACTTTATGATGAAAAGATGTCCCCCGTCTCAGAAGCGGAAATATCAGTTTCGATTTCAGGAAACGAAGACTCACAGGAACTTTTTTTAATCCGGAGGCAAGGCAATTTATATACCGGCACTATTACAGCAGGAATTACCGGCGACCTGAAATATACAGCAACAGCAAAAGTTGCAGAAAAAGTAATAAATTCAACATCAGGCAGATTTACAGTTGAAGAAGCCGACCCTGAGAAGTTAAGAGCAATCATGGACAAGGAATTTCTTAATGATATATCTCTTTTAAGCGGGGGGAAATATTACTCGGTAGAGAATATAAATGAGCTTATAAAGGATATTAATGAATATAACAGAGGAAAAACTGAAATAATTCATTCATCATCGGAGAATAAGATTTGGTCAAATGAAATCTTACTGTATTTAATTGTTATACTGTTTTCTATTGAATGGTTCCTGAGAAAAAGACTCGGCATGCTTTAATATAATTGGAGTATATCAGCAATCGGCAGGCTGGTGTTTTACAGACATATTTTATAATTTGAATTATAATTAATCCGGGATCAACGAATGAAATTTATCGAAGCAAAAGATATTGAACTTACAAATATTAATATTATTGATGAGCAGCATCTGAAATTTGCAGAGATTGTTTCAGAATTATATGACCTGCTGGGTCAGGATAAATCAGAAACTATTAAATATTTACTAAAACAGCTCGCACAAGAAACTGTAACTCATTTCGATACTGAAGAAGAGTTAATGAAAAAGTTTAAATATGAAAATTATTTTTCACATAAAATGGAACATGACCGATTCCTCAGAAAAACAACTGATTATGTGAACGATGTCATCAACGGTAACGCCAGCCTTAACCTGGAAATGTTAAAATCTTTTAAGAACTGGCTGATAAATCACATTCGTTTGAATGATGCGAAGCTTGGTGGATATTTAGTTACAAAAAATATTTAACACGCTTGTTGGGAAATATCTTTCTATATGATCTGCTGAATTTTTTTATACCGCAGAACTGCATCTGCTGCAATTCAAGAATAATTAATCCTGGAAACCCGCTTTGCCGCAAGTGTGCAGATGAACTTATAACCGTATCGCCGGAAATTGTTACTGAACACAAAATGGAATACTTTAAGGGAAGTGATCAGGATATTGCAATATTCTCATTGTATCTTTTCCATATGAATAATCCTGTACAAATCTTACTTCATAGCATAAAATATAACAGTAAGTTTCTTATTGCTTACAGGCTCGGCAAAATGCTGGCGGAAAGATTCGAGAAAGACCTTAGCAATTACAATTTGAATATTATTCTTCCAGTCCCATTATACCATGTTAAAAAAGCAGAAAGAGGATTTAATCAATCGTATTACTTCGCAAAGGGGATTGCTGATTACATGCGGTTAAAAACATCCCAGTCTTACATGAAGCGGACAAGGAATACCGGAACTCAGACTCATCTTAATAAAAATGAAAGAGTACAAAATGTTAAAGCCGCATTTGCTATGGTGAAAGGCAGATCGGTAAAAGACAAAAATATAATGATCGTTGATGATGTTATAACAACCGGCAGTACTATTAAGGAATGCATAAGTACATTAAAAGCCGACGGTGCAAATCAGATTGTAATCGGATCCATTGCGCTTGCTTAAATCTACATTTTATCAGGCGCACTTACTTTGAGGAGTGTTAAACCATTTTTTAAAACAATCTGTACCGATTTGATCAATGCTATTCTTGCTTCCGCTAATTTCTTTTCCGAGCCAATAATTCTGCATTCCGTATAAAATTTATGGAAAAGCGATGCAAGATCCTCAAGATAATTTGCGATCTTATGAGGTTCAAAATATTCGGCGGCATATTCAATTTCTTCGGGAAACAGGAAAAGTTTTTTAAGTAGTTTAACTTCAGTTTCATGAGTCAATAAATTCAGGTATTCAAATGATCCGTTCAGTCCTTCTTTTTCAGTCATTCGAAGTATTGATGAAATCCGTGCGTGCGCATACTGAAGGTAGAAAACAGGATTTTCGTCAGATTGTTTTTTTGCCAGATCAAGTTCAAAATTCAGATGCGTATTCATATTTCTCATTATAAAAAAGTATCTTACAACATCAGCTCCTACTTCGGAGATCAGTTCGTCAATTGTAATAAAATTAGCTTTACGTGTCGACATTTTCACAATTTCACCGTTTTCAACAATAGTCACAAACTGATGTATAAGGACTCTGACCTTCTGGATATCATATCCTAATGCGCGGCACCCCGCCAAAACATCCGGATAAGTAGCAGCATGATCGGAACCGAATAAATCGACTATCAGGTCATAACCCCGTTTAAACTTTTCAATGTGATATGCAATGTCGGGTAGTCTGTAAGTCGGTTCACCGGTAGACTTTACAATAACCTTATCCTGTTCATTACCCATTTCGGAGAGCTTCAGCCAGACTGCACCTTCCTTCTCGTATGATAATCCCATCTTATCAAACCTATTCAAAACCTCATCGATTTTCTTATCGGTATAAAGCGTATTCTCATTAAAATAACTATTCATGCCTATGCCAAGCATCCCGAGTGTATTTTTAATATCACTGAATATAGACTGCTCAGCCGCTTCTTTGAACTTCCCTTCGGGATTTTCATCCCGCAGCTTATCTTCATATTCATCCACAAGTTTTCGGGAAATCTCTTTTATGTATTCACCCTGATAGTAATCCTCGGGGAAAGAAATTTTTTCACCGAGTATTTCGTTGTATCTTAATTTAACCGAATCCCCAAGCACTCTCATCTGCCTTCCCGCATTATTAAAGTAGTACTCCCGATCAACACTATAACCTATAGCTTCAAGCAGTGTTGCCACCGTATCACCAAGTACTGCATTTCGACCATGACCGATTGTAAGCGGACCGGTAGGATTAGCAGATACGAATTCTACAATAGCCTTTTTACCGGAATGTTTGGACGATTTCCCGAAATGTTCACCTTCATCAAAAATTGTTTTTACGATTCCGGTCAGGTAAGTAGCTGAGAAATGGAAATTAATAAAGCCGGGTCCGGCTATTTCAATTTTATTTATAATATTATGGTCAATATTTAGGGAATCAATGATTCCCTGAGCAATTAATCTCGGATTTTTTTTCAGCTTTTTTGTAAGCAGCATTGCAGCATTGGTAGATAAATCACCGTGTTCTTCGGTTCTGGGTACGGAGAAGTTTATTTCGATATCATTTAAGTAATCTAAATTCTTCGTCGCTTCTAAGAATAGTTGCCCGAGATATTCTTTCAAAAATTACTCCATAACTTATTGATTATTAACTTCTTAGTGCTCATCGCTAATTTCAATTACTGGTGCATCTCCCCAGAGTTTTTCCAGATTATAGAAGGTTCTGGCTTCATTTCTGAATATATGAACAACAACATCAAAATAGTCGAGAAGAACCCAGTTAAGCGCTTCATAACCTTCTTTTAAATAGCACTTTATGCCTATGTCCCTTAATTTTTTATCGATCTCATCTGCTATTGCTTTCACCTGCACATCCGAACCAGCCGAACAAATAATAAAGTAATCTGCAATAGTTGATATAGTCCGTAAATCCAAAATTCTTATATCATAACCTTTTTTGCTCAGGATTATATCACCTATACTTTTTGCGAATTCAATAACTTCCAACGTTATCCTCTAGTTTAATGGTTTTAACGAAAAATAATCGCGTCCTATTATAACCGTAACGTCGACAAAATAATCCGAGTTCTGCTGCTGAAATGCTTTATTCCTCTTCATACCGAGCATTTCAGCAACTGTCTTGGCATTAGCTAAATTACCTGTTCTGTCGATTACCATCGTTTCGTCGATATCAAAAGTCACATAATTATCGGTTTTCACAACATCCACGTTATTAGCTCTAAGAAAATCCGTGAACCTGTCGGCGACCCCCGTAACTCCGCAACCGTTCAGAACTTCCACCTGAATAATTTCAGCAGGCACATTTTCATCATTCGTATCATAGACATTTATATCATCGGTTGCCAGTTTTTTATAGATTGACCAAATCATAACAATTACAATTCCGGCAAGAATAAAGATAACCACATTTATAAATAAATTTGCAGTAGTATCCTTCAGATCACCGAGGTCACTGTTATTATTCGTAATATTTTTCTTTCTCAAGCGAGCTTCCTGAATAAAAAAATAACCGGGTAAAACCGGTTATCAAACTTACAAAAAATATATATCTGGTGTATTCTATTAGTAAAAATTACTTAATCTTCCCAGCGGTGAATAATAGTTATACCCTCCGTAATATCCCGGAGGAAGGCTTAAATACTGAAAGGTTACTTTAAAATCTTTCCACGGCTGATAATTTAACTGGGCTCTGCTTAAATAAATTCCGTTCAATGATTTAGCATGGTTTTCGCCGAATGAACTGTAAGGTGAATTAACAAAACTTATATCAGCCTCTATATTAAGGTTATCACTGAATTGATAAGACATATTGTTAGTATAAACACCCAGAGCAATACCATGCCCACCAAAAGTTGAATAGCTCATACTTACCGAATGCTGCATATTAAAATTTTGAGGATTAATAAATCCAAGCAGAAAACCCGAAGGCGTGTAATTTGTAATGCTGCTTTTTATATCTGCAGGTTTATCAAGGTCACTTCTGAATTGTGCAAGGGCTACAGTTGATGTAAATAATACCAGTAATAATATTCTTTTCATAAGGCTTTTCAAGTTTTCTATTTAAAAATACTGATTAAAAAACAAATGTCAATATCTTTCAATTAGTACTATCGAAAGCATTATTTTGTTTCCACAATCATCTCAATTTCAACGGCAGCATTCAAAGGTAGTTCATTTACTCCCACAGCACTCCTGGCATGCTTGCCCGCATCACCGAATACCTGCACAAGAAATTCAGATGCGCCGTTAGCCACTTTGGGCTGATCACTGAATCCGGCTGAACTATTTACAAACACTGTAAGTTTAACAATCCTCACTATATTCTCGAGATCTCCGATTTGAGATTTGATAACACTTAGACAGTTAAGAGCACAGATTTTTGCAGCTTCCTGGGCATTTTCCAGACTCAGATCCTGTCCTGCTTTACCGGAGTACATCAGTTTTCCGTCAACAACAGGCAGTTGACCTGCCGTATAAACCATCCTGCCCGTGCTTACTGCCGGCACGTATGCAGCCAAAGGCATAGGAGCCTCAGGAACTGAATAACCGAGTTCTTTAATTTTTACTTCGACCATTTTATCCCTCTCAAATTATCATAACAAAAAATAATCATTTCAAGCGAGTATTTCATTTATTTCAAATATAAAATTATCTTTGCACTTAAATATTATTCAATCGGAGGTAATAATTGACAGACGGTAAATTTGAAAACCTGATGCAAATAATGTATAAACTACGGAAAGAATGCCCCTGGGATAAAGAACAAACTCACGATTCCATAAAGGCAGCAACACTTGAAGAGAGTTATGAGGTGGTAGAAGCTATAGATGAAAAGAATTTTGATGAACTGAAAGTAGAGCTCGGTGATTTGCTGCTGCACATTGTTTTTCACTCCATTATTGCTGAAGAGGCTGATAAGTTTACTATTTCAGATGTTATTGATAGTATAACGGATAAATTGATAAGAAGACATCCTCACGTCTTCGGCGATACTAAGGTAAACGGGACTTCTGATATTACACGAAACTGGGAAACAATAAAATTGTCGGAGGGGAGAAAATCTATACTTGAAGGAGTACCTAAAAATTTACCGGAATTACATAAATCGTTCAGACTTCAGGAAAAAGCTGCAAAGGTTGGATTCGACTGGGAAAAGAAAGAGGATGTATGGAAAAAGGTCGAGGAGGAAATCCGGGAACTCCAGGCTGAAGAAAAAAAGGGTGAATCCGAAAAACTTGAAGAGGAAATGGGCGACCTTTTATTTTCGATAGTCAACTATTCAAGATTCATAGGAATTAATCCTGAGAATGCGCTGAGAAGAACCAACGAAAAATTTGTAAGAAGATTTAATTATGTTGAAAGTAAATTAAAGGAAAACGGAAAGAACATCTCGGAGTCAAATCTGGAAGAGATGGATAAATATTGGGAGGAAAGCAAAAATAAGATTTAAGAATCGCCGTCACCGTTCATATAATTTTCATATGCATCAATAATGTCCTTAACCAGTTTATGACGAACAACATCATTTTTATTGAAGTATATAAACCCGACACCATCTACATCTTTCAATATGTTTTGAATCTGGACCAGCCCGCTCAGCTTTTTAGAAGGCAGATCAATCTGGGTAATATCTCCCGTTATAATGGATCTTGAATTCGGTCCGAGTCTAGTTAGAAACATTTTCATCTGCATAGTTGTAGCATTCTGAGCTTCATCAAGAATTACATAGGCATTATTTAATGTTCTGCCTCTCATATAAGCAAGAGGTACAATTTCGATTATACCATTCTCTATATATTTCCTGAGTTGATCTGAAGGGATCATATCATTCAGAGCATCATAAAGCGGTCTGAGATACGGATCAATCTTTTCTCTGAAATCACCCGGCAGGAATCCAAGGCTTTCGCCTGCTTCAACGGCCGGACGTGCAAGAACAATTCGTTGAACTGCTCCTTTTTTCAATGCTGCCACTGCAAACGCCACAGCCAGATAGGTTTTTCCGGTACCAGCAGGTCCAATCGCAAAACAAATATCATTCTTTTTTACATTTTCAAAGTACAGAACCTGAGTAGGCGTTTTTGCCTTTATAACATCTTTCTTTGAATATAAAATTATACTGTCGTAATCATCGTTGCTAATTATTTCCTGACCCTGCGTTGTCAGATCAATTATCGTGTAAATGTCTTTCTTTTCAAGTCTGCCGGTAGTATTGATTACATAAACCATTTCTTTAAAAACTTTTTCAATAATCGCTACTTCGTCGCTGACTCCTTTAACGGATACTCTTTCACCTCGCACAACGATGTTCGATGAAAATCTGTCTTCGAGTATTTTAAGGTTTTCGTCATTAAATCCGAGCAGCAAAAGCAGATCAACATTATCGAGCAATATTTGTTTTTCTATTTGGGTCATATTACATAACAAAGCCCCCTATCATCACAGATGATAAGGGGCTGAATTTTTTATAACTATATTTTTCTCATCAATTAATTCTGAGCAGGCGGAGCAGGTTTGTAATTTGCTCTTGCCTTTTCATATTTAGCTTTTTCTTCTTCGGTTAAGTTGGGGATCTTAAAAACCTGTTTGGGATATATCAAGTCCGGATCCTTAATTTGATCTCTGTTAGCTCTGTATATTACAGGCCATGCAAAACCGTTACCGTAATGTTCTTTCTTCTTAGCGATACCCCAAAGGTGATCGCCTCTAACTACAGTATACATAATTTCTTTTGGTTTCTGATCCCATGCATCAAGAGCGCGTTTCATTTGGTTATGAACTTTATCAAAGAATTCCGGCAGCGCACTGATTTTATTCTTTGATAAATTTTCCCACTGTGCTACTATGTCTTCTTTGTCGTAATTATCATTACCGATTCTTCCATTCACATCGGCAATCTGGGTTCTGAACTTTGCAACTTCGGCTTCTGATGCGCCTACTAATGCGTATAGTTCATTCATACAATCATCATAAGATTGTAAACCGGTTTTGGTTGATTTAAGATTGTTAACATCATTCTGTAATGAATTAAGTTCTTTTGTTAATTCATTCTTCTGGGCAGTTAATCTATTTATTTCACTTTGCCATTCTTCTTCGGTCATTTCTTTTTCCTGAGCAAAGATATTTGCAGAGAAGAGCAATAGAATAGATAAAACTGCAAAAAACTTTAATGATTTCATTTATATCCTCCGTTAGAAATTATTAAACTTTAATTGCCTATTTTCTTTAAGTTAGCTTCCGTTTCAGCTTTATCTTTAGCGCATTGTTCCAGCTTTGCATTTTGTTCTGCAATTTCTCTCTCAAGTTTAGTTTTTTCGCTCTTCAGAGCATTTACTTCTTTTTCAAGAGATTTTACTTCAGATCTTAAAGCTTCAAGTTCAGCAATTTGCTCTTCACTAACACCGCTGCAAGCTGTAAAACTGAGCATTCCTGCGAACAATAAAACAGCCAGCGATGAACTGATCAGCTTTTTGAACTCTTTCATGTGAATCCTCCTTTTAATGAAATTTGTGACTTAATATTCAGTGCATTAAATATAACGAATTTTTTCAATTTTTGGAATTTTAATCAAAAATTTAACCTTTTTTTAAATAATCCCCTTTTCCACACAGCTTGTAAACAAATTCTGTGCAATGATTATGTGATCAAAGACTGTGATATCTAAAATTTTTCCGGCTTCAGCCATTTTTTTTGTAACCGTTATATCATCCATACTCGGTTCCGGGTTCCCGCTCGGATGATTGTGAATCAATATAATACTAGCTGCATTATTATCGATTGCAACCTTAAATACCTCACGGGGATGAATCAGGCTACTATTAAGTATTCCAACAGTAACTTCCTTGTAAATAATAATTTTGTTCGACGAATTCAGGCATACTACAATGAATTTTTCTTTTATCTCGTCCCTTAATAAAGGCATAAATATTCCGGCAATATCTTCAGGGCTTGATATCTTTTTATTTGAAAACCATTTTCTCGAGCTGTCTATCCTTCTCGATAACTCGAACGCAGCTGCTAACGTAGCCGCCTTGTCATTACCAATGCCAGGTAATTTAACTAAAGATTGAATTGTTTTCGTTGCCAGCAGAGAAATATTCGTTTCCGACAATAGTTCCTGCGAAAGTTGAACAACCGACTTACCTTTCGTCCCGGTGCGCAAAAGAATCGCTACCAACTCAGCATCCGAAAGCGATTGCGGACCTCTTAATACCAACTTTTCACGGGGACGGTCATCAAGAGGTAATTCCTTTATTTTAATATCTGCTCCAAGAATATGTTTTTAATTATTCCCATTCTATAGTAGCAGGAGGTTTAGAACTTACATCTAGTACAACTCTATTAATCCCTTTAACGTCCCGTATTATTTTATTAGAAACAATTTCAAGCAACTTACTGTCGAACCTGTACCAATCAGCGGTCATTCCATCGGTCGATGTAACAGCACGTAAAGCAACAACATTTTCATAAGTTCGAGCATCGCCCATAACCCCGACTGTTTGTACGGGCAGCAAAACAACAAACGCCTGCCATATTTCTTTGTATATACCATAATTTCTGATTTCTGAAATGAATATATCGTCAGCTTCTCGTAAAATAGCAAGTCTTTCTTCTGTTATCTCTCCTAAAATTCTAACTGCCAATCCCGGACCGGGGAAAGGGTGTCTTGAAATAAATTCATCTGGCAATCCCATTTCATATCCTATCTGTCTTACTTCGTCCTTAAACAATTCTCGAAACGGCTCGATCAGTTTCAGATTCATTTTATCGGGCAATCCACCAACATTATGATGAGTCTTTATTGTCACAGACTTTCCTTTAACCGATACTGACTCGATTACATCGGGATAAAGCGTTCCCTGCACGAGGAATTTTGCATCTGCAAGTTTGTTTGCTTCCTCTTCAAAAACATCTATAAAAGTCTTACCAATAATTTTTCTTTTCTGTTCTGGATCAATTACTCCCTTCAGCCTTTGAAGAAATATCCCGCCTGCGTCGATATGAAGCAGTTTAATATTATATTTCCCGAGGAACATTTTAACAAAATTTTCACTTTCATTTTTACGCATCATTCCGGTGTCGATGTGTATACAGGTCAGCTTCTCACCAATTGCTTTATGAACAAGTAATGCAGCCACCGTCGAATCCACCCCTCCGCTCAATGCACAGATAACGTTTGATTCACCGGTTTGTTTTTTTATTTCATTTATACTTGATTCGATAAAATGTTCGGGTGTCCAGACTCCACGGCATTTGCATACGTCGAATACGAAATTCTTTAATATTTTTTCCCCTTCAATTGTATGAGCTACTTCAGGATGAAACTGCAGACCGTAAATCCTCTTTTCCGGATTGCTTATTGAACATATAGGTGAATTTGCAGTACGTGATGTAACTATAAAACCTTCCGGCATTTTAGTTACATAATCGCCGTGACTCATCCAAACTACCGAATTGTTGGAAACCTCACTGAGCACACCATCGCCCTCACTAATTTCCAGTTCAGCTTTTCCGTATTCCCGGCTTTTTGCGGGTTCAACTTTGCCTCCATGTGCATTGCAGATCAGCTGAAGTCCGTAGCAGATCCCTAGTACCGGAATATTCATATTAAATATTTCGTTATCAATCTGGGGACTGTTATCATCATAAACACTCATCGGACCACCCGAAAGTATAATACCTGCCGGATTGAGAGCAGCAATTTCTTGAATGCTGAAAGAGTGCGGTTGAATTTCGGAATATACTTTAAGCTCACGTATTCTCCGCGCAATTAGTTGTGTGTATTGAGATCCGAAATCAAGTATGAGTATCGTTTCTTCGTGCGGCATAATGTTTTCCGTGGAAACATAAATAAAACCTCATCATGAAGTGATGAGGTTAAAAATTAATTAACTGAGAGTATATTTCAGGAGATTTGTTCTTTATAAGATTCAGAACCAAGCAGTTCATCCGCCTGGGCTTTATCGGTTAACTCAATTTTTATAAGCCAGCCTTCACCGTACGGATCTGAATTAACTAGCTGCGGTTCATCCTGAAGTTTCGAGTTGACTTCTATTACTTTACCGCTTACAGGTGCATATAAGTCACTTACGGTTTTAACGGCTTCGATGGTACCGAACGACTCACCTTTTACGAGTTCCGATAAATCGGGGTCAATATCTACAAAAACGACATCCCCCAGTTCTCCCTGTGCATAATCGGTAATACCGATAAAACCATTTGATCCTTCGATCTTAAGCCATTCATGATCCTTGGTATATTTTAATTCTGCAGGAACATTCATAAACACCTCAAAATTTATTTAAATAATTTATTTATTGAGTTGGTATCGTAATCAGAGTTAAGAAAAAATTCATTTTCCAAAACTTTCTGGTGGAATGGAATTGTAGTCTTAATCCCCTCAACAGTAAATTCCTCAAATGCTCTTTTTGCCCGTGCAATTGCGTGAGTCCTGTCAGTTCCCCATACAATCATTTTCGCGATAAGAGAATCATAGAATGGTGGTATCTGATAGTCATTATAAATATGCGAGTCAATTCGTACCCCGAATCCTCCGGGAAAGTGCAGATATTCAATTTTGCCCGGTGACGGTCTAAAGTTGTTTTCAGGATCCTCGGCATTAATTCTGAATTCTATACTATGACCAAGCATGCCCTTGGGGAGATCTTCAATCTGATTTCCAGAGGCTGCAAGTATCTGCTGCTTGATCAGGTCCAAATTATTTACCATTTCAGTAACAGGATGCTCTACCTGTATTCGTGTATTCATTTCAATGAAATAAAAATTAAGATCCTTATCGACTAAAAATTCTATTGTACCAGCCCCTTCGTAATTTACTGATTGAGCGCCACGAATAGCTGCTTCTTCCATTTTTTTACGAATCTCTGACGTTAAAATTGGAGACGGTGATTCTTCAATCAGTTTTTGATGACGCCTCTGAACGGTACAATCACGTTCACCGTAACTGAATACATTCCCATGCTGATCCCCCATAACCTGAATTTCAACATGCCTGGGATTTTCAATGAATTTTTCAATATAAAGAGCCGGATTCCCGAATGCAGCCTCAGCTTCAGTGCTGGCAGTCTGAAAGGCTTTCTGTATCTCCTTTTCCTCCCAGACAATTCTCATACCCTTGCCACCGCCGCCTGCCGATGCTTTCAACATTACTGGATATCCGATCTCAGCTGCCAGACGCTTTGCTTCTTCAATATTGGAAACAACACCTTCCGAACCGGGAACAACCGGAACACCGACGTTTCTCATCGTTTCTTTAGCAAGCGATTTGTCTCCCATTTTGGTAATCATTTCGGGAGACGGACCAATAAATTTAACTCCATGCTCCTCACATATTTCCGAAAAATCAGCATTCTCCGCCAGAAATCCGTAACCGGGATGAATTGCATCGGCACCGGTGATCTGTGCAGCAGACATTATATTTGAAATTTTCAGGTAACTGTCCCTGCTATTTGGAGGACCGATACAAACAGCTTCATCAGCAAATACAACGTGTAATGAATCCTCGTCAGCCTGTGAATAAACCGCAACAGTGGGAATGCCCAGTTCCTTACAAGTTCTGATTATTCTAAGTGCTATTTCGCCGCGATTAGCGATAAGAATTTTGTTGAACAATAGTTCCTCGGAGTTTGAATAAAATTAGTTTCGTTCAATTAAAAACAGCGGCTGATTGAATTCAACCGGAGTTGCATTCTCAACTAATATTTTGACAACCTTACCACTAACATCCGATTCAATTTCGTTCATTAATTTCATAGCTTCAACAATACAAAGCACTGATCCTTCATTTACCTGATCACCGACCTGGATGTAAGGATCTGCATCCGGAGCCGGCGCTCTGTAAAAAGTTCCAACGATCGGAGATTTAATTTCGTAAAGTTTTACTGAAACTGCTGCTTCAGCTTCAGGTTTAACAGGTTCAGGTGTGTGGGCAGGAGATTGTATGTAATTCTGAGATTGCATAGGCAGATGAGCAATAACCTGATTTTTTGAGTTCTTTGAGATTTTTATTTTCAAATCACCTTCCTGAATTGAAAAATCGGCAATCTCACTTTTTTCGACTATCCTGATTAATTGTTTAATTTTATTTACGTCCATGACTCACACGATTTAGTTTTTAACTCGTTCGGCATACTCGCCGCTTCTTGTATCTACTTTTAATAAATCGCCCTCATTAATAAAAAGGGGCACCTGTATTTCAGCACCGGTTTCAAGGGTTGCGGGCTTCATAACATTTGTTGCTGTATCGCCTCTAAATCCGGGTTCCGTTGAAGTAACTTTAAGATAGACGAATACCGGAATATCAACCGATATTATATTATCCTGATCATCCAAAAGCAATTCAACTTCCTCACTTTCTTTTAAGAATTTTGCACCGCTGCCAAATAATTCCTCCCGAACGGTGAGTTGCTCGTAGGTTTCATTATCCATAAGTACAAATCCCGAAGATTCACGATAGAGAAATTGATATTTTTTCCTTTCAACCCTTACTGTATCAACACTTTCACCAGATCTGAATGTATTGTCCAACACCCTGCCCGTTCTTAAATTTTTAAGTTTGGTTCTTACGAATGCGCCGCCCTTTCCCGGTTTTACATGCTGGAATTCTATTATTGTAAAAAGATCGTTTTTGAATTTTATTATTAAACCATTCCTGAAATCTGAAGTATCTGCCATTTAATTCCTCTTAATTGTAAATATGTACTTTTCGGTAGACCCTTACAAGGTTAAGATTCAATGAAAACCGAATACTTCTCTACTTCATTAGCCGCCTGAGAATTTTTATATTCGGATTTTAAGATTTCCATTACATTCTTAGCTTCACTTTTATTCCCTGCTCTTACATAATTTTTAACTGCCAGCAGCAGATAGTCTGAATTCTGCGGATTGGATTCACTCATTTTATAAGCTTTGAAATAATTATCAGCCGCTTCATCAAATTGCTGTTTGTTTTCCAGGCATGCGCCTTTACCGGCTAATGCAGCCGCAGCCAACAGACTATTCGAACCTGAGTATTTGCTGTATTGCTCATAAGCTTCATCTATTTTCCCGGTAGCATATAACGAATTTGCGAGATAGACTCTTGCCACTTCTCCCTGATCTGTTCCACCGTATTCTCTGACTATTTCCTGCAGTCCAAGAATATTAGTCCCCGGCTGACCACTTATTGCTTCTGCATAATTTCCGTCCTCGTACAGATGAATAACTTTTGTCAATTGTGCAGTTGCACTTAAATTTTCCTGCTCGATTTTTGAAGTGTACCAGAAGACTGCAAGTATAATTGCAGCAACTGCACCGACAACTATTAGTATTTTTGTCTGATTCTCTTCGTAGAATTGCTGAAACTGGTAATATGAGGTTACTAACTTATCTTCCTTGATTTGCTTTTTAGTTAGTTTTTTCTTTTTAGCTAACACATCTGCTCCGAAAAATAGTTATCCAATAAAAAATAGACAGGAAAGATATAAAAAATTATAATCCAATTCTAATATGATTTGAATAGATCCAGGGGAAATTGTCCCTAAATACCTCTACCCGGTATGCGCCCTTTTGTGTTATTACAAATTCAGCATCCAGATTTTCAATTTCATCAACAGTTATTCCGTTTTTAATCAATTTGATCATACCGCTTATATCCGGTAAAATAACCTTTAAACGTGAATCCGGTGATATGGGCATATTTTCACCCATATTATACGTTTTACCATTATTTTCGCCGAAAAATCTAAATCCCTTGGCATCTCCCCGGTAATAGTTTGATATGAAACAGTTACCGGATCCAAGCGTATCAATGACAGTCTTTTTAGCTTTATCTACGTTGGAATTTACCTTCGAAATCTTGGATTTTGTTAATATATGAGTTCGTATGGATTTAAACAACACCTTATACGGAAATACTTCAACTTCAAAAAAGCCTAGTAAATTTACCTTATGTGCATGAGCATCTACACCGCCTATGCCAACAACCCTTCGCTTCAGATTGAGTTTGTCCCACACTTCGAGCGTTTCCTGTGGCGGGGCTACTATCGATCTCAGCGGGTGAACAAAATAATTATATTTATTTTGTTCGGTTAAGCCCTCCATCCACTCCGACATATGATTCCAGATTTCTATGCCCGTAAAATCTTCACAATTCCATTCCGTCCAGGGATAAGGCGGATGTTCTTTCATCGAAGATCTTTTTTCATGAGGATGAGCTATAAAACCTATACCACCGTTCTGCTTAACCCTTGCAACATACTCTTTGGCGGGCATACGTGTTGAGAAAGTTTTATCTATTCCGAGCGCAATATAATGATTCAGATTCTGCTTATCGTTAATTTCACAGCCTACAAGCATCAGAGTATTGCCGTACCATTTTTCGTATCCCTCGTCCAGTGCCCTTAGCGTATTATGATCAGTAAGAATAATAAAATCGAGACCTACTTCATCAGCAAAAGAAGCTATTTCATCCGGTTTCCCCGAACCATCGGAAAATACGGAATGCATATGTACAGCACCTACATATTCCACCATACGATCAATTTAATTAATTTTCGTAATAATTAGTATAAACTATAACTCGAACAACGTAGCGTAATGAGTTGATTGCTGTTTGATCATATCCGATAATTTATTCATCAAAATATCAACTCTTTCAGATGGATCATCATCAAAATCTTCGTAAGCTTCTTTTGACTCGAAGATGTAAATTTCCTCAAAAGAATTCTGCTTACCCTTTTGTTCATAAACCGAGTAACTTTCCAATCCGTCAGCTTTTATCAGATTTTTGAGTTCCCGGACAACATCCAGATATTCGTCCCGTTTTTCAGGAAGAATTTCATATTTGATAGAGAATAGAACTTTACCCATTTATTTCCTCATAATTAGACTAATATTTCACCATTAAAAATTTCTTCAGCCGGTCCAGTGAGAGACACATCAGAAAAATAATTATTACTGTAATCGAAATTCACTGTCAGCTTGTCTCCTCCTCCGGTAATCAACGTCACGGGAGGAGTCAGATCACGGTTCAGACTAACAATTAAAGCTGCCGCCACCGAACCTGTACCGCAGGCAAGAGTCTCATCCTCTACGCCTCTTTCATACGTTCTGATGTATATATTACTATCTTCAACAGAGATAAAATTAACGTTAGTTCCTTCCGGCATAAAATCCTTATGATTTCTTACAGATCTGCCGATTGATACCACCGGCAACTCACTAATATTTTTATAAAATGAGCCGGGCTCTTCAGGTTTGCGGCGGATATCATGAATATCGATTACTACGTGCGGAGACCCTGTATCAATAAATGAAGCATTAACCAGCTGATCCAGTATTTTTATTTTAAAATTATGCTTTAAGCGTTGTGGTTGATTTAAATTGAATTTTACAACAGAAAAATCATGGACTTCTCCCGAATAAATTTCGGAGTTGCACATAAACTTAGTGGTATTTCCTGAAAATATGCCGCTTAGTTTGGCATATTTTATTGCACAACGTGCACCATTTCCGCAAAGTGAACCCAGTGAACCGTCGGAATTATAGTATGTCATTGTAAAATCGTAATCGCTGCTTCCGGAAATTAAAAGAATTCCATCTGCACCTATACCGTATCTGCGATTGCAAATTTTTCTAATTTTCTCAGGAGTCAGATCAGCCTCTTTATTTTCATCGTCATCGATTAAAATAAAATCGTTCCCTGCACCCGAGTATTTTATAAATTTAATTCTGTTCATATTGGTTCGAAATTTAAACCAATATTGTCCGCTAATCAATATAAATCAGTCTGAATCTGCAATGATTAAATAATTTTCACATCGGAAATTTCAATATTGGTTTGAAACTTGATATATTTTAATATGATTAAAATATTATTTATAACGTTATTTACTTCTACAATAGTAATTACACAGGAACTGATTTATGAAGACTCTATTGGTAAATTCGAATCGGCTTGTGCGTTCACTATTAATCAGGCGGGCAGTATATTCGTAACCGATAAGGAATTAAATGAAATTTATAAATTTGACAGAACCGGAGCCTTATTACACAATATTGGCGGGTACGGTTGGGATAAGGAACTTTTTGATTACCCATCAGACATCTTTACAAATTTACTCAACGTGTACGTAACCGACAGGAACAATAACAGGATACAAATCTTTGATAAGGATTTAAATTACCTTTCCGATATTAAACCTGAAGATCTGATGGTTTCATTCAACTATCCGGAGGGGTGCGTTGTATCCAATCAGGGGGATGTGTTCATTCTGGATAGCGACAACCAGCGAGTGATTAAACTGGATCTGTCAGGTGAATTCATAATGCAGATCGGGGATATTGACGCGGGCATATTCAAACTTAACGATCCGGTTGATCTGGCAGTATCAGGCGACGGGAAATTATTTGTAACAGACGGCAGTAAAATAAAAGTCTTCGATCTGTTTGGAAACGGACTTTCAATTATTGAAACCGACATTAAGGATATGAGGATTACTATCTTCAGCAACTTCATCACAATCAGCAATAACAAAAGAGTTTTATATTTGAACCTTTCGGAGGAGTTATCGGGATTTAAAGAATTAGACGTGCCCGACTTAAATGATGGTAAATTAATTGAGGCTTTGTTTGCGGGCAATGGATTGTATTTATTGTTTCCGACTGAAATTAAATACTATACCCTAAAATATTGATTGAAAATTGAATAAGACAGTCAACTTCTTAATATGGTTTTTGTTATTTATATGGCTCTTAATAAACTTCGCACCTTTATTTTCAGATAAGTTTCAGTGGTTAAAGATTATTGACTTTATATCCGGTAGAGCATATTCACTTGTTTGTCACCGGGTAGATTACAAACTAATCTGCTGTGATGACGGCTGTACTCTTCTGTGTGCCAGATGCACTGGAATATATTCAGGAGCTTTTTTTGCGAGCACCCTTAGCTTATTCACATCACGTATTATTTCCCCAAAGTCTTATCTCTATTATTTATCAATCTTTGCTATTGTGATCGATATAATTTTTTATAATTTGGGAGTATACGATTACAACATACCGATAGCATTCTCAACCGGTATATTTTTTGGTTCGCTCTCTTTTTTATATATTAGAAATGGTGTTGAAAAACTAATTCAAGAATTCAGATGAGAAAATATCTTTCAACCTTTGTTGCGGGATTCGGTGCAGGTGTACTTCAAATTGTTCCGGTAGCAAAAAGTTTTTCATGCTGCCTGATTATACCTGTAGCTGCTTACATAGCAATTATACTCGACAGGCGAGCCAACAATCTGACCGGGCAGATGAAGTTGTCGAAGGGATTAATTTTGGGATTGCTTACCGGACTATGGGCTGCATTATTCGGCAGTTCATTTGAAATTTTTATTACATTAATCACGAAGAATAACGATTTGGTAGTAGCTTATCCCGAACTCCAAAAAATGATATCAGAGTTTCCGCTGGCTTCTTCGATGATTGAACAGGCTCATGAAATGCTTTCGTCAGTGGTATATGACATTCAGAACAGCGGATTTTCTTTTTTATACTCTTTCGCAGTTATCGCGAACAACCTTGTGATTAATACTATTTTCGGTATAATTGGTGGTCTTATAGGAGCACAAATCATAAGTTCAAAATCGTCAAACCGATTAGAATAATTCATGATCTCGCTTTTTATTTTTATTCTGCATCTGATATTCTTTATTTGGTTATTCAGAAAGATTTCAAAAAAAGAATCCTATAAAAACGCATTCTTAAATCTCATTCTTGTTATTCTCATATTTACCATCGGATGGTCGCTTACGGCAATGTTAGTAAAATTATTATTACCGCTGAAAGGTCTGAGTAAAGAATTAACAAATGATACGATTTCGTTGTTAATACTTTCAGTGTCGGAGTTTTTTATTTACAGATTTTATTACAAGGACATTTTTAGCGGAGCCGGAAAGGGAAAATGATAACTGCGCTCTGTTCAGCTTCTTTCTGTGATGTTGGAAGAGGTTCAAATCTCCATTGCCTCAATGAATTGATTGCGGCAGTTTCCAGTCTCGTATCAGCTTTAATCAACGGGAAAATCCGTCCCACAGTACCATCGGGAAGAATAGTAAAACGCAGTTTTACATCTATCTCTTTTGCGACACCTTCCGGATACGGAGGTATGTTGTAACTGTAAATTTTTCTTTTGCCTTTGCCTCCCCATTCAATATCGAATAAACCGAATTTACCTGATCCTTCTCCCGCTACTTCCCTGCCTTTATCTTTATTTTCATCCTTATCAGCCGTCTTAGGAGTTTCTTCGGGTTTTTCATCTTTACTCTCTTTTTGAGTTACTTGAACATTGTTTTCATCGAGATTTTTAGTTGCCGGGACTTCGACTTTTTTTTCCTCAGGCTTTTTCTCTTCTCTTTTCTCAACCTTATTTTCATCTTCTATTTCCTTTACCACAGGCTGTTTACCGGACGAACTCAATTCACCGTAAGTCCCGAATCCAACAGTTACAAAATCTTCCTGCTCATGCTCAATTGAGAACCTGAATGCCATAAATAATACCATAAGCATAATGTGAACAAGAGCAGAAATTACATAAGCAAGATTAATTGATCTACCTACTCTCATCAGAAAGTTTTTTTCTCCGTTTCGATAGTAAACTTACTGATACCAACTCCTTTTGCCGCATCAATTACTTTTATTACAATATCAATATTGGCATCTTTATCCGCACGAATAATCAGGTTCTTTTCCGTCAAATCGGGGAACAGCTGTGAGATTTTTCCGGCAAGCGCTTCTACTGTTGTTTCCTCGTTGCCTAGATAAATCCTTCTGTCATCGGTAATGGAAACGATTGTTCTTGACGGAGCAACCTGTTCGTTATTTTTTGCGCCCGGAAGTTTAATTTTAACACCTGTCTGAATAACAAATTGACTTGTTAACAGGAAGAAAATCAGAAGCAGCATTACAATATCAGTCAATGATGAGAAACTGAAAATATTCAGTGGTTTATTTGACATATCAAATTTCATGTTACAATCGTTCCCCTAGTTATGACTGTTAGTTTCTTCCAGTATATCAATCACATCATTTGATATTATTTCCATATCCAGCACAAGTTTGTTTATTGCTGCAACAAGATAATTGTAAAACGAAAGTGCTATAATTCCGACCGCCAATCCGAACGCAGTGGTAAGTAATGCTTCCCAGATACCTCCGGCAAGGTCGCTGGGATTAGCCGCTCCCTGCAGATCTTCAATCTTCATGAAAGCCGAAATCATACCTGTAACGGTACCAAGAAATCCAAGCAGCGGAGCAACACCAGAAATTGTTGCCAGAACAGAAAGACCTTTTTCCAATTTATTAATCTCCTGCTTCCCGGCGCTTTCAATTGCTTCCTTCACCCTTTCATGTCCCAGATTTATCTTTTTCAGACCTTTCTTAACAATATTAGCGGAAGGGGATTTATCCTCCATACAATATTCGATTGCGCTGTCGATATCTCCCCGCTTCAGGAAAGCTCTTATCTTAACTAAAAACGAAGGCACATTCAGTTTAGATTTCTTTATAACGATATACCTGTCAATGATTATTGCAACCGCGATGATAGAGGCGATGAATATGGGAATTAATAACCAGCCTCCCTTAATTATGATTGAAAACAAACTCATAAAATTTCCCTGAAAATTATTAGAAACTGTTTTTTACCAAAAAATCTTCTGCTTCTTCAAGCGTATTAAAATATCCTATTCTAACTCTGTTCCAAGTGCTTCCCTTCGATTCCAGGTACACTTTGTAAATGAACGCATCGTGACCGGCTTTTTTTAATCTTTCAACTTCCCGCTCGGCAATAGTGGAACTTCTCCATGATGAAACCTGAACAGTATAAACATCACCATCATAAAAAATCTGATTAGCAACCTGATTATCGTTTTTAATATCTCTGTATAATCCTGTTCTTTCGGATTTTACTGACTCAACAGGTTCAACCTGATGTTCCACTTTCTTATCGACAGGTTGTTCCCCGAGGGGAGGGTTTAACTCTTCACGGGGAGGAACAGAGATACTGGTATTCTCAGGCTCTGCAACGATATCGTCCTTTTTATTTAACTCAGGTATGAAAATAAAATAAATAATCGTTGCAATAATAAGAACAGAGACCGTTACAACAAATGCCGGATTAAGATAAAACGGTTCGCGACTTTTACCTGCTATATCCCTCTTCAATTCGTCTTTCGGTTCATCCTTTTTATCGGTGATAATTTCCTCTTTAACACTAATATCCTCAGATTTTTTCAAAACCGGTTCATCTGAATCATCGTTCTCAATTTCTTCTGCGATCTGATCTGCAGTATCGTCACCTTCTTTTAAATAATCCTCTAATTCATCAAATAAAGATTTGTCATCATCTTTAATCTCATCCCCTTCCTGTGCAAGAGAAATTTCACTTTCTTCGCCAATAAGTTCGGAAATATCCACTTCTTCGTTTTCATCAAGAATTGAATCAGATTCTTCCTCAATTTCCTGCTCCTGATCTTCAAGCAGCGATTCATCATCAGATGAATCAATACCAGTTAACCTCTTCTCCAGTTCTGCAATCTCTTCAAATGCTTTTAAGTCGTCATTCAATTCATCAGAAAAACCTGCAGCAGGTTCCTGTGCATCTTCAATTTTACTTTTTATTATATCCGGTTCCGCAGGTAAGTCCGTCGGAAGTACCTCATCCATACTTTCAGATTTTACTATTTCATCTATCTGTGTATTATCATCGGCGGTATCCTGTTTCATGCCCCCGCTGAATTTCAGGTATTCTTCCCAGATATCAAAGTTCCTCAATACAGCTCCATTCTCAACAAGCGCTGAAATTTCTTTGTCGATTAATTCATCCCTGCCGATTTCCTTATCATGTTCAGTCTGATCGGAGCTGCTTTCATCACTTAAGGAAATAATCGGTTTATTAACGCTTAAACTGAAAACATTATCCACATCATCACCCGATATCATCGTAAAATCGTCAAGGTCGAGTGTAAGAAACAAGGAATTGATATCGCCTTTTAAGTTTTCGAAAGGGGGTGAATAAATTAGTGTTCTTTTCTCTCTGGCAGCGGCGGAAAGAAGAGATGATCTTTCCTGCCTCGGTAAGGGTTCTTTTTTTAATTGAAAAACTCCGATGTTATTTATTTTAAGAGCTTCACTGAAAGATAATTTCTCCGTAACTCTCTTAATTAATGCGCCGAATGCAAATTCTTTTTCATTCTCCGATAATTCCAGCCTTTCAGCAATAATACTTTTTAATTTTTCCCTGCTCATCATTTTAATTTTTTTTATGAAATATTATAATTTACCAACGGTAATCTATACCTGCAATTATATCAAATGTTTTTTCCTGGTATCCATTAAATAAAAAATTGCTTCGATTCAATATATTGTTTAATTCTATCCAAATCTTAAAGCCTGAAAACATTTGATATTTTGCCGTAAGTGATAAATCAATATAAGGTGATAAGTTTATGGTATTTGCTGCATCAATATACTGCCTGCCTACATAAAATAAAGCAGGGATAAATTCAATTCTTCCGAATGGAATAAAATTATAAGCAGCACTGATTTCCAAGTCCGGCACATAAGGAACGGTCTTATCATTTTTATCTTCAATGTCGTTGTAATATATATCTGCAATTAAATATCCGAACCTGTTTTTGTGTATAATCAGATGACTGAAGAATCTGAGGTGCTCAATATCATTCAGTGTAATAATATTAAATATTCCTTTATTCACTGAATCATTATAATACGGCTGATTGTCAACTTGTTTGTAGTCGGCACCTACGCTGATTTCAATGAGTTCAGAATAATCATATTTAAGAGCAAGCATTATATGGCTTTCAACTTTTTTCAAAACATTATTTCTGAATAAAGGTTCAAAGTATCTGTTGTCGTTTAATATATCATTTACATTGAAGAATTCGGTTCTGGGATCGTATTCAGCAAACAATAAAATCCCTTCATCAATTTTTATATCAACCGATGCTGTGGGTGAAAAGAATTCTGTATTCCCAAGTTTCGAATAAAAAGCACCGATTTTAAAATTCATAATATCAATAAAACCAAAAAGTAAATCAGCGTTGGTAAAAATGTAATCGTAATCTCTCAAAGGCAGAAAGGTGTTTCTTAGGTGCTGCTTTTGATAACCTCCTTTCACTTCAACACCAAATTTTCCGAAATTAAGTTTAGCGAAACCCCCTGCTTTAATAACTTCTTCCTTGAAGTTAGTATCTCTGAATTTAATGCCTTCGTAAGAACCATCCATGCCATATTTAATTCTATCTGAAACCAGACTGGAGATTGAAATCTCACTCTTATAGCCTTCCTTCTGCCTTTTGTAACCGGGGTCAGAAGATGCATATAATTTATAATTGTCCCTGAAATACAGACCATTAAAATTTATTTTAAGTCCTGGTAGAAATGAAGAACTACTGTTCGTAAAAATATCGGCAGACGCGGAAAGTCCGGACTCATTATAACCGGCATTTTTAATATATTCGGTTGTATTTGATCCCCACAAGTGTGTATTCAGAAGAAATTGATTATAATTTTGGTTAAAGTATAAATGACCTGCAGGCAGTGTGTTGTTTCCGGCACCCAGGATTAGTGTGCCAGTATTATATTCCAGCTGACGAAAAATATTGTAATCTATTCCGTTAGGAGTTGAATAATCCTTCAGGTTTAATTCATGGGGAAGAAAGTGTGGGGTAAAGAATTCTTCTGATAAAGACTGGATAAGGTCCGGTTTCTGCTTCTCCATTTCGGGAATTGATATACTCTGTACACCGGTGATAACGAAATCGGGCAACTCAATACTCTGACCTTCCGACTGCTGGGCATGCAGACTGCACGAGATGATGAATAATGTTATTAACTTTTTCATAGTTTATTTAATTTTTGCCTGGCTTCAGCACCAAGTTCATCTTTGGAATGTTTTTGAATTACAGCACGATACATTTCCCTCGCACTTTTTTTATCATTTCTAATTTTATAACAATCGCCTAGAGCTATAAGAGATTTCGAATACCAGTAATCATAATTTGAAAATACCGATCTGACTCTAACGAGCGCCGATATTGCATCGTCTGTTTTACCTTGTTCCATTAAAACTACTCCGTACAAATATTGCGCCTGCGCACCAATATCATCCAGTCGTTTGACCCCCAGTTCTTTTAACAAAGATTCTGCATTCTCAAATTCAGACCTCGCGATTTCAATGAGGCTGAGTTCAATTTTCGCTTTATCGGCAAATAGTGTCCCGTCGTAGTAGTTTATTATTTCATTTAATGATGAGTAGGCAGCTGAGAAATCCTTGAGTGAAATTAATGCCATAGCTTTTTCATACATGACTTCAGGTTTTCTATTTTCATCCTTAATTCTCTGAAGCGAAGTATTGTATAATTCAAGTGCTGTTTTGTAATCCGAGTCAGATTCATAGACATCACCTAGTTCAATAACGGCATCTACACCATACTTGGAACCTATATATTCACCGGTAACAACTTTAAAGTTTTCAATGGCTTCCTGCTTATTATTTGACAAAGAACTGCTTTTGGCAAGCCAGTAATAAGCCTCCGGAATAAGCTTACTCTTTGCGTATAGAAGTATAAATTCCTTATAGCTTTCGACTGCTTTCTCGTATTTACCTATGCTGTAAAATATCTCCCCTTTTTTCATGAGTATTTCATCTGCCATTTCAGATCCCGGATTATCGGTTATAAATTCATCAATAATATCGACTGCTTTATCAGGCTCATCCATTGCCATGTAACAATACTGAATACCGTTAACGGCGTCGAATATGAATCTCGTATTTGCATACTCATTAATTAATCGCTTGTAATTCACAAGCGCAGAGTCATATTCGCCCATATTATAATAAGAATCACCTATGGAATATATTGCAATCGGTTTAACGGTTGAACGGGGATATTCACTAAATATCTTTTTATAATTTGAAATTGCTTCTCTAAAATCATTCTGCTGGAAATTAATCCATCCTATTAAATACTGAGAATCATCTGCATATCTCGAATCAGGATAACGCTTCTGCAGCTTTGAGAACTCTTCAACAGCCCTGTTTAATTGACCTGATTTGTAAAGCGATTGAGCGTATTGATAATAACCGAAATCGTTATCAAGTTTAATTCCCCCCGATGAAAAAATTTCGGTATAAATTTCACCTGCATCATTAAATTCCTTCATCCCGAAATAACTGTCCGCAAGTCTTAACTTTGCCTCTACAATATTTTTATCATTCCGATATTTCCGGATGAATTCCCTGAAGTAGAATGCTGCATTCGGGTAATCCTTCATATTGAAGTATGCAAAAGCTCTGCCGTACAAAGACATTCTTTTTATTGCCTCATCATCATCGCCGGTTCTATGGTAATGCTTAATTGCAGTTTCATAATTTTTCAATGCAAAGTAAGATTCAGCCAGATAAAAATTCACCTTGGACTTTTCAAATCCGGGCTGTCTAGAGGAAAGATCACTGAGGTCGGCAATTGCTTTTTCATATTCTTGTAAATAGTATTCAGCAATACCCGAACCTAGAATAGCATTATTCGATATATTTTCAACTAATACCGCATGTTTCAACGAATTCTGGAAATACTCTTTAGCCTGTTCATAATTATTTTTACTTAAACTTATTTCGCCGAGAAGAGAATATGCTTTACCTTTAACAATATCATCGTCGGTATTAGCCGCAATCAGAAGATATCTTTCAGCCTGCGGGAACTTCTTACTATTATATTCGATAATTCCGAGACTAAAATTTGAATTACCTGTCAATTTACTTGAAGGATACTTTTCAATAAATGCCTGATAAGTATCCCGCGCATTCTCATTCCTGTTTAAATAACGAAGACATTCTGCACTCCAGTAAAAAGAATTTTCAGCTATTGAATCTTCTTCAGTCACAGCTAATTTTTGAAACATACGGTAAGATTCTTCATATTCCCTCATCTGAAAACTAATCCATGCCAGACTATATTCTACTTCTCTCTTAATTTTTTCATCCGTGTACTTGCTTAGTATTTTCTGGTAAGTGTTTTGTGCATTCTCATATTCCTTCAATTTGAAAAAACTGCTTGCAAGCAGATACTGTGCCTCATTAATAAGATCAGGTGGAAGATTGCCGGTAGAAGGATCGGATAATTCAAGAACAGCTTTATCGTATTCGTTTAATTTATAATAACTTGCCCCAATCCGAAGCTGGGCAAACGGAAGCAGCTCGCTATCACGATAATAGGATAAAAGTTCATCGTAGTAAATCACAGCTTCATCATAACGCTGAATCATTTCATAGAGATTTCCAAGTGAGTACAGTGTATAGTCTATGAATTTATTCAGTTGTCTCAAAGATACTGCTTCAAGCAGGCTTGTTTCTGCATCAATGAAATTCTGTTCATTCTGATACGATTTACCTATCCAGTAATAACAGGATCCCTTTAGTTCAGTATCAGGGTATTGATTGAGAAGCAGTTGCAGCTTCTCCCTCGTTTTAAAAAATCTTTTATTTTGATAATATATAATTCCAAGTTCATAAAGCGCTCTTTCTCTGAAACTTGATAACCTGAATCTATCAATAAAGACCTCGTAACCTGAAATGCTCCCTTCTATTTGTCCTAATTTAAATAAACAACTTGCAGCATAGTAACTTGACGACGAAACGAATCTGGATTCGGCATCATACTCTTCAATAATACTGTCGAATATTTTATAAGCTTCTGCGAAGTTATTTTGTTCATAAAGCTGAACAGCAGAATTGAACTTTGGAGTAATATCCTGAGCACTTGAAGATAAATATATAAATATTATGAAATGTGTTAAAAATATTTTTTTCATCAGACTCTGAATAAATTAATAATTACTATAATAAAAATACCGGCGAAGGATGCAAAGAGATTAACAGTGTCATTATTCATCCAGGTTAATCCGCGGTAATACCGGGAAGTTACATTACAGTGTTCAGTTTTTTCGGTAAGTCTCTCGCAGCTTGCGCAAATATATTGCACTTGTATTGTTGCTCCCAGCAGACTGTCAAATAAACTTCCCCCCACTCCCGCAAGAAGAACGAAAATAAGGTTTTCAAAAATGTGAGTTTCAATCCACAAAATTCCTGATAAATAAATAGTTAAAGCCCCGGCAAAGGCTCCTAATGTGCCGGCTACGGAAATTCCTCCCGAGACTCCCTGTTCCACTTTTTTAAAATTTAATATGTTATACGTACTTGTTTTTTTTAATGTTCCAATTTCGGTCGCCCATGTATCAGCGCAAACCGCAGCCAGTGATGCGAGATACATAGCATAGAATAATTCCTCTGGATAAAAAAAGTTCACCACCACAAGTATTCCTCCCAGACCTCCGTTGGCAAAAACCTGTAAATAGTCTCTGACACCGCTCTTCTCAAAGTAACCTTCAATCTCTGCATGGACTTGTTTTCTGATTTTCGATAGTATACTCGATAATATGAAAAAGCTTAATATAGGTATGCTCCATTTCCATCCCCCCAGTCCGAAAATAAAACCCGCCAATAAAAACGTCGCAATACTTCCGTTTAAAGTTAGAAATTTTACCCTATAGGAAACTAATGCTATTACTGCTGCAGCAAAGAATCCCGTAATAACAGGTATTATAAAATCGGGTTTGTCAGTATAAATATAAACAAATATGAAACTTATTAAAGGGATTGTAAATTTTTCACTACTAGGATCAGACAACAACACTGCTGATGTAATAGCAGCTCCGACAGTAATCAGAAATGCAAATTTAACAATATAAGATTTGGCAATTAAAATCTGAACATCCGGAAATAAAAATAAATCAAGTAAAATTAAGAGTAAAACAATTATCGAAAAGTTTTTAATAAATCCATACGTAAGGTCTTTAAAGTCAGCAGAATTAAAATTTTGGAGAAAGGATCTGCATTTAGTAATTCCACTACTGAATGAGAGAACCGCTGTGATCAAAAATGCAGAGAATATATTTTTAGAACTTAGTTCAAAAAGGGGGTTTAATAAAATTGTAAAAACCAGAAAAAGTATTAATAAAGATTTTAGAAAAATCTTATTCGGATTTTCTTTACGTTTTATAATATAAATATAGTTTATCGACGTCAAAACAAAAACAACTATGCTGGAATTAAATAAAACTGATCTTTTGCTGACAAGGAGAGCTGTAAAAGCTAAAACTAGAGCAATTAAAGAAATTATTACTTCCTGTCTTTCCGCCGGGAATCTGGAATTTTTCATGACCCAAATCTGAGCGATGATAATCAGAATAAAAAGTGAAGTAAATAGAAAAATGCTTATTAGTTCCGTCACAAAACTGTTAATATTTATTAAATAATAAATATAAAGAAAGATGCAGTTATCTGAAAATATTTGTGACGGGGCTAAAAAGGAATAAATAATTCTTGACATTAAAGTTCCATTTAGAGACTTTACGCTGTAATTCAACTCAATTATGGAGGATCAATGAAAAAAATAATGATGATTTTGTTGTTAATAATCATTTCATATCCAATTTCTTCGCAAAGTCTGCGTATCGGCGCCGGTGGAGGTATAACCAATATTACAGCTCCTGACGATTATACTAAAAAGCTTACCGAAGGCGGGCTTGGATTTGGCTCGGAAATTCATTACGGTTTAAAAGCTAAATTGGGACTACCGGTTTTACCTTTAAACATTGTCGGATCTTATCTGATGCATTCATTTTCATCCGAGGAATCGGGTGTCGAGGTTACTTCGGGACTTAATACCATAGGTATTGGTGCGGAATTAATTCTGCTCCCCGGACCAATAAATCCTTATGTAGGTCTTGATTTAACTCAAACTACGATACAGGATATTGAGTTGAAAACAGATAATGAAACACTAAAATTAAAAGTTGATGAATCAAGATTCGGTGCAAATCTGGGTGCAGGTCTCGATATAAAAATTCTTCCTACCATCGATATAGATGTTTCAGCTAAATACAGTGTATTCAATCTTGTGGGAAAGGACGATGATGACGAAGAGACTCTATCCGCAATAACACTTAATGCTACAATTTTGATCAGGATTCTTTAAAATAAAAAACCCCCGTTCAAGGGGGTTTTTATTAGATAATCATTTCTCTAGATACCATGTTTCAGTTGGTATTCACAAAGACTTCTATATTTCGGATCCTTTTTCCCTTCTTCGAAAGCTTCTTTTGCTTTGACTTTATCACCAAGGCTGTTAAAAGCTAATCCTTTATAATAATAGGGTCCGCCTTTGGGAATATTCTTACGATAATTTGACGCTTTATCAGCAGCCTCAAGAGCACCTGCATAATCTCCTAAATCTATCTTTGTTTCAGCAAGGAGTAAATAAGCGGCATCGTATGTATCATGTTCAACCGCTTTCGTTAAATACTCAACGGCTTTCTGGAAATTGCCATCGCTTTTAGCGGCTTCACCAAGTTTGGTAAACGCACGCGAAATATTTACATCTGCTCTTTTCTTATGCGATTCTTTATCGGCAAATCCTTGAAATTTGGTAAAAGCATCAATTGCTTCCTGATACTTGCCGTTGCTATAATATGTACCGCCTAAAGCATTATAAGCAACACCGAAATCATTTTTCAGATTTATTGATTCCTTGAATGCTTGTTCAGCATCTACAAACTTTCTTAATTTTTTAAGTACAATACCCTTTTGATATTCTATCCGGTAGTCCTTCTGTATTGCGGTTGCTGCATTATATTTTTCGAGTGCTCCCTGAAATTGACCTGATTTTACAAGCTGATTCCCTTCATTGTAAAGTTTAGCAGCATCAGCGTTCATCTCAACATCCTGAGCAAACAAGAAATTCGCGGCTAAGAGAAATGTTAAAAGAATTGCCAAAGTATTCTTAGTCATGATATTTCCTTTTTTCTTGTGAAAAGTGTGCGGAAGACGGGACTCGAACCCGTACGCCCTTGCGAGCACTACCCCCTCAAAGTAGCGTGTATACCAATTTCACCACTTCCGCAAAAAGTGCCTGAAAAAATAAAGTTAGCTGGAACAAAAATCAACACCTAATTGCGGCTACATTATAAATACATAAATTAAATTGAAATAAAACTGCAGGCTGCTATATTTCTACTCCTGAAAATCTCTGGCTTTAAACCTCTTTTTCCTGAGCTCATTCTGTATTTCCGACCTGAATAGATGCTCTACCACAATTAATTTTGCTATTTCTACATCAGTCAATATATCTTTAATATTATTGAAAAATTCCTCCTTGTTACTAACTAATTTTTTGTCCATACTCAGTAATTCGTTCACTTTAAGTTTGAATATACTTGAGTCTGCTGTATCCTTTTCAAGAAGCTCCTGAATTTCATCCATAATCTGTGATCTCTTGTCGAATATTAATTTTTGCTGTGACAGATATTCACTACGCCGGCTGAAAAATCTTATCGACGATTCCTCGTCGAGTGATAATGTTTCTATGATCTTTATCTTCTCCAGTTCCTGCAGACGATTCTGCATAAGTTTTGGATGTCCCTGATTATTTCTTCCCTGTGCCACTAAAACACCAAGACCTGACAAGAAAATAAATATGATGGTAAGTACCTTGATATTCATAATTCACCTTAAAGCAATTTTTTATTTTTAATTTTAGCATACATTTCATTCATTTCATCTTCGGTAAAAAAAGATTCTATCGAATATATTGAGAACCGGTCATCTGAAGGCAGATAATCCGGGAAACTGTTTTCAATTATTTTATCAAAAGAATCCGTTCCTAATTCTAGTGATTTTTCATTTTCAAGAGAAATTAAATTCAACTGAATACCGTAAAAATCAGAATAATCTTCAAGCACTGTTTCGTATGTAAACGAATCTTGTTCGCGATAACTAATTCCCTCTTTATCGATGCGAAGAAACATTATAAAAATTATAATTGCAACCATCCCGAAAGCAATGTTTATTCCTCGCTCTTCCAATGTGTATTTTTTTACAGTTTGTTCCTGTCTTGAATGAAATAGTCTGAGCTGATCACTGAAATAATACTTATCAATTTCCGTATTTACAGAGTAATTGAAAGCACTCAAGATTTTTTTCGTCTTTTCCAACTCTTCACGAAGCGGCTCTGAATCTGAAAGAATTTTTTCAAACTGGAGTTTTTCGGCTTGACCCATTTTTTCAGACAAATACCTAAGAATTAAATCTTTACTGTTCATCGATTAGACCTGTTATTTTTTTCAATGCATGAAAATAGTTTGCTTTAAGGGCACCTACCGATTGTCCTGTAATTTTATTTATTTCATCATAAGACAGTCCCTCAAAATTTCTAAGGATGAAAACTTCTCTTTGTTTTACCGGTAATTTTTGTAATTGATGATTTATTAAATCGATTTTCTCTTTATCTTCAATATTTTTAATTATATCCTTTGCCGCATGTAAATTCTGCCCGTCCAAAAGTTCCTTACTGTCACTGATTCTTAAAAATCTCTTCACATTTTTCCGCTTTATAAAGTTTATCGCTCTTGTAGATGTAATTTTATATATCCATGTCGACAAGTTTGAATCGAACCTGAAAGAATTTAATTTATTGTAAATAACAAGCAATACTTCCTGCATAAGTTCATCTGCATCGTCATGGTTTCCAAGCATTCTTCTTGCATGCCAGTAAATCTTCGGTTGATACTTCTTTGCGAGAAGATTAAAAGCATAATCACTGCCCGAAATAAATTGTTCTATTAATTCTTTATCGGAAAATTCCATATATACAATATCATTTCAATTCTTTAGACAATTATAATCAGTTCACGGTTTAATAAAAACACCTTTTAAACCTGAGCATGTTCACTGTTGTCAAACTGATGAAATTCAAAAATTATACGGGAGATCAAAATGAAAAAGTCACTTCTTATTCTTGTAATAGCATTTACCTTCAGCAGCCTTCTGGTTTCACAACCAAGACAAAAATACCGCGATTCACGCGCCGGATTTGAAAAACAACGACTCTCGGAGCAATTGAATCTGACTGAAGAGCAGCAGGATAAAATTGATCAGCTCAGGTTCGATCATCAAAACGGCGCCATAGATATCCGATCTGAAATAAACAAAAACAGACTAAAGTTAAGGAAGATGATGAAGGACGGCGAAATCAACAAAGATGAATATTTTGCGTTGGTCGAAAAAAACAACCAATTGAATTCAAAACTTAAAACTTCCCGTGCTCAATTATTCCTTGGCATTTATGAGCTGCTTGATGATAACCAGAAAGAAATCTGGATTGAAAACAGACAGATGAACAGAATGCATCGCGACGGATTCAGAGGAAATAACAGGCCTCACAGTAAAATGGGAAGGTTCTTCGACAATAATTAAATTACGCACCCGCTCTAAGGAGCGGGCTTTTATTTGGGATTAGTTGGTCTTATCTCCAGTTCACTTACACAAGCTCTTAAGGGAAGTCTTAAAACGTGATGTACTGTCTCTGCAATATCTTCAGGTTTAAGTATTTTTTCATGATCATCTGGTTCAATAGGAGTACCTGAAATCATTTCGGTTGACACTGAGCCCGGACAAATTGATATTACTCTTATATTAAATTCTCTCAACTCCAGCATTAACGACTTTGTAAAACCCTGCACTGCATGTTTTGTAGCTGAATAAGTTGTCCCGTTTACAAAACCGTTTTTACCGGCTAATGAAGAAATATTAATAATCGAGCCGCTTTTCAGCTCGATCATTCTCTCTGAAACAGCCTTGCACATGTTAAACACACCATAAACATTAACATTAACCTGCGATTGGAATTCCTCCAGGGATATTTCCGAAAACTTCTTAAAAACTGCTGCCCCCGCATTATTAATCAGATGATCAATTCTTCCATATTTATGCAATATACTTTTAACGGAAGAGTTTACGAAATCCTCATCGAAGAGATCACCAGAAAAAATCATATCACCCGTATTATATTCCAGTAACAGCTTTCTTACTTCAGTCAGCTTGTCAGAATCTCTCCCAAAGATAACAACATCCATCCCCTCCCGCGCCAGTTTAAGAGCAATTGCCTTACCTATTCCCCTGGAAGCACCGGTTACAACTGCTACATCCTTTTTGCTCACTTATAAATCCCCCTTAACCGGTCGTATAACTATTTCTTCTGGTACCAGGTTAGATTTTATTTCTACAATATCACTAATCATTGTTGCTATATCCCCAGGCGACATCATTCTGTCCGAATATTTTTCGAGAGAATCGTTTGGCCAGATCGGTGTTTTAGTTGCACCTGGTATTATATTCACTACACGGATATTATATTTCCTTACTTCTTCACGCAGTACTTTTGTGTAAGCCAGAAGCCCTGCTTTTGAAGCTGCATATGCCGAACTGTTTGTAAAAACTTTTAATGCCGCCACGGAGATCACATTTATTATCAATCCCGATTTTCTTTTAATCATACCGGGTAAAACACTCTTGATAGTATAAACTGAACCGAGAAGATTTGTTTTTATAATATTATCTATTTCACTAAGACTGTTTTCTTCAGCCGGTTTGAAAGATGTAACACCAGCATTGTTAATTAAACATACAACATTAAATCCGGAACTTATATCCTTATATGCTTTCTCAACAGAATCTGAATCAGCCACATCAACAGAAACAAGTTCAATCATTTCCTTGTCAATATTGTTTTGCTGAATAAGTTCTTTTAAATTGGAAATGTTTCTGGAAGAAGCTACAACTTTTTTATTTTTATTAATGAGCTCATCAACCACAGCTTTGCCGATACCTGAGCTTGCCCCGGTAACCCAGATTATGCCAGATTTTTCCGTCATTAAATTCTCTTATTAGAAATGAGATTGAGAAATTCGGACCGCGTTCGGGCATCTTCGTTAAAAACACCGTGCATTGCGCTGGTCGTGGTGATAGAGTTCTGCTTCTGAACGCCTCTCATCATCATGCACATATGATATCCTTCGACAACAACCCCGACTCCGACAGGTGATAAGTACTCTTCTATTACATCGGCAATCTGCTGGGTCATTCTTTCCTGTATCTGCAGTCTTCTTGCAAATACATCAACAATTCTGGGTAATTTGCTCAACCCTACTATCTTTCCATTAGGGATATAAGCGATATGAACTTTACCGTAAAACGGAATTATGTGATGTTCGCACAAACTGTAAAAATCAATATCTTTAACAATAACCATTTCATCATACTTCTCTTCAAAGATTGCTCCGTTCAAGACTTCGTCTATCGTCTGATGGTAACCCATGGTTAAAAACTGGTATGATAATGCTACCCTTTCTGGCGTTTTGATTAATCCCTCTCTTTCAGGATCTTCGCCGATCTGTTCGATTATTGATTTTACGTTTGAAGCAATAATATTCAAATTCAATTTTTTACCCACCCTTATATTCTACATAATTATTTTCAGTTTCATAAAGTTTTATGGAATAAAGCTCCCCTTCATTAATTCTATCGAGCAACTGATTCCATATGGCTACTGCAATATTCTCTGCAGTAGGAATTATTCCCTTCATGAAATCGACATCATAGTTAAGATGTTTATGATCCAGTTTCACAACTACATGTTCATGAATTATTTTTTTTAACTTTTTCAGATCGATCACATAGCCTGTTTTCGGATTCACTTCACCTGCAACTACAACTTCCAGCACATAATTATGCCCGTGCCCGTGATAATTATTGCACTTATCAAAAATTTCTTCATTCTCTTCATCACTTAATTCCGGATTATACAATCTGTGAGCGGAACTGAATACTTCTCTTCTTGTTACATAAATCATGATGTCTCCGGTTTAACCTTCCAGTTCTTTAAGAATTTCTTCCACATGACCTTTTACTTTAACCCTGGGAAAAATTTTTTGAATTTTTCCATCTTCATCAATAATAAATGTTGTGCGTTCAATTCCCATATATTTGCGTCCATACATACTTTTTTCCTTCCAGACACCGTAACGCTCGCATACATCACTTTTTTCATCGCTTAGAAGTCTGAACTTTAACCCGAATTTTTCAGCAAACTTTTTATGAGATTGTACCGAATCTTTACTTATTCCGAGCACAACCGCTTTAATTTTATCGAATTTAGGAAATGCTTCTTGAAAGTCGCATGCCTCCTGCGTGCACCCGCTGGTCATGTCTTTTGGATAGAAATATAAAATTATCTTTTTACCATTATAGTCTTTTATGTCAACCGCATTACCGTCAGCATCCGGTAATTTAAAAGCAGGGGCTTTTTTACCTATAGCAACATCACTCATTTTAACTCCCTAATCTTTTAAAAAATAATAAATTCAACTATTATTACATAATATTCGCAGGAAAGGTTAATTTAAAACAAATAACCCCGCATTGTATGCGGGGTATAAATCTTGTATCTATCTGTTAAATACTTTCCAGTGACTGCTTAATGGCGTCATAATCCGGTTCTTCACCTGCATTCTCTAGAACTTCGGCATACCTTATAACACCTTCCTTATCAATAACAAATGCAGCTCTTTTAGCAACTCCTTTCATATCGAATTTACCTGGCAGCCAGACATCGTACAGAGCATCATATTCAGGGGCAACCTCTTTATTGAAATCACTCAAAAGCGGATAGTTAAGATTCAATGAATTAACCCATAGTTTCTGGGCAAACATACTATCGACACTAACAGCTAAGACTTGGGCATCCAGATTTTCATAATCCTTCAGCGAATCCCTTGTAGAACATAATTCCTTTTCACACACTCCGGTGCCTACCCCCGGGAAAAATAATAATACTACATTCTTGTCACCCTGAAAACTGCTCAGAGTAACCGGTTCCTGATTCGTATTTTTAAGTGTGAAATCAGGTGCCTTGTCTCCAACATTTAATCCCATTTTTTGCCTCTATTTATTAGTCTAATTTAATACCTATTTTAACTGTAACTTGAAATTCCGGCTCACCTTGCTCGGTAAGTCGACCGCGCTGTTCAACCACTTCAAACCAGCTAACTTTCCTTTCACTATCAGCCTCCTTTACAACGGCTTTCACCGCATCACTTAAACTGACTGTGGAAACCCCAACCCTTTCAAGTATTTCGAATGTCTTTGACATAGTAACCTCTTTAATTAGTTAAATAGTTCCAAAACCACTTTAAAATATAACTTAATTTTTTAAGTTAACTTTTTTCAGCAAAACATTAAAGTTATGTTAGCGTTAAATCCGGTATTTTGAAATTGGACATATATTTTTTACTTTTTAGAAAGATAAATCCTGGATAAATATGATTGATATATCAAGTGCACACGAACAGTTTAAGAAATTTCTTAAGCAGGGTAAACACAGAATTACACCTGAAAGGTTCGAGGTTCTTGATTTTGCAATCGAATACAAGGGACACTTTGCCGCTGATGAGTTATTCATTAAAATGAAGAACAACAATTCCAATGTATCGAGAGCAACGGTTTATAATACTCTGGAATTACTGGCACAATGCGATTTGCTTGCAAAAAGAAATTTCGGCGAAAATAAAGCTTATTACGAATCAAGTTTTAACAGAAAAAATCATGACCACCTGATTTGCACAAAATGCGGAAGAATACAGGAATTCAGCAATGCGAAAATAACCCAGATTGTGGATGAAATTTCTGAAAAATTCGGCTTTGAAAGCACAGGTTATTCATTTAATATTTTCGGAATTTGCAACAGCGATAAATGTTCGAAAAAAGAGTAATTACAGAAAACCTTTAATTATGAGTAAAAAAAAGTATTCCCAAAAATATCCTTTAGTCTGGCAGAAAGACGATTTTTATATAGAAATTTTCTGTTCCATCCCTAACATCGCTACAGGCATTTTACTTTCAACCGATGAGCATAAATTTGTTATTGATCCCGGCGATGGAATATTAAGGGATTTAAATAAAAATATTTCTAAAGAAGAAATCCTAGATATATCGGATATATTTATTAGTCATGGTCATCACGATCATGTTGGAGGTGTATGGTCTTTTCTTACTTACATGTCGGTACTGAGAAGACAAAAACCTTTAAGTATTTATTTCCCGAAAGGATGCCGGGAAATTCTCAGTATTCATAATGCATTTCTGGAAGTTTATTCCGATGAATTGACTTATAAAATTAATCTTATCGGAATAGAAAAGCAGAGAAAGATTAATAAAGGATCGCTTATAATCGAACCTTTTAAAGTAAACCATAACGAGATGAATGAGGACGGATCCAGCGAATATGTGCCATCGCTTGGATACAAATTCAACTATAATCAAAAATCCATTTGTTATGGCGGCGATACGGCTTATTGCGAGAACCTGGTTAAAATGTCCAAGGATTCCGACCTGGCGATTATAGAAGCGGGCGCAATTGACGAGAACGACGAAACTCATCTGACGATGCAGCAAGCCGAAGAAATAGGCAAGACTGCAAAAGAATACTTTCTGGTTCATGTGCCGGATTAATTATTTATTGCTTTAGGATAGCGGGCAGTAAAGACAGTTCCTTTATCTCTGGATGAAACAAATTTTACTTGTCCTTCGAGATATCTTTCACTGAGCATTTTTACGCTGTAAGTACCCAGCCCTCTGCCGATACCTTTTGTGGAAAATGATCTCTGAAATAATTGAGTTTGAATTTCTTCCGGGATGAACGTCGGATTTTCAACCATGAATTCTACAAATCCTTCCTGCATTCTGCACGATAAATTAACAGTATCTCCGGCTTTTGAGGCTTCCAAAGCGTTTTTAAGTAAGTTGCCAATTATTCTTCTCAATATTGTTTTGTCGGATCTGATGACAATATCGATACAGCCGGTTTTAATTTCAATATTTTTATCATGACTGACCTGATGGCTGGAATATATCATCTTTATTTCTTCCAGAATTTCTCTTGTTGAAAAGGGTTGTATTTCGAGTATCAGTTCATCATTTTCGGCTGCCGAAATTGTCCTCTGCGCCTTTATTTCCTCAATAAGCTGTTCCGTCATAGTTTCTGTGATCTTTAAATATTCCATTAGATTTGAAGGATCGTCATTTCTAATCAATTCAAAGAATCCTCTCACTGCTCCGGCAGTGTTCAGAATATCATGGAAGAAAATCCTTTCGAGGGCTTTACGTCGTTTTTCATGACTGACATCAGACATGGTAAATATAGTAAATTCATGGTCACCTATTTTAATCGGTGTAGCCCACACCATCAGATCGAGTGCATGGCTGTTGTCTAAGGTTATTCTGCATTCCTCAATTCCCCTGTTGCCTTTATAGCTTTTAAGTATTGCATTAACCGCACCGCACTGTCTGCAGAATTTACTGGTGCCGCAACCGCTGATGCCTTTTTTCCAGTTGATACAGTCGACTGCTTCTCCTGGTCTTTTGCCTAGTATCTCGCTAAACGGAAGACTGAGAAACTCCTGAAACGATTGATTCGCAAAAACTATCTGACGGTGTGAATTCAGAACTGTTACATGAACCGGTATTGAATTTAGAAATTGTATTAACAGATGCTGATCTGAAAACAAAATCTTCTGCTCAAACAGTTCATCGTAAGTTGCACGTTCAGGTGAAGCAAATTCGGTTTTAATCTTTTCAAAATCTGTGTTTTCTAATATTTTCATTCAGTCAACCAATTAACTTATAGATTATCGAATAAATAGAACGGAAATTCAGTTCATGGCATTGATTTTCGTAATAAGTATAAATATTTTTCAAGCTTTAATTTTGCCCCGTGGTGTAATGGTAGCACAGCAGACTCTGGATCTGTATGTTTGGGTTCGAATCCTAACGGGGCAGCTCCTATTTTACAACTCACATTATTTCCTATCAGGTTTTAACAGCAATTATTTCTCTATTGAAGATTAGATTTATTTATTATTAAACCGGAATCTATTACTTTAATCCCGTAAAAAATCGTGACTTTTATTACCCAATAAACTTATCTTTGTGAATTATTTCTGCAATTCTGAAAAAAATAAGGTAGCATATGGATTCTACAGGTACACAGGAAAGTTGGAAATTTCCAAAGGAGTTTTGGCTTGCCAATCTAATGGAACTTTGCGAGCGTGCAGCCTATTATGGATTTTTTATTGTACTAACTCTCTACTTAACCGATATAGTTGGTTTCGATGACAAAGCAACGGGAGTGGTGGCAGGCGTATTTTTTGCACTGCTGTATTTTTTTCCGCCGTTCGTAGGTGCAATTGGAGATAAAATCGGATTCAAGAATGGTTTAATAGTTGCATTCAGCTTACTTGCAATCGGTTACTTTTTTCTGGGAGTATTTCACTCCAAAGCACTTGTTATAATATTTTTATTTATTGTTCTTATCGGTGGTTCATTCATAAAACCTTTAATCACCGGAACAGTAGCGAAAACATCTTCCGAGGTGAATAAAGCGAGGGGTTTTTCACTGTTTTACTGGGTGGTTAATATAGGCGCCTTCAGCGGAAAAACCGTTGTGCCAAGTATTCGTCAGGGAATCGGTCTCGAGTATGTCAATTTCTTTTCAGCGGGAATGTCGTTAATAGCATTAATTCTGGCTATAACAATTTTCAAACCGCTTGATGTTAATAGAACCAGCAAAACAATTAAAGACGTTTTTAATGCACTGGTCAGTATATTCTCGACGCCGAGATTAATCATTCTCACAATCATAGTGGCAGGATTCTGGGTAATTCAGCACCAGTTATATGCAACCATGCCGAAATATGTTATCCGTTTACTGGGCGAAGAAGCAAAACCGGAATGGCTGGCTAACGTGAATCCGCTTGTTGTAGTTTTATTTGTGGTATTAATAACACAGATATTTAAAAAATATAAGGCTGTAACAGCAATGTTTATCGGCATGGTAATAATGCCATTATCGGGACTTGCAATGGCATTCAGCCAGTCGCTGGAAAGTATTACCGGCTCCGAAGTTTCAATATTAGGTATGTTTACACTTCATCCGTTAACCGTTATGATGATAATCGGAATAGGAATACAAGGGCTTGCTGAATGTTTTATATCTCCGCGTTTTCTCGAATATTTCGCTATTCAGGCGCCACATGGACAAGAAGGCGTATACATGGGATTCAGTCATTTACACTCCTTTTTCTCGGCACTTGCCGGTTTTATTATGTCGGGATTCCTTCTCGATAGATACTGCCCTGATCCCAAGACACTTCCGGAAGGATTAACAGAATTACAGAGAGCGGCGTATTATTCAGATGCACATTTAATATGGTATTATTTTGTTGCAATAGCCGCAGTAGCAGCTGTTGCTCTTCTGATCTTCAACATTGTCACAAAAAGAATAGATGCAAACAAGGCATTAAGCAGTAAGATATAATTCAACCAGAAAAATAAAGGGGCTTCGGAGCCCCTGTTATTTCATGATTCTTTTGTTTGAACTTATATCAGCTTTTGTAGATCTGAAAAATGCTAACCGGATGAATTATTTATTCCTTGGAAGATTACAATTTTATAAAATCATGGTTCATTATCATTTTAACTGATTTAATTTTTACAGGTTAATAATACAATTCAGATTAACGCTATTCATTCCATTTCTTCAGAAATTCTATTTTACCCGAATCCGCATCAATACCTAATCCATAATTATTAATTTCTAAACCTTCTTCAGGTTCCTGAAAACTCCATTCCATATTATTGCCAGTCTTTTCTGCTTTCTCCCAAACTTTTACTTCTTTGTTCCAGATTAAGTAATCATCAAT
>JAFGMI010000027.1 GCA_016927595.1 Melioribacteraceae bacterium | reverse complement strand
TTTAAAATATATTCTATTTTTAAATATAATTATGGTGTGTGTGATTTCTGTAAGTTATTATATTTATTGGAAATACAGGCTTTTTTTTGATATATTACTTTGTTAAAATTTTATAAATATCGGAGTGATTTATGGAATTCAAAGTTAACAGCAAAGAGTTAGAAAAACTTCTTACAAAAATTATTCCTGCTGTCCCTACAAGAACTCCAATGCCAATACTAGAGAACTTCTTATTCGAAATTAAGAACGGTCTCTTAACCATTTATGCAACGGATTTGGAAATCTCTTTAAAGTCGTCTATTAACATAGTTACCGAAGAAAACATAAGCATTGTTGTACCTGCAAAACTTTTGTATGATGTCATAAGATCTTTAGGTGATACTACAGTTCATTTTAATATTACGGGTAACGGTAAACTAAGTTTAACAACAGATAATGGACAATACTCTTTAAGTTACTTGGATTCTACAGAGTTTCCTGAAATACCATCGTTCCCTGATCAGAATGAAAATGAAGACCTTGCGGAAATATCGATTCCCGGAATGGATTTAAAAGAAGCCTTGGAAAAAACATCTTTCGCGATGAGCAAGGAAGAGATGCGTCCTGCAATGATGGGTACTTTGTTTGAATTTGGTGAAGACGGTTTAAGATTTGTATCAACAGATGGTCACCGACTAGTAAATATGTTAAACAAAAAAATCACTTCCGGAATAAATAATCAGTACATAGTACCAGAGAAAGCTATATCAGTGCTTTTAAAGATACTTGATGAGAAAGACGTTAAACTGTATATGAGTAAGACACATATTTCTTTTAAATTAAACGATATAGAATTAATTACAAGATTGATTGGTCAAAAGTACCCCGATTATAAAAGTGTGATTCCTCTGGAAAATGAATTCGAATTAAAACTAAAGACAAAAGATCTACATAATGCAATAAAAAGAATGATGTTATTTTCAACATCTAACACAAGAAGGGTTAAGTTTTCTATAAAAGAAAATAACCTCGAAATTTCTGCTGAAGATCTGGATATAGGTGCATCAGGCAAGGAAAATGTTGTTTGTACTTACAGCGGGGATTCAATAGACATTGGTTTCAATTCGGCTTATGTTAATGACATATTGAGTCACCTGGTTAACTTAAAAGAGATTATTTTTAAGTTACATTCACCCACAAAAGCCGTCGTAATAGTGCCTGATGAAAAAGATGAAAATATTGATTTAATGATGTTAATTATGCCGGTTAGGCTGAATAATTAAAATGGTTCTAAGTTCTATTGGTCTTAGGAATTTTAGATTACATAAAAATACAAATCTCGATTTTTCAAAAGACCTTAATTACATAGTAGGAGGAAACGGACAGGGGAAAACAACAGTTCTGGAAGCCATTTACTATTTATGTACGACAAAGAACCTGAATCAGAACCAGGATTCAGAAGCTGTAAGTTTTGACGAAAAACACTTTGAAGTTAAAGGTCATTTTAGAGATTTGACAGAAAATATTACAAGAATACATTTTGATCTTGAAACGAGTAAGAAAACTTATTTTGTTGATGAAAAACAAACTTACCGAGCTTCTTCGATAATAGGTAAATTTCCTGTCGTCACATTGGTTCAATCTGACCATGCTGTTACATTAGGCGCTCCGGCTGAAAGAAGAAAACTAGTCGATTCAATAATTTCACAGTATAGCGAAACATATCTGATTTATTTATTAGACTATAATAAAACACTGAGACACAGATCGGCTCTTCTCTCCAAAATCAGGGAGCTTAACGACAAATCACTTATGCCCCAGCTGGAAGCATGGACTGAAACCCTTGTTAAAATGGGTTTGGAAATAATAAAACACAGGTTAAAATTTGTTGAAAACTTTAATGAGTATGTATGTCATGCTTACAATAAGATAATGGAAAAGAAAGAAAATCCTTCGATAGAATATAACTTTATGGGTGAGACAAGAGAAAGTGAAATTGAGGGAAAGTTTATACAGGAACTAAACAATAGCAGGGAAGATGAATTACGAAGAGCTAAAAATTTAATAGGTCCTCATAGAGATGATTTTCATTTTTATATCAATCATTATGAATTAAGAAAATACGGCTCGCAAGGGCAGCATAAAACTTTTCAAATTGCTCTTCGTTTTGCTCAGTTTTTCTATATGAAAGATAGACTGGGAAGAACGCCTCTTTTTCTTATGGATGATGTTTTTGGTGAGCTTGATGCAAACAGAGCAAAAAAAATAAGCATGTTCTTAAGAGAAATCGGACAAGCATTCATAACAATGACTGACCTCACTAAAGTTGAAAGCATCCATATAGGCAACACAGACTTATTAATCGAGATAGAGAACGGCAGAATAGTCAATGCGTAAAGAAATAAAAAGCATTAAGGATATTATAGATAGAGAGAAGGAATTTGAAAAACTAAGAATTAAAGCGAAAGAGCATGATGTTGTTGAAAAATTTTACGAGATTTTTCCAGATCTGGTAAAAGTAGCCGAGGCAAAAAAAGTTGAGAAAGGAAAACTATTTCTTAGAGTTGAAAATTCTGTCTGGAGAAGCGAACTAAATTTTAAACAGTCTCTCATAGTAAAAAAAATAAACAGATACTTTAATGAAGAAGTAATTGAAACAATAAAATTTTTATAAAACAGATTTAACAATTTGTAGGTGACACAGTGACAAAAGACGTAACACAAACAAATAATTACACAGCAGTTAATATAAATGTACTAAAAGGTCTAGAAGCAGTGCGTAAAAGACCTGCAATGTATATCGGCGACATCACATCGAGAGGTCTTCATCATTTGGTTAATGAGGTCGTTGATAACAGTATTGATGAAGCACTTGCCGGCTATAATGATAGAATTATTGTTATCGTTAACAAAGACAATAGCGTTACCGTTGAGGATAGAGGACGGGGTATACCTGTGGATATGCACCCTGAAGAAAAAAGATCTGCTCTGGAAGTTGTTATGACGGTTCTGCATGCAGGTGGAAAATTTGACAAAGATTCGTATAAGGTTTCAGGCGGTCTGCACGGAGTTGGAGTTTCGGTTGTTAATGCATTATCTGAGTGGTTAAAAGTAGAAGTGTACCGGGATGGAAAAATATATTTTCAGGAATATAAAAGAGGCGTGCCTCAGACAAAAGTAAAGGAAATAGGCAATGCAAAGAACAAAACAGGAACAAAAATAACATTCATGCCGGATAAGGAAATTTTTAAAACCACCAAGTTTAAATTTGAAACCCTTGCAGAACGCATGAGAGAGCTAGCATATCTGAATAAAGAAGTAATGATAAAACTAAGAGATGAAATAGAAGACGAGGAAGAAACATATCATTATAAAGGCGGATTAATAGAGTTTGTGAAGTACCTAGATGAAACCAGGAGTCCGTTGCATAAACCGGTTTACATTGAAGGCGAAAAGGAGAATACGCCTGTTGAAATTGCCTTTGAGTACAGCGATGAATACGCAGACAATATACTATCGTACGTTAATAACATCAATACTCATGAAGGTGGTACACACCTGTCAGGATTTAAAACAGCACTTACAAGAACGCTGAATAACTACGCATACAAGAATAAGCTTATTAAAGAGAACTCTAAAATAACATTGACAGGCGATGATTTCAGGGAAGGTTTAACCGCGGTTATATCCGTTAAAGTAATGGAACCGCAGTTCGAAGGACAAACAAAAACTAAACTAGGTAACAGCGAGGTTAAATCTGCTGTTGAAATGATACTTGGTGAAAAACTTTCCGAGTTTCTGGAAGAACATCCTGCAATAGCGAAAAAAATAATTGAGAAATGTTCAAGAGCTGCTGAAGCAAGAGAAGCAGCAAGAAAAGCGCGCGATCTTGTAAGAAGGAAAAATGCACTTGACTCAATGCATCTTCCCGGAAAACTTGCCGACTGTTCAATAAACGATCCGGAACATTGTGAGATATATATAGTTGAGGGCGATTCCGCCGGAGGTTCTGCAAAACAAGGACGTGACAGAAGGTTTCAAGCAATACTTCCGCTAAAAGGGAAAATACTAAATGTAGAAAAAGCAAAAATCAACAAAATTCTTGAGAACAACGAAATAAAGGCTATTGTTGCTGCTATAGGCGCAGGTATTGGATATGATTTCAGTTCAGAAAAATCAAGGTACGGAAAAATAATTATTATGACCGATGCTGATGTAGACGGCAGCCATATAAGAACTCTTCTTCTTACCTTTTTTTACAGACACATGAAAGAATTGATAGCAGAAGGAAAAGTATACATAGCTCAGCCGCCACTATATAAAATTAAAAAAGGTAAAGAAGAGATTTATGCGTATGACGATGACGAAAGAGAAAAGGTGCTGAAGAGATTTAAAGGAAACGGAAAAAATGATGACGAAGTTTCTGAGGACGGCACTCCGCGCGGCGTTTCTATTTCAAGATATAAAGGTTTGGGTGAAATGAATCCGGAACAATTGTGGGAAACAACCATGAACCCGGAAACCCGCACTGTTCTTCAAGTAAACCTTGAAAGCGCCGCCGCCGCAGATAAAATATTCGAAACTCTGATGGGAGATGCGGTAGAACCCAGAAGAGAGTTTATTGAAAAACATGCGAAGTACGCTAATCTGGACATTTAATAAAAAATAATTTTTACAGTTTTGAATAAAAAATAGCAGAGTAAAAATGGCAACAATTTTTGAAAAAATACTCCCGGTTTCACTTGAAGACGAAATGAAGTCTTCATACATCGACTACGCTATGTCTGTAATAGTTGCAAGAGCACTTCCTGATGTAAGAGACGGATTAAAACCAGTTCACCGAAGGGTTCTTTATGGAATGCATGAGCTTGGACTGGCTTACAATAAACCTTATAAAAAATCAGCGAGAATAGTCGGTGAAGTGTTGGGTAAATACCACCCCCACGGCGATAGTGCGGTGTATGAAACGATGGTTAGAATGGTACAGGAATTTTCGCTTAGGTATCCGTTAGTTGACGGACAGGGGAACTTTGGATCAGTTGATGGCGATGGCGCCGCGGCAATGCGTTACACAGAAGCAAGAATGGCAAGAATTACAGAAGAAATGTTAAGGGATCTGGATAAGAACACAGTGAATTTTTCCCCGAACTTCGATGATTCGCTTCAGGAACCGACAGTAATGCCGGCATATCTTCCAAATCTTTTGATAAACGGCTCAAGCGGTATAGCTGTAGGAATGGCAACAAATATACCTCCTCACAATATAAATGAAGTAATCGACGGCTTAATAGAGCTTATTGATAAACCAAAGTTGAAATCAGAAGATTTGCTGAAATTTGTTAAAGCTCCTGATTTTCCTACCGGAGGTATAATCTACGGATACGAAGGAGTACGGGAAGCTTATACTACCGGACGAGGAAGAATAGTCATACGGGCTAAAGCAAACATTGAAATGCACAAGAACGACAGGGAAACCATTGTAATTACAGAATTACCCTATCAGGTAAACAAAGCCAACCTTATTGAAAAAATTGCGGAACTGGTTCGTTCAGGAAAGTTAAATGACATAACGAACATAAGAGACGAATCAGACAGAGACGGCTTACGAATAGTCATCGAAATGAAAAGAGACGCTCAGCCTGCCGTAATACTTAATCAGTTATTTAAACACACACAGATGCAGGTAACTTTCGGAGTTATAATGCTTGCCCTGGTGAACGGTGTTCCCAAAGTTCTGGAACTTAAGGAAATGATGCAGCATTTTATCAACCACAGGATGGATGTGCTGGTTAAAAGAACAAAGTTCGAGCTGGAAGCGGCGGAACGAAGAGCACATATTCTTGAAGGTTATATTATTGCCTTAGACAACATTGACGAAGTTATAGAAACGATTAAGAAATCAAGAGATGTTGAAACGGCTAAAGCAAACTTAATGAGAAAATTCAAACTCTCGGATATTCAGGCGAAAGCAATTCTTGATATGAGGTTGCAGAGATTAACCGGACTTGAGAGAAAGAAAATTGAAGACGAGTACAAAGAGACTATTAAGCTTATTGAAAAACTAAAAGGTATTCTGGATAATGAGAAGAGAAGGTTCAAGATAATAAAAGATGAATTGTTACTTCTGAAAGAAAAGTACGGCGATGAAAGACGAACGGAAATAATTTACGATTACAAAGAATTTTCTCTTGAAGACATAATTGCCGAAGAAGATGTTGTTGTTACAATTTCACACAAGGGTTTCATTAAAAGATTTCCTGTGAGCGGATATAGAAGACAGGCAAGAGGCGGAAAAGGCGTTACAGGAGCAGGAACTAAAGACGAAGATTTTATCGAGCATATGTTTATCGCATCAACACATCACTATATTATGTTTTTCACTGATCAGGGAAAATGTTACTGGCTCAAAGTACATGAAATTCCGGAGGGGGGAAGAGCATCAAGAGGTCGCTCTATACTCAATCTGCTTGAAAAGGATAAAGAAGAGAAAATTACAGCATTCGTAACGGTAAAAGAATTTTCGGACGACAAATATCTGATGATGGTAACAAAAAACGGGACTGCCAAGAAAACGGTTCTCTCGGCTTATTCTAATGTACGCAGAGGCGGCATAGCAGCAATCAACCTTGTGAAAGGCGATACCCTGGTAGAAGTAAAAATGACAGACGGAAACAACGACATAATAATCGGAACTCGTAAAGGAATGGCTATCAGGTTCAACGAAAAAGATGTTAGAGATATGGGAAGAACTTCTACGGGCGTCCGCGGAATAAATCTCGGCAAAGAAGATGAAGTGATGGGCTTTATAGTTGTAAGAAGCGCTTCAACTCTGCTTGTGGTAACGGAAAAGGGACTTGGCAAACGAAGCGAGATAGATGACTACAGAATTACAAAACGTGGCGGTAAGGGAATAATTACTGTCAAAACAGGCGATAAAAACGGCAACCTGATTGCATTGATGGAAGTTAATGATACCGACGAACTTGTGATCATTACAAATCATGGAATGGTAATAAGACAGTCTGCCAAAGACATAAGAGTTATGGGTAGAAATACTCAGGGCGTAAGACTTATCAGGTTGAACGAAGAGGATTCAATTGCAGATATTGCCCGTGTTGTTTCCGAAGAACATGAACTGGGAACAAACGGAAACGGCTCCGATGATATTGAGCAGGAGGAACTTGGATAAACTGAAAAGTCCGGACAACCGGACTTTTTTATTTTAAACTTAATACCCTCGGGTAGTTTAAGTTATATAAAACAGATAATTCAAAATAATATTTTAGGAAAAATCATGTCTAAAAATTCAAAACTTCATTTTGATTCAAAGTGTGTGCATTCTGGAATTGAAGAGTACGAGTATGGGCCGGTAGTTCCACCTATTTACCAGACATCAACATTTAAATTTGAAAATGCTAAACACGGGGCGGACTTATTTAAAGGAGAAAGAGAAGGATATATATACAGCAGAATGGGAAATCCTACGGTTGAAGCAATGGAAAATGCAGTAGCTGATCTTGAAGGAGGATATAAGGCGCTGGGATGTGCAAGCGGGATGGCTGCAATAAGTACTACATTCTTCTCGCTTCTGAAATCGGGAGACCATGTTGTCTGTTCAAAAGCGGTTTACGGACCGACCAACACACTTCTTAACAATATTTTTACTCAACTGGGCGTTGAAGTCAGCTTTGTCGAAACATCTAGTACGGAAGAGGTTGAAAGTTCAGTCAGGAGCAACACGAAAGTTATTTACGTAGAAACACCCGGAAATCCTACTTTAAGTGTTGCTGATTTGAAATCTATTTGCGCATTAGCAAAGAAAGTAAACGCAAAAGTTGTTGTCGACAATACATTCATGAGCCCCGCGCTTCAACAGCCGATTAAATTCGGCGTAGATGTTGTTGTCCACAGTATGACGAAGTTTTTGAACGGTCACGCAGATGTTGTTGCGGGTGTAATAGTTGTTAATGACGAGACAACGTATAAACACTTCCGTAAAACCCTCAACCAGCTCGGAGGAGTAATAGATCCTTTCAATGCGTTTCTTGTGCACAGAGGCTTGAAAACTCTTTCGATAAGAATGCAAAGGCATTGTGAAAACGCACAGATTATAGCTGAATGGCTTAAAGCACATCCCGCTATCGAATGGGTTAAATATCCCGGATTAAAAGATGATCCCGGCTATGAAATCGGCAAGGTGCAACATTCAGGTTCCGGCGGCATGATAACATTTGAGGTAAAAGGCGGTTTTAGCGCAGGGGAAACGGTTATGAATTCGGTAAAGTTCTGCCAGCTGGCAGTTAGTTTGGGAGGCGTTGAAACACTTATACAGCACCCTGCAAGCATGACGCACCTTACAATGGGTGAAAAAGCTCGTGCAGTAGCAGGTATATCAGAAGGGCTGGTAAGACTCTCGGTAGGGATTGAAAATGTCAATGATATTATAAATGATCTTGAACAAGCGTTTAAAAATGCAAGTCAGAAAATAAAAGAAGAAGCAAAGGTATAAAAAATAAAAATGCCGGGGTAAATCCGGCATTTTGCTGCAACGATTGAGTATATAAATAGAAAATCAACGCCAGGCTCATATAAAGCCGGCAGGGAAAAATCACCAGCTTTTCACAAAGCGTATTTTGATTGCAAATCTTTTGATCTGTATACTAATCTGTCATTATCAAATTCATCAATTAAAACAAGCAGCCGCTCAACTTTCGTTTTAGCCGCAGTTGATTCGAAATAAATTTCAATAAGTGCTTTATATGCAGTGTATTTATTACGGTCGTTTTCAGAAGCTGCAAGGGTTAGAAAATAATTTTCAGCGGCAACATAATTATTGATCATATATAAATAGTATGAACCCAGCAAAAGATTATACTGACCTTCAAACTCATCATCCTCCACAACCGGCTTGCCCCTTAAGAATTTATCCAGCGCTTCATTCTGGACTCCGGCGGAAAGCATAACCGACAATTTGTGGAGCCACATATAAGCTTCAGAATTATTATATGCCCTATTAAATGTTTCGGAAAATGAATCATTCAAAAGAGATTTTTTCTCAGCGACTTCCGACATATTATTTTCAAGCCAGTTATTAAAAACAAGAATATATCTGGCATAATTATTAACACCTCTCCACATTTTCTCTTCGCTCTCCAGTGCAGCCGAAGCATGTCTTATTGCCAGGGAAGAGTTTCCAGTAGTATGATAATACCGGGCTTTAACGTAATCATCAATAAGATAATTATTGATTTGGATTAAACTGTCGACCTTATCAAAGCGCCAGGTATTAAGAAGCTCATGACAATAGGCATTCATAATTCTTTTATTGTTCGGATATATACTGAGAAATCTTTTGTAATAGTTAAGAGAAGCAAGCTCATTGTCCTCGAGGCTTGCGTATACCTCAATTAATGTTAGCGCAGCTTGTCCGAAAACAAGATTACCTTTCTCATATGCGATGTGTAAATATTCAAGACCTTTTTCTCTGTCTCCGGAAAATCCAAATACAGAAGCAACAAATCCCACAACACCGCTTAAACGATCAGCATAATATTCGAACATGCCGATAAGAAGGTAAGCGTCGTAAAAGTCGGGATTCATCTCTACGAGATCTTCCATTATTCCCTGAGATTTCATCCCTGACTGAAACGCACTCCACCAGGCTTGATCTAATCCCTGAATGCGGGCTAAGTAGCCGAGTATAGTTCCGAAATAAAATTTATCTTGCTCGTTTAATTCTTTGTCGTCAAACCTATCTATTACGTTTTCGCAGTATTCGATAATTTCAGAATTGACAGCTTTACGCGCCACTTCTCTTTTTTCCGCATCAACACTTGTTATTCTATCGAAATATTCCATTACCATTGTGTTAATTAAATAATAATAGTATTTAGGACTGTCCGGATTAAGTTCGATCTGTTTTTCGGAAAGAATTTTTGCTTCGTTAAACTGCTCGTTAAAAGTGAGATTAAGAATTTGCTCGTCGGTAGTGTTGAGTGTGTAGGGATTAGCAAATGTTAATGTTGATAAAATCAGGACTGTAAAAACAACTTTCATATTTAATCCGGCGGTTTTATTTTAACAATAATGTATAATTCAAAGTCAAATTTATGGAAAAGTTTTAATAATGAAAGAAGAACATTTAACAACCGTTAAAACAGCGAGATTTTTTTCAATTGGTGAACCGTCATTCAACACAAACAGTATATGGTTTGTTTATCACGGATATGCGCAGCTGGCCAAAGAGTTTTTGGATACTTTTAGTGAATTCGAAAACGAAAAATTAATTATTGTAGCACCGGAAGGATTAAACAGATTTTATAAAAAAGGATTTTTTGGGGAAGTTGGAGCAAGCTGGATGACAAAAGAGGACAGGGAATCAGAAATAAAAGATCATAAAACTTTTATAAACAACCTGTATCATAAAATAACTGCCGGATTAAATACTTCACGAATCAGTTGTAATTTTCTGGGGTTTTCCCAGGGCGCTGAAACGGCATTTCGGATATTTACAGATAATAAATTTATTATCGATAATCTGATAATGTGGGCAGGAGTACCGCCGGGAGACTCCGATTATAAAAAAGCAAGCATACTGTCGGTTTCGACAAGGATTAAATTTGTTTTCGGTATGGACGACAGACTTTTAAACCGAGATATTCAAGATAAGGCTCTGACGAAACTGGGCGAGCATAAAGTAAAATATGAGACAGGTTACTACGATGGGGGGCACGAAATAAATCCAGTGTTAATTTCCCGCCTTAATATATTTAATTAATAATCTCAAGAATATCGTTTAATATAGAGACGTTTGATGACTTGACCAGGAAAGAATATTCTTCGTAGAGATCAATATCATTAACAACTTCTTTGTAACCACAATTCCAGAACAGCTTTTGTTTTATACCCGAAGAGACATCTTTCAAGTTAGAATTATCCGAAGCCCTTAAAATTTTTGATGCTGCTTTTTTGCTCAATAAAATCGGATGAGATTTTGTATTGTTAAATACAGGCTGTATCCAATCGTAATCCGGATTAATGTTTTCCACAAAATCGTGATAAAAACCAACCGGGATCGCGGGCTGATCAACGAAGTGATATATATACCAATCATTTCCCGGAGTCATTTTTAATCCCGCCTTTAATGAGGTAAACATACCCGAGGCATATTTTTCGTTGAATATTGTTTTTGTTTTTGAAGCAGCTGTATCGATGTAATTATTTAATATTTCGTTTTCATAATGTGAAGAGAATAAGTTATCCAGTTCTTCTTTAATCAATTCTCCTCTGTAGCCGGCGACAACGGTTATGTTTTTGCACACGAGAGAAAGTTTCAGCACCGTTCCTGATAAAAAAGAGAGACCCCCGTAATTTAAAAGCGGTTTAAACTTTCCCATTCTTATAGAATAACCGGAAGCAATCAAAATACCGGCAATGTTATATTTCGTGCAGATCATTAATAATTTTCAGTTTTGATCTTTTCAATCCGTACCTGGAAATAAAATCATCCAGAAGATAATTTCTGACAACAATCAGTAACGAGTATTTATTCTGACCGGACGCCTCAGATATTATATACCCTACTGCAGGCTCTAATCCTTTGTCGTTCAGTTCAAGTTTGCCGACCTCATCGAGAATGATCCAATCGGGATTAATTTTTATTGAATGGAGAAGACAAATTTTTCCCCACTCCAAAACTTTTTTTGAAAAAAGAAATTTTCCCACAGAGATTTTGTCCGTATCGCTCTCAACCGTTTCCAGCAGACGGACTTCCCCGGTGCTTAAGTCCTGAAGATGTCGCTTATTATCAATAACGGGCTGTACAATTCCTGCAACTCCTGACCTTGAATCTGACCACTTAATTATTGAAGTTGTTTTTCTGCTTTGAACGGGTCCTGAAAGAATAATTATGCTCATAAATTAATGGTTATTTATTAAAGCGAATAAATATAGCCATAAACTGATTTAAATTTTCAAATATTATGTTATCTTTGCCAACTAATATTGATTGTTCTGAAAATTAAAAGTTTCCATCAACAAACAAACGGTTAAAAATGATTTCGCACAGGAAATTTATACTCGACGAAAAAGAAATACCTGAAAAGTGGTATAACATTCAGGCGGATATGCCAAACAAACCGCTCCCATCGTTGCATCCGGTTACAAAACAGCCGATCGGACCGGATGATCTTGCCCCACTGTTTCCTATGGAATTAATTAAACAGGAAATTGCGCAGGAGCGCTGGATTGAAATACCGGAAGAAGTCCGTGAAGTTTATAAACTATGGCGACCAACACCTTTGTTCAGAGCAACGAATCTTGAGAAAGAATTGGATACTCCGGCAAAAATTTATTACAAGTACGAAGGAGTCAGCCCGGCAGGTTCGCATAAACCGAATACAGCAGTAGCGCAGGCATATTATAACATGAAAGAAGGAGTAAGGAAACTTACAACCGAAACAGGAGCCGGACAATGGGGAAGTGCACTCGCTTTCGCGTGTGAAAGGTTCGGCATCGACCTGGAAGTTTACATGGTAAGAGTCAGCTATGAACAAAAACCATACAGAAAACTTTTGATGAACACATGGGGAGCGGAAGTATATTCATCACCTACTGATAAAACGGAATCGGGAAAAGCAATTCTTGCTAAAAGCCCGAATTCACCGGGCAGTTTAGGTATTGCAATTTCAGAAGCGGTTGAAAGAGCTGCAACCAGCAATGGCGAAAAAAAATATTCCTTAGGAAGCGTTTTGAACCATGTATTAATGCATCAAACAGTGATTGGTCTTGAAGCAATTAAACAAATGGAAAAAGCAGGCGATTATCCCGATATAGTAATTGCTCCCCTCGGAGGCGGCTCTAACTTTGCCGGGATATCTTTCCCCTTTCTTAATCAGAAACTAACCAATGGAAAAGACATAAGATGCATTGCTGTTGAACCTGCATCATGCCCGAAATTAACAAAAGGGGAATTCAGATATGATTTCGGTGATACGGTAGGCTTAACGCCATTATTGCCTATGTACACTCTGGGTCACACGTTCGTGCCGGAATCTATACATGCGGGAGGACTTCGTTACCACGGCGCAAGCGTTTTGGTAAGTCAGCTTCTTAAGGACAAACTGGTTGAAGCAAGCGCAATACACCAACTTGAATGCTTTGCAGCGGGAGTGAAGTTCGCCAACACCGAAGGCATATTGCCTGCTCCCGAAGCAACTCACGGAATTGCACAGGTGATCCGCGAAGCCAACAAGGCAAAAGAAGAGGACAAAGAAAAAACCATACTGTTTAATCTTTGCGGACACGGCTATTTAGATATGTCAGCTTACCAGGATTACTTCGATGGAAAACTTGAAGATCACGAATTAACTCATGAAGAACTGTATGCCGGACTTAACGAACTGCAGACACCGCGAATAGAAAGATAATATAAAAAATTATCGGACTGTTATCAGTCCGATAATTCTTTTCTGTAAAGCGATGATACAATTCCGAACATCAGAACCACATAAATTACAATAAGCGAATATCAGATAACCGTGGATGTATTGAAAAGCCGCCTGTTCCCCGTTCAGGTTATAATTATTTTCCAGGCCAACATTAAACCAGTGTAATTCATTTATATAATATATTGCAACAGTCCTTTATGTTAATAACGTGCGTTTTTCCGTTGAACACCCCCAAACCGAGCGCTAATAGTAAAATTATAAGTAAAACAAAACTGCTCCATAATGCAATCATAAATTACTCCTATAAGGAGTGGTTTGAAATTATTTATATATCAAGATTGAAACCAAGACCTGGCAGATTAGTTGGAAAGAGAATGCCTTCTTTTAAAACAACAGCACCAGCAGCAGGATCGTTTATTAAATCTAAATGACCGTCAAGATCAGCGTACTCAACATTGGGTTTTGCGAGAGCAAAGTGGAGACCAGCGGCTATAGACAAAGCAGATTCATCCATACACCCAACCATTACTTCGAGGTTAGCTGCTTTAGCAACAGAATTAATATGCATTGCCTCATTTATTCCACCGACTTTCATAAGCTTTACGTTAACGGTATCAACAAGACCTTTTTTGGCAAGACGAAAAGCGTCCCTGAGATCCATCAGACTTTCATCAGCCATAACAGGGATAGGCACAACATCGGTTATTAGCCGCAGTTGATCCGGTTGTCCTTTCGGTGTGGGCTGTTCGAGTATCTGCACTTTTTCTGACTTTGTCTTTTTTACGAAAAGAATAGCATTTTCTACGGAGTATCCCTGGTTAGCATCGAAACGCAATTCAATTGTCGGACCAACCTTCTCCCGGATCTTTTTTATCTTTTCAATGTCTTCCTCAACATTGTTTCCACCCTTTAGTTTGATGATCTTAAAACCATCACGCACAAAACCTGCTGCTTTCTCAAGAGTTTCTTGAATGGGGATTATTCCAATTGTTATGCTGGTGCGCATCCTGTCCCTGAAACCACCCAGCAGTATATAAAGAGGAAGATTCGCGGTTTTACCCAGTATATCGAATAATGCCATATCAACCAGCGCCATTGCCGAAGGTTGATTTCTTAAAGGCGTTCTAATCTTTTCCAGCTGATATATTAATCGATGAGGATCAGCCCCTTTTAATGAGGGTTCAATTGAATCTTTTACCGCCCGAAGAACACTGCCGGAAGTTTCACCCGTTACCGGAAGATCGGGGGCGGCGCAACCGAAGCCAGTAATTCCCGTATTGGTTTCAATCTTAATAAAAATGTTAGTCGTATGCGACACGGTTTCATAAGCAATTGTGTAAGGCTCTTTTAATTTCATGTCTACAGAGCAAGCAGAAATAGATGTTATTTTCATAGTTGCTCTCTAATTATGGAATAACCATATAACCAAAACCTGTTAATATTTCTTTTGATGTATTTCATCGAGCGATAAATTTTTTAGGTCTTCAACAAAAGCAACAAGATGAGCTATCATTATTTCCCACATTTGCTTTCCTTTTTCAGAAGATGCCCTGGTGGGGTCTCCCATAATACCTGATTCCGAAATACGTTTTGTTCTTGCATACCAGGGAACGCCGCGTAGAGATGAAAAGTTTAAATACCTGCTAGAAAAACTCAAAACACTTTTTTTAGCCCTATCCATTTTAACCAATCTGGGTCTAAGAGCAAGAGTTGTACTTGTTTCTATTTCGCCGGCATGTACATCATTCGGCGTTTCAGATAAATCATCAAGGTCTACATCGCTAGTTTCCCCCGTATCTACCGCAACAAAAATTTTTGCATCACGATTTATCATCTGCGCTGCGTAGTTTAGAGTTGGACTGTTATCGCCGTGTCCGTTAATAATTATTAATTTATTAATCCCGTTTTTTGATATACTCATACCAATCTCATAAACCATCCTGCTTAAGGTTTCATTTGTAACGCTTATAGTCCCGGGAAAATCATCGTGGTGATAAGAAACACCGTAAGGTATCAAGGGAAGCACAAGCGGTTTGGGATCACTGCAGGCTTCTGCAACTTTTTTAGCCAGATAGTCTGCGTCGTATGAATCTACGTCCAGGGGGAGATGCGGTCCGTGTTGTTCAATGGCGCCGACCGGAAGAATTGCTATATTGGTTTGCTTTAATCTTTTATCAGCTTCTTCCCAGGTAAGTTCCGCCCATAAATATTTGCTCTTGAGCAGCTGATCCGACTGTTCGGTATAAAAGTTTTTCTTGTTTGAAAACTCAAACGGATAATTTTTATCGGCAGAAGGATCATTAATCGGATCGAATGAAATCCATTTTCTTGAAACCCGAATCAGCGCACCGCGAGCATACTGGAGGTAAATTATATACAAAGACTTTCTGATATCGTTGGGAATAGCAGATAAGGGAGACTTCTCCGAATCGAACCGTAAATGAAGCACTTCCTCATTTTCCTTAAGCGAAGCAGCACTCTCTCTAGGAGGATTAATTAATCCCTTATTAAAAAGCATGTAATTTAACTGCTGAGCACCGGCTTTCTCCTGATGAACAGGGTTGACCTCAAGAGACGTTAAACACCTCTCTATTTGCTTTCTGCCGTAGCCGCAATTTTCGGGATTTACATCAATAGCCGACAGCATACCCACAATCCTCCGGCATTTTTCACACTTGCCGCAAGGAACTATACGATTGCCTTCTTTATGTGCAGCATGACAGGAAACCTGTTCCTTTTGAAGCTCGGGATACCGTTTTGCCAGAATAGTCTCTATTAACAACTCACTCATTGGACGAAGTATTGAGAATTGAGAAACCGACCAGCCCTTTCTCATAAAATATCGAGACATTGCATCATCAAAATAACGGCTCTGATCATAAAGCCCGTCATAATGAGTTATAGTTTTGTAATTAGTTCGAACGGTTGTATCGTATTCATCGCCTATAATAAGCCTGCCGATTTTTCTTTTTCGTAACAGAGGCATAACACCAAACAGAAATACCGCCACAGTCCATAATCGTATCGGGTATTCGTCAGCACGAACATTCGCAAAATCCTTCCTGATAAAAGGCAGCTGGCGAAGCATGAACGAAAACACTCTGTCCGAATTTACCCATACTCTCCCGGTGTTTTTGACATTTTTTTTGAAATAGTTATATGCATTGAGAGCTGTAAACCAGTGCCTGCCCGATTCGTTTACAAATATCGGATGAGTATCATAACCGAGCTCATTTATTAATCCGTAGCTTAAAAGGCTGTCTTTACCCCCGCTGGACAGAATACAATGCTTAGATTTATCATTTATCCAAAATTCCCATTTGGTTTTTACCGGGTCAGGATTTGTATCCGGGAACTCGAGAGAGGCATTTAAATAATTTTTTAATTTAACCGGTTTAAGAGATTTCACATCGCCGGTCAGGAAGGGATTCGGCTCCAGGAATTTTTTAACAAATATTTCTCTGGATGTGTTTTCAGCCCAATCCTTTAATGCGGATTTATCCGCATTGTCGTATAAACCGCGAAAAATAATTTTTTTAAAAAAGAGTCCGTAGTTTAATGCAACCTGAGCCGCCATTACCGAAGCAATATTTAAATGCGAATTGTCAGAAGGGTTGAACACATCCTCTTCGTAACTGTAAATAAACTCCTTTGTCTCAATACGATTTTTATTAATTACTTTATATGGAGCAATCATTCTTCTCTTCTCTAATAATACCGGACCAACTTCGAGCGTATCGAGAACAACCAGTTTTTTTATTTCATTTTGTTCGGGTGTCATTTGCCCCATCTCTTAATAATTTTTATTTCTTTCCTCAATAATTTTCTTCCTATGTGAAAGCATTGTCTTAATCAGTTTATCTGCGCCATGAAGAAGCACGTCGAAAGCAGGCAGATCATGAAGCTTTAAAATTTCCGTAACCTGCTTATCAATTTCTTTCTGAGTCATTTTTTCATGATTCAGCGTAATTGCTATTACTGGTTTCCCCGATATTATTTCAACAGCCTTAATTTGTTTAGACAGCGGATGCATTGTATAGTAAGGGAAACCATCGTATTCTTTTCTTGCAGGCGCATGCTGTAGTATTATTGAATCGGGTCTTCCGGCAGCCATTATTTCGAATCCCCCGGGATAAGCAGGATTCAACAAACTTCCCTGACCTTCGATAACTATAAAATCAGGTTTCTGCTCCGTCCAGCAACTATGAACCGCATGCTCTATTTCACCGGAGACAAAATCATTAATCAACGAATCCATTATTATGCTATACCGGGCACCCTGCATCCAGGCTGTTTGACCGGTGCCTATTAATTCGGCTTTGTAACCCGCTTCTTTAAGTGCATTAACAACGATCCATGCGGTTGTTCTTTTACCTATTGCTGAATCCGTACCCAGAACAGCAACCACATAGGAAGTAACCTCATCGATTTTCCCTGAAAAAAAATGTAATTCATCTCGCGACGGCGGCTTGCGGATATCCCTTATCTTAACACCATAATCGTATGCAAGACCCATAATTTTTTTGTCGTCCGAAAGAAAATCGTGTAAGCCCGAATCAATATGCAGACCCAACTTAATGGCACTTTTAATCACCTTTCTAGCATTATCCGGCAACCTTCCTCCATCGGGAGCCAACCCGATAACAAAATGTGTTGCGGGCGTGTCCGTATTCGAATATTTATCGTATGCTTCGGTTAAACTGTCAAATATACCCACGTTGTTCGGCTTTTTATCAAGCACCATTCCAGCGTCCTGACCACGATACTTTGAATCAATAACCGCAAGCACCTTATATCTGTTGGTAAATCTTACAAGTCCGTGCGCAGTTTTCCCGTTAGTGGTGTTGAACGCATCCTCACAATATATTATTGCATTTCCATTTGGAAGTGATTCCATTACTTTCTCCCCGTTAATACAACGACGAACCGGTCGTTTGAAATGAGTTCCTTTTTATGTTGGTTGATTAAAGCGATTAAACCAGCGGTTGAAGCCGGCAGTACTGACATACCCTCTTTATCTCTGATCATTTTGGAATAATTTAGCATTTCCTTATCGGTTGCGTTCGAAGCCCAGCCGCGGGATTTTCTTATTGCATCGAGCGCAAAATCACCGTCAATAGAATGCCAGTTAATTAATGGTTCATTAATTTTTGATTCTTTAATTTTTTCCGGCGAAAGATCCTCACAGTTTTTTTTATTTAATACAAATGCCTGAATAATTGGATTCTTTTTAAATGATGAGCCGGCTACAAACATTGGCATGCGTGAAGTTTTACCCCTTCTGTATAAGCTTATAAATCCCTTGTAAAGACCCGCCAGGAGAGTACCGTTAGAAACGGGAGCCGCAACAATTTTCGGTGAATCTCGCAACTCGTCGTAAATTTCATATGCAATCTCACCATATGCTGTAAGCTGTATTGTGATATTATCTCCACCGGGATTGGCATCATAGTATTCTTTTTCCTTTGCTATTTCAGACGAGAATCCAACCGAGGTTTCGTAGTCGCCCGGAACGCGGACTATTTCAGCGCCCAGGTCTGTCATCTCTTTTATTCTCCTCGTGTGGTATGTTTCAGGTACATGTATAATACATCTTAAGCCGGCAATAGAAGCTGCAAGTGCACAGGCAACGCCGTAATTACCACACGTTGCAAGCATCATAGTATCATATCCTCGTCTCAAAGCATCTTTTGCCTGCGCGAATGCAATTCTGTCTTTTTGTGTTCCCGTAGGATTGCCACCCTCAAACTTCAGATATATTTGCCGAAGACCGATCTCACGCTCGATGTTTCGGGCGCGGTATAGGGTAGTGTCCCCGACCTCGGAGTCAATAACATCTTCAAATGCCTCTATCCTCTCTTCAAAAGAGATATCGGGATCGCGAATGATTTTTTTGAGCCTCTCTACATCAACGGCAAGTTCGAAACCCGGTGCCGAAGCGCCGTCTATAAGATCATAAGGTTTCTCGGTGGTAGTAAAGACATTCTGATCGTCATTTGTGTTGTTCATTCACTCAACTCATGAATATAGATTGTACTCTAAAAAACAAAAGTATAATAAATTTACACCTATCTTTCGGCACTGGGTGTATGCGGTGTTGAGCAATAATGACCGGGAGAATTAATTTCTACATGCACCAGGCAGTGTATCTTAAAAAAAATTATGTCTAATAACGAATTCCGAAAACTTGAAGCCGGAAAACGTCCTTATTTTTTATCAAATAACCTAGAAAAATTTTCTGACACTTTAAAAATTAATTAAAATAAGTTTGTGTTTCTTGTGAGAAAGTATCAATTCCGTTCGAAAAAATTTATAAAACCACAGCGACACTTATTACATGCATCTATAAAAGAGAGCACACAAAACATAAAGTGTTAACAAGAGCGGCATAACAGTTTTTACCGTTTAAGAAAAGCATTGAATAAAGATAAAACGAAACCGAAGCGATCTGTCTGTTTAATAAATCTTCAGGACAAATTAATAATTATTCTATCTCCTTTTTGCTGAAAGCGTCCACAAAAAGGACGTCTGCAATTTTATCATAGCCTTCAAAAAACGAAGTCCCTTCGTGCTTTATTAATTCTTCTCTGAAACCGATAAGTGTTAAAGCTGCATCATGCGAGTTGTAGTTTACAAGGGACTTAAAGCTTAGGTTTTCGTCGCGTTCGATAACTTGTATGTTTTTTTCCGTAATCGGAAGCCTGCCTGAAATAACAAAATCGTTCAGATCTTTTTTAACATTCTCTGTTTCACCAGGAGCGCAGACACTGAATATTTTTATGTGTCCCGCAGACCAGTCCGGGTGTCCAAGTATTATGTAACTTAATAAAATCATAAGACCGGCATTTTCATCACCAAGATTCTGTATCCAGACATGAATACCATTTTCCGGTCTGACAGTTCTCGAAGAAGACCCAAGCACGCACACGTCGTACGAGCCGGCTTGGGTTAATGCAATATTATCTATTATCTGGTCCAGGTTGAGCGGGGTCTTTTTATCGTATTCGAAAATTATCATGTTGTTGTCCATACCCGAGGGACTCGGCAGCTGTATTGCCTGTGCAATTGCAGATGTATAAGAGGGTGAAATCAATGTATCGATATAAAGATTTCCGCCGATCTTGCTTGATCTTTTAATCAGTTTATCCAGGACTTTTTTCGCCTCAATCGTAGAAGTTTTTGAATAATAACCTTCGATAAGATGTATATACGTGCCGAACCCGTGTTTGTGAGATATCCAGTTTAGTAATTCGAAAGCTTTTTCTCTTTCGAAAGAATCTTTTGAAACACAAATTGCCGACGGGCGCCAGGTTTTTCGCAGTTTGTTGGATTTTTGAGAATAAACCTGCAAAGTACGGCTTAATTGAAAAATTGCTCCCTGGAAAATTGCCTCGAGACCTTTGCGCGATGTATGATAATTATCAATACCGAGATACATCAGCACCATGATAAATATTGAAAGAACGGCGTATGTTGGATTCATCTGAAACATCAGCCAAATACATAAGGTAAACCCTATTAGCGAAAAGTACCATCTCGATCTGAAAGTCGGACGGTAAGAAGGATCGGAACCGAAATGATGAAGGAATGAAATCAGACAAATCGAACCATATGTTACCATAAAAAACATCGATATTATTTCTGCAACAGCATTAACATCTCCGAGCGCAACAAATACAACAGCAATTACACAGGTAATAATGGTTGCGTTAAGCGGCTCGTTTACTTCGCCCCTGCCTTTTGCAATGTATTTATTCAGCGGCATTATGGGAAATGAAGAATCAAGCCCGATTGCCTGTAAAGTGCGAGGGGCAACAAGGATGGAACCAATTGCACTCGATAATGTTGATGCAGCTAATCCGATGGGGATTAGGACATTACCGAACAATGCTATTTTTCCCATAATTAATTGATCGCTAATAAGATCCTCCGGAGCAGCGGAACCCGAAAGTTTCCAAATTACAGCAATGTATACAACCATACCGACAAGTGTTGCCGCAAGTGTTCCAAGAGGTATTGATTTTTTGGGATCCTTTAAGTCTCCCGAAAGACCAACGCCGGCGGTCATGCCGGTAAATGCAGGGAATACTATTGCAAATACCAGAAAGAATTGGTTGGAGTTTCTGAATGATCTGTCAAATAATCCCAGCTCTGATGTTGATGAATAATCGCTTGAACCTAAAAAAAATGCGACTAATGATACGGCAAGTATAGTTACAACTATGTATAAAGCTTTAACTCCCAGGTTTGCACCTTTCTTTATTATAAGTGCTGATAAAGCAAGCATGCTTGGTACGCTTATCACCTGTCTCGGAAGATCGAGGTTGTAAGTTGTTTTTACCCAGTCGAACAACGGCGAAAACGCTTCGGTGAAAGCAATAATATAAAACGCAACACTAATTGCCTGCGACAGATACAGCGCAATACCGATTGTCGCACCGATATTTAATCCGAATGATCGTGAGATTATAAAATACTCGCCGCCTCCTTCAACCCTCTGGTTTGTTGCTATCTCGGAAATGGCGAGCGCAGTCGGAAGAGTTACTAAATGACCGACAATAATAATGAGAAGAACGCCGAAAAAACCGAGAGTACCAACAGCGAATCCAAATCTTAAAAATAAAATAGCGCCGAGTATTGTTGAAATTGCCGCAAAAAAGACCGGTGCAGTCCCGAAGCCGATGACGTTGTTCTTCGCGTTATCCAAATTAAACCTTTCTAAAAAATTAAGGTTGGAAACATGTAAAAATATTAATCAATTAGCCAGTAAATTTAAAGCGATACGATCTAAATGTTGGGAGACGGGAGATTGCAAAGGTGTCATCTTTAATAAATAATGGAATTAATTTGTTATTAGCAATTGTAGAGACGCACCGTGACGCGTTTCATATTTATAACAAACTAAGTTCCTTTAAGGAACTTAGTTTGTATAAAATGTTATTTTGCCAATACAGAGGTAACTTTTTCGGCGGCCTCTTTCAAACTCATGGCTACTTCAAAGTTCATTTTTGATTTGCTCAATAATACGCCGGCTTCCTCGGCGTTGGTTCCTTCCAGCCGCACTACAATCGGAACCTTAACTGAAATTTCTTTAACGGCGTCGATAACACCCTGAGCGACACGGTCGCATCGTACAATACCGCCGAATATATTTATAAGTATTGCTTTTACGTTTTTATCGGACAGAATAATTTTAAATCCGCTTTTAACCGTTTCTTTGTTGGCTCCGCCGCCTACGTCGAGGAAGTTTGCCGGTTCGCCGCCCGCGAGTTTAATAATATCCATGGTCGCCATCGCAAGTCCCGCGCCGTTAACCATGCAGCCTACGTTACCATCGAGCTTTATGTAATTTAAATCCGATTTGGAAGCTTCAACTTCCAGCGGATCCTCTTCGGACAAATCGCGGTAAGCCGCTATATCGGGATGACGGTACAAAGCGTTGTCGTCAAAGTTCATTTTCGCGTCGAGTGCAACGACCTGGTCGTCGTTTGTAATAACAAGTGGATTGATTTCGAGCAGTGACGCATCGGTTTGTTCATAAGCTTTGTATAGTTTTATAATAAATTTTAGAAAACTTTTGAACGCATCGCCGGTTAATCCTAATCCGAAAGCAAGTTCACGAGCCTGGTAAGCCTGTATTCCAACAGCCGGATCAACCCATACTTTAATAATTTTTTCCGGTGTTTCTTCTGCTACTTTTTCAATCTCCACACCGCCTTCAGTCGACGCCATAATAACATTTTTCGATACTGCCCTGTCGAGCAATATACCGAGATACAATTCTTTTTTATAATCCAGACCTTCGGTAATAAAAAGTGTTTTAACAATTTTTCCTTCCGGACCGGTCTGGTGAGTCACGAGTAAATTACCGAGCATTTTGGACGCGTACTCTTTCGCTTTTTCAACCGAGGTAGTAAACTTAACCCCTCCTTCAAGCACAAGCTCTGTAACATTCTTTGGATTAAAAAGTTTTCCCTTTCCTCTCCCTCCGGCATGAATCTGCGATTTAACAACGTACTGATTTATTCCACGCGATTGAAGTTTTTTAATCGCAGCATCAAACTGTGATAATTTTTTTATTGCGATGCCGTCCTGTATAGCAACGTCATATTTTTTTAGCAGTTCTTTTGCCTGGTATTCATGTATTTTCATTTTTACCCAAAGGATTTATGATTTGAATTGCCAAATTTATTAAGAATATCTCTTTAATTAAAATTATTCTTGACTAATTTCAAATTAATGAGGATGGGTTTTGATATTAATGTAACAACTCAAAAGCTCTCATCTGTCGAACAATATTTTCGCTCGTCTATTTTCGCTTTATATGCATCAAAAAGTTATTATTTTAATCCAGAAATAAAAACAAAACAATCTAAGGAAGTTTTATTATTAAAAAAGTCTGATACCCCACTTGTGGCTTCGTAGAGAAACCCTACAAAATGGCTGGGAAACCTTTTTAGGGACATTTAGGCGAAATTACCACCTCACCCGCTGTCTTTCGGCAGCAAAAATTTATCTATGAAGCCACGCTTTTTTCCGAATGAAATCAAAAGCTTACTTTAACACGGATTATTGGTTTTTTAAAATAAAAAACCCGGCACTGAAATGACCGGGTTCCGAAATCTTATTTCTCGCCCATAAACGGATAACGCCAGTCTTTCGGCGGTACGAATGTTTCTTTCATTGTTCGGGCGGTCATCCAGCGCAATATATTCATAGCACTTCCTGCTTTGTCGTTTGTGCCAGAAGCACGACCGCCGCCAAACGGTTGCTGACCCACAACCGCCGCGGTTGGTTTGTCGTTAATATAAAAATTTCCAGCAGCGTTGCGCAGATAGTTTGCCATTTTAATAAGTACTTGCCTGTCCTGTGCCCAGATCGCTCCAGTTAAAGCATAGGGTGATGTCGTATCGCATAGCTCGAGTGCTTCGTCGAATTGATCGTCTTCATAAACATATATCGTTAATACTGGACCGAATATTTCCTCTTCCATTGTTTTAAATTTCGGATTAGTTGTTACTATAGTTGTCGGTTCGATAAAATAGCCTTCCGAATCATCGTAATTACCGCCGGTTATAATCTCTGCATCCTTTGCTTTCTTTGCATAATCTATATACTCTGTTATCGATTCAAAAGCAGCTTTATCAATTACAGCCGACATAAAGTTGGTGAAGTCCTCAACATCGCCCATTTTTACTTTACCGACCTCTTCAACATATTTGGATTTAAATTCATCCCATCTCGATTTAGGTATATACATTCTCGATGCAGCAGAGCATTTTTGTCCCTGGTACTCAAAAGCACCCCTTAAGGCTGCGACAACCAGCGCATCAATATCTGCAGAATTATGAGCGAATATAAAATCCTTGCCGCCGGTTTCACCCACTATTCGCGGGTAGTATTTGCTGGTCTTAAGATTTTCGGAAATGGTTTTCCACATACCCTGGAACACTGCCGTTGAACCGGTGAAATGCACGCCTGCAAGATACGGACTTGCCATTACCGGGTTTCCGACTTGTCCGCCCGAGCCGGGTACGAAGTTAATTACACCTTTTGGAAGACCAGCTTCTCCGAAAAGTTTCATCAGATAATATGCAGAATAGACCGCACTCGATGCGGGTTTCCACAAGGCTACATTGCCTACTAACGCCGGGGCTGTCGGTAAATTACCGGCAATAGATGTAAAATTGAAAGGCGTTACTGCGAACACAAAACCCTCGAGGGGTCTGTACTCAACGCGGTTCCAAATTCCCTGCGGCGAGTACGGCTGGTCAGCCATTAGCTGCGCCATGTAATATGAATTAAATCGCCAGAAATCGATCAGTTCACAGGCGCTGTCAATTTCAGCCTGGTGAGCGACTTTAGACTGACCCAGCATCGTTGCGCCATTAATGATTGAGCGCCACGGACCCGCGAGCAGATCAGCCATCTTCAGAAATATTGAAACCCTGTGTTCCCAAGGCATTTCAGCCCATTGTTTACGGGCTTCGAGAGCTGCGTCAATTGCCATTTCAACTTCTTTTTTACCGGCTTTGTGATATATACCCAAAACATGTTTGTGATTATGCGGAATAACTATTTCGGCAGTGTTGCCCGTTTTAACTTCTTCACCGCCTATTATTAATGGAATTTCTATTTTTTCCGATTTGAGAGCGGCAATTTTCTTTTTAAGTTTATCTTTTTCGGGACTTCCCGGGGCATAAGTTTTTACCGGTTCGTTTATCGGTTCCGGCACCCTGAAATGTGCGTTTGACATAGGTTCCTCCAATCTTCATTCTTATTCAAAGGATTAAATTTTCAAAAAAATTATAAAATAAAATTAGCATTATGGGGATGGAAAACCAAAATAATTCGGGTCAGATTAACTAGACATGACAGAGAGTGTAAGCTTTAAATCCAGACAGATTCTATCTTACAAACCGGGGTGTCATCTTTTTGGATTAAGTGTAAACATCTGTACTTGCTTCCGGCGATGTCTATCTGAACAGATGATTCTATAACATCATTAAAATTTGTTTCCTTGAGATAATTAACTGTGAGTTTGGAGAGCTTTTTATCATTAAGAATTGATTCGGGCAGGGTCTCAAGCGCCCAGGTAATGTAGTGGGAATTGTTTGTATGACCATTCGTATCTATTTCGTTCCGCCTGATTCTGAATTGCTTTGAATGATTAATAAGTTCGGGCGAACTAACCTCTTCTAGCTTTGTAAATGTCTGCATATCCCTTTCCGACGGAGCATATGCATCGAACATCTTCTGATTAATTCTAGCCGGTCTGCGGGTGTCGAGATTTACAAATATCCACAGCGTAGTTGCTTTTATGATAATTTGATTGCCAGAATCAATTACAATGTATTCACGGTTTGCATAAAATCCACTGAATGCCTTGGGGGTCGTAATGATTTTAATCTTTTCCCTGAATTCCGGCAAACGATCTATATCTATCAGCCATCTGCTGAGCATCCAACCGACTTTTTCACTGTTATAGAATTCAACGCCAACGCCAAGATTTTCGCTCTGTTGAATTGCGATGTCCTCAAAAAACCGAACAATACTATGAATACTGCAGACCATATCAGCTTCGCAGTGATAGTAGTGAATTTCATATTCCTTTTCGTAATCCATATAATCAATTTAACCTATTAGTTGTAAGTAAGCGGAGAGCTGTCCGCGGTGATGTATTTCATGATCTATATTGCCGCGCATTATCATGAACCATAAATTAACTTCTTTACCGAACCGATCGTCATAAATCATTTTATCGAAATCCCACAAGGTAAAATTTTTTACGGCTAGAATTTTTTCCCCGAGTATCTTTTCAAGTCGATTCAGAATATCGTCATATTCCTCCCGTGAAACTATATTGACGATATTTGCAGACGCGACCATGGACTTCAGCCCGGGGTTTTTAATTTTTTGAATTGTCCAGTTATCAGACTCGAGAAGATGATATGCAATATCGGCGATGCTCATTTTATCGTCATTTATGCGCCAGTTTTCCATACCTAGAGGTACCAATCGAAATCGTTTCAGCGACGAAGCCCGTACCTCTTTAAAAAGACAAATAATATTTTCTGCGGTTTTGTTCAGGAGTTTCCTCTTATGATTTTGAGTCAAATTATTTATGTTTTCTATTCTGACGGAGTAAACTTCACGGTTAGTTCAAGATTATATTTCATTGCCTCATCAGGACGCACCAGAAGATTTTCAAGATAGTACTCCAATTTAACTTTTTGCTTACCGCCTCTTTTCCTGTCCCATGCACGTATTCCGAAGATGGTTGTTTTTCCGGGCTCAAGAATAATCTCTCTTTGAACCTGAACAATATCATTGAGGGAAGCCCGTACGAGTTTGTACTCAACATCGGAGTTATTTTTTACAAAACAATTTGCCCAGCCACGACCGTTCAGCTCCAGCTCCGTCGATAAAAACTCAACGGAATTTTCAAACAATGGTAAAAGAAATTTTTCGTCACCGATCAGTCTGTTTTGGGAATATACTACTGTTCTGCGAGCCTTAAGAGCATCGAGCACCGCTTGTTCGGACTTATTTTCAGCGAAAACTATTGTCATCGGACGATAGTTATAGATACCCATAGCGTGTTCCATTTGAACCGGATCATGAGTATCGGAGTTGCTTAGCATTGTTAAATTTTTATCGATGCACCACTGATGAGCCTCAGGGTAGTAATCGTATGTGTTTACCACTTCTATTCCCTGCAGCCAGCCCTTTTCAAACAGCCAGGTGTGTTCATCGTACCAGCGGGCAAGGTGATCATGCTGGTGCCCTTCCCATCCGGGGTGATTCCAGAAAATGAAAGCGTCCTGATCCGCAGCCGCCTTGAATGCATCCTGCCATTTATCAGTTTTAATTTTCGATGCATCATTTAAAAATATTGCGTTGAAATGCCCGGGAGGCATACCGCGTGTAATTTCACCGCCTCTTATAACAAGTATATCAAGATTGTCGGCATACGGCTTGGCAATTTCATATGGACGATTAAAGTCAATATTGATGTCTTTGTCGTGTGGCGTATATTCGATGTGATCGGTAAGGGCGATTACATCGAGACCCTGGCGCCATGCTTCTTCGGGACGTACAGTCGGCCATACGTTGCCGTCTGAGAACACGGTGTGTATATGAAAATCGCATTTGAGAGTTTTATATCCCAGTATGTCAGGAAGATTAAATTCTTTTCTTGCTCTTTGTTGTCCAAACAATGGCAATGTTAAAAACAGAAGAAGTAAAAGAGCCGTAATATTTTTCATGTTTGTAGACCCGCTGTTATTATACGATACAAGATAGTATTATTAAAGGTATGTTGAATTTAAAAAATAGTTAAGAATTTTTATGACAAAGCCACCCATAAATACATAGATGCTACAATCAGTTTAATGAAGGGACTCATTCTGATCGCAGTTTTCTTCGATTGATATCCTTTAAAAAGAGACCACAATGTAAGTGTGAGCAGTAATGTTGATGATAATAAATAAATTAAAACTGAACACAGCTTAACAGTACCAACAACAGAGGTTACAGCGATAACCAACAGACCAATAAATAAAAATGCAATCCCTTCGACTCTCCACTCAAGTGTATATATCAATTTGTTTTCTTGTGATATTTCGTCTAATTCTTTTGCCGAATGTATTATATGTGTAAGCCCCCAAAACATTATTATCGCCGAACCGATATAAATAATTATTTGATTGTCCATATTTTTAGAAATTCATCTTTAAAAGTTTATTCCAATATAAAATAATGGAATCCAATAAGAAAGCGTTTTTATAAAGGTGTGAATCAGATGAATTACTTAATGTTGCTCTGTATGCGAAAAAGGATAACATCTACGAGCGCAATGATTATAACTCAAGTTGAAATGAACAAAAGTTTGGTTAAGCATTAACTTTATACATAAATCTGTTTATTTAAATTTATAATCATTTGTTATGGAAATGTGTTATCTTTAAGCAACCAGCCATTGTTTTTTGTATGATAAGCAGTTTTTTATGCAGGTTTGTCTCTGAGGACCTGGAAAAAAAATATAGAGAATACTCCTTAAAGTGTGATAAGAATTTAATCTATTGGATTATTATAATTATAAATTTATCCAGTATTATTTTTATCCCTTCCGATATTGAATTTCATAAATCAGACGGCATGTTCATTAACTCTCTTTTAATAAAAGCCTGCTGTTTTATTGTTTCATTGATTATCCTTTATGTGATTTCCAAAACCAAATCAATAAGAATTTTTGATACTATTATTTTTTTATCTGCGGTTTTTGTAACGGTCGTTATGTATTATTATAACATAGTTAAGCTGTTTGATTACACAACTATACTGGTTTTGAATTTCATTGTGTTTTTCTTTTTGTTTATTGTTATACCGAATAATTTCCTGTCGCAAATAGTGTCTGCAACGATTTATTTACTGAGCATGATCCTGGTATTTCTGCCGAATGTTAATGAAATGAGTTCAAGAGCGACAATTACACTTATAATTGCTTTTGTTGTTGCGCTATCGATAGGGCTGGTGGTTTCGTATCGGACAAACAAATGGAGACGAAAACTGTTTTACTCCTATATGAAAGAAAATGAACTTAAGCAAAAAGTATCTGAAAATAATGATTATAAAAATAAATTATTCTCAATAATAGCCCATGATTTAAGAACGCCGTTCGGGACTCTAAAAAATTCTGTTGATTACATTAAAAGTAATATTGAAGATATTACAAAACCCGAAGTTTTGGATTTAGTGAGGGGACTGAGTCAGTCTTCAGAAAAAATAAACAGCATGCTTGAGAACCTGCTGAACTGGGTTAAGATTCAAATGGACAATGTTGAAATTCATCCGCGAAAAATAGAATTATACGATTTGGTTGAAAAGATCATCGAACTTTACAGAGAATCAGCACTGAATAAAAATATAGAACTGGTTAATGTGGTTAATGATAAGCTTAGTGTTAAAGCGGACGAGCAATCATTAGGAATTACATTGAGAAACGTACTTTCCAATGCAATAAAATTTTCATTTCTGAATAGCGAAGTAATTGTTGATGCAAGCGCCAGAAACGGGATGTCCGTAATCTGCATCTCGGATAAAGGAGTCGGTATTCCGGAAGAACTGGTGGATAAAATACTGAATGGTAAACTATTGTTTACATCCGACGGTACCGGGAATGAAAAAGGAAGTGGACTGGGACTGCTGCTCGCGCGGGAGTTTGTTGAAAAAAACAATGGTAAGATGTGGATACAGAGTGAATTAAACAGAGGCACAAAAGTATTTTTTAGTTTGCCTTCCACTTGAGTAAATTCCCGGACGAGCATAATTATAATTGATATCAGAGCGCGGAGTGAGAAATATTTATAAATTGTTCATACTTTTTATACCTTCTGTAGTAATATCCCAAACTGTGGCTAATAGTCTTATCAAAACAGAATATGAGTTTGCAGAAGAAGCGATCAAAACAAATATCCGGGACTCTTTCTTAAAGTATATTGATGAGGCAGGAATACTGTTCAGACCGCATCCTGTAAACGGCAGAGAATTTTTAGTAAACACTGAGGTAAAACCCGGAGTACTGATCTGGTATCCATCTTTTTCAAAGACAGCTTCTGCCGGCGACCTGGGGGTAAATACCGGACCATGGGAGTTTAAAAGAACAGCCGGGGATGCATCGGTTGCATTCGGCAATTTTGTTACGGTATGGAAAAGACAGACGGATGGTTCATGGAAATTCTTAATTGATATGGGCAACAGTAACCCGAAGCCGACAAAAAAGGTTCAAGCATTAAACTACGAAGGCAGCTCAAATTCCACGAATGATATTAAATACAATGTTGGTTCATCTCCCGATTTTACCGAACCGGTGAACATTGAAAAGAATTTTTATACAGAGTCGCTGGCAAGCAGTTTCGGATCTGTTTACTTAAATCTTGTGTGTGATAAAACAAGACTGCTTAGAGAGAATGTTCATTATATGACTAACGGAACGCTGAAGATTTTTATATCAAATAACAGTACAATACAAAAATGGGAAACTATCGGAGGAATGGTTTCATCCTCGAACGACCTAGGTTATACTTACGGCAGGATTTTTACAGTTGAAGGAACCGGATTGTCCAAGCAGCCTTCTCAATATTATCTGCACGTGTGGGTAAAAGATGAAATAAATAGCTGGAAATTATTGATAGACAATACTTCCCCAATCACTTATGAATAGCAGATAAACGGAATGATTTTACGGGAACAGATGATAATAATAAACCAGCATTAGAATCTTTATTCAGCTGAGATCATGTAATAAAGAAAAAAAATATTATCGCTTTGATGTGCTGAATGTGCCGGCTACTGCCGTGGTTCCCCCAAGCGGGACAGAAACAAAAAAGTTGAAAGCACCCGAAACGGCATTATCCTCAACTGCAGCCGTCAATGTTCCTCCCGATTGATCTAAATCTATCGAAAACGTGTTGTTATTAACCCTCACAATTCCGTCGGTATTTTCCGATGCAAGCGTTCCGCTAAGCGTGCTGTTCTGAACAGTTGTTTCATACTCGATTGAATATTCGGTAACCCATGCATCGCCGCCTATATTGCCAATTGTTATTGACACAGGTTTATTCATAGAATTTGTTCCCTCATACGTTCCTACGCTTTTAGGAACAGTTGTTACAGGATTATCATCATCACTGCATCCGCAGAAAAGGCTTGCCGAAAAGAATAAGATACATATTAAAGCTACTTTTATCTTCATCTGAACCATCCGCAATTGTTTATCAGAGACCGTCGTTAAATGGATACGACAAGTAAGTAAAAATTATTGAAACAATATAATAAAATTGAATAACGAATTCATAAGACAGGATTGATTAATATCCTGGTCACTCAAGACGTTTGCTGAAACGCAGAGCACTCAATCCTAAAACGGCTATCCCCATTGTAAAAAGAACAACTACTTCGCCCCAGAGCTCTGTAAATCCGGTTCCCTTAAGAATTACTCCGCGGATGATTGTCATAAAATACCTTAGAGGAACAGCATACGTAAGCCATTGAATTACATCGGGCATATTTTCGATAGGAAATGCAAATCCCGACAGGAAAACCATCGGCAGCATTACAACGAATATTGCAAGCATCATCGCCTGCTGCTGTGTTCTGGAAATCGTTGAGACAAAAAGTCCGAATCCCAGCGTTGACAAGATGTAAAGGAATGAAGCCGCAAAAAGAAAAGCGAGACTTCCCCTTGTTGTTATGTCAAAAATTATTGACATAGCGGAAAGCACCAAAACAATGGTTGCTAAACTCAAAATAGCAAAGGGTATCAGCTTTCCTACGATCAGCTGATAAGGTTTTATGGGGGTAACAATTATTTGTTCAAGTGTTCCGATTTCTTTTTCTTTTACAATTGCCAGAGATGTAAGTATAAGGGTTATTATGGAAAGGAGAAGACCCACTATTCCGGGAACCATAAAAATGCGCGTTTTTAGTGTGGGATTATACCAGGCTCGTATCTCGGCTACAATTGAACCTGCCGGAGAAAATTTTTGTCCATGCTTATTGTTGTAGTCAAGTAAAATGTTTTTTGAGTACTCGCCCGTTATATTCATGACATAGCCCGCAGCAATGGAAGCTTTATTTCCGTCAGAACCATCGAATATCGCCTGAAGTTTTACAGGATTATTTCTGCCGAGTTTGCGCGCAAAATCTTTCGGAATAACCAGTCCCATCAACGCATCACCGTTTTCGATATGTTCCTGCAGAACGTCATAATTATTAACATACTCATAAATCTGAAAATAATTGCTCGAGGTAAATATTTCGATTAACCGGCGGCTTTCACTGGAATTATCCATGTTGAATATTACAGTTGAAATTTTTTCCACATCCATATTTACCGCATAACCCAAAAATATTAATTGTATTACCGGAGCGAGCAGAATAATACCGAACATTTTCGGGTCGCGCTTGAACTGCAGGAATTCTTTTTTGATTATATGAAGAATTGTTTTCAACTTATTAATACCTATTTTACTGGTTTCTTCATATTTATCACAGATGCTGCTCCGAGGAGAATAAAACTGAATATCAACAAGTATAAAAGCTGGTCCCAGAAAGCCTGCAATCCTGCTCCGCGCAGAATTATTGCACGCAATACAACTATAAAAAATTTCGCAGGCGAAATATTTGTTAAAAGCTGAATTAAGTACGGCATGCTCTCAATGGGAAATATAAAGCCGGATAAAATAACAGACGGAAGGAATGAAACAAACGTTGCAATTGAAAAAGCAACCTGTTGAGAGTCTGAAATAACCGATATAAATATTCCCAGACTGGTGCTTGAAAAGAGAAAAATTATCGTTGCAAAAAACAGCAGAACATAACTTCCCTTAACCACAACATCAAACAACAGATAGCCTGCAATAAGTATGAATGATGCATTGATCAAAGCAACAAAAAGATAAGGTATAGATTTACCAAGCAGAAGCTCCATTGTATTTATCGAAGAAACATTAATCTGCTCAATTGTTCCCCGCTCTTTTTCGCGGACCAAAGTAAGTGAAACAGTAATAACGGCTGTTACAATAAGAATTAAGGCAATCAATCCCGGAATTAAAAATTTTGTTGTCTGCAGATCGGGGTTAAACCAGAATATAGGCTGAAGATCAACTGCGGCATGAAAGGCTTTCCCGTAATCTGCGAGAATTTCTTTCCGGTATTTTTGATTAAAAGTAAGAACAGCAGCATTAACATAATTTTTAATAATACTGGCTGTATTGCCGTCCACGCCGTCTATTATTACCTGAACCTTTGCAGGACGCTTTGCACTGTAGAAATTCTTTGAGAAATCTAATGGAAATACTATTACAGCCTGCGCCTCCTTCCAACTCAGGACATCTCCTATCTCTTTTGAACCATCAACGTGTCTTGTTATTGTAAAATAGCTTGAACCGGTCAGAGTATTGATAAAATCTCTTGTTATCTCTGAACGTTCCTGATCATATACGGCAAGCTGTATATTCTGCACATCGAAATTAACAGCGTAACCAAACACAATGAGAAGAATAACGGGAAACGAAAAGATTACCAGCATCATTCGCGTATCACGGACCAATTGTTTTATTTCTTTTTTTGCTATAGCCCGGGCCTTTCTTAACATTACGCCTTCTCATCCAGCAAGTGAATAAATACATCTTCGAGAGTCGGAACTATTTTATTGATGTGCATCACCGTGATGCCTGATTTTTGACCAAGAGATTTTCTTATCTGATTCTCTGACCGGTACCTGTAATTTACACTCAGATGAATGTTGTTTCCGAAAATAGAGGTTTCATCTACATAGTCCTCCGTCTCCAGTATTTCCAGAGCGTCAATAACGTTGGTGCACCGCACCTCGTACATTTCATTTGTCAAATACCGGTCTTTCAATTCTTTTGAAGAGCCTTCGGCTACAAGTTTTCCAGCGTTAATAAGAATTATATTATTGCAGAACTCCGCTTCTTCAAGGTAATGAGTTGTAACAAAGACGGTGATGCCCTCATCGGACAGCGAATGAATTAAATCCCAAAATCCCCTTCTTGAAATGGGATCAACACCGCTCGTTGGTTCATCCAGAAAAACGATCTTTGGTTTGTGAATTACAGCTGTTCCCAAAGCCAGTCTTTGCTTAATACCGCCCGGGAGAGAGGCAGTCAAAAGATTTTCCTTCCCCTTGAGGTTTGCAATCCCCAGCACCCAGTTTTTTCTTTTTTGCAGCTCATTCAATTCGAGACCGTAAACACCGCCGAAGAAATTAATGTTTTCTTCCACCGTTAAATCGTTGTAGAGAGAAAAACGTTGGGACATATATCCAATATTCAGCTTAACTTTGTCCGGTTCTTTTGTAATGCTGTTTCCCCCCACAATTGCGTCACCTTCCGAGGGAGACAAGATACCGCACAGCATTTTAATTGTAGTTGTTTTTCCTGCGCCGTTAGCACCGAGGAATCCGAATATTTCACCCTGCTTAACCCTGAAAGAAATATTATCTACCGGGGTAAAGTTTCCAAAACGTTTTGTCAGGTTACTTACTGTTATTGAATCCATTTATAGTATTAAATTTAGAATTCGGCAATCATTCATTATTTGTGTATCCGCATTTGATCAGTAATTACTTTTTCCTATTGCAGTGTTAAGTACGGTACCTGATAAATTTAATTCAGCCATTGCATTGGACAACTCGGTTTTTGCTTTCAACAAATCAACTTCAGCATCAATAAGATCGGTACTTGTAGCAAGCTGCTGTTTATATTTTTCATTTGTTATCCTGTAATTTTCTTCGGCTGAAGCAACTGCAAGTTTAACTACATCAATCTTTTCAAAGTTACTCAGTAAAGTTTTATATCCGCTGAATACCTGCAGCTCTATACCCTCCTTGATAATATCCAGGTTCTGTTCCGCCTGTAAAACCATTTGCGCGTCTTGCTCAACTTTTGAAGAGCTGTTGCCCCAGTCCCAGATATTCCACTGAAGACCCAAGCCCAAGTCCCAAGTTTCGTTAAATCTGTCCTCTGCCGGCAATATTCTCTGATTGGGACGACTGTAGTAAAAGTTTCCGAAAGCAAATATCTGGGGATAAAATGCTGCTTTTGATGCACTCATGCTCTCCTTGCCGGAGGCAATTTTTAAGCCCATGGACTTGAGCTCACCCCGTTGTTCAAAAGCTGTTTTAAGTAAGTCATTAAAATTTGCAGGCAGTTCCGGCACCTGTACTATATCGGCATAAATTTCTGTAGGCTGATCAAAGGGCAATCCGAGCTCTGTATTTAATTTTCTTCTTGCAATTTCAACAGCGTTTTCAGCATCAATCAGATTAAGTCTGATGTTAGCAAGTTTAACCTTTAGCTTCAGAACGTCGTTTTTGGTAGCGAGTCCGTTTTCTGCAAATCTTTCGGTATCCCTCAAATGGTTATTTAAGGAAAGCATCGTCTCTTCAATAAGAACTTTTTGATTTTTTAGCTTATGATAGTCCCAGAATGCTTTCGTGATCCGTAGAACTTTTTCAATCTTTGCAAGACGGTATTCGGCTTCACTTGCTTTTGAATTCAAAGATGCGGCATTTTTCAAAGAGGATAATCTGAAGCCTGTAAATATAGGCTGCTTTAAGCTTATTTTGATGTTATACGAATTAAGTATAGGATATTGTATGGTAATCGGAGCCGGGAATAAGGGCACATTTACTTCAAAGGGCGGGATGTCGCTCAAACGTAAATAGGAGGCTTCGAGTGAAACATTTGGCAGCATTTGTGAAGCCGCCTCAGAAAATCTGGCTTCAGCATACAATATATTTGAACCGGCAATTTTCAATTCCTTGCTGTTGTTCAACCCCGTTAAGATGCACTCTTCAAGCGATAACACAGTAACCTGCGGGAGAACAGTCGAATGAATGATGATTAACACTAATATTATTCTTTTCATACTAAACCCATGATGCCTTTATTATCCGGCTTCTTTTATTTTATAGATAAAAACATTTTCAAGTGATGGCATGAGTGATCGTTTGGCTGCTATTCTGATACCATTTTCATTCAAAAGCTTTTCAATAACCGTAAGGTCTTTTTCAAATGAATCAACAACTATATCCAAACGGTCACCGAACATTTGTGAATCAAATTCTGTTTTCAGGCGAATTATATTATTGGCTTTTTTTACATCCTCGCAGACTATTTCGACAACTTCTTTGCCGATGCTTTTTTTAATTTTCTCGGGTTTATCTATAGCGATTATTCCGCCCCGGTTCATCATCGCCACAGTGTTGCAGCGCTCAGCTTCATCGAGATAGGGAGTAGTCATTACAATAGTTATCCCCTCTTTTAATAAACTCGAAAGAATTTTCCAGAAATCCCTTCGTGAAACAGGATCCACTCCTGTAGTAGGTTCATCCAGAAAAAGTATTTTCGGTTTGTGAATAAGCGAGCAAGCCAGGGCTAATTTTTGTTTCATTCCGCCCGACAGCTTATCGGCAAGCCTGTCCCGGAAATTGATTAAACGAGTAAACCGAAGCAGCTCATCCCGTCTTGATTTGAAATCCCTGACATTATGTATTTCTGCAAAGAACTCAATATTCTCGTCAATCGATAAATCTCCGTACAGGCTGAATCTTTGTGAGAGATAACCTATAGACTTTTGAATTTCTTTTCTGCCGGCGTTGGTCATTTTTTTGTTGAATAATTCAACCTGCCCGCTTTCAAACTCCAAAAGACCGCATAAAATTCTTATAGTTGTTGTTTTACCCGCACCATCGGGACCTACAAGTCCGAAAAGTTCACCGCTTTTGACCGAGAGAGATAATCCGTTAACGGCTTTAATCTGTCCGTAGGACTTATGTAAATTTTCTATGCTGATTATTCGATTCATTTTAAATAACGACTATTTCGGTAAACCATTCTGCTGTTCCTTCTTCAGCGGTTGTCTATTTTTATTCTAACATCAGCAGGCATTCCCGGCTTGAGCTCTTGATCCGTATTGGGGACGCTTATTTTAACCGCAAATACTAGTTTGGTTCTTTCATCTTTGGTTTGAATATTCTTCGGCGTGAACTCTGCTTCCGGTGATATATATGTTACGCTCCCACGGTAACTTTTTTCCGGGAAAGCATCAACCTCAATCTCAGCAGTTTGTCCGATTTTTACTTTAGGCAGATTGACTTCGGATATATAAACGAAAATCTCTGCGGAGTCTAAATTGTTAATTTTTACAAGAGAACCGTGAGGAGCGGCGATTTCGCCTCTTTCAACATACTTTTGGGCAATTACTCCATTAATTGGGGATGTCACAAAACAATCGGAAATATTTTTCTTTAGAAGATCCATGCCTGTTTCCGCGCTCTCAAGCTGAGCTTTTGCAATTTCTACTTCTTCATCACGTGCAATTTTCTTTATTTTTTGAAAATTTGCTTCGGCTGCTTTGTACTGTGCCAGAGAAATTTCATGTTTAGCGGTAATATCGTCAAACTGTTTCTTGGTGATCGCACGTTCATCAAATAACTTTTCAAACCTGTCTCTGTCTTTTTCAGCAACTTCCAGATTTACTCTTGCCTGATTCAACAACTCAGCGGCTTGTGTTCTGTCTTCTGTTCTTGCTCCCGTTTCGAGCAGTTTCAATTGAGCGGCGGCAGTTTTTTGAACAGCAATTGCTTGTTTTAACTGTAACTCCAGCGGTTCCGGATCAATAATGAGTATTGTATCACCGGAATTTACAGGATTGCCCTCATTTTTAAGGATTTGCATAATTTCACCGCCCGTCTTGGCACTTAAAACCACATCAACCATTTCAATTGTACCTGATTCCTCAAGATAATTTTCAGTGTCGGAGTCAGCACAGCCGTATATGCTCAATAAAAATATGAACACGATTCTTAAATTTTCTCTCATGATATCATTTCCGATTTTAATTGTTTATAAGCTTTTCGCCCCTGTTTCGTCAGCATTCCGGTAAAAAGCAGATCGAGGGTAATTTCTGCTGCCGATTTCACAGTGAAGCTGTGGTTCATTAAAAACTCAGGATTAATAACGGATCTGACAGCACCTAAAAATGCCGTCATCACTAACGGTGTCGGTCGATCAATAAATAATCCTTCTATTTTCCCTTGTTCTATGATTTTTGCAAAGTTCTGCTGAATGACCAGGGTTCTGAATTTATCTATCTCAAGCCATAGCTCATGATGATTCATCCTAATATCGTTCAGCCATGATTCGGAGAAAGTTTTTGCAATACTGAAAAAGATCTGTCCGATTCCAATCAGTTTTTCAATTACGTTCTGTGGACCGTCAATAATTTTCAGAATAGAATCCCTTACTGAATTCAACATATCGAATATTGTTTCATGAACAAGACTGTTTTTGGAGGGAAAGTGTTTATAAAGGGTTTTCTTGCTTATTTTCATTTCCCTTGCTATTTCATCCATTGTAACTTTAGTGATTCCGGACATCAGGAATTTCTGACGGGAAAACAAAAGTATATTTTCTTTATCTGCCACAATAAAAACTTAATTTGTTTTTATAGTTTCCAATATATACGACGGAAACCATAAACGCAAGTAATAGTTTCCAGTTGTTTGTTAAAAGAGTGAATTGGGGGAATTTTTAATCTTTAGTTCCGACATACTGGATGACCGCAGCATTGCCGTTATGTATAAATCCTTCTTGCTGAGAGATTATTTCTTTTGAGAAGTGGCTTATCGATAATTCGTTGAAATCATTGTATATATCTTCGAGCGAATAGAGCATCTCGGGGTTTTTCGGACCGCCTGACTTAAATTTAAGCTGTTCCTTTTCATAAGCCTCAAGTATAATAACGCCGCCTTTTTTTAATCCTTTTAATGCAAGCGAATGTAATTTTTCGCGAAGATCCGGCTCTTCATGTATAAAAATGAACACTATTAAATCGTAGTAATCCTCCCGGATTGTTAAATCGTTGAAAGCACTAAGATAGTAGTTGATAGTTGTGTTTTTGTCAATTGCCAGTGAAATGGCTTTTTTTCTTGCATTCTCGCTCCAGTCAACTGCATCAACCTGCCATCCGAGGGTAGCTGCATAAACGGCATTGCGCCCCTCGCCCTCTCCAATAAATAAAGCCTTTCCCGGAGTTAATTTATCAATCTCCTGCTTAAAAAATTTGTTCGGATCTTTTCCGTACATATATTCTTTGTTAGCGAAACGCTCGTCCCATTTGTCTTTCATTGATGTTTCCGGAATTTTTTGTAAAAGTATTGTTTGTAAAAGTACAAATAATGGAATAATTTTGATAATAAAACGAACAAAGGAATTAACGTATGAAATATACCCATATCAAAAACTCCGATAAAAAAATTCAGATAGGTAAACTTGTTTGCGTGGGCAGAAATTACGCAGCTCATGCAAAAGAACTGGGAAATGAAATTCCAAGCGAACCGATGCTGTTTCTGAAAACTGCTACGTGTATTGTCGATTCCGGGCAGCCGGTTTTTCATCCCGAATGGTCTGATAATCTGCATCACGAGGTAGAATTGGTTCTTTTAATAGGAGAAACTGTAAAAAACGCGGATGATGAAACAGCTGAACGATCGATCATTGGATATGCGGTTGGTCTGGATATGACGCTGAGGGATCTTCAGAATAAATTCAGATCAGAAGGCAATCCCTGGACTCTCGCAAAAGTATTTGATACATCAGCCGTACTATCGGAATTTGTTTTGAAATCAGATTACCGGCTTACACTTAATGAAAAAATATGGCTGAATATTAATGGTAAAAAACAGCAGGAATCCCTCCTGAGCAACATGATATTTAGCCCTGTTGAACTCGTTAAATTTATTTCATCGCGTATGACGCTCGAAGAAGGCGATTTGATTTTTACTGGCACCCCGGATGGAGTCAGCAAAGTAATTCGGGGAGATAGAATTGAAAGTGGGATTGAAAATATCGCCACACTCAGTACACAAATTAGATAGGGCATTATGTATAATCTTTATATGATAATTTGGAGAGTATACTGATAGAAAGAAATTGTTCAATTCTTGTAATTACCCGATTCGAAAGAGGTTTAGTCCAACAATTGATTAAATTATGTTTCCTGCTTATAAGTTTTGTAAATTTTCGACTCAATAAATAGATTGGGAATCAAAATAAACCGGGATTACTAATGTCCAAACAAAAGAAAAAAAGCGCTGATTCTGCGAAAGAAGATACAAAACCGTTTGATAGAATTGATAAAAGATCCGCATACATTTTATCCGTCGGAGTACTGCTGCTTTTATTGATAATAAATTTCTCACCATATCTGTTTGAAAACTTAAGACCTGTCGGGACCGATATAGTCGCTTCAAAAGGAGAAACAAATCTTTATTTGAAATGGCAGAATCAAACGGGCGAAAGAGCATTATGGAACCCCAACATTTTTGGCGGCATGCCGGCTTACCCTCGTATTACTCCCAAGATAATTCACTTTGATTCTTTGATTTGGGTACTTGATAAATTTGGTTACTGGGCGTTCTTCTATTTCTTTGTCGGCGCTTTAGGGATTTTTTCACTTTTGATTTATAAAAAGATACCATGGCAGTTCGCTGTTATAATTGCTGTAGCCTTTACACTGCTGCCGGACTGGCAAGCGCTGTTGGGAGACGGTCATTTTACAAAACTCAGAGCCGTTATGGTTCTTCCATGGCTGATATTATCGTTTAATTATTTTATAAACAAGAACAATTGGTTCGGTGCAGCGGTATTTTCATTTATGTTCACGTGGATGTTCCGTACACAGCATTTTCAGATTGTGTTTTATGGAATATTACTTTTGCTGTTTCTTTTTATTTACCCATACGTAAAAATGTATCTGGAAAAAGAATATAAAAAAGCTTTTTCATTTACACTTAAGTTCGCGGTTGCTATAATCCTTACGGTTATTACTGCTGCGCAGCCGTTTCTAAGTATGAAAGAATATGCAGCTTATTCAACCCGCGGCGGTAATCCGATTAAGATAGGGGACAAGCATATTACTGCCAATCAGACAGGCGGCGTTGATCTCGATTATGCAGTTCAGTGGTCCCTCGCACCATCGGAACTGCTTGATGTTTTCGTGCAAAGATTTCACGGCGGTGTCTCGGGGGAAACTTACGACGGGGACAAATACCCGCAATTAAAAGGACAACAGATACCTGGTTACTGGGGGCAAAAACCGATGTCCGGCAATTATAACTTCTTCGGCATGGTGCTGTTCATCTTTGCTTTACTCGCGGTGGTCAAAAATTATACAAATCCCTTTATTATCTCTCTCGCCGTATTCGTGGTTTTTTCATTATTGCTTTCTTTCGGTCGGCATTTTATCGGACTTTACGAGCTGTTCTATTACTATGTTCCTTTTTTCTCAAAGTTCCGTGCACCGGCTATGATCGCGAACATAACTTTTATCGCACTTCTGATACTTTCGGGCTTCGGTATAAAATCGCTGTTTGAAATGAAGCATCCACGGGATACCAAAATTCTCGTTTCGATAATCGGATCAGCCGTTGTATTCATAGGTGCGATTCTTATTTTCAGGGATTCATACGCTTATACCACGGTATCAGAAGCCGGAAGATACGAACCGCAGACTCTGAATCTGCTTAAGGATATACGCAAGGAGTTTTTAACAAAAGATGCGACCAGACAGCTTATTATTTTATTGATTACGGGTGCGGCTGTAATGGCATTCTATTTCAGAAAGATGAAAGCTGAAATCTTTACGGTTGTGCTTCTTGTTCTTGTTCTAGCAGAGTTATACCCGGCAAACAAGAAAGCTTTCGAAAAGGTAGATCTCGACAACGAAGCTAAAGTTGAGGCGAGCGTTTTCAGGGAAAACGAACTGACGAAATATCTTCAAGAACGCAGCAGCACCGACAGACTGCTGGTTTTAGGACGCGAATTCCAGAGCAATCATTATTCCTATTTCCACCCGACTATAAACGGATACAGCGCGATAAAGACACAGCTTATACAGGACATCATAGAACATTCTCTCTATAACGCTAATTCGCTGGAAAGAATAAACTGGAATATCATAAACATGATGAACGGGAAGTACATTATCGCGGACGGGCTGATAGAGAAGAATTTTCTTGTAAGAAGGGCATCTTCGCAGACTACAAAACAGATTCTATATGAGAACACGAATGCTCTTCCGAAAGCGTGGTTTGTAAATAGAATTAAATCTTTTAGTACTCCCGAAGAGCTTGTGTTGTTTATGAACGATACTTCATTTGTCCCTTCTAATGAAGCGCTGGTTGTTAATAATGAATTTTTGGGTAAAGGTTTTAACGGAGAGGGGAATATAACGGTTGAAGAGTATAATCCGAACGAGTTAAAGCTGAACGTTAAAACTCAGTCCCAGCAGTTTATGGTTGTGTCTGAAATTTATTATCCGGCAGGATGGAAAGTTCTGATCAACGGAAATGAGGCGGACATTCATCAGGTAAATCATTTGCTGCGGGGCGTAGAAATACCGGCGGGCGGCGGTGCGGTTGAATTCGTGTTTGAACCGGAAACATATTTCAGCGCGGTAACCCTTTCCTGGACGGGAAATATTTTGATAATCTTTATGCTGACATTTTTCGGATATATGACGTTTTATAAGAACAGAAAGAAGCCGGAGTAATAGGAACCGTATGAATATCGGAATGGTCCTTGATAATGAATTTACGGGCGATCTTAGAGTCGAGAACGAAGTTCAGGCTTTGCAGAAAGCCGGTTTTAATGTTTTTGTGCTTTGCTTGAATTATGGAGAAAAGCAGGAACGAGAAAGATATTTCGGCGCCGAAATAATCCGTGTTTCGCAATCCAAGAATAAAATTAAAAAGCTAAGAGCGCTTACCAATTCATTATTCAATTATTATCCGTACTTCTGGGCGAGGCTGATTGAACGTTTTATTTATGACAACAACATAGATATTCTTCATGTACACGACTTGTATATGTTCGGGGCGGCATTTATTGTAAAAAAAAAATTACGGAAAAAAATTATAATTGTTGGTGACCTTCACGAAAACTATGTTGAAGGTCTGAAGCATTATCGGTTCTCGACTACATTTCCCGGTAATATTCTGATATCGATACCAAAATGGGAAAAAAAGGAAATAGAGTGGATTAAAGGTCTGGATTTTGCTGTAACGGTGATTGAAGAAGCTGTTGATAGATATGCACAGCTTGGAATTGACAGAAATAAATTTACTGTAGTTTCAAACTATATCAATGTAGAAGAATTCGACAAATACAGTATACAGGAAAATATAACCAAAAGATTTAAGAATTATTTTACACTGCTTTATGTCGGCGCGTTTGATATTCACAGAGGAATTGAATCTGTAATCAGGAGCCTGCCCTCATTAAAGAACAAGATTACTGATCTCAAACTTGTTTTGGTAGGTTCGGGTCAAAATTTGGGAGCACTAAAAGAACTCGCGAAAAGTATGCATGTGCTTGATATAATTAGCTTTGAAGGATGGCAGAAACCGGAGACATTGCCCTCATACGTTATAGCTTCAGATATTTGTCTTATCCCGCATTTAAAAACAGTGCATACCGATAATACAATTCCACATAAACTGTTTCAATATATGTATCTTCAAAGACCCGTTGTCTCTACTAATTGCAATCCTATTAAACGTATACTTGATGAATCAGAAGCAGGATTAACTTACTTGTCCGATGATTTTTCCGAACTTGCGGAGAAAATAATTTGGCTGTGGATGAATGAGGCGGAACGCAGACAAATGGGCATCAGAGGAAAAACCGCTGTGGTGGAAAAATATAACTGGAAGGCAACGAGTGAAAATCTTGTGAGTCTTTATAAAGAAATAGAATCGGGCTTAAACTGAATGGATAATAAAACATACTATGAAAAATTCAGCTGGGATGATGCAAAACTTTCCGACAAACTTAAAGATAAAATCAGCAGAATATTGTCAATTATTCCCGGGGACGTAAATTCGATTCTTGACGTTGGATGTGGTGATGGTGTGATTTCTGAGGCGCTCGCGAAAAAGTATAAAGTTGTTGCAACCGACAGAAGCTTGAATTCAATTAAGTACGTAAATACACCGAAGTATCAATCTTCTGCAGATTATCTTTCAGTCAGAGAGAATTCCTTCGACCTTGTGTTCAGCAGTGAAATGGTTGAACATCTTCCCGATGAAATTTTTTACAACGCACTTGATGAGTTCAGACGCGTAAGCAGAAAATATATAATGCTGACTTTCCCGGACAACGAAAACATTGAAAAAAATCTTGTTGAATGCCCCAACTGCTCCGGAAGGTTTAATAAATCGTATCATCTCAGAAGTTTGAATATGATGAAAATTATCAGGCTGCTGCACGATTACGAATTAATTAATTCTTTTACAACGGGGACACCAATAAGAGGTTATGACAAATCGTTGAACTGGATAAAACATCGATTCAGTCCGCCTTACTCCTGGATACCGAAACACTGGACACCGGACGGACGCAGAAAAACGCTGTGTCCTTATTGCAATTACCAGTTTAATATTCCTTATAGATTTCATCCGGTAGCTTTTCTTAGCGATGCTCTGAATATGATCTCTTCGCCCAAACGACCATATCAGATTTGCGTACTTTTTAAAGAAAAAGCAACAAGCTAATCCGGATCAATCTTTTAATATCGGGCAATTTGACTGTGAATCACTCTTCCAGTTCAAGATCAACAAGTTTTGAGATTACGCCCGGCAGGACGCTCAACTTTCTGGAAAGTTCGTTGTTTTGATCATCAGTTCCTACAAGCTCCAGTATTAATAATCCTTTGTTTGAACAATCTTCCAACACATCATCATGAAGACCAAGTCTTGTTTTAATTATGCAGCCCCAGCCTGTAAGTAACTGTTGTACTTTAATAGCGCTTTCATCACGCTTACCGACGAGAACCAGTAAAACTGATTTTTTCATTTATTACCCTCCGGAAATTATAAATTAATAACAGCTTTATGCATGTCATGAAAATTGCAAAATAATAATTCAAATACTATTGAAATGTGAAAGTTAAATCCAGGAAAGTTGTACACTTATTTGAGTAATTGTCGTGAATAGCTGCAATTACATGGGACGATGTCTTAATTCAATTTGCAGAACCGTGTTGAGACAATATTTCATCTTTATTATTTTGTCGGTACAAATTATTTATTCAAAACGGTGAATTATGAAAAACATGATATTAATTTTTCTGTTGCATTCAGCATTAAGTCTTTTCTCTCAGAGCCATGATATTGCTTTTTATCCGGACGGAACTTATGATGCGAAGATTCCCAAGGTTGAAGATGTGTTAGGTTTTAAACCGGGATCACACCCAATACGATACGTTGAAATGGTTCAATACTTAACACGACTTGCCGAGTCATCACCGCTTGTTACGTTGCATCAGGAAGGTGAAACGCACCAGGGTCGCAAATTATATTATATGATTATTACTTCGGGGAGAAACAGAAACCAGCTTGAAACAATAAGATCAAATATTCTAAGGCTGTCTGACCCGCGCAAAATTTCCAATAAAGAAGCCGATGAAATTATTAAAAATTCGCCAGCGGTTGCACTTATGATGTACTCTATACACGGCAACGAAACTTCCGGAACCGATGCAGGCATACAGCTTGCATACCAGCTTGCCGCCGGTACCGACGATCTCACAAAAAAACTTCTTGAAGATCTCGTGATTATAATTTACCCTTCGGAAAACCCTGATGGACGCGAGAGGTTTTTAAGTCAGGTGGAAACCTGGTCGGGCAAAGTTCCTAATTCGGATGTTCAGAGTATGCCTCACAGCGGTGTCTGGCCGAGCGGAAGAACCAACCATTATCACTTCGATCTGAACAGGGATTGGTTCATTCTCTCGCAGCCAGAGAGCAGGGCCAGAGTAAAGTTGATGCAAGAATGGAATCCGCAGCTTGTTGTTGACGCTCACGAAATGGGGTCATACAGCTCGTTTCTTTTCAATCCTCCGCGCGAACCAATTAATCCGTATATGGATTTCCGTATTAGAAATTGGTGGAAAGTATTTGCACAGGATCAGGCAGGAGCTTTTGACAGATACGGATGGAGTTACTATACACGCGAATGGCTGGAAGAATGGTTTCCCGGATACGGCAGTTCGTACCCGTCGTATTTTGGTGCTGTCGCCATATTATATGAACAAGCCCGGACTTCGGGCATTGAAATAAAACGACCCGACGGAACGATGCTTACATTCGCAGACGCAGTTCATCATCAGTTTATCAGCTCTATTTCAAATCTCAGTACTGCAGCAAAGAATAGAAAGAAGTTATTATCAGATTTTTATGAAATAAAAAAGGATGCTGTGAACAAGAACAGAGAAGACGGCATTAAGACATTTATAATTAATCCTGATAAAAATGTTTCACGAACAAATAGATTGATTGAAATTCTTCTTTCCCACGGCATTGAAGTTTATAAAACACAAAAAGAAATATCTGCAGCGGATGCGGTTAATTACTGGAATGAAAAAGCAAAGAGTAATTTTCCCTCTGGTTCAGTTGTAATTCCCGTACAACAGCCGGCTCAGCCCCTTATTAACGCTGTTATGGAGTTTGACACGAGAATGGATAATAAATTTTTAAAGTCGGAAAGGGAGTCTATTGAAAAAGGAGAGGGAACAAGGCTCTATGAAGTAAGTTCCTGGTCGCTGCCTATTGCTTTCGGAGTAGACGCATATGCATCGGGTGAAGAATTAAGAAGCGATTTAAAATTAATAAATAAGCCTGAAAGCGCAGAAGGGAAATTTGAAAATGACAACTCTTCATACGGCTATCTTATCAAATATGAAGAAGATAATTCTGTAAAAGCTTTAATAACATTATTGGAGAATGATGTTAAAGTGCGTTCGGCGCTGAAACCTTTCAAAGTGGAAGGAAATAGCTATGACCGGGGCACGTTGCTGATTCGGAACACAGAGAATCCTTCATTAGATAAAAACATACTGAAAAAAATTGCGGCTGACAACGTTATTCAAATAACAGGAGTTAACACGGCGCTTAGTCAGAGTGGTCCGGATCTTGGCGCTGATCAATTTCCCCTGCTTGTACAACCAAGAATAGCAGTGCTTACAGGCACGTCTATAAGTCTTTATAATTACGGCACGATCATGCATTTGCTGGATGATGAGCTAAGAATCAGAGTTACAACCCTCAATGCAGACTATTTTAGCCGTTATGATTTACGTAAGTATAATGTATTAATTGTCCCTTCGTATTACGGCGGTTCGCAATCTTTCAAAGACTCGTTCGGTAAAACCGGAATCAAAAAATTGAACGATTGGGTTAACAACGGCGGAACACTTATCGCAATTGGCAGATCGGCTGAATCTATGGCAGATACAACTGTAAACATCAGTAAGGTCAGGCTGAGAAGACAGGTCATTTCCAGGCTTGATGAATTTGCAGATGCTTTGAAGGCTGAATTGAGTTATAAGAAAATTTCTATTGACAGCCTCGCAATTTGGGAAGGACAAGAAATTAAAGTTGAAGATAAAAAAGAAGATAAAATTGCAAAACCGGATGTTATAAAATTGCTGGATCAGGATAATAAATTCAAAAGGTATATGCCTCAGGGAGCAATTGTTAAAATTAATCTAAACCCTGAACACTGGCTTTGTTTCGGTTTGCCAGATAAAGTACCGGCGCTGTATACCAGCAGTCATGTGCTATTGTCGAAATCACCCGTTCAAACCGCCGCAAGAATAGCTGACGTGAAAGACATACGTGTTTCAGGACTTCTCTGGCACGAAGCTAAATACAGGATGGCAAATGCATCTTACCTTACAAGGGAATCGTTGGGCAATGGTCAGTTAATACTATTTGCTGACGAGCCAACGTTCAGATCATACTTCGAAAGTACCGAAAGATTGTTTTTGAACAGTCTTTTGCTGGGACCCGGTTTCGGTACAAATCAAACTGTGGAATGGTAGAATAAATTAAGACGGCTGCTTTTGAAAAGCAGCCAGCTATATCGCTAGCGCCTTAAATGTAAAGGCATACATTTTAATTTGCTTCAGCATTGATGCAAGACCGTTTTTGCGGGTTGGCGACAAATGATGATCGATTCCTATCTCCTTTATAAAATCGGGTGAAGTTGAGTATATTTCCGAAGGCGTGAAACCGGAATAGGCGCGCAATAATATGGCTATTAATCCTTTTACTATCATTGCGTCGCTATCCGCATATATCTGTAATTTTCCATTAATCAGCTTCGCATACATCCAAACCTGAGACTGGCATCCTTCTATTTTATTTTTATCCAGCCGGTATTCCTCCGGAAAATCAGGCAGTTGCCGCCCAAGTTTTATTATATGCGAATAACGATCGTCCCAGTTGTCGATTGCTTCAAATTCTTTTATTAAACTTTGATGAGTTTCTTTAATTGTCATATCAACCGTCAATTTAATTAAATGGACGCTTTATTAAAACTATTTATTAGGTTCTTAATCAAACGCTCACCTGTTAAACTTTTCTATAATTTCTGTGGGCACCGCATTTTTATGAACCATTATCGCAACTGTTTTCAGCCTGACATATTGCTCGGACATGTACCAGTAACCGTCAAATCCTTTCTCATCAGCACCCCAGGAGTTTTTGGTATAATAAAACATAGTTCCTTCCTGGTTTTCAGCCAGACCGACCAAGTGCATCAGATGATCGTCTGTTATGCTGAAATTGTCGAACGTTTCCTGCCTCATTTGTTGAGTGATAATTTTTTCTTTCTCGGGACCATCGGATCTATTTTCACCAGAAGGAACTACCGCATATCCTTCCTTTAAAAAATGATCTCTACCAGTATCACCGTCCCAGCAGACTGAGTAACCGGTTTCAATTGCGGAATTAATAATCTTTATCAATTCGTCAATGGGAAGATTGTAATAGAGGTCATCAGACCAGTTGTCCGGAACCTCCAGTTTTACTTTTTCATAAAAAGGATAGCTGGTATATGAGGTGAACTCAATATAATCATCAGTATTGATTTCCAAATTCTTTGTAAAAATTTGGGGCGTATATAAGCTATCCAGGTGTTCAAATTTTTCTGGTATAGTTCCCATATAAATATCCAGCACGGAAGTGTATGCTTCAAGCCATTTAGGTGTAAGAGTTTTCTCGCTTCGCTTTAATACTCCGTCGAGGGCACCCCTTAAAACCGAAGTCATTTCACCATGGCTTAATCTTTCCTTCTCATACGTTATTCCTTCATAGGCTGATTGTGGTACCAATCCATGCTTTTTTATAACCATCATTACGTCGTGCGCCTGACCACCTTCGCCGAAATTAGCATCACCATGATATCTTATATATTTTTCTGCTTTAGGAATATAACAAAGTCTTACAAAAAACATTTCAGATAAGTCATACTCGCCTTTTCCCATTCGAAGCAGTTCCGATTCTAAAAATGAAGTTGTTGCGAACGACCAGCATGTGCCGGTGTTTCCCTGGTTTTTTACAGGGGTAGCAGCAACCTGTTTTATTATTTTAAATTCATGCGGGCATTTATTCTTGTTGTCGGAAGCGCTTACTGACAGGTAACTTAAAATAAAAACTATAAAAATTGCTTTTGTAGTTCTCAAAACAGACTCCGGATTAATGGTATTTTGATAAATACAAAAATATGTAAATAAAATTTTTCATGTGAATATTAAGAATGATTTTGATGACTATTTCCTGAACAAACGGAGCGTTAAAATTACACCGAACATTTAATGATTTTATTCGTCATAAAATTGTCTTTGGGGGGAGACATGCTGAACTATAACCTGTCATATCATATTATAGAAGAGAAGAACGGCGAATATTATCCCAAGTTGTCTTTTGATACCTACGATGATGCATTGGAGTTTTTAAGATTCGCGCCAGAAATCAATTTGTTTATTGTAACTTCTGAAGAACTTGAAGATTATATCGACGAGAAATAATCAAAATTAATCCGCCTAATGAACGATTGTTCTTAAAACAAAAGATGTTAAATTATTTGTTTTTCGAATAGAACCGAATGTTATTGTTCAATGCACTTCCGTTTAAAAAATGCTAAATGCAAACCGTTTGCATTTAGCCGGTGTTGTGTTTATTTTAACACCATGATTTCTCAGCTGTCTGTACTAAAGGCAAATGGTTATAAGCTCACAAAGAATCGGAAACTGGTTCTTGAAAAACTGCTTGAAAACCGCAAACCTTTGACGCTTAATGATATAAAGAATCTGTGCGGTGAAATAAATTTTGCAACAATTTACAGAATAGTAAATCTTTATTTATCACTCGGCATTGTAAACGAAGTAAAGCTGTTCGATAAACAAACGCATTATGAACTGATGGGTAACGATCATCATCATCATATAATCTGTATTAAATGCGGTAAAATTGAAAGGCTGGATTTGTGTATTATTAACAAAGTGCAGCAGTTAACGGATTTTCAAATTACAAGCCATATAATGGAATTTAAAGGCATTTGTCCTCAATGCAAAAAATAGCGCTCATATACTTGTTATTAGCGGCTCTTTTATTCAGCTGCACTGATAACCAAAACCAGCATAATTCAGGTAAACTAAAAGCCATTACAACTATTTTGCCATTTAAAGAATTTATTAACATGGTGGGGGCGGATTTGGTAGAAACAGAGGTTTTGATACCTCCGGGAGCCGATGCCCATACATATGAGCCTTCGCCGCTTAAAATAAAACAGTTAATTACGTCAGATATATACTTTAAAGTCGGCGCCGGCTTTAATTTCGAAAATAATTTACTTGATGATATTGATATTGTAAACGGAGAAATTAAGATAACAGACTGTTCTGAAGGAATAAAAATAATTGATAACAATCCGCATATATGGTTATCGCCGCGAGAGGTGAAAATAATATTAAATAATATTTACAATTCTCTGGCTGCTATCCTGCCCGAACATAAATCGTTTTTCGGTAAAAATCTTGAAAGAAGTATAGGTAAAGTGGACTCAATTGACAGCATTATAAAAGGAATGTTTTACTCAAAATCAAACCGTCACTTTATTGTTTATCATGATGCATGGAAGTACTTCGCGGAACAGTACGGTTTGAATGTGATTGTTGTCGAAAAAGACGCAAAGGAACCCGACTTAAACAGGATGTCGCAAGTTTTGAATGAAGCCAGGCGTTACGGATTAACCACATTATTTATAGACAGACAGGTAAGCAAAGAAGCATCGATTGCAATTGCGGATGAACTGGATGCTAAAATTGAAATGATAGAACCATTGCCCGATGATTTCATTGCCAACATGATTGATGTTGCGACTAAACTTTCAGCGAGTATGGATTGATGTCGTTTTATGTAGAACTAAATAATGTTTCGGTAAAATACGGCGATTCTCTAATCCTTGAAGATATAAATCTCCGCGTTGCTGAAAATGAATTTCTTGGAATAATAGGTCCTAACGGAGGTGGCAAGACTACGCTGCTGAAAGTTTTATCAGGGCTGATTAAGCCGAAAAGCGGTAGTGTGACGATTGGCGGAAAGAAAATTGAAACACAAAAAAGTCTTGTCGGCTATGTTCCCCAGTTTACCAGTTTCAATAATGATTTTCCGATTAATGTCCTGGAAGTTGTTAAAATGGGAAGGCTCGGCAAGATGGGTAACGAAAATGACGATCAAATACTGAAGTGCCTTGAAACAATGCAGATACTTAACCTGCGCGATGAGCAGATCGGTAATCTTTCCGGCGGACAGAAGCAACGCGTTCTGATCGCACGTGCACTTGTCGGCGGACCTAAAATTCTGCTGCTAGACGAACCCACAGCAAGCATCGATAGCAAAACAGGAAAGTCAGTTTACGAACTTTTGAATAAACTTAACGAAACCACAACCATAATTCTCGTTTCACACGATATAGGTGCAATTTCAAGGCATGTTAAGAAAATAGGCTGCTTAAATAAAAAACTAGTTTATCATGACACAAAGGAAATAACCAAGGAGATGCTGGAAAGTACTTACCAGTGCCCTGTTGACCTTATAGCGCACGGAATCCCGCACCGCGTACTCGAACATCACCATCAAAGTATATGATTGACCTGTTTCAATATGATTTTTTCGTGAACGCATTTATTGCAAGCATTCTTGCTTCCATAGCCTGCGGTATAATTGGCAGCTACGTAGTAGTTAAACGGATTGTGTTTATCAGCGGCGGAATTTCACACAGCGCATACGGCGGTATAGGACTTGGTTATTTTCTGGGGATTAATCCGTTATTCGGTGCACTTATATTTTCATTAAGTGCTGCAGGTATAATTTCGTTCCTGAGAACGAGACATAATACAAATGAAGATACGATTATCGGTATGCTGTGGGCTTTCGGAATGTCGCTGGGAGTTCTGTTTATAAGCTTTACACCCGGTTATGCCGGTGACCTGATGAGTTATTTGTTCGGTAATATTCTCACTGTCCCATTGCAGGAAATTTATATTATACTTGCCATTGATGTAATTATAATTTTAATAGTTGCCTTGTTCTTCAACCAGTTTTTGGCAATTACATTCGACGAGGAATATGCAAGAACCCTGGGGTTAAAAGTTGACTTGCTTTACTTTATATTATTTATGCTGATTGCACTTACTGTAATTGTTTTAATAAAGCTGGTCGGAATTATACTGCTTATCGCTCTTTTAACTATACCTGCAGCCATTGCCAAACATTATGCGGTCAGTTTAAAACAATTAATGTTTTATTCTGTTGCAGCAAGCATAATATTTACTATAAGTGGTTTGTTTATTTCCTATTACTTAAATTTACCTACCGGCTCAAGTATAATTTTACTTTCAATATTAGGATATATTTTGTCATATCTCTATATAACATTCAAAAATAAAAGGTATGCTTAGTGATTGAATGGAATGTTAGTCCCGATATTATTGAACTTGGACCATTTACACTAAGGTGGTACGGTCTGCTTTTCGCGGGTTCGTTTATTGTAGGCTTTAAAATCATGTTCGATATTTTCAGGAGAGAAGGGAAATCCGAAAAGGATCTCAACGATCTTGTTTGGTATATGGTTCTGGGTACTGTTATAGGCGCGCGGCTTGGACATTGTTTGTTTTATAATCCCGAATATTATTTAAGCAATCCAATCGAAATCATTAAGGTGTACCGCGGCGGACTTGCGAGTCATGGCGCCGCAATCGGTATTTTAGCGGCTTTGTATTTCTTTACGAAAAAGAGGAAATCGTTCGGATACCTTTGGATATTGGACAGAGTTGTAATTACTGTGGCTCTTGCCGGCGCCTTTATACGTACTGGAAACCTGATGAACTCGGAAATTTACGGCAAACCAACCGACCTGCCATGGGCTTTTGTTTTTACGGCTGTTGATGATATACCCAGACATCCGACGCAGATTTACGAAGCGCTTGCATATCTTGCGATATTCTTTATGCTCTTTAAACTGTACCGGTCAGGTTACCAAAAATTGAAAGACGGAACCTTCCTTGGTCTCTTTCTGATCTTTGTTTTCGGATTCAGATTTTTTGTTGAATTTTTAAAAGAAAATCAGACATATTTTGAAGAAGGAATGGCGCTTAACATGGGTCAAATCCTTAGTGTTCCCCTCGTTATACTGGGTGTTTATCTTCTATACCGAAAAGATAAATCCGGATTAAAAACTTAGTCATGCTAATTAAAAATCATTGAAAGGCAGATACGTGATAAATTATTACAAATATATTTTTACACTGATTTTTTCTGCGGTTCTATTATCCGCATGCAGCACGGAGAAAAAATATTCTTACGATCCCTTAGCAGACTCATTAAGATTTACGGGCGAAGTTCACCTCAGAAATATTAAACAGTTGACATTCGGTGGAAACAACGCCGAAGCTTATTTTTGCTTCGATAACAAGAAACTTGTTTTTCAGAGCGACTGGGATAAAATAAACGATCAGAGCTGCGACCAGATTTTTGTTATGAACGCCGACGGAAGCCCATATTCAGTTAATTTACAATATCAGCTCGTTTCAACCGGCAAAGGCAGAACAACTTGTTCTTATTTTCTTAAAGACGGAAGAATAGTCTACGCATCAACACACGAGGGTAATCCCGACTGTCCGGAAGCCGTAATGTTTAAAGACGGAAAATATGTCTGGCCAATTTACAGCTCATATGACATTTATGTAACTGACGAAAACGGTGTGAAGACCGAAAAACTGATAGGCGGCCAAGGATATGATGCTGAAGCAACAGCTTCACCGGATGGTAAATTTATTGTATTCACTTCAACAAGATCGGGCGATCTTGAATTATACAGATACGAAATTGCAACGGGCGAAATTATTCAGCTTACAGATGAACTTGGCTACGACGGCGGAGCGTTCTTTTCAAAAGATTCTAAGATGATTGTGTGGCGCGCAAGCAGACCTCAGGGAGATGAAGCAGATGTTTATAAAAAATTATTGAATCAGGGACTTGTAGAACCGAAAGAGCTAAATGTTTTCGTTGCCGATATCGAAGGTAAAAACGTAAGGCAGGTAACCGATTTATCAGGAGCAAACTGGGCACCGTTTTTTCATCCCGACGGAAAAAAAATACTTTTCTGCTCTAATCACCATTCTCAGAAGCAGGGGGGAAGGCTTTTCGATATATTTATGATTAATCTCGATGGTACCGGACTCGAACAAATTACTCACAGCGGAACATTCGATGCTTTTCCTATGTTCTCATTCGACGGCACTAAACTTGTATTCGCATCCAACAGGAGAACCGACCGACAGGATAGCCGTGAAACAAATATATTTACAGCGGACTGGATTGAGACTCCCGAAGATGCAGACTTGAGATTTAAATCACTTAATTAGTAATAGTTTATTAGTTAATTTGCTTTATGCAAATGACACAAAAAGAATTTGAAAAAAAGTGGATGAGCCTGATTGAGAACGAGCTCATTAAAAAATTTCCCGATGAGTTTATCGGTCTCGCCAACACTACAGAAATTATAATGCCTCCCGTTGCACTTGTTATGGGATCCGAGTTCTTCGGCAGTTACGAAATTGTTGATTCATCAGGCAAATTGTATTTCAATACCGACAGTTATTACAAGGCAAAGTATATACTTTATTCCACACGCGGCAAACCGGAAAAGATACTTCAGCCGAATGATGAAAATAAAATTGTTTCATCTGTTAAAGAATATGAGAGACTTCTCGATTCAATCCTTAAAGAAATAGAAAGGGATTATAAAAAGGTATTTCCCGGGGAGCACAATTTTGTAAAGGTATCCAACCGTATTTTTTCAGCTTTAAACCTGCACAGATATTAATAAGTTGATCGAATTAAGCCAAAATATTTCTGATTATATTCTTAAAACTTTCGGCGAAGAATTTCTTAATAATTTCAGAAGTTATATTGAACAGGATGCCGAAATATATTTAAGACTCCCGCTTAATTTTGATGAACGCAAGACCATTATACCAAAACTTGCCTCTTACGGCGTTGAGCTCGAACAGCATAAATCCATTCCTTTCGCTTATAAAGTGTTATCTGGTTATGAGAAGCTGGGTAAAACGCTCGAGTACACGATTGGCAAATATTATATACAAAGCCTGTCGTCAATGATTCCGCCGATTGTATTAGATGCAGGCAAAAATAACGTAACGCTTGATATGTGCGCAGCGCCAGGCTCTAAGTCCACACAAATTGCAGAAATGATGAATAATACCGGCACATTCTACGCGAACGAACCGAGTCCGAAGCGGATTAAAAGCCTTGTTTATAATCTCGACCGGTTGAATATCGTTAACATGGGCGTTAGTCAGAAACAGGGTGAAATATTAAGCAAACATTTCAATCACTACTTCGATAAAATTCTTGTTGATGCGCCCTGCAGCGGATTGGGTATTGTTCAGAAGAGGGGCGAGATAAGCAACTGGTGGAACGAGGATTCGGTTTCGAGGATAAGCGACACTCAGATGCGTCTTCTGGTAAGCGCCGTTAAGTCGGCTAAAGTCGGTGGTGAAATAGTATATTCTACCTGTACATTAACCGTTGAAGAGAACGAACTTATATTGAATACCGTGTTGAAAAGATATCCCGTTGAACTGGTTGATATCGGGCTTCCCGTTAAGTCTCATCAGGCATTTACAGAATACAAAGGAGCGCAGCTCAATCCTCAAATCGCAAAAGCGAGACGAATTATTCCGTGGGAAATTAATTCGGAAGGATTTTTTATTGCAAAGCTTGTTAAGACCGGTACAACTGAAGTACCCGCAAAAATCTCAACAGGGGAAACAAAGCTGCGGATTATTAATTCGAAGCATAAGGATATCAGACATCACCTGCAGAACTTATCGGAGTATTACGGTATATCTTTAGAGGTATTTGATAACTTCCGCTTCATAATGAAGAGCCGTGACATTAACTATATTAACGCCAATTGGCAAAGTGATGATCTTTCTCTTTATTCACGCATCGGAACGAAGTTCGGTACGGTAGATAACCGCGGAAACATCGTTCTTAATTCTCTGGCTATTCAATCATTTAAAGAACATATCACCCAAAATATAATCGAGCTTACAACTACAGATGAACTTAAAACCTACATGACCGGCGGAATAATTAAAGGTATTACAAATCAAGCTGGTTACAAGGTTATAAAGTACAATGGCTACTTTCTGGGAACTGCAGTCGGTACAAAGGAAGGATTAAAAAGTCAATATCCCCGCGCTATGCGAACGCATGAAATATTGATTAATTAGATCAAAATCATAAGAAATAAGTTCACATAATTTTAACTTGATACGTCTGTACTGTTCAAATATTTTGTTATCAAAACTTCAAAACGGTTATTTTATTTATCGAAAAAAATTCTAGAAATACATATAAATCAAATACTTGTCATTAATTATGATCTACTTAAACTTTTGAACCTTACCTCACACTGAGCTTGTCGAAGTGTGAGCTTGTCTGCCGCAGGCAGGCTTGTCGAAGTGTGAGCTTGTCTGCCGCAGGCAGGCTTGTCGAAGT
>JAFGMI010000026.1 GCA_016927595.1 Melioribacteraceae bacterium | reverse complement strand
TTATTGCTCAACCGGGGCTTCTCCAGAAGCAGATCATAAATATATTCTGCCACTAAATCGGCCAGATAGGATCCCGTTACAGCTTCATTGACAAGCACAACTACACCTAATTTGTGAGAAGGCATAAATGATACATGCGACCTGAATCCCGTAAATGAACCGAACCGATGAATTATCGTATCGCCGTCATATACTCCCAGATCCCAGCCCAGCCCCCATCCGTACCTTTTTATATTTCCGAATTCCCGGTCCTGTACCGCACCAAGCCGGTGTGTTTCATTAATTACTTTTTCAGGAAATATTTGTACCCCGTTAAGCTTACCCCTATTAATATGAACAAGCAGCCATTTAGCAAGGTCGTTCACGCTGCTTATGTGCCCCCCCGCAGCGTGCATGTTTGCAGTTGTCTTGCCATAGTGCAGTATGCTGTATCCGTTGGACGCAATCTGATGCGGCATTGCCAGATTTTCTTTATCCGCATTACCTATGTAGGCATGTGTATTATACATTCCCAATGGCTTGAATATTTTCTGTTCAAGCATTGTTTTCCAGCCTGATTCAAATTGCTCATCCATTACAAGTCCGTAAATCACGTAACCGAGATTGGTATAGTCGAATGCCCTGCCTTTCTCCGCGGGTATGGAGTTTTTAAGCAGGCTTAAAAGCAGATCGTTTGTAAAATCACCGGTGTAAGCGGTTCTTATTATTACCGGCAGATTTTCTGCTATACCGTGGGTGTGAGTAAGCAGCTCGCGCAGGGTAATAACCGAATCCTTTAATTCCGTATTGAATTCGAAATCCGGCAGATAATCGGTGAAAGGTTTGTCCAGGTCCAGCAGACTTTCATGATCAAGCAACGCTCCTGCCAGACCTGTAAACGATTTAGTTGTAGACGCGATGTAAAACAAAGTCTCCGGCGAAACCTTTTCCCCGGCTGTAATATCGGTAACTCCAAAGCCTTCCGCGTAAATTACTTCGTTGTCCTTAACAACACCTACAGCCATGCCCGGTGTAAGACCAAGCTTAAATGCTTTTGAAATGAATTCCGTAAACTTATTATTTCCACTTTTACCGTTCTGCGGGTTTATATCAGAACAGATTGATATCAGCATTAAAACAATGAAAAGTATTTTATTTGTATTAGTTGAAGTTGTTATTGTATTCCACATTCTGCCATCCATTTTATTTGCATTTTAATTATGACTGAAATTTCAGGCTTACAGTTACAATCACTGCGGATTAAATTAAGGAAAGATGCTGTACATTAATTCAGTTTATAACTTACGCTATTCTATTTTTAATAGTATTTCAGCATACTCTTCGGGCATCGTTCGCTGAAGATTATGACCGGTACGAAGTTCGTAGTAATAATAACTCTTTTCCTTAGCCCGCTCAGCGTATTTACTGAACCCGTCACTCTCCGCACCAGGATCAATCGTAAGGATATACGTACCGGGTAATTTTTCTGCATCCGGATTGCCCAGTCTGATTTTCTGCTGAAATGTACCGAGTGGATGCGGCACATCTTTCCCCCACTCCTTCCAGAAAGGCGGTATAGAGTACCCGTTGCCTTTGGATTCTGCGAGATCGAGAAAAAAGTTTTTATCTTCAGGATTTCCCAGGCTTAAAACCGATTCACCATCAAACGGCAACATTGCATCTGCATAAACCAGGTGTTTAATCTTTTCAGGCACACGGTGAGCCACTCCGGTTATAACCATCCCGCCATAACTATGCCCTATCAGAATTACATCATCCAGGTCTTCAAATTTAAGAACATTTATTATGTCCTGTATATGTGTATCGAGATTTACATCAGGACCGATCAAATGCTCTTTTTCTCCCTGACCCGTAAGCGTAGGACGATATACTGTATGCCCTTCAGCCTCAAGAATCTTTTCCATGATTTTATAATCCCATCCGCCGCCCCATGCGCCGTGCACAAATACATATGTATTTTTATCTGATGGTGAAATGCTTTCCTGCCCGTTTGCATAGGTACTAAATAAAATTATTGTCAAGACAAATTGAAAAATTTTCATTTTGATACCATCTGTTTTATTTGTTAAATTTTGTTGCAGTTAATACTGAAAATTAAGTATATCTTTTAATTAATAATCCGGACTACATTCGATGACAAATTTTTCCCGCAATACATATTCAACACTAAATTTATGCAATCTGTCACTCTATGCAAAGTTTACCTTAATAAATTAATTAAACCGCTAAACTTTTTTCAAAATTATTCGATAATATCTAAATATTAAAAAAGCGCGTTATTTTGTGATTCAGAAGATAATAAGTAAATACTGGGACAATATAAGATATAATGATTCGGAAGAGTATAACAAACTGGTTAATATTTCCGATATAGTTGAGAAGATTATAATCTTTTTAGTCCCGATAATAATACTTCCTATTATTAGTAAATTACTTTTAGGCGAGCACCTCCATTTTTTTCTAATCCTGATCGGTTTGGCGGGAATGATTATCATATTCTTCCTCAACAAGTACAGATTATTTAAGTACACTTTTCTTCTGCTTTACTCACTTTTTTCAGTTCTTATGGCATTGATAATAATTACAGGCGACGGCATTCGCGATATTACCCTGTTCATATATCCGGTAATAATCATGTTTACTGCATTTGTACTCGATCTCAGAGTCTTCGTCATTACTTCAATAATCAACTTCGTAATACTGATATCCATAAGTCTGGCAGAATACACCGGGCTGATGAAATTGAGATTAAGCGAATATGTCGACTTTGAGTTTATATCCGATCTGATTGTTATACTTATCGTAATAAACTTTGTCGTGTATGTAATGATATATATTGCGCAGTCAAGGGAGAGAAAATTAAAAGAATCAAATTACACGAAAGACAGGTTCCTGAAAATTCTTGCGCACGATCTCCGGAGTCCTTTCCAGCAGCTTATCGGAAGTGCCAACCTGCTCAATGAGCATTATAATGAATTGCCTGAAGGCGACAAGAAAATACTTATTCAACAGCTGGCTTACTCGGTTGACAGACAATATGAACTTCTTGAATCATTATTAAACTGGGGAAAACTTCAAACCGGTATGTTTAAGACCATTTTTCTCGAGTTCAATCTTTGGCGGGTCGCTGAAGAAGCAATAAAACAGGCAGCATCAGCGGCTAAGGAGAAGAATATATCGGTATCGAACAATATCAATAAAAATTTTACGATGCGGGGTGATGAATTTCTTGTTTCAACCGCGATTAGAAATTTTCTGTCGAACTCACTGAAGTATACAAATGAAGGCGGGCAGATAGAAATTTCGGCTAATGATTACGATAATAATATTGAAATAGTACTCGAAGACAACGGTATCGGAATGGATTCTGACAAGATAAAGGAAATAAACGATTCGTTGGCTGTTAATTCCGTTCCTGGTCTGCAAGGTGAGATCGGCTACGGTATAGGATTATCAATGATCAAAGAAATTGTCAAAATTCATAAAGGCACGCTCGAAATAGAAAGCGAACCCGGTAAGGGCAGCAGATTTATTATACGTATTCCCAGAACAATAATAGAATAGCTTTTCAGTAATTTTTCCTCAAGTTACCATTAGGTCGTTAATCATTTTATAAAAAGACTTTCCAACTCCCGGAAACATTCATTCGATAAATGATTATATCCGGGGGACACAATTTTGCTACAGATTACATAATAATTTCTGCAATCCTTAATATAAATTTCAAATCCTTCTGAGTGTTCAGGCGTGCTACCATGATTTTTAAATTGCAGAAACTGTCATATTTGTCAGAGACTAATAGATTTACTTTATCAGAATCATTTTTTTTGAATATACTTTTACAGTGCCTTTTCCACTTCTGAATATCACCTGATAAAAATATACTCCACTCGCATAGTAATTTCCGGCGTTCCATACTCTTTCATAACTGCCGGCTTTCTGAAATGAATTTACCAAAGTTGTTACCCTCTCTCCTAGTAAATTATGTATAACCAGTTTTACTTCGGTATCTTTTGGTAACTCATATTTTATTTTTGTTTCAGGATTAAAGGGATTAGGATAATTCTGAAATAATTTATAATCCGCAGGTAAATCATTTACTTCTTCAACAGCAGTCGGATTTATCTGAATATCGCAGTCCTTAAGTTCAAATATTTCCCTTTCATAATCGGATTCATTCTTTACTTTAGCGCTGTCGAATCTTATAAAAGTACTTGTTTTTTGATCTGTTTCAATTGCAAAATAGAGTCTTGATAAATCTCCTTTTTCGCTATTTATCGCGTGATTACTGTTTAGTATCAGTTTAACTGTTCCCTCATTGAATACTGTTCTCGAAACGGTGAAATTTTTTGTCACCTCACTTGAATTAATATTCACAATTTTTAATACTGAAGGATCGTACGAAAGAGTTAAATCAATATTTGTAATTCCGTAAAGATTTTCACCGCTTATTGCTATTTCCACCGTATCTGAAACAGAACTTTGGGATTGAGAAATCGTTAGCGAGCTGCTGTTCGAACTTATCCAATCCAGGTCAACACCCGGACCGCCGTAAGCACCAATATCATTCCTTGTACCGTCTTTATCATTATACTCTTCGCCGGGATTGCCGGCATTTATACAAGGTGAATAGGGCGATAACCGGAAGTCTTCTGCAGATGCATCTGAGAATATCGGGTCGGATGAAATATCATTAGCACCCGGTTCAATTTCATTATAGTTATTTTCATTGTTCCAGATATTATTGTAATCATAGAATGTTTGTGGAGAAAGTTGTACACCGAAATTATTATTGTTAATTACTATGTTATTTAAGACTACGGATGTTGAATTGAATTCTTCAATGCCCTTGCCGGAAGTTGCAATTGTATTGTTTATTATACTTGTTGAAGATGAACTCACAATGTTAATTCCCGTTCCGGAATTGCTTATGTCAACAATAATATTGTTTTGAATTCCTGTACCTTCGGCATTGGTTATAAACAGACCAAATCCGGCATGATCACAGTAAATCAAATTGTTTTCTATTCTGGGATTCGCACTATTTATGGTGACTGACGGGGTCCCCCCGATTCCCTTGATAAGATTCCTGGAAAGAAGAGATGCAGATCCTTCAGCACAATAAATACCTGTTGTACCATAACCGCACTCTATAACATTACTTTTTACGGTGGGATGAGACTCACCGATTTCAATGCATAATTCTTTAAAGTAGTTATCTTCGATTAAAGCATTTGAATTGGACAAACATAATATCGCTGCACTTCCAAAAGGCACTTCACTCTCAAATTTATTCTTTTTTATTTCCGGTGAAGACTCTAAACAATATATCAACGGGTCAGTGAACTGATCGTCTCCTATTCTGAAAGTAAAACCTTGTATTTCAGAATTGATAATATTTTCGAAAGTAAGTACAGCATTTTCGCCTGTTTTGTTTAAGATTGTAACTGCAGCTCCGCTTCCTATTAAACTTAATCCCTCTTTCATTATAATGTTTTCGTAATAATTTCCCCCGCTTACAAATATACTGTCGCCGGCATTTGAAACATTAACGGCTTCCATAATTGTATTAAAAGGTTTCTTCATTGAGCCGTTTTCAGTTCCCTGATAATTACAATCAACGTAGATATAGTTTTCATTATATTTTATATTGCTTACAACAAATACACCGCTGGAAATATTTAACATATATATATCATTAAAATTTACATCGGATAAATTTACATCCTGCAATAAAAGAGGCGATGCATCTTCATGATTAGTGTTTTTGTTTACGATAAATCTAAGTTTTAATATTTCTGTTAGATTCGGCGGGGCAGATATTTCTGAAATTAAACCAATTATGATTTCACCACTTTTTTTCATCTGCTGACTGAGTGAAAAGTTCCGGGTTGCCTCTGTAAGTTCTGCCTCAATGAAAGTCAGTATGGTGTTGTCGTATTTAAAACTAAAATCTGCTTTTGCCAGACCGGAAGGATCATCCATTTTAATATAAACATCGACGGTATCTCCCGGGAATCCGGATAGACCTGAAACGGACATTGACCTTGATATTCGTGATGGCAGCTCTGTAATAATAGGATCCGGACCTCCGTAGGCGCCCATATCATTCCTGGTTCCATCAGTATCATTAAAATCAGGATCCGGATTTCCATTGTCGATACATGGCGATTCAGGCAGCAGTTGAAAATCGTTCATACTCATATCAACAAAATGCGGGTCAAGGAACTGATTCGTTTCTATAACTTCAATTCCTTCAAAATATTCATTCCAAAAATTGTTGTAGCTTATTATATCCTGATCCAAAGTATTGTCAAATAAATATCCGCTTATGTTGGTATTTGAGGCAACAAGAATATTATTTTCTATCCTGCTTTTGTTCTGGTAATTGAAACTCCCCCAAAGAGCACCAGCATTTTCTCCTATTATTGTATTGTTTATTAAAATAAATTCAGTTTCAGCCGTAATCCTAATACCGACTTCATACGCTCTCATTATATTATTTTTTATTATCGGGTTTGACTCCCTGTCGATCCGGATTGCAGTCCTGCAGTCATTTATAACATTTTTCGTAATCGTAGGTGATGAAGAATAACCGATTGAAATTGCTGGCATGTAATAATCGCCTGTCCCTCTGAAATGGTTCTCAGTAATGACAGGATTACTGTAATTGCTGCATATTATTGATCTTGTGAATGTAAATCCTTTTATTAATACCTTATCCGGTATCTCCAAAGTAATTCCGATTTCACACTTTTCGGCAGAAGTTCCGATAAGAGAAACACCCTCCTTCAATCCGGAGATATCGTTGTAGTAACCAGGTAAAACTCTTATTGTATCTCCGAAGAATGAGTTGCTTATCCCATCTTCTATTGTAATAAAAGGATACAGAATTGAACCATCCCCGTTTGGCAGGCTGTTTTCATTTACATAAATATTTATACCATAAACAATGCAATTGACTTCTTCAGAAAATTGGCTCTCATTATAACTCGAATCCATTGCCGTTATTGCGTAAAAATATTCTATACCTGCTGTAATGTTTGTATCCTCATAACTGGTTATCTCTGATGGTAAAAATATATTCCATCTCTGATTATAAACTCCGCTTTCAGTGCCCTTATAAATTTTATATCCCGAAATTTCTTCTCCGGCAGGTTGCCAGAGTAATATTACTTTTGCGTGAGAGGGTTCGGCTGATAGACTGGCCGGCGGCTGAGGAGGAACATTGTCACTCGATGAAAAACTTATGCTGACAGATTGGAGTATTGACGTGCTACCATTCGACGAATTGAATATCGCCTTATACTGTATAAAATCATCCCCGCTGTGAACCGGATTTATCAACTCACCAGTGTTGATTGTGTAATAACCGGATTCATCGTCAGGACCCAGCCAGTTTTTTTCGGTTAACTGTTTTACACTTTTCCCCGATCTGATTTTAAATTTAATATTGCTGCCGGCAATATTGGTCAGCTCCCATGATATATTTTCCCAATTATTACCTTCGGGACTTCCATAAAATATGGATGATATCATTTCTCCAGTAAGCTTGGGATCAAATTCCCAAATATTAACGTATGTTTCATAAAATCTTTGTTTTTCACTCCAATGTTGCCAGGAAATGAAATACTTATCATTTTTAAAATAAATATAGGGTGATCGGTTCTCAGATCTTTCTAATATGGAATTGATTTTTACATTCTCACCAATTTTATTCCCGTTCGCATCTAAAAGCTGACCGTAAATATTGTATTGCCCCGTTAATACAGGTTCTACAGCATCCCTATCATCCATCCATACACAAAAAATATTTGAGTTTTTGTCAATACAGAGATCAGCTCCACTCTGAAATCTGCTGAAATCATCGTTTACAATAATTGCTTCACTCTGTGGGTTTAAGTCATAGTCAAATCTTCGTAAATGTACATTAAAATTCCTGTCATATATTCCCCCCCTGGAACCACCCCATGATAACCAGAAACCGTTTGCATCCCCCTCAGCTACCGGGTTATCATCAAAAGTTGTCAGTACGTCTAAATTTAATAATTTACCATCGCCAACTTTGTTGCCAATTGTGTCGATAGTTTGAGCATATAATTTATAATAATCCTCTTCAACCTTATTTGTAAAAAACAATAAGAACGTATTTTCATTATTATCGGCAAGTACTTCCGAAGGGTACATGCTCCTGATATCTTCTATAATAAATATATCACCCGTCTTTACCGAATCATCTGTAAAAAATTGTCCTTTACAGGTGTCTCTTTGGTTCCAGATTATAAGATATATACCGTTATTCAATAAAGCAGCTTTGCTGAAAGTATTATCATCACCTGTTTGTTTGTTTACCTGAATATTCTGGGTTAATTCATCTCCATCTGCATTATATTTTTTGACGAACACGTTACCGCCGGTTACCCATGTTCTTAAAAAATTTCCCGCACTGTCCTGCACGATGGATCTCATAAATGAGTTGTCTTTATAATCATCAACAATCTTAATAAAAGGATGAGGGAACTGTACTTCTCCGCCTGAAATATCTGAAATAATTAGATTCTCTAACTCGTTGTCGCTAAAATCTTTTACTGAAGTTTCTAACCAGGTTTTGGTGTTATTCTGAGCATACAAAAAAGGAGTTAAACAAAGCAGAAGATAGAATAACATTTTACAATGCGATTGTATCATCTTTTCCGACCTGTAAAAACAGATTTATAATTTATTAATTTTCAATCCATCAGAAAAAATGCTGTAAGATATTCCCTGTAATTACTATTAATTAGAATAAACCGATGAAGAATTGAATAAATATAATTATTATTATTCTAAATTTAACTCCATTAATAAAGATTATTTTAATTGTTCTTATTTTAAGTACTTTCCAATGTGCAGCATTATTCCGGAAGAATCAGAGTAATATCATGATCCCGTAATCGGTAAAGATGCTTTTTAACAATCTTAATGATACCGGAATAACTGTAAATCTCACCCGAAGTTATTTATAAAAATCTTCATATTAATTTCAGTAATCTTTTCTGGAGCCGATTAAACCGGCTTTTGAATTTGAACCCAGCTAATAATCAGACACCTGGCTTAATCCGACACCAGATTCAAGCTCTGATAAGCATACTGAAAATGATCCCCGATAAATCAATAGTCAATTGTAACTATCCGCCCTTTGGTAAAATTAAAGAATTTACTCTTATCGGCAATTTGGACACCTTCCATTAAATCTGCTTCTGTTTTATCTGCAGCTTTAAGGCATCCGGGACAAGCCATAACAGTAACTCCTTTCGAGAGCAATTTTTCTATTTGCGTTTTTGAACCCGGAAAGTGGGAGAATTGAAAATCCGCAGAATCTTTAAGTACGGCTTCAATACCTGTGATATCGATATATACAAGCACATCCTTTTCTTCCGACATTGTTACTGCCATCTGCAGTCCCATAAGCAGACGATGCACATCATCCGAACCATGAGTGATATGAACAAGTACTCCGTCCTTTACCGTTTCTTCGCATTCGTCTCCGCAGCTCTGAAAAAACAGAAATCCAACTGCCAGCAGAGCTAACAAAATCTTTTTCATTGTTACCTCCTGAATTTGTGATCTATTTTAATGCACGTTTGTGCTCATATCAGGCGGTTTTATTTCAGTAACCTGGGACCTGAAATATTTCCATGAACCATCAGAATATTTAAATACATCTGTAAATAGTACCGTGTGATGAAACTCATAATCCTCATATTTCCCTGCTATCTTCCCCTTACCGGTTACCAGCGCAATTTCGTAAAACTGTTCATACTCTGCATGCTCAACTGAATACTCTGATAATTTTATTCCTCCGTGTTTGAAGCTGCTGATTATATCATCTTTTGTTTCTATCGTACCGTGCAGACTGAATCCTCTGTAATCATCGAGAATAATTTCATTCAGTTTTTCAGTTTCGGATTTTAACAATGCATCTTTCAGCTTATTGAATGCAGAAATAATTCCATCCTTTTTACTCACTATATCCACCGATGTCTGTTAAAATATGCAAACGAACTAAACACTAAGGTCATAAATAATTGACCACAGAAAATTTAAATTTTGTTTTTAGTTCAATTTAACTCATTTCTTCGATTCATGATACACTTTTATCCATAACTTAAGAATCATCCGGGAAATTAGTGGAACCCAAATTTCACAGATCCTGTTCTAGCAACTTTACAGTATCCATAAACCTAAGCTGCAGACTATCTGTAAAATATTAGAATAATCAAAACTTCAGTTGAATTAATTTAACATAAATAAAGGAGATCTGAATCATGAAACACAATATAAAAATAATGTTCTTCTTACTGGCATCATCAGTAGTCATGATGGGTTGTTCCGACGATGACAAAGACAATCCTGTTGTTCCGACTGCCGAAACCGCAAGTGTTAAGGTAGTACACGCTTCACCCGATGCCCCCGGTGTAGACCTTTACGTCGATGGCGAATTAGCCGGTGCTAATCTGACGTATCCAAATAACACCGGATATCTTGAAGTTGAAGCTGGCACACGTAAAGTACAGGTTAATGTTGCGGGAACAACAACAACTGTAATTGAGGCTGATTTACCAATCCAGGCAAATGTAAACTATTCGGTATTCGCTGTAGATGGTGTATCGAACCTTACTCCGCTTGTTATTATGGATGACTTAACAAATCCTTCTGCAGGTAATTCCCATGTGAGATTTTTGCACCTTTCGCCCGACGCACCTGCGGTTGATATAACTACAACAGACGGTACAGTTGTATTCGGCGACTACACATTCAAGGAGTATTCTGCGTTTACACCGCTGCCTTCAGCAAATTATGATCTTCAGGTAAGACTGGCAGGTACCGAAACAGTTGTACTTGAACTTCCCGGAATCAGTTTGCAGAACGGAAGAATTTACACTGTTTTTGCAAAAGGATTTGTTGCCGGAAACGGCAGTCAGGCTTTAGGGGCTGAAATAATAATAAATAAATAAGAATAATTAATTATAATTTTATCAAAGACGGGGTCATGCTGAATAAGCTGACCCTTTTTATTTTAATGCAGGTTTATAAGAAATAAAGCGTCTGTTGAAATCAAACCTCGCACCTTTTCGCTCAATTTTATTTTGCCGGAAAAATTAAATAATCCGTAACTGTCATAGCCCGCTCCACTATCGAGGTACAATTCATTTTTTTTAATTATCAATAGACCAATTTTCTGTATTTTTGCTGTCAGTTCTTCCGTCGCTTGTAAATGTACCTCCATTAAAAAATTCAATCGATCTTTCACCGTAAGAATTATGTTCTGAAGAAACATCACTACCATCCATATAAATCTGCTTTAAAATCCATTTACCTATTAACTTGTCTTCAATACGATTGTCACCGGCTGAGAAGCCGGTAAGGACTTAAAGCACAATTATAAAGTGTAAAATTTTTTCAGGCATTATGAAATCCTTTTCTAACAATTAATAAATTATTCCGGGAGCGAATAAAATATATTTGCGTCGGGTCCCAGAGGTAATCCGGCTAATAACCATACAACAAGCAGGAGCATCCAGAAAAGCATAAACACTATTGAGTACGGAACCATTGCAGCTATAACAGTTCCGATTCCCGCATCGGGCTGATATTTCTGCACGAAGGCTATTATCAGTGCGAAAAAACTCATCATCGGTGAGATTACATTCGTTACGCTGTCGCCTATTCTGTAAACAACCTGTGAAAGTTCAGGCGAGTAACCCATTATCATGAACATAGGTATAAATATCGGTGCGAGAATAGCCCATTTTGCTGAAGCGCTTCCCATCAGCATATTGATGGCTGCCGATAGAAGGATGAACAGTATCATCAAGGGTATCAGTCCGATGTCGGCTGACATAAGCATACCGGCGCCTTCTACCGCAAGTATAATACCAAGGTTGCTCCACTTGAAATACGCCACGAACTGCGCTGCGAAGAACACGAGTACAAGATAGGTAGCCATGGTTTTCATCGATGTTGCCATGCCTTTCATTATATCGGAATCATTTTTAAATTTCCCTGTGGTGAAACCGTAAGCAAGTCCCATAGCGCCGGCGGTAATAAAGAGCATAGCCACAACGCCTTTGATAAGAGGCGAACTGAGCACACCGCCGTCAACTCCCCTGAAGTAACCGTCCTCGGGTATAATGCCTATTAGAGTTATGAATACAATTCCAGCTAAGGTAAGAAATGTATAAAGGAGTCCTCTTTTCTCAATCGCAGTTAGTTTTTGAAATGACTCATCTTTATCTTCATGTTCAGCTTCGTACTTACCCAGTCTGGGTTCTACAATTTTTTCTGTAACGATGGTACCGGCTAAAGCTATTACAAAAGTCGAAGCCGCCATGAAGTAGTAGTTAGCTGTTGGATTTACCTCGTATGTTGGATCGAGTATACGAGCAGCTTCCTGAGAGAGACCTGCAAGCAGCGGATCAACAGTGCCGATTGCCAGGTTGGCGCTGAATCCGCCCGAAACTCCTGCAAATGCTGCTGCCATTCCTGCAATTGGATGTCTGCCTACAGCTATGAAGATAACTCCAGCCAGCGGAATGAGCAGAACGTAACCCACATCGGATGCTATGTTCGACAATATACCTGTGAATACTATGACAAAGGTAAGCAAATGTTTAGGCGAATTGAGCACTAGTAATTTAATAACCGAATTAATAAGACCGCTTTGTTCGGCAATACCAATACCCAGCATTGCAACGAGTACAATTCCGAGCGGAGCGAAACCGGTAAAGTTCTCAACCATTTCGAGCAATATGCGGTGTATACCATCGTGCGAAAGCAGGTTGACGGGTTTAACTGTTTCCTTAGTACCCGGGTGAATAACTTCCCATTCCATTGCTGATCCTACTGCAGATAATATTAATGCCGATACAGCAAAAATCGCAAAAAGTGTTGCCGGATGAGGCAAAGCGTTGCCTATTCGTTCGGTCCGGTTGAGCAATCTCTGGAAAATCCCTGAACCGCCGGGAGATTTGTTCATACTTTAGTTCTTTCGTTTTTTGAGGGAATTTAAATGTGTTATTAAAGTAACAAAAAAAATGCTGCCATGGTTCAGAATTCAGGCGGTAATTTCAAATCTTATAGAACTACAAATTAAACCTGTCATCGAATGCTTTCATTTCTGCCTCACTCCTCTTCTTCGATAAATGATATTGATATTTTGCGTCTGCTTCCCTGGTCCATCCGTTCACCTCTATGCGAAGCAGGAAGAAGTAAAAATAAAACAAGCCAAGAATGAAAAACAGAAACGCTTTGCTGAATCCTGCAAAGATGATAAGAATAATCATAACAACAACCGGAATTATTACAATCAGAACGAAAACTATAATCCATCCCTTCTTCTTTTCAGCGAGCAGTACACGCAGCATGAACGGGGTGAATATAACCGCGGCTATAGATGCCAGAAAAATGAATATGAACACCTGGAAGGAGAGGAAGTACAAAACTGAACCTGATAATTCATAGTTCAGATATTTTTTGAGCCGGTGCAAATCGTAATTCTGTACGATGTAGACTTCTTCATCCATATTGATATCCAGCCCGATACATCACTGATTTTACAAATACATTGCTTCACGTTTTAATGAATTTCAACTGCGGCTTCGGTTATTATACCGCTGGTAACACTAAAAGGACTGTTTGTATTTACAGAAACCTCATTTTCTTTCACGGTATATTTAAGGTAGAATAAGTTCTCTTTCGTTTTAGGTTTACCGTAATAATACCAGCTCCATTTTACTGTTTCTGCTGTTTTTATCCTCAACACATTACCATCGATTTCAGGATCAGATGGCATGTGAATTTCAAGAGTTTCACCTTCGATAAAGGATATATTCAGTATATTATTTTCATATTTAGCAGAGACAGCTCTATGATAATTGTCATATGGTTTCCCAAACCATCTGCCAAAGATTTTAATAGATCCGCTTCGGACATCTTCGGGCAGCTCCATAAATTTTTCTGCTATGTTATTCATTCTTTTAGATGAAATGATTTCAAGCCCGCTTTATTTTCAGTAATTAACATCATAAACAGTTGCAGATAATTCAGAAAACGTATATGTATTAAGTCCGTATTCATTTATGAGCGATATCAGATTGTAAATGTATCCGGTTTCAATCTGGTAACCGGTTGCATCCGAGACAACCGGACAATGAGCATACAAGCAGAGTATTTCTTTGTTTAACTTAGCCCTTTGCAATGCATGTCTTAAGCTTTTCTCGTCTATATTGAAAATTACATCTATTCCGAGTGATGAAACAACTTTTGATTCACCTTTTTTACAGAATATTTCATCAATATCCTCAATTTCTCTTGTCGTCTGTTTTCTCTGTTCATCGGTTATATCCCGAAGTATTTTGAAATAACCTAACAAATAATTATCGAGCGAATCATTATTCATACCATAAGGATAAGAAAATGATCCCGGATGCAGGTTGATTTTATCCATAATTTTTAGTGCGGGTAATACTTCATTGTTATAATATTCTTGCAAAGAATGCGTTTCCAAATATTTGACTGCATCTATATGCTTATATCCATGACATCCTATTTCAAAGCCAAGTGAATCTAAAGTTTGCAAATTTTTTTAATTCTGATGAAGTAAGGGTATTAATCATTGTAACAAAAAATGTAGCTTTGATATTAGAATTAATTAAAACCTTTGATAGATTATACCACTCATTAACATATGTATCATCAAATGTAAAGCAGACTCCGCCTTCTTCAGTTTCAGGATTATTAACAATGTTTTCGTTGCAGGAAATTAATATTAAGAATATCAGAAGTGCGGGTAATTTTATAATTGCTCTCATAAATTTTATTTAAGCATGATGCTAAGATTACACAAATTGCTTCCAAACCTAATTTTTATATATTATTTATAATTATGCTGCTGAATTTATTATTTAATAAATCTAACGCAGTATTGTTTTAAACAGGTAAATTATAATTAAACAAATATGTTTTTTTAAAAGTTAACTAGTTGTTATCAAGAACGACTTTTATCATTTATTACTTAATAGATGCTTTTTCGAAGAAATCCCGTTGATACCATGCAGTGACTCGTCGATTCTGAATATCTGAACCACAAATTTACGCCTGGAATTAAAATACGGTATGAAATTGTTATTATCAATAATCACATTGTTTGAACATATAAAACAACTTATTTAATTATTAATTTTGTGGCATATGGCTTAAATGTGGGGTTTACTTCCTGAATTTCAGTCAATAAAAAACATATATGCATATAATAAGAGCAACATTTATAACTACACCCACGGCACCTTTATCTGCAATTTTATTTTTAACCCCGTCCCAGGCTAACAGGTAAAGAAGTGATGAAAAAACCGAAGTGCAATAAACAAAATATTTGAACAAACTAAATTCATACAGAAGCATTATTCCTGCAGCCGCAAATCCGGAGGCGGAAATTACACACATAACCGCAACGGGTACCCGCGCCCAATCATTCCCTGGCTGTTTACCGGACACCCATGAGTTATCGGGCCAGGTAATGCCCTGTTGCAGCTCGAACTTTCGCAAGCTCTGTCCCATATATAACAGATGAACCAGCCCGTGCAGTATTATAAAAATTGCAGATATTGTTTCAAACATGTTACTTTATCAGTACAAATTTTTCTGTCAGTACTTTATTGTCTGTTAAGAGCTGGTAATAATAAACACCGCTCGAAAGGTTGCCTGCATTATACAGAACCGAATAACATCCCGGCGACTTGTATTCATTCAGAATTGTTTCAACCTCTTTACCGAGTACATCAATGATTCTTATTACAACCTTACCCGGTTCCGGAATTTCGTACAATATTGTTGTTGACGGATTGAACGGATTCGGGTAGTTCTGATACAGTTTGAAACCATCTGGTAAATTACTTTTGCGGATTGAATTCGGTTCGAGATCACGGAACCATAAACCGTCCTGCCTGCCTGCGAAGAGTCTGTTGCCAATTACTGCTGCGCCGAATACATCAACATTCAACTGGTCTTCGAACAAGTTTAAGGTTGCGCCGAAATCGTCGGAAGTAAACCAGAATGTTCTTGCAACCTTAGTGTATGACACATAAATCCTCTCGCCGTGCATCAAAATGATTGATCCGTTTACAGCTCCGACATTATGGTGTAAAAAGGAAAATGACTTAGCGGAATCAATACTCGTAAACAAACCGAGCGAACCGGTCATAAATATATAACCGGCATAACCTGCAAAATCATAAACAGCAACCGAATTGAAATCAAGTATTTTATATTCTTCCCATTCTGATGAATTTCTTTTGTTCACGTAAAGGTACCCTGAAATACCTGCTCCGAGATATAATATATCATTAATGTTTTTTAACGAGAAAACCGAGTAAGAATAATTTGAATACAGACCTGTACTGAAATGATTCCATGAACCTGACCCTGAAAGGTTTAAGACAAACACACCGGCTCCCGAAGTTCCTGCATATAAACTGTCGCCACGTACTGCAAGCTGTACTATTATCTCCGAGCCCATCCCTGAAATACCCTGGCTTCGGTTAAACCATGTTTTGCCAAAATCGCTGCTTTCATATATACCGTACTGATCCGCACCGACAAAAATTCTGTTTTTATAAATTGCTGCAGCCCCGATAAAATCGACATCAGAATCAATATTGCCAGATTGAATCCAGCTATCACCATTATCGGTAGTTATATAAATTACACTGTCTGAGCAGGCTATACCTGTCGTACCATCATAATAAATATTTGTAATGAATGATGAACGGGGTATTTCAGTAACCACATCCCATTGTGCAAGAATCTGTAATGACGATAATAAAAAAATGATAAATAATTTTTTCATAATTCTCACTATTTAAGTAATACTGTTCAGGTTAAAAAATTATCGTAGATCGGAATCAAAATAAAATAAAAGGATATTTAATCTAGTTTATTCAGTAACGATGCGAAATTTAAGAAATACTTTAGAAGTTCAAAATAAATTCTTCGCATTAAGATCGTTGATTTACTATGACCGGTAAAATATTAATAATGCAATTTCTGATATTTAGAAGGCGTATAAAGCTAAACAAATTAAAGCGTAATGTACCGGTAGAAAGGTTTAAAAGAGAGTTTTAATAAATAACAATGAGTTCAAAATTATACGTGTTGTTAATTATTAATTACCAGTTTTTACAGCTTCGCGATTCTGACGCACTGCGACTAACGAAGCACGAAAAACTCCCGGCTGTAGCCTACCGCGCCCTCACGAATCGTGCTTTGGATCCGTAATTTGTAGTGATGCGAATCCGTTAAACTCGGCGGAATTATCCAGCTGTAGTGTCCGGTGTTTTCCATTTGTTCAACAAGAACCAGCTCAAAATAATTTTTTTTCAGCAGTGTCAGTTTCACGTTTTTGATTTCTGCATTAGACTTCCACTTTATATCAACAGTATCACCGGGCTGATAAATTTCAGCGGCAAGGGGAGATTCAACAACAATCCAGTTAAAAGCTTCATTTTCCGAATATTCCAGCTGATCGGTTTCACCTGTTAATGAATCCCGGCATCCCAAAGTAAGCACGCTTAAAAAAGCAATTACCAATATGAATTTAATAAGTATTCTCATATATCACTTTTAGTAATTATCTCGTTCATAAAAAGCCTGTTGGAATCAATAACGACAGTACCCGCAAGCATATCATGAAGTCCCTGTTTCTTTTCCGTGAACGCAATCATAAGATATCCGAAGTTAAGTATTACTGATGACAAAATCTTGCCGAAAAACCTTCCGCTTGCCCTTCCGAATCCAATCCTGTGATTATTTAAATCAGCTACTTTCAAGCCTAGCAGCATTTTTCCTACTGTAGCCTGTTTACCCGAAGATTCAAACAGGGCATAATAAAGCCACTTTACAATCACAGAGATGAAAACGATGAATAAAACAGACAACAGCATTATAAACAATTTTATTTCATCATCCGGGCTAAAATCAATAATTCCGCCTGCTGAGGAGAAATTAAAATCGTCGTTGTGAAAAATATCGGCTACGCTGAAACCGATAATAAAGAGCAGCGGAACAATTAATATAAAACTGAAAATACCAAGTAGAATCTGATCGATGATATACGCCAGAAGTCTTTTCCAAAAACCGGCATAATAGTTCATAATATTACCATAAACCATATGTTGAAGTATAAAATAAAACTATTTGGACAAAACATCAATCTGCATCGGAACGCAGTACTATCGGATTTAGTTTCCGGGACGCATAAAGTCTGATTGACGGATTGATTTCAAGCATCCGGTGACCAATCCAGTTCTTTGATTCTTCCTCACCATGGACCATAATCACATTCGAAGGATTGAGCTGCATGAATATTTCGATTATCTCTTCCCTGTTAGAGTGGGTCGGGAAGAAAAATTTTTCCACAGTGCATTCGACCTTAATCTCCTCGCCGTCATTCAGCATAACTATATCGCCCCTGCTGGATTGTGCTATTCTAAAACCAGGTGTTTCTTCGTCCATATAACCCACAATAAAAATACCGAATGACTTTTGCTTAAGCCAGAATTTTGCAAACTTGTAAGAGAATGTACCGGGCAATATCATACCGCTGGAAGCAATCACTATTGAAGGGGTTTTTCCAAATCCGGACAGATCATTAATTCCAAAGTAACTCTCTTTTTTAATATCAGATAATCTGAAATCCGGATTCACATAATTAACCTTATAGCGGTTATTGTCGTAAACCTTGGAAATTTTTTCGCCTATACCGCCTGTGTAAATGGGTACATCAGTCAACCTGCCTTTTTCAATCTCGCCGCTGATGATGGAAAATATTTCCTGCATTTTGCCGAGTGCAAAAACGGGTATAAGAATCGAACCGCCCTCTGCCAGTATCTTATTGGCGCTTTTAACAAACCTGCGTGTTTCAGATTTGAGATTACCCATTTTTTTCGTATCGGTTGATCCGTAAGTAGTCTCTGTGATCAGAGTTGTTACCCTTTGTTCGGGGAGTATTGCGCCGGCAAGTAGTTTCTGTTTCGATAGCTTAATGTCGCCAGTGTATAAAATCCTATCATGCTTGTATTCGAGAAGAACGGATGCCGATCCGATAATATGACCTGCATCGTAAAAATTTAGTCTGATTGGCAGATCTGAGTAATGACGCATACCTTTTATATACATAGTATCAAGGTATTTAAGCTCATAAACACTCCTGAGAAGAAGATCTACATCCTCATGAGTATAACTGTCCGTTTCGCTTAATTGATCGTTGAGTATATTAACCGCATTGTGAAGGGTTAAATCAGCAATTTCAATGGTTTGAGGTGTTGCAATAATTCTTACGTGTGGAAATCTGCTTACAAGAAAAGGCAGGGCTCCTATATGGTCCTGATGCGCATGCGACAAAATAACATAGTCGAGATTCAAGTCTTTGAGAACATCAAAATCTGGCAGAGATTCTATCCCGGTTTTCTGGGGGTGTATACCGCAATCCAGAAGAATGCCTGTGCCGTCAATGTTAAGATAAAAGCAGCTTGCACCAATCTCCTCAGCACCGCCGAGTGGTATGAATTTAATCAAATAATAAAAATCCGGTATAGTTTAAGAACTAGGGTAAGAAATAAATCAAATTTTCCAATCCGATGCAACATTGGAGTTTTGAAAACCGATATCCGTTTGATCATCTGCTGAATATTTTCTGCTTCCTGTCTTCCAGTCTTTCTCTGTATAACTGACCGATTTCAGCCCCTAGTATGAATAAACAGGATGAATAGAATAACCAGAACAATACAACAACAATTATAATGAAAGCCCCGTAAACCCGGTTCTCCGAGAGAAAGTCGTACACATAGTACCCGAATAACTCCTTCGCCAGTTCCCAGAATATTGTTGCCCAGAATGCGCTGACAACCGGGATACGTTTTCCCAGTTTCGCATACGGAATCAACTTGTAAAACGTAAAGAACATTAAAAATATTATCAAAATACCAATGAGAGAAAAAATTGAATCCATAAACTCAGACACCCTGAAAACACCCAGTATCTCGACCTTTTCCGCTGCATCTATAAGTATGTTCAATACCGGAAGGATGAATGTTGACATTGCAATAAATATTATAACCAGAAGCACCATCCCGAAATCACGAATCAGACCCCAGAATGCACCGCGTTCTTCTTCAGACTTGTAAATTTTATTCAGGACAGATCTCATACTGCTGAACAGCCAGGTAGATGTAAAGAGCAATCCGAATGCGCCTATGTAACCCGTTACAGTGCTGTATTCAATTACGTCGGGAATTCTTTTAATTATCGATTTCTGAACGTAGCCTGCATATTCCGGATAAGGAATTATTGTTTCTATTACTCTCTTGATCTGATCTTCAATTGTGTTCGGATCTATAATGTTACCGAGTATTGATAGTGAAAGAAGAATAAACGGAACGAGACTTAATAAAATTGAAAAGGCTATACCGGCGCCTGAGAGAAACAGATGGTTCTTATCCATTCTCTTGAATACACCGCCGACATAATGACGGAAAAAGCAAAGTATTTTACGAAAAGTACCAGGTGAAATAAATCTGGTAATAATTCTAAAAATTTTAAATCTTGACATTTACTCTGCAAAATAAGGTATTAAAATGTGAATTACATAATATTATTCCTTTAAGTTCAAAAGCTGATTTTACCTTTGAAAAGGAGAACATTATATTCGAAATGTCTTCAACCAGCACCTGATATGCACACAAAAAACAAACTAAATTTAACTAAACAATAAAATCATCTTTGTTTTTACTGCAAAGATATAAAACGGATAAGCTTTTAAAAAAACGGAGTTAAATATAATGCTTTTCAAAAAACTATTTGATTTGCCGAACTGATTAAGCTGATAAGTAAAATTATCTGCAGCAGAATGTAAGAATTACCTGAGTTGAAAACTTATTTTACACAGCACCTGGTAAACTAAATAAAAGTGTAACTTTTATTATAAATGACCAGGTATAATTGTTGATGAGTAGAGGATAAACATGGTGAGTTATGGAAATAGGGTCATTTAATTTATATAAAGTTAAACTTAATCTGGATATGTGTAAGACAAAGGAGGAGAAGTTAAATTTTCTTTACGGTATGAAACGGGATATTCGCAAGGTTATCAGTTGCTTCGGAACCAATAAATTTCTTCCCCTCCGCCATTATCTGAGAGACGATATTATTCTTGAAGACAACTGTCCGGAGTTAAAACATTTTCTTAAAAGAGCGATTATGCGGTACAGTTTCGATACCCGCGATCAAAGGTTCCCCGGTGATGAAGTGCTAAAAAGGGAGATGATGAATGAAGCAAAAAAGTATGAGCGGTTCGACCAGATGCTCGACATAGAAATCGAGTTTGCGAAAACTGAACACAGGGAAAGTCTGGAAAGTCGAGGAATTAATATTTACTAAAGATCAAGATAAGATTTCCAGATTTTGTAAAGTTCATAAGTCGCTCTTACATCGTCGGCACAGTAAACAGCCAGCTCTTTAATTTTCCCGGAGTTATAAATTTCTCTCACATCCAAACCTGTTAGTCCATGGGACTTGGGAGATTCGATCCCGAATGTTCTGCAATAAAAATCGAGATTAAATTTCTTTATAAGACCCATGAGCGTAAACTTATCCAGCAGGTCTATATGGTCATTAGTACCGAACTTATTCTTCAGAAAATTTCTCGATGGTTTTATTTTAAGCACAGCAGAACGGAGCATCAGGAAAGGCAGATCGAACTGCCTGCCGTTGAACGAAATCAGCAGGGTTGCTTTTTTGACATATTCCCAGAAAGAGCCTATCATATCCCTCTCGTTTGAGGACTTGTATTTGATTCTCTTCCTGCTAACTTCCTTCTCCTCCGTTTCAGCGCCCTCGTACATAACCAGTGTCTTGCCGGTATCGATGTTATAAAGACCGATACAAACCACACTTGCTGTAAACGGATAAAGACTTAAATATCTGATAGTATCGTGAATTTTCTCCTGACGCAAATCAGGGTCTTTTTCTTTCTCCGGATATCTGAGTAAAAATTCCTGCTGACTTTCGGAAAGTGATTCAAAATCGAAACCTACAGTTTCGATATCAAATACGAGTTTCATTTCGCTTCTATTTTATGATTGAAATACTCTCTTCGTATTCAGTTACAGCATCATAAAATTCGGCAGGTAAGGATTTTTTCTGTTTGGTTTTCAAATCGATATGTACTACTACGCCGCCGCCGGCTGCTATTACAACGTTTCTCTTTTCTTTAACAACAATATGCTTAAAACCGAAGCTTGTATTTTTAATAAAATCAATTTTTGTCAATATAAGTAATTCGTCATCAAAATGTGCCGGTTGAAAATAATCGCAATTATTATTTACCATTATGAAGAACGATCCGTTTTCGAGAATCTGTTTCAGCCCGAATTGTATTTTTAAATCCTGCACATATTTTACACGTGCATCTTCAAAGTAGTTGAAATATACAGCGTTGTTGCAGACATGCATCATGTCCACTTCATGAAATTTTACCTTCTCGCGTGTAACATGCTTATATGTTTTTATTTCTTCGGCACTAATCAATTTAATCCGTAAAGACTTTTGTTAATATTTCTTTTGCAGCATCAATGTCCTCAAACGATACGTCCAGATGAGTAACAAAACGGATAACATCATATCCGCCCGGTCCGGCAAGAATTCCGTTTTCTTTCAGCTCTGTCAATACCACATCGATTTTTTTACCGGTAACTCTAAACATAACTATATTGGTATGTACATACTCTTTTTCTATTTCAATACCCGGTAACCCCGAGAGGTGGTCCGCCAGCAACCTGGCTTTATCATGATCCTCTTTTAATCTATCAATGTTATTTTGAAGCGCGTACAAACCTGCTGCTGCAATAATACCCACCTGACGCATTCCGCCGCCGATAGCTTTTCGGACCCTGAACGCCTCCTCTATAACTCCTTTATCGCCTGCTATCAAAGAACCAACCGGTGCACCTAATCCCTTTGATAAACAAACCGAAACCGTGTCAAAAAAACCGGCGTATTCAGACGGACTAATCCCTGAAGCCACTGAAGCGTTCCATAAGCGGGCTCCATCCAGATGCATATAAAGATTATATTTATCAGCGAGCGCTTTTACCCTTTTGATTTCTTCCAGTGGTATAATCGTACCACCGGCAACGTTATGAGTATTTTCAATTTCGATCACCTTTGTTCTTGGCATGTAGTAAGCGCTCTCGGGTCTTATAAGCGGTTCAATCTGCTCGGGTATAATTACACCCTTATTCCCATTAATCAAGTTTAACTGAATTCCGCTCAGTTTAGCCGGAGTACCCGATTCATATTGAAATATATGAGCAGTACGTTCGCAAATAACTTCATCACCCGGCTGCGTCAGCACATTCAAACATATTTGATTGCCCATCAGACCGGTCGGCACAAACAATGCTGCTTCTTTCCCCAGCAGTTCCGCAGTGTAGTCCTGAAGCTTATTTACAGTGGGATCCTCACGATAAACATCATCACCGACATCGGCATCGAACATGGCTTTGCGCATTTCCGCACTAGGTTTAGTGACAGTATCACTTCTTAAATCGATTATTCTGTTCATTTATTTCCGTTTGATAATTTTGCCATATAATATATATAGGATAAAGACGCTGGTAATCAGTAAACAAATATAAGGGATTAACCGCGGATATCGTGTATAAAATGTTGTTTCTCCGTTAAGTTCAGCTTCAGCCACTAATACATCTTCCGTAAACATCGATGTCTGCTGAACTATTTTTCCCAAAGGGTCTATCAGACAGCTTACTCCGCCGTTTGCCGCCCGCACAACGCTTCTCCGGTTTTCGACGGCACGGAGTATAGCAAAATCCCTATGCTGATAAGGTCCGCTGGAATTACCGTACCAGCTGTCATTAGTAACAACCGCTATCAATTCAGCACCCTTACTGACAAAAGACGCTACGAAATCCGGGTAAATAGATTCGATACATATTACACCGGCAATTTTCCGTTTATCAGTTGTTTGAAATACTGTTATTTCTTTCCCGGTATTCCAACTCGAAATTCCTACGTTCCATCTAAATAACTCACCCAGAAACGGAATTTGCTCGACAAGCGGTACCTTCTCGCCGAAAGGCACAAGCATTATTTTTCCATATTTTTTCACACTCCTGTTATGAGGCTGAAAAAACAGTATTGAATTGTAAGAGGTGTAGAATTTTCCTGAGCTGGTTTTCTTTGCATCTTCCGGCGCCGTAAGTGAATCACCATAAAAAGTAGCATCAGGCATTCCGGTAAGAAGTAATACATTATTTGTATCAAGAAATTTATAAATTCGATTTACCTGCAGACTATATGCCCCCGTCATTAAATAAACAGGAAGCGCTGACTCGGGCCAGACAATTAACTCAGCCCCTTTTAATACAGCCTCCCGGGACAAGGACAGATAGAGATCAAGTTGTTCATTAAGGTTGCCCGCTTCCCATTTTTTCCACGGATTCAGGTTCGGCTGAATTAAACCCACTTTTATCTTTTCACTCTCACCGCCGGATTCCTTATGCTTAACTATTCCGTATATTAAAGGTACGGCAATAAGTGCCAGACTGAAAACCGCAGGCAGATAAGCTGAGCCTTCGCCGGTTGCCCGGTTATTCCATGCCTTGTATAAACCTATATTTATAAAAATTATCAGAAGAGTTAAACCGTAAACACCAATAACATCAGCAATCTGGATGAATAAATTAAATTTTACGAGACCATTTCCGAGCGTTAACCAGGGGAAACGAAAATCCGTTACGGTATACATATATTCATAAAACGCCCAAAACACGGGAAGGAGCAGCAATGAAGTATTTTTCCCCAACCTCTTCTTTGCATGGTAGTATAATGTCGAAGGTATAAGAAATAGAAGTGGATTAAAGAACATAAGGACTGTTCCTGCTATAAGCAGAAAGGGATCGGCATCTCTAGTCCAGCTCCCGACCCAGTACAGTGTAACCAGATTAAAAATAAAAAAAGTAAAATAGGTTATACGGTTGATTTCAGCCAGACCTTGCCTTCGTTCAATTACATACAGATAAGGAATTAATCCTATAAACATCAGGAAAGGCATAGGTACCGGCGGAAATCCCAAACCCAGAGCTACACCGCCTACAAGAGCGGGAACTATGTGCCTGCGTTTCTCTTTCCTTTCAAAGAGATTATCATAAAACCTGAATCCTGACAGTAATCTTTTCACTTTTTTTTCTTCTTGATATAGATGTATCTAATTATAAATACCGCTGCTATTACTATTGTGGCTATTGTTATAACTGTGGAATAAGTGGAAAGATAATAATCAATTACGTCGACATTATTCCCAAGTTCCATTCCCAAATAAATAATTATTACATTCCAGGCAAAAGCGCTTATTGAGGCGAGAAAAAATGTTTTGTAAACATCCAGTTCGTACATGCCTGCAAAAAAGCTTATTATTGACCTTGTGCCCGGAAGGAACCTATTGGCTGTTATTAACTTGTAACCGTATTTCGTGAACCATATATCGGTTTTGCTTAATTCTTCTTCGGTGATAAATTTTATCTTCCCTGATCTAACGACCCTGTCGCCGAAAAGTTTCCCTATGTAATACATCAGAATAAATCCCATGGCGCTTCCGAAACTTGTAATGAATAAAACCGGAAGAAAGCCGACGGTTGTAGAGGCAATAAGTGATGCACCGACTATAACTACAACATCACTCGGGGAGGGCGGAAAAACATTTTCAATAAATGAAAAAAAGAAGAGAATCAGATAAATCCAGCCTGTGTCCACAGCAGCCATATAGGCAAGAATGTCTTCGAGCATCAGTCACCTTTAAAGATTAGAAGCGCACTTGCATATGCTTTGACACCCTGTTCGTTTCCAACGAAACCCATTTTTTCCGATGTGGTGGCTTTTATGGAGATCTGATCGTCAGAGCATTCAAGAATACCTGAAATAACTGATTTCATCATCTCAACGTGAGGTGCTATTTTGGGTCGTTCAATTACTATTGTCGAATCGATATTACCGATGACATACTTCTTACTTTTAACAAGTTCATACGATTTTTTCAGAAGTATTTTGCTGTCAATATTTTTGTAAGTCCTATCCGTATCAGGAAAATGTTTTCCTATATCGCCGAGAGATAATGCTCCCAGAATTGAATCGCAGATTGCATGTAAAAGAACGTCGGCATCGGAATGACCTTTTAATCCTTTTCCGAAGGGTATTTCAACACCACCTAACATCAATTTGCCGCCATCCTCAAACTGGTGTACATCGTAACCAAAACCAATTCTTACAGAATTATTCAATATCTTATCTCGAATCTTTTAAATTCATTTTGAAATTCAGTCCATTTAACTGATGCACCCCTTACGTCCGAGTACATAGGACCGGTCCTGATTTTTTTTATGAACTCCGCCATTATACCTTTCTCACCTTCTGCAACCGTATATACTTCGCCGGAATATAAATTTTTTACATAGCCTGTTAAACCGAGTGCCTGAGCCTCTCTTAAAACAAAGTATCTGAAACCGACCCCCTGCACCAGACCGTTTACAACTATTTCTACCCTGGCTTTAGGCATCTTTTCTTTCAATAAAACTGTCTAAAATTTCGGAAATGATTAGTCCGGTGATAATTAAAACCGCTCCAATAAAACCCAAATTAGTAATTTTTTCATTTAATAAAAAGAACGCGAAGATCGCTGCAAATACCGGTTCAAACGAGAATATTATGCTGGCTTTTGTAGGTGTTATTAGTTTCTGATACCTGGTCTGCAGAATTGTGGTTATTAAAGTGGCGAAGATGGATGTATAAATAATTCCGAATATTAAATATCCCGTAAAACTAATTTTTACAGGTTCGATGGTTGTTCCGTCCAGAATCATTGAGAATAGATACGCAAGCACGGCGGTTGTATAAATCTGAAGAATAATCAAATTCCAGTACTCGTACTTTTTGGTGAATATATCGAGATAAATTATATACAGGGCAAAAAACAGAGCGCATAGTAATGTAAAGGCATCGCCTATATTAAAATTGCTTCCTAATTCCACGAATATCTGCAATATAGAGTTGCCGCCGCTGGACAAAAACAATATGCCTGTAAATACAATCAGGACTCCGGTAATTGAGCCGATGGTTGGTTTTCTTTTTTCCATAATTGTCTGTAGAATCGGAACCATCACTACTGCTGATCCCGTAAGGAACCCTGATTTGGTAGCCGTTGTGTGTTTTAGCCCGATGGTCTGCGAGGCGAAACCCAGGAATAAAAATAAACCTATAACAAATCCGGCACTTACGACCTGTTTGTTAAAACTTGATCTGTATCTGAAAACAATCGGTATTAAAACAACGGCTGCAATTGTGAAGCGGATTCCTATAAAAAGCATTGTTGATACATCAGCGAGGGATTCCTTCACAATAACAAAAGTAGCTCCCCAGAGAAGAGTTACAATCAGCATCATGCTTTCACCGAAATATTTCCTTGTGTTAATCCCTTTCGACATTATAACCAAAATTTTTAAGCATAGCGGGATTGCTGCGCCATTTGTTCTTTACCTTAACATGTATTTCAAGATATACTTCTCTTTGAAGAAACTCTTCCAGCGCCTCTCTGGCAAGAGTGCCCAGCTTTTTAATCGCTTCCCCGCCTTTACCTATTATAATAGGTTTTTGCGAATCCCGTTCAACAATAATTGAAGCTGAGATATAGTCCTTTCGTCCGCTACGTTCTCTGAATTCATCAATTATGACTTCGGTGCTGAAAGGTATTTCGTCCTTATACTGTTCAAAAACCTTTTCCCTGATTATTTCGGATGCAAAGAATCTTTCGTTCTCATTGGTTATCTGGTCATCGGGATAATATTTGGGACCTTCGGGAAGCAGTTCCAGTACCTTTTTAAGGAGTACATCAACATTAAAATTTTTAATAGCAGAAACAGGGATAACAAAATCGAAATCACCTGTGTTTTCAAGTTTTAACAGTGATTTATTTACCGCTTCCTGATTTGATTTATCAATTTTGTTGAGCACGGCAATTTTTTTGAATTTTGATTCCGGCATCACTCTTGAAATTATTTCATCCTGTAAAGCATCGCTGCATTCCGGATCTTCAAGAATATCAAATATAATTACAACGATGTCGGCATCTTTAACCGAGATTTCTATTTGCTCCAGGAATTTCTCCTGGAGAAGATAAGCCGGTTTAAGTATTCCGGGAGTATCAAGAAAGATAATTTGATAATCATTGTCACTGAGTATACCCAATATTCTTTTCCTTGTAGTCTGCGGTTTACTAGTAATGATTGACAACCGTTCACCCAGCAGTTTATTCATAAGTGTTGATTTACCGGCATTGGGCTTGCCGATTATTGCAACATATCCTGACTTTGTCATTACAGTTTCGAATGCTAATAATTTAATGGTGAGAAATATATCGATTGGTCGAGTTAAAGGCAAAAAGGTGCTTAATTGTGCAGTGCTTCAACCTTTCTTTTATGTCCTTTAACAAATTCATAAAGGAAATATAATCCTAACATGCATATCAGCGATGCAGACACCAAAGCGACAGACACGTCAAAATTTACGAAGTATTCGTTTATTTTACCTATTATATCAACAGAATAATTGTTCAGCTTTTCAATAACATATTCTGTTTTGTTGTACTCATCTGTCGGTTCCGAGAAATAAGTAAAAAGGAATACCAGTGAACCTACAATCGAAATAAAAAAGAAGGTAATTATACTGTAGAAAAACTTATTGCTTTCAAGTTTTTCAGAAACAGTGTTCAGTCTTTCCATGAACCGTATGGTAAAGTCTGCCGGAGTTGTATCCGGTTCGATATCCTTCAGATGCTTGTCAACAAGTTTATACGCTTTTAATTTTTCAAGTAGTTCAGTGTCCCGGGAAATCATATCATTCAATTCATTTATTTCAGTTTGATTAAGCTCGCCGTCCAAATATTTATTCATCATATCGTCATATTCATTTTTCATAATAATTCCTCCTGATAATTGTGCTTCATTATCATATCCCGAAGCGCATTCCTCGATCTGTGAAGCAGCACCTTTGCATTCACTAATGATATATCCAGAACCTGACTTATTTCGTTGAGTGTCATATCGTCAATATAAAATAAAACTAAAACAAGCGCATTACGCGGCGGTAATTTATCCACGAGTTTAAGTAAATACATTTTTGAATCATCAGACTTAGCATAGATTTCATTATCGTACTCGCCAAGATCAAAATGTTCATCAATCGAACTCATCTCTGTACGGATTTTCCTTTTTTTATTGGAAATAATTGTGAGTCCTGTATTGTAAACTATCCTGTAAAACCAGGTTGAAAATTTAGCTTCATACCTGAAATTTTTCAGAGAATTATAGGCTTTCAAAAAACTATCCATCAGAGCTTCCTCGGCATCCATATCATCTTTAAGTATCCGTTTCAGAAGAGAATATGCCCTGTCTTTATAACGGTCAACAAGCAGACTGAAATCAGACTGGTTTCCTCTTTTAATCGATTCGATGATTTCAAATTCGGATAAATTCTTCATTTCACAAGCTTTGACTAAATAAGGAATTACCAGGTTACACCTGATTAATATTATTTTTATGTAACCTGATGTAAGGTGTCAGAGTCCTAAGTACAAAATTCAAAGTTATCTTTAATGTTCATAATTACAGAAAATAAGCGAAAAATTCCATTGTAACCTTTTGGATTAAAGTACAGTCAAAAATTTTAAATAAACGCAGGAGTATAAAATGCCAAACGAAGTGCCATTAATAATTTTCTTTACCGTGGTAATACCAATTTTAGTTACTGCTGCGGTAATAGTTACATATTTCTTTTTCAGAAGCAGAGAAAGACAAAGTTTGATTAATAAAGGGATTCCGCCCGAACAGATGGCTGATATTTTTAGAAGATCAACGAAGAGTAATCCTTACTTTCTGCTGAAAATCGGTATTGTCGTAGCATTTTTCGGTCTTGGTCTCGGGCTTGGAATGATGTTAGACGACTTGTTCAGTGCGGAAAAATACGCAGTGTTTGTAACGTTCCTTTTTATAGGACTGGGATTTATAACCGCTTCGTTAGTATCTAAAAAGCTTGAAGAAAAAGACGAGTTAAAAAAGAATCATAATTAACATTCCCATCGAGATCTGTTAAGATCTCGATGGATTTTATCTATTCAATTCCCTGTGCTTCCAGCCATCTTTGAGCATCAATAGCCGCCATGCAGCCGGAACCTGCAGCAGTAACCGCCTGTCTGTAATTATGATCAGCAACATCACCTGCTGCAAAAACACCTTCTATATTTGTGCGTGTCGAACCCGCCTGCACTTTCAAATAACCGTTATCGTGTAAGTCGAGCTGACCTTTAAACAAGTCAGTATTCGGCTTATGACCAATAGCTATAAAAATCCCTTCTGCTTCAATTTCCTTTGTTGAACCATCATTAGTATTTTCGAGCAGTGCTCCTGTAACGAATTTCTTACCGTTTTCTTCTTTACCTAATACTTCTTTAATCACTGCATTCAGCTCAAATTTAATCTTCGGATTCTTTTTAGCTCTTTCGAGCATTACCGGCGATGCACGGAAGCCTTCACGTCTGTGAATTATGGTTACTTCACTTGCGAATTTTGTGAGGTATGTTGCTTCTTCCATCGCGGTATCTCCGCCTCCTACAACAAGCACCTTCTGGTTCTTGAAAAAGAAACCATCGCACGTGGCACAAGCTGAAACACCATAGCCCATAAAGCGGGTCTCGCTAGGTGTGTTTAGCAATCTTGCTGACGCTCCTGTTGAAACAATTACCGCATCAGCGGTATACACCTCACTATCTGATTTAAGCACAAAAGGGCTTTTGGAAAAATCTACTTCTGTAATTTCTTTATAAATTGACTTTGCACCAAATCTGTGAGCCTGCTTACGCATTACATCCATTAATTCAGGTCCCATTATACCTTCTTCAAATCCGGGGTAATTTTCAACATCAGTCGTTATGGTTAACTGACCACCCGGTTGCATACCTTCAAAGATAACCGGGTTTAAATTCGCTCTGCCGGTATACAGCGCAGCGGTAAAACCTGCAGGTCCTGATCCAATAATAATCACCTTGTGATGATTTTCTGCCATTTTATATCTCCGCATTTATTCAAAAAAATATTCAAACAAAATTCCTTCAATTTCGAAAATTCTTATTCCGCTCGGTATTAAATTATACTTTTCATCCGAAAACTGCATTCTGTAATCCCATTCACTGGCAGGATCATTACCGAGCACTTTCCAAAAACCGTTTTTTTTACTTTCAATATGATTCAGTTTATCAACTAAAGGTTCAAATGTGCCTCTGTTTACTTTTTTCTCCCTTTTTGTATCGAACCAGGTATAATTTTTATATTCAAGTTCATACAAATGACCGCCGGAATTTTTTGTAACACTTAAAACGATATCAAATTTCGCATGTGAAAATTTCGAAACAGGGTGCAGTTTGAAATCCGATTCAATGATGGATAATTGACAATCGCCGTAATTGCTGAAGACAGTGGTTTGAGTTACGAATGACGCTTCGGAATTTTTATACCAGAGATAGTAATCCTTCCAATACTTTTCGTATTTGTCATGGTCATTAATTAATTCGGGGAGTAATTTAAACATCCTCAGGTAAATATCATTTGTCAGTGTTTTGAAATCCGGGTTGCAGAAAAATCCTTCCAAAATCGTTTTATGCGGATCATCAGCCGTACTGATCAGATATTCAATTTTTAATGCTTCTTCACTTGTAAACTCCCCGAAATCGCCGGTTGTTGCAATATCGATAAACAACCCCTTATGATGTTTAGTTTCGTCTGGATAAAGAAGAACATAACAGGCTAATAATCCGTCGGTATCGAAATGATTGTTTGAAACGATCTCAATTCCTTTTAAGTACTCATCACGTCTTTCAGATTCGATGAGATTAAAAGCCATCTCGGTAGCGGTATCGGCTTTCAGTTCCGGAGGGGATGAATTACCGGGCCAGTGACTTATCTGAAGAGCCGCATCGAAAGCACCATCTACGCTTACAGCTTTTTTACGCTGTTCATCGGTCAGTAACTTTTCAAATATGAATTTCATTCAGTAATTAATTTTTACTTTATAAAATCCGCGTTGCGCTTAAGCCCTTTTAATCTTGCTCTTTTAATAGGGCTCAGGGCAAACCGTTTTCTGAATTCGGAATTTGTCATCAGTTCAATTTCTTCAAGCGAGATTTCCTTATTATTACCTGTGAAATCATTTACACTTGTCGGAAAAGAGAACTTTTTATTCCATGGACAGACATCCTGACAAATATCGCATCCGAAAAGCCAGTTTTCAAATTTGTCTTTTAGTTCCGTGTCAATTCCATTTTTATTTTCGATTGTTTGATATGATATACATTTATTTGAATCAACGACGTATTCCTTTACAATAGCATTTGTTGGACATGCATCTATGCAAGCCGTACAGGTCCCGCAATGATCCGCAATAATATCGGAATAATTAAACTCATAATTATTAATAATATTGGCAATAAAAAACCAGCTGCCTGCTTGAGGATTAATTACATTCGTATGTTTGCCCATCCAGCCAAGTCCTGACCTTACAGCCCAGGCCTTATCCATTACAGGTCCGGTATCAACATAGGATACCGCCTTAAAATGCTCGTCCATCTCTTCAAGTTCGGCTATCATATCAGCCAACTTTTCCCAGATTATCAGGTGGTAATCTTTACCCCATGCATATCGCGATACCTTCCCATAACCTGTTTTATTTTCATAATCTTCCTCAACATAATAATTCATTCCGAGTGAAATCACGCTGCGGGCATCATTCAGTATAAGTTTTACATCTTCCTTTTTATCAAGATTATTCGCCATATATTTCATGCCGGCATTATAATTAGTTTGCAGCCATTTTTTAAGACGGCTGGTTTCCTCAGTTAAATTTTTCACTCGTGAAAATCCTATCAGGTTGAACCCCAAACGTCGTGCAATATCCGTTGCTATTTCATTCGATATCTTCATTTATAATTCTTTAGTTACCAGTCCAGCTCTTTAGAAAATACTTTAATGAAAACCTCACCATTCTCAACTTTCGTCTCGAAAGACTCTAGACCTTTTCTTCCACCATGCTGATTGCCGTCGCACAGATTAAACTCCCACCCATGAGCCGGGCATATAACCTTACCTTGTTCAATAAAGCCGTCGTAAATAATGGCTGATTTTTGATGCGGACAAACATTGCTAAGTGCATACACTTTTCCCTCAGCCAGAAATAATGCTACATCAACATCATTTACATTAAATCTTTTTCCTTCACCTTCTTTAAGATCAGAGAGCCTGCATAATTTTGTGAATTCCATGTCCCTGCGAATAATCATAACACCTCAAATTTCTGATCAGCAGAGAAGCCTTTTTCAGTTATCTTTATCGTTGCTCCTGCTACAAACGGGTCGTGTTCGAATATCAATTTCCAGTTTTCCTCAACCGCTTTATAAAGTATATCCTTCTTCTCCCGAAGAGTTTTCAGCGGCTGAATGTCGTAAGCCATTATATAGGGGAGCGGAATATGAGTATGAAAGGGCATCAGATCGGCACAATAAAGTATAGTCTCCGAACCGTCAGATATCTTAACCATTTGCTGTGCGAATGTGTGCCCGTTAACAATTATAAAACTTATATTGTCATCAAAACCGGTTCCTATTAAAAGATTCAGAACTCCTTCGTCCATAAGCGGCATGAACCGTGTTTTTACAAAACTTCCTTTATCTTTCTCCGTTGGATTACATGCCCACTCGAAGTGTTCTTTTTGGACATGGTAAGTCGCATTCGGAAAGGCAGGCAAGTACTTATTATTTTCAGGCACTACGGATCCGCCGGTATGATCGAAATGAAGATGTGTTAGAATCACATCTGTAATCTGATTTGCCGTCAGGTTTATTTTACCAAGTTCATCCAAAAGAGAAAACTTCGAATGATCGATTTTGTAAATATCGGCGAATTTTTCATCCCAGAATTGACCTATTCCGGTATCAATAAGTATATTTTTTGATCCGGAACTCAGTACAAGGTTTCGCGTGGTTAACTCGATGCGGTTTTTATCGTCCGCAGGATTAGACCTCTGCCATATTGTTTTAGGGACCACGCCGAACATTGCTCCGCCGTCTAGTCCGATCCTGCCGGATTCTATAACATAGATATTATAATTACCGATTCGCATTTTGAAATAATATTTGTTATTAAAATCACATTAAAATTTAATATATATTATCAACAATCAACAACCTAAACTGAACCGATAATCTGCATCCAAACGTATTATAATTATAGAAATAAAAACATGATCTAAAAAACATAACTTGAAAACTGTTACTAAACTTTTTAATATATCCATAGAATTAAATAATTTATAATAATTAATTAACACAGGTGACAATTTGAAAAAGAATAATATAAATCCGCTGTCCAATGGTTTAATTTTCATTATTATAATGGTTATCAGTTTCTTATCGTTGTATTCATGCAGAAATGATGAGAATAAAAAAATGGATATCTCTGAAAAACCGCTTCAGGTTTATGATTCGCTAAAAGCAAAAGAATACGGTGCCGATGATTACGGCATGAAACCATTTGTGATGGCATTTCTTAAAAGAGGACCTAACAGACCGTCTGATTCTGCCAAAGCTGCTGAACTTCAGATGGCTCATTTAAAAAATATTAGTCGAATGGCTGAAGAGGGCAAGCTGGTTCTGGCAGGTCCCTTTATGGACAGTGGTGAATTAAGAGGGATTTATGTATTCAATGTACCAACCGTTAAAGAAGCTAAAGCTTTAACTGAAACCGATCCTGCGATTCAGGCCGGAAGTCTGGTTATGGAACTGAAGCCCTGGTACGGATCCGCTGCTCTGGTCGGGCTAAATGAAGCGAGTAAAAGTGTAGTGAAAAAATCTTTTGCTGAATAACATCTGGTTTGCATGAATCAGCATAGCAGGCATCTGATTCTTTAAAATGAAAAAAGGACATCTTGAATGATGTCCTTTCATCAGCGATACAATTTTGTTATCTGCCCATTGAATCCAGTTTATCTTTTTTAGCAAGAAGTTCTTCTTTGCTTTCAACGTGTTTTGGATCCGGCACACAGCAATCAACCGGGCAAACGGCAGCACACTGCGGTTCATCATGAAAACCTACACACTCAGTACATTTATCGGGTACTATGTAAAAGAATTCACTGGAGAAGAAACCTTCAGCACCTGACGGAGCTGCTTCTCCTTCGCCATAATGTTTGCCCTGTAACTCCCACTCTACTCCTCCCTCATAAATTGCAGTATTGGGGCATTCGGGTTCGCAGGCACCGCAATTAATACACTCATCAGTTATCATTATTGCCATAACTAAACTCCTTATAGTGGTTTATTTAAGCTATTTTTATTTTAGGTAAATACAGCTTATTAGTTTTAATTATTGAATTATTATTTGAATTAAAAAGCAATTTACGAAAAATTTCGACATCGTCAATCAGTTTTTCTATATCAATATTAAAATAAACAGGTTGATATTTCGCTAACTTTTCAGAACCTTTGCTTAACTGACTAAAAGCACCATTATAATTGCCGCAAACGAAATGATAGAACCCAACAGAAATCTGGATTAAACCCTGATAAAATAGTTTTGAATCATCAGTCGTATCTGTCCAAATTTCCTCAAAATAATCGTGAGCAGCAAAAAAATCACTATTATTAAAAAGATCTATACCTTTTTGAATATCTATCAAGAACCTGCCAATAATAATAAAACGCAAAAATAAGATCAACAGAAATCAGAAGCGTCGTTCCGATTTACCATCCACCGCTGGCTCCGCCACCTCCCGAGAATCCGCCGCCTCCAGAAAATCCGCCGAAACCACCGCCGCCAAATCCGCCACCGGAGCCGAATCCTCCCCTGGATCTTCCGCCACCGAGCGCCCCCAAAAGCAATAAAGTACCCAAACCTCCTCTTCCTCCTCTTGAGAACAATGCTATAAGTATAAAAATAATAATATAAATAAACGGGAAACCGATTTCCTCATCATCAGTTTGGCGGTTTCTTTTATCCTCATTTGTATATTCACCCTGGGTAGCCTTAATTATTGCATTAAGACCGGCAACAATACCGGAATAGTATTCACCTCGCTTAAAATAAGGAGCGATCTCATTACGGATAATAGAACTCGCCAGAGCATCAGGAAGAGCGCCTTCCAATCCGTATCCGACTTCTACTCTAATCTTCTTATCATCAAGGGAAACGAGAAGCAGAACCCCGTTATCCTTTCCTTTCTGACCGATGTTATTATAGTCGAACAGTTCATTTGCAAACATTTCAATCGGGTAGCCGTCCAACGAATTAATTATAAAAAGGACTATTTGTATGGAGGTCTGCTCGTCATATTTCTGCAAGCTGGAATTTATATTCAGTAATTCTCTTTGATCCAAAGTACCCGTATTATCGTTCGCATAATATTTTAATTTTTCCATTGCCGGCTGTGCCGAAATAACACATGCCGCAAGGAACAATATGATAAGTTTATAGGGCATTAATTAAAACTCAACTCTGGGAGCTACCTCAGCACCTTCAGCTGCTTCAAAATACTCCTTGGTTTCAAATCCGCCAATACCGGCAATAATTCTACCCGGAAAAGTCTTTATACGGGTATTGTAATTTTGCACCGACTGATTAAACTTTCTTCTTTCCACCGATATACGGTTTTCTGTTCCTTCCAGCTGTGCCTGAAGCTGCAGAAAATTTTCATTTGCCTTAAGTTGCGGATAATTCTCAACTGTAACCAGCAGCCGTGAGAGTGCACTCCCCAACTCAGATTGAGCGCTTTGAAACTGCTGAAATGCCTGCGGATTGTTTAACAGGTCTGATGAGACATTAAGCTGACTTACCTTTGCTCTTGCTTCGGTAACCGCGGTAAATGTCTCCCTCTCGAACTCAGCTACACCTTTAACAGTATTAACAAGATTAGGGATTAAATCCATGCGCCGCTGGTACTGGTTTTCAACCTGACTCCATGACTGAACCACCTGCTCATCCAGTGCCACTATTTCGTTATAAACTCCAACGCCCCACATTATAAATCCTATAAGAATTATACCGATTACGGCTACAACGCCGCAGCCAACCATAAGTCCTTTTTTCATTTATATCTCCTTTATTATAAAACTTCTAAATATTTACACAAATTCATAAATATTATTCATACTTAAAATTTTATGAAGGTACGGAAAAATATTAATTAGTAAGACTTCTAGTCGGTGCCGGTATTCTTCCGCCGCGTTCAACAAAATTTTTCGAAGATAGTTTACTTACAGGCATTACCGGAGCGGCGCCCAGCAGACCTCCGAAATCAAACATATCCCCAACCTTTTTGCCGTAAATGGGTAAGATTCTAACGGATGTTGCTTTATCATTAATAACGCCTATGGCACATTCATCGGCAATAATACCGGCTATTGTAGATGCTGGTGTATCGCCGGGCACAGCCACCATATCGAGTCCCACCGAGCAAACAGCCGTCATAGCCTCAAGCTTTTCGAGTGAAAGATTTCCTTTCCTTACAGCCTCAATCATTCCCTGATCCTCGCTCACCGGAATAAAGGCTCCGCTTAATCCGCCTACCGAAGAGCTTGCCATTAATCCTGCTTTTTTTACGCAGTCGTTAAGCATAGCCAGTGCGGCAGTAGTTCCCGGAGCCCCCACATCTTCAACGCCCATCGCTTTCAATATATCAGCAATGCTGTCTCCAGGAGCTGGGGTTGGTGCAAGTGAAATATCCACAATGCCGAAGGGTATTTTATGTTTCTCAGCAACTTTATTTCCAATCAGTTCCCCGGCTCGTGTAATTTTGAATACAGTTTTTTTAATCTTCTCCGCAAGCGTATTTAAATCGCAGTTTCCCGCCTCCTTTACTGCATCGAGAACAACTCCCGGACCGCTTATCCCAACGTTTAATACTACTTCGGGTTCGGAGACACCGTGAAAAGCTCCGGCAATAAACGGATTATCTTCCGGGACATTGCAGTACACAACCAGCTTTGCACATCCTATAGATCCATTATCCTTCGTTTTTTCTGCAAGCGATAGAATTGCTTCGGACATAAGGTTAACGGCATCCATGTTAATACCAGCCTTTGTCGACGCAACATTCACATTCGCACATACCTGTTTAGTTTCGGAAAGAGCATAAGGTATAGCCTTTATCAGTTCATGTTCCCCTTTAGTAAAACCTTTTTGCACAAGTGCTGCAAATCCGCCAAGGTAATCAATACCTATTTCAGAAGCAGCTTTATCGAGCACTTTAGCAATTTCAATAAAATCTTCCATATGGTAATTATCGAACGGAATGGAGACAGGAGTTACGGCAACTCTCTTATTCGCAATTGATATGCCGTATTCCCGTTCAACTTCCTTTGCGTAGGCAACGTGATTACGACCGTATTTAAGAATTTTATCATAAATTTTTTGTTTTGTAACTTCGATGTTCCTGTCAACACAGTCACGCAGACTAATTCCTAAAGTTACAGTACGAATATCAAAATGTTCGATCTCCGTCATTCGTATTGTTTCGAGTATCTCTTCAAACTGGTAAGGCATATTATTTCCGGTTTAGAATTTATATTCTGTGCATATACCTGAAAACATCCTCATGCTGCAGATATATTTTTATTTTTAACTCCTCGGCACATTTAGCCATGTCTTCCTGAATATCTTTCAGATTCTTGGGTGAATTTGAAATATCGATAATCATTATCATCGTATAAAACTTGTCGAGTATTTTCTGACTTAAATCTTTAATATCTATCTCAGCTTCACTCAAGGTTTGTGTAATCTTAGCTATTATGCCTGGATGGTTTATACCGAAAGAGGTTAAGATTATTCTTCCCGTCGTTAGATTTGGCGATGATATTTCATCGGGTAATTCACCCAGTTTGGAAACCGATTTTTGAACGACCATTTTAACCATATCCGGTGTGGCTTTGCCCCCCAATTCTTCAATTGCTTCGAGAGTTAATTTTCTTATTTCATCTTCACTTATTCTCAAGGTTTCTCCCCGGTAAAATTGTTTTGTAGAAATTTATAAGCGTTATTGGCAATATTTATATTTTCCTGAAGTACAAAGTTTTCCGCATTCTGAACATTACCCCTGTAAAATCTTAACCAGAGCAGGTTCCCGATTACAAGACCATCAAAGATCCTATCCTCAACAAATGAATTAACAGTAAGAAATCCCAGCCATAAATTCCAGCCAAGCGACATAAAACCTGATAGATAATTACCCGAATAAAACTGACCGGAACCGGGCAAAATATAAGAAATTACCTTTGCAAATGTAACCGAATATTTATTGCCCTCCACGTTATCGCATAACAATTTCAAAGGATGTTCCGGATCGATATAATAAAAAGACCGCGATGCATTTTCCCAATCATCAGCCACCATAAGAGCCCAGCCCCGCCAATAGTAAATATCTTCTTTCTTATCGGCAAAACGGGTTTCATGTTCCAGATCATTCAATATCGACAAAGCCACTGAAGTGGTTTTTCTTAAGATGTTACATCGCGCAACCTGAATTCTCGACTGAAAAATATCTTCATCGATAATGGTTGAAAGCTCCGCCTGCTTAAAATAAACGATTGCATTATCGTAAAAGCCGCCATATTTATAGCAAAGTCCTATATTGAAATTGCAACGGAAATCATGAATTTTATCCTTATCGAAGAACATTAACCTTTTATACTCGGTAATAGCCTCAAAATAAAGTTCTTCAGAAAATAGTTTGTCTGCGAAACTGAGTTGTCTGGCAAGATAATTCTGAGCAGAAAGTCTTTCTGAAAACGTAACCGACATTATTATTACAGAAAAGATAATTGCACTAATTTTACTGTATAATTTCATCTTTATCATATATCATTTTTATTTACAAAGGAAATCAGGTTCATGAATAAAATAATTTTTTTGCGATAAATATAACCTGAGATCCGAGTCAAAACGAAAATTCAGAGCCGCATTATAATTTTGTACAGCGGACAGGGAGCCGTAAATATTGCCTGCATAAAAATATGCTGCCAGACCAGCAAAAATCCAACCGCGTGTATTGTGATCATTTTTGAAGTTATTGTATGAAAGAAACGAGAGGGCGTATGTTAAAATAAATGATGTGATACCGTCCCCAGTTTCATCGGCATAAATTTTTCCAAGTCCGGGAATTATAGCCGATAATATTCCCGCAGTTGTTTCATTTTTATAGCCAGGATACTTTCGCTGCATATAGAATTTAAGCATCACATTTTTTTCATCCTGATCGAATGAATTAATAAAAAGCAAAGAGTCGGTCACCAGATCATCAAAAAGCAAACTCAACTGATAAAGCTTGGTTTCGATACCCGGATAGTTATTCGTTGAATAATTTTTTTGATCGATAATACTTCTGAAATCCGCAAAATCATTGAGTAAAAATTTTATTTTTATAAACTGCAGTTTTGCTTCATCAGTCAATGCAGAGTTATAAAAAAGACTTTTATAATTATCCATTGATTCGTGAAACCGCCCCAGTTTAAATAATGAATACCCGATTTTGAATCTCAATGTGTCATTGTTACTGATTTTTAAATACTCCCTGTATTCATCTGCGGCTCGCAGGTAATCCTTCTGACAAAAAAGATAGTTGCCGAATTTTAAACGATTTTCGGCGGATAATATATCGTTAAAACTCTGCTGGGAATAATGAAGAGACGGAAGTATTACCAGTAGTATTAAAGATAACCAGGGATATATATGGAATTTAACTCTACTATTATTGTACAACAATATCTCCCGGATAATGAACTACATCGGAAAAATTTAATTTATAATTATGAACCGGATCATACAACCTGCCTGATTTATGCAAGGGATAATAAGGGTAACGCTTAAATATGTTTGTATCTCTTGTAAACCTGTCGGCGAACATCAGAGCACCTTTAACTAAATTTGTTTCTTCAACGGATTGAATGAAAAATTGTGAACAGGTCGGATAAAACGGACAATTATCACCGTCAAGATCGGATATTAAAAAATTGTATGTGATCTTAAAAACCGACAAAAGCAAAGAGCCGGCTTCTTTGTTTTTTATGATATATCCGGATCGTGCAGGTTGTTCGGTTTCGTAAGTTGCATCTAATTTAATCCACTTCTTTAATTCACTTTGTGCAATCATGCATTGTGAAATAAAAAACAAAACAACAACCAGCCGAACAATTTTATTTAATAATATTTTATCGTTAAAATTATTCAATCGCATCAAGATCAAGTTTTAATTTGTAAGCAAGATTTTTCAATTCCAACTGTTTATAAGCAGCATTTTTACACAGGCTTATTCCGTTATCCCAGATTAAGTCGCCGCTTTTTCCATCAATGGTTACCGAGTTAAAATACTCTTCATTATTAAGAACCTCGTACCCTGCCCTTTTCATAAGATGGTCAAAAGTAAGTTCACCTTCCAATCCATCATCATATTTTATAAATAACCTGTTGTTACCTGTCGCGACAACATTTACTATTTTATTCATCAGCATAGTTCCCTATCTAATAAGTTCACGGGCGATTATAAGTTTCTGGATTTCCGAAGTGCCTTCATAAATCTCCGTAATCTTGGCATCTCTTAAAAACCGTTCGACATGGTATTCACGCACATACCCGTAACCGCCGTGAATTTGTATTGCATCCAGAGCATTTTCAACCGCCACCCTGGATGCATATAGTTTAGCCATTGAAGCTTCCTTAATATAATTCTTACCTGCATCCTTAAGTGAAGCGGCTTGCAGTGTAAGCAATTTTGCTGCTTCGGTTTTTACCGCCATATCGGAAAGTTTAAATTGAATTGCCTGCAGATTGAAGATTTCAGTGCCGAAAGCTTTTCTCTGTCTGGAGTACTTAACAGATGCATCCAGTGAAGCTTCAGCAATACCTAACGCCTGTGAGGCAATACCGTATCGACCGCCGTTGAGTGTATTCATAGCAAAATTGAATCCCTTCCCGACTTCCCAAATAACATTCTGTTCCGGAACTTTTACATTCGTAAACATTAAAGAACAAGTATCCGAGCTTCTGATGCCTAATTTATCTTCCTTAGCACCGTGCTCAAATCCTTCCCATCCTTTTTCAATGAGAAATGCTGTGATACCCTTGTGACGCTTCTCCGGATCGGTCTGCGCCATCACAACATAGTAGTCGGCAGTCTGACCGTTGGTAGTCCAGTTTTTAATTCCGTTCAAAACCCAGTAATCACCTTCCTTTACAGCGTAAGTTTTCTGCTGTGTTGCATCACTTCCGGCTTCAGGTTCAGACAACGCAAAGGCGCCGAGTTTTTCTCCTCGTGCAAGCGGTTTGAGATATGTTTCTTTAATATAATCACTTCCCCATTTTTCAATACCGAAACAAACCAGTGAATTATTAACCGACATTATAACACCGACAGATGCATCAACCTTGGATATTTCAATCATTGCAAGGCAGTAACTGACAGTATCCATTCCGGCGCCGTCGTACTCCGGGGATACCATCATTCCCATAAAACCAAGTTCTCCCAGTTTCTTAACAATTTCAGTGGGAAACTTTGCCTCTTTGTCGCGTTCAATTGCAGTTGGTGCAATTTCAGCCTCCGCAAAATCGCGGGCAGTTTGTTGAATCATTAACTGTTCTTCGGTGAATTCAAAATTCATAAACTTTTCTCATCTTCTTATTTAAAGATAATCAGGGGTTATTACAATGATTTCAAACTACAGAATGTAATTTGAAAATTCAACTCTATTAAGACAATGAGTTTTATTATTCAGCCCGAAATTCGTACTTTTTAAGTATTTCGAGAGGAATTAGTCCGAGGGTATTTTCATGGGTTGATTCAAGGACAACCGGACAAGCGTAACCGGCATCATATGCCTGTTTCCATCTTGCAGCGCATACACACCATTGATCTCCGGGTTTTAATCCCGGGAAACTGTATTCCGGGAAAGGAGTGCTGAGATCGTTGCCGATGCTTTTACTATAATTCAGGAATTCTTCTGTTACCCGGCAGCAAACGGTATGCATACCGAAATCTTCTTCGCATGTATCGCAGTATCCGTTTCTGAAAAATCCGGTTAAAGGTTTCTTGCTGCAAGGCTCAAGGTTTCCGCCAAGTACGTTTTTAGGATATGACATATTCAATCAAAAACTATTAATTATTTAGCTGCCTATTTTTACATATATTTTTTTCAACTGATACTTGCTAAAAACCGATTATATATTTATCAGTTGAATCTCTGGAATTTTTCTTCGGATCTGTAACAGGATAAAAAGAAGTAACCGATCACTGCTGCACCTACTCAGACAAAGTGAAAAAAATCTTTTCACGTCAATTTCATTTTTCCCTTTGTTTTAAATTTTCCCATTCCTTTTTTAATATCGACATCAGATAAAAATCAACATAACGATTATCGAAATACATTGCCTCTCTTAGCGTACCTTCCTTAGTAAATCCAGCAGCTTCGTAAGCATTAATCGCCCGCAGGTTCTCAGAACTCACATGCAATTGAATTCTGTTCAGGTTAAGTGTATTAAAAGCATAATCTACCATCATTTGTGTTGCTTCTCTGCCGTATCCTTGAGACCAGTTTTTCTTTTCAGCTAAGGCAATGTAATAAGTAGTCATTCTGCCGATCCAATCAATACGCACAAATGATGTTGTTCCGATTATTTCATCATCTTTTGTACATATTGTAAAAACTATATTTGAATGGTCGTTTAATTTTAATTTGATTCTTTCCTCATGAGTTGTTATTGATGAAGGAAGCGCACAATAAAGATAAGATCTGGGATCCGGATGATTTTCAGATACCGCATAAACCGATTCATCGCCGGGTTCCGGAGAGCGCAGATAAATTTTATCTCCTATTAAAAATGGATTTAACATTGTTCGGACACTACAATTAATTTATAAATAAGTTTTTTACCTTGTCAGTTTCTTGTATTTAATTCTGTGAGGAATATCAGCCTCCTTGCCAAGCCTCTGCCGTCTATTTTCCTGATAATCAGAAAAGTTTCCTTCGAACCAGATTACTTTACTGTCACTTTCGAATGATAATATGTGTGTGCATATCCTGTCGAGAAACCATCGGTCGTGACTAATTACAACTACACACCCGGCAAAATTCAATAATCCTTCCTCAAGTGCTCTCAGGGTATTAACATCGAGATCGTTAGTAGGCTCATCCAGCAGAATAACATTGGCTCCCTCTTTAAGAACCATAGCCAGTTGAACCCTGTTACGTTCACCGCCCGACAGAACCCCGACTTTTTTCTGCTGCTCACTACCGGAAAAGTTAAACTGCCCTACATAAGCCCTGGAGTTGATTTCTCTGCTTCCGAATGTTAAAACATCGTTTCCAGATGAAATCATTTCCCAAACACTTTTTTCTGAATCAAGTAGATCACGGCTTTGATCAATGTAGGCAATTTTAACAGTCTCGCCAATTTTAAACGTTCCGCTGTCGGGATTAATCTGATCCACAATCATTCTAAACAACGTGGTTTTGCCGGCTCCGTTCGGACCTATAACACCGACAATTCCACCGGGGGGCAATGCAAAACTCATGTTTTCGAACAACAATTTTTCACCAAACGCCTTTGATACACCTTCAGCATCGATTACAACATTCCCTAGCCTCGGACCGGAAGGGATGAAGAGTTCCAGGTCTTTCTGAATTTTTTCATTTTCGTCTTTCAGCATATTTTCGTAACTAGTAATTCTTGCTTTCGATTTTGCATGTCTGCCCCGCGGCGACATTCTTATCCATTCAAGTTCGCGCTGCAACGTTTTTTGTTTCTGTGATTCTTTTTTCTCTTCCTGCTGAAGTCTGATCTGTTTTTGCTCGAGCCAGGACGAATAATTTCCTTTCCAGGGTATTCCATGACCTCGGTCGAGCTCAAGAATCCAGCCGGCAACGTTGTCGAGGAAATATCTGTCGTGTGTAACCGCAATTACGGTACCCTCGTAACGGTTAAGTTCAGCCTCGAGCCAGGCTACGGTTTCTGCATCAAGATGATTAGTCGGTTCATCAAGAAGAAGTATATCAGGTTTCTGCAGAAGCAGTCTGCACAAGGCAACCCGTCTGCGTTCGCCACCCGATAAAACTTTAACCGGCGTTTCAGGAGGAGGACAACCAAGCACATCCATAGCCATTTCAAGTTTGGAATCAAGATCCCATGCACCGAGTGAATCGAGTTTATCCTGAACCTTACCCTGACGTTCGAGCAGATCATTCATTTGATCGTCAGTCATTTCTTCAGCAAATTTAGCGTTAATTTCGTCGTACTCTCGTAGCACGTCAATAATTTCCTGAACACCCTCTTCAATCACTTCGCGAACGGTTTTATCATTGTCCAGCTTAGGTTCCTGTTCTAGCAATCCGACCGTAAACCCGGGTGATATTGCAGTTTCACCATTAAAATCCTTATCGACACCGGCAAGTATCTTTAAAAGTGAACTCTTGCCTGCGCCGTTAAGACCCAGCACCCCGATCTTGGCTCCGTAAAAGTAAGACAGATAAATATCTTTTAAGACCGGTTTTTTATCATAAAACTTGCTCACACCGATCATAGAGTAAATTATTTTATTAGCTTCTGAGCTCATTAATTCTCCTATCTGCTAAATTAATCCCTGCAATTTTTTATCTTTTGTCCGGATAAAAAGACTTGCAATTATTCTCAACATACCAGCCGGCGGTTTGACCCATTTTACATAAAGTTTATCGAAGTTATCAAACCGTTGAAACAATTCATCAGCATAAACCATTATGCGAAACATAATGATTTTTACGAGGGCATAAGGTAAGATAGATTTACAATATTTACTAATATTAATTGCTGAATAATTCAGAATATCAGTAATAGAACCATATAGTCCTGTAGTCGCGAATATTCTCTCCCCGTGATGCAAGTTCTTCGAGATAATCGTAAATCGGTACATCAATATAGTTGTACGGCGGTATCGGTGTTATATTTTTCTCCCAGGGATGGAACTCGTAAACACGAGAACCATCAGGCAGAATCATAACGAGCCGATGGTCCTGACCCGCCCGTAAATGATTCTTTCCCAGTTTCGGGACATTAAAAACGGGTTCGTCGGTTCTGTCCAATCCGGGAAGAAGACGGGCTTCCTCCTTTCTTTCCTGAAGGATTCTGGCTATAGGCACCATATATCTGCGTGTTTCTTCCTTCCCTTTCATATTAAAAGTATAGTAAGGGTCTATTCCTATGGCTTTAAGGTCTTTGCGCAGTTTCACAGTTTCAAAGCGCCTGGAATTTTCAATAGTGTACACCTGCTGGTTATAGACATTCATGCCTGCTTTTTTCAATTTCTGAACTGCATTCATCGCTTCGGGTGTAATTTCATAGGAGTGTTCAAAATGAGTTACGATGCATATTTCGAGTGAGGGCGGATTATGAAACCGTGATATCATGTCGACGAATTGATCTGTAATTCTCATCGGCATCACTACAGGCGTCCGGGTTCCAAGCCGTATTCTGTATATCTGTTTTTTCGCAGCTAGTACTTCCAGCATTCTTTCTATCTGATGATCGTTCATCACGAGCGGATCACCACCTGTAATAAGTATGTCGCCGATCGATTTATGATCATCAAACCAGGCAAGAGCCTCATCTACTTTTTCAAGTGTAGCCATTGCGTTCGGATCAAGTACCCGTTCGATTTCCCAGTTACGCTGACAGTAAACGCATATCTGAGCACAGGTATTAAAAGGTTTTACTATAGAGATCATCGGGTATCTTCGTGTCACGAGATCGATCGGCGAAGTATCATGTTCACCCATAAAATCGAAAGACACATCCCTGTCTGTATTATGTTCAACCATTTTATCAACATATTCCTTCGGTGGTATTACCTGGGCACGGATTGCATGATCATAACCAATCGATAATTTTGTATCCATAAGACTCAGATAATATGGTGTTATACCAAAGGCAATTTTATTTTTCACAGCTATATCAACCGCATCTTTCTGATCGCTTGTAAGTTCAATTAGTTCGGAGAGCGGTTTAAGAGTTTTTATCACATTTCTGAGATGCCATTTGTAGTTGTTCCAGTCTTCTTCGCCTCCTTCAAGATGCCTCAGAATTTTTTGTTTATTATCTTTTCTCCAGCTTATTACTTCCTCGTCAAGACCTGAAGGATATTTTTTAAAATATTTCTGCATATTCGAACCGAATTCATCCAGTATCTGCATTCTTGTCTGCGCAGCTTCCCGTCCTTCCTTTTTAAGGAATTCGGGAATGCCTTTTTTAATCTGCATATCTTCAAGATAGATGTTCGATTTACCCGTAACGCCTCTGAAAAGATTGATGAACTCAAGAATAAATCCCACTGAAATTTTATGTTTCAGACTCTTGGATTTACCACGTGCAAGCTTCCATAAAGCCTCGACCGCCGAGAATTGAGTTCTGAATTCATTTATAGGTCCGATAACACTTCTGAAAACTCTTATAGACTCCCTAACTGTGGATTTTTCGAGTATGTGTAAATCATTATCAACCTCAAATACTTTTCTTTCTGCTTTTTCGAGGTAGTTGTATAGAGCGTCACGCGCTTTTTCAATATTTCTATTCTTTTTGAGTAATTCATAAATATCAGGATTCGAATTCCATAGCCTCTGCAGGTAAACTTCATAATTAATTTCAAACTGGGGTTTGAACAAACTAACTTCATCCGTAAACACATCATCAAGAATTCTCGTGCCGATGAATTTGAAGTTTTGAGCAGTGGTTTTTCCGTTTCCCGGTACCGATTTTGTTTTGCGGGATGTTGTTTTGGCTTCCAATGCATCCTCCCGATTTGCTCGTAAATTGATTAATAGTACAACATATTATATACAGATGCAAATTTTTAGGGGGTGTATTGATTAATCGATGTTATGTACTATGATTGCAAATTTAATTAACATTAGAATGCCTGTATGTTAAATTTCTTCATGCAGGAGATATCAACACGATAAAAACGAATCCGGATTTTACCTTTCAGACCGATCCTTTATTTCCTGAAAACATATTCAGAATAAAAGATGTACCTACTGATCCAATCTTCTCTTCGCACCTGGAATAAGTATCTGTCGAATGCAAGATTACTAAACTCTGCCACAATATTGTAATTGCAAATACACCTGCATAAATTTGCTGCAGTATCAGCCATAGTTACAAATATCGTATCGTTTGATATCCGGTAATCCGATGCAAATCTATCCGAATCGGGACAGCAATTACCGCTAAGCCAGAATTCTACTTTTAGCATATCCTTGAACTCGTAGAAAAAAGATGAATCTCCCATTGAAGAATTTCTGGTATTTGCAGCAGAGACGCAGCCACCGATTTGAGCAATTTTCACCTGAGTACTGTATACCGGTTCCAAAACTTCGCTGCAGCTTAAAGCAAATATCATCAATACTGCAACAGTCATAAATATGTGATTGTGATATCTGGTCATTGTTCCCCCGTGAATGCTGGTTGCTATAAAAAAAAACGATCCGGATTTGAAATTTATATTGAATGCCCGTTAATAATCGCAGGGGAATCACTATTTAGTGATGAAGCCAAAATAATCATCTGAAAATTATCAAACGGCTGTTTTTAAATCAATCCCAATATCCGGTAGAATTAAGGAGCAAAATCATATGATTTATCGGTCATCGAATTCTCTTATTTCTTCCTGAATCATTTTCGGATGTTCTACATCTTATAAAACAATGTTTTTAAAATTCATAATAAAAGGAGCAATAATATGCTGGATACAAACTTAACTCATGTAAACTCAGAAGAAGAATTTTCAAAAATTCTTAACGAAAATGAAAATGTAATGATCTGCTGCGGACGTATGGGACCAATGTGTGTGCCTGTTTATGGTATCATGGAAGAGCTGGAAAATGAATATACCAATGTAAAATTTGCAGATATGGCTTTTGACAGTCCGCATGCACATTTAATCAGAAATTTGCCTGAATGCAGAGCCTTTCAGGGGCTTCCGTTCACCGTGTATTTTAAAGACGGTAAAGTTGTAAAAGCGACCAGCAGTATACAGTCAATGGATCAGATAATTGAAATACTGGATGCTGAATTCACTAAGGTTGAAGCCTAATATTTGTTAACATTTTTGAGCAACAGAAATGAGAAATTATAATTTCGACGTAATAATTATTGGTGGCGGGGCTGCAGGTTTAACCGCCGCCATATATCTTTCGCGTGCCAGAGTAAACACAATAGTCTTGAATGAAGGTACTGCTGGCGGACAAATGGTTCTTACTCACGAAATCGCAAATTATCCCGGCGTTGAGAACATAAGCGGTTACAAACTTGCAGGCACTATGAAAAAGCAGGCAGTCAGTTTCGGTACCGAAATCAGGAGCAATATTAGAGTCACCGGAATGAAGCTGGACGGTGAAATAAAAACCGTTGAGGTAAATGATAAGGAAATCTACTCTGCCAATGCAGTTATTATTGCTACGGGCGGTAAATCGAGAACTCTTAATGTACCCGGCGAGGAGGAGTTCAAGGGGCTTGGAGTATCTTACTGTGCAACGTGCGATGGTGATTTTTTCAGAGATAAAAAAGTAATAGTAGTCGGCGGCGGAAACTCGGCACTTGAAGAAGCTGTATCGTTAACGAAATATGCCAGTGAAGTTACCATCGTCCATCAGTTCGATCATTTCCAGGCTTTTGAACATGCTGTAAAAGAAGCTGAAGAAAACCCGAAAATAAGTTTTATAATGGAATCCAGAATAGCAGAATTTGTCGGTGATGAGAAGCTTCGGAAAGTCAGAATCGAGAACCAGTCAACAAAAGAAATTACAGAGAAAGATGTAGACGGTGTTTTTATTTTAATCGGCTATGTACCCAACACGGCTAAACTGAGAGATTTAATCGACCTTAATTCAGCCGGTGAAATAATAACCGATGCGAATATGAGAACCAACATTGAAGGTGTGTTCGCCGCCGGTGATTCAATTCAGAAAAGATTCAGACAAATAACAACTGCAGTTTCCGACGGCACAATAGCGGCGCTTAACGCTGCTGAATATATACATTATTTTAAGACACAGCTGCAGGCAGTTTAAATTTCGTATTTAATTCCGGCTCCAGACTTGATAAACTCGGGTCTGGCGGAATTATATACTCCCGATCGGTGCCTGAATCAACGCTAATCATTCCAATTCAAGCCATGTTATTAATTTATGCTTTACAAAACCTAACTTTACTACAAGATTGTTTGATTTCATATTAACCGGTTCTATGTAGGTAAAAGGGAGCTTCCCAAGCATTCTCATTTTATTTATCATATCTATCGTAAGCGATGCACCGAATCCCTGCCTGCGGTAATCAGGCAGCACATGCAGTGAACCAATCGCAAGATCATCATGTGTAAGAATCCAGGCGGCAAGTTTTTTATTAATGTAAATCCCGGAACTCGGCGCACGTTTTATTCTGTCCGCCACGTAACCGACAGACAAATATTCTGCGTAATCTGAATTTTCAACCACAAAACCTGCATCGTTAACAGACAGCGAAGCTGTTTCATGATCTTTTTCCGGTACCGTATGATCTTTAGGTAAATAATACTGCATAGTAGTGAGCTGCCATTTTACTTTCTGATTCTCGCAGATTATAGGAACCATCCAGTCCTCAAGAAATGCAAAACACTTATCTTCGGCAAACAATTTGCTTCGGAGAAGATTAAACTCGGATTTCAGATTACTGCTGAACATTACCCAGTTCCTGTCGCTTTTAGCTCTTATTAAAACAGAATTACCGGAAATTAATCCTTCTCTTAACGAATATCCTTCAATAAAGTTTATGATATTAATATTACGCATCGGATCACGGGAAAGAATTTCAAGTATTTGATTTTTCATTATGTAAAAATCCTCAGCTTTTTTTATTAAAATATAACTTAGAAAGTTAAAATTGAACTAAAATAAGTAAGGTTTAACCTTCACCAGTTTCAATAGATACAGTTATTCAGGTTTTTTGTATCTTTGCAAGCCATGAACAGCAGCAGTAAAATAATCGAACTAAAAGGACTAACCCGGGAAAGAATGCGGGAGTTCTTCAGTTCTATAGACGAAAAACCATTCAGGGGCGATCAGGTTTTCAACTGGATCTACAACCATCTTGAATTCGATTTCGACCGGATGCTTAACCTTCCTAAATCACTAAGGGAAAAACTAAATATTTATTCGCAACTGAATTCATTGAAACTGGAAACAACGCAGAATTCCTTATCAACCGGGACGAAAAAATATCTGTTCAATACATCCGACAATAGGAAAATTGAGTCGGTTGTTATACCTGAAAAGAACAGAAAGACTCTCTGTATATCCACTCAGGTTGGCTGCCCGCTCGACTGCAAATTCTGTGCAACCGGTGTTATGGGTTACAAGAGAAACTTAACAACGGGCGAAATTGTTGATCAGTACCTTCTCGCTGCAAAAGAATATGGAAAGGAAAACATCACCAATATTGTATATATGGGTATGGGAGAACCTTTGATTAATTTTGAAAATACTATTGAGTCTCTTAAAATCTTTACCGATGAGCTTAACAAAGGTCTCAGCAGAAACAGAATAACAGTATCAACTGCAGGTATCCCTGATAAAATCCGGATGCTTGCCGACAGCGGTTTGCGTGTCAAGCTTGCGCTTTCCCTTCACTCCTGCTTCGATGAAAGAAGAGACATTATTATGCCGATTAATAAAAAATATCCTTTGAAAGATGTTTTTGAAGCATGTAAGTATTATTCGCATAAAACCAAAACGAGAATTACTTTTGAATATACTATGCTAAAAAATATAAATGACCGCCAGGAGGATGTGGAAGCGCTTATAAGACTCAGCAGGCAAATGCCCTCGAAGGTAAACGTTATCCCTTTCAACAGCATAAAACATATGAACCCCGAAGGTATATCAGCTGAACTTGAACCGACGGGCATGAGCAGAATTCTGGAGTTTGTTGATAAATTAAGAACTGAAAATGTAACTGTAATGATCCGTGATACTCAGGGCGACGACATATCTGCAGCCTGCGGGCAGCTCGCTGTTAAGAGTATTGCATGAATGTAATTATTAAACGAACAATCGATTTTATCCATTATAATAAATTGATTTTATGGCATGGGTTTATATCTTAATTGCTTCTGTTTTCGAAATCAGCTGGGCAGTGGGATTAAAGTACAGCGACGGATTTACGCAGATTAAAGCCAGCGTATTCACCGTTATAACGATGATACTCAGTTATGTGTTTCTTGCAATAGGTGTAAAGGAATTACCCATCGGTACTGCTTACGCAGTCTGGACAGGGATAGGAGCATTGGGAACAGCTATTTACGGAATGTTGTTTTTTAACGAACCGCGGGAACTGATTCGAATATTTTTTATCTTTTTAATCGTAATTGGAATTATTGGATTAAGATTGACGTCAAAAACATGAAGAAACTATCCCACGCTGAAATCTCGAATAACAGAAGTACACTTGAAACGCTGCATGAAGTAGAAAAACTTCCAGTCTATGTTGTTTTGAACAGCATAAGAAGTTCTTATAACGTCGGTTCAATTTTCCGCACATCCGATGGCGCAATGATAAAGAAATTATATCTCTGCGGTTATACGCCGTACCCCCCAAAAAGGGAAATCCTTAAAACTGCTCTTGGTTCAACTGAAAGTGTAGCCTGGGAATATATTAACGATGCTAGGGATATTATACTTCAGTTAAAATCCGAAGGAGTGAAGATTTGCGCACTGGAATTAACCGATAAAAGCATACCTTATTATTCAATTACTAATGAATCTTTTCCGATATGTCTGATAATAGGCAATGAAATTTCAGGTGTAAACCAGGACTTAATAGAATTATGCGACTTTTCTTTAGAAATTCCACAGTATGGAATTAAACAATCTTTGAATGTTGCAGTTGCTTACGGAATTGCGGTGTTCGAATTGAGGAAGGTATTTGATATATCGCGGGACTTTAAAAATGATTGACAGTTTTATACTGCACTTGTATAATAATCTTCCCCATTGTCCCTGGTATGAATATTCAATATTTCAGCCCTCACCATTTTAATTAGAGTCCTTGATGCACGTCTGTATGAAATATTTGCAATCCCCGAAAGTTCTTTTACTGTTATAAATTCTTTTTCTCTTAAAATTTCGAAAACTATCTTTTCATTCTTACCGACTTCATAGTGTTTAAGAGGGGCTTCTGAGCTGCGTGCCTGAAGAATCTTGATCATTTCCTTGCTTGCAGGTACGCTTTTATCATTAACTCTTACGAACACCTGGGCTGTGTTCAGATTTATTTCATTTAAATAATCCTGTATGCGATGAGGTTTATGATCCGACTGCGGTATCTCGCAAACTACCAGCTCCTTATCAAATAATTCAATAAAATGTAACTTGTAATTGAGTGGCGGTTCACAATAAGTTTCTGCGGTTAACTTAAGTAATTCAGCTTCTTCCTTTTCACTTCTTACTCCATAAACCGAACCGTTATCATCAATGCCTATTATTATATATCCTCCCCGGGAATTGGCAAAGGCTATCATTTCTTTTGCCATTTTTTCATAATCCGTGAACCGCTGCTTGAATTCTACCTTTAAATTCTCTCCGCCTTCGATTAATTTTAGGAGAAATGAAGCATTCATATTGCATTTTTCTTTTGAAGTATTATTTTCTTGCTCTGGGTCTGCCTGGTCTCTTGAATTTTTGGTCCTGTGTTTTGACTGTGTCGGTTATAGTCCCCATAATCTCTGCATCATTTAAGTCTCGTCCCGGCAATTCACCATCAACAGGCAGCCTTTTTTCTGCTACATCGTTTGTATCCGGCAACTTTGCAGCGGTTGTATCTTCGTTAAGAACTTGATCTGAAACTGACGATGATTCCTTGCTCTCCCTTGCATCAGCCAATGCCAGTGAATCTAATAGCTTCTGTTTTTCATTGTTATAAAAAGTAAGTTTGCTTCTTACATCGTTAGCATATATCGACTGCTGGTATTTGTTTAAAAGAGTATCATAAACAACAGCTGCCGAATCGATCATGTAAAGTTTATTTTCCAGTATATATCCGATCGTGAAATATGATTTGGCTGAAAAGGGAGACTCCGGATAAGTTTCGGTTACCCTGTAGAGTTGTGCAATCGCATCGTCGAAATCGCTTGAGTCGTACATTTCTTCCGCTTCCATAAACAGATCTTCTGCCGGATCTTTATCCAGGTCAACTTTGTTTTTCCCCAGTTTTTCAGCAGCGGCATTAACTATTTTATCTTCTTTGTAATTATCGTAAACAATATTGAACAGACTATCGGCTGATTGCTTATCACCTTTAGTCAGATAGTATGTCCCAAGCGCGTAAAGAACTTTAGGTTGATAACGCGTATAAGGAAATTCCTCAATAATTCCTTTGTAGTACTTGTAAGCAGAGTCGGGAAGTTCTAGTTCTCCCAGGAAAAGGTTTCCTACTTCATATTTATTTTTAACAATTCGGTTAACCAGAGTATCAACGGGAATAACAGGTTTCATTGGCTGTTTTTTAAATGGAGGTTTTTCGTTCATCGCGAATTTAGTCGAATCAAAATCCCTTCCCTGCAGTTCTTTCATCTCAATTACTAATGAATCAAGCGAGTCCTTTCTGGTATAATAATCGGCAAATCTAATCGAATCCCTTACGAATAGAGTCGAATCAAGATGATAGGAGCGCTGTCTGCTGAAGTCAGCTATATTCTGAAGTCCCGTTTTAAGATCTTTAAATATCTGGGATTTCTTGCGAGCCAAGTCCTTATACTCAAGTGGCGCTCTGCTTTTTAAAACATTTGCGTAAAGGACTTCGGCACTATCAAGATCTCCAAGGTCTTTCTCAATAATTTCGGCACGTTTAAACGCGGCAATTCCGGAAGTTTCCCTGGTCGCGTATGAAGTGTCAACTTCTGTATAGAGATCAAAAGCTTCCTGTATTTCATTCATCTGGTAAAGCACATCGGCTTTTTCTAATTCTATCTGATCAATTTTATCGTTAAACTTATCTTCCGATGCAAGATCATCCAGAATTTCAATACTTTGGTCAAGTTGTCCAAGTTGTTTATTAACACGTGCCTCTTCTAGCTTGCTTTCGAATTCAATATCAAATGTTGGAGTAAATTCATTTACCATTGAAAACGCTTCTGCAGCTTTTTCATAGTCATCGAGTTTTAAATAAAGCTTGCCCAACTGATATGAAAGCTCAGCGCTCGTTTCATCCGATGCCGAAAACTCCAGAAGTTTACTGACCACATTAATAGCATCGGGATAGTTCTCCCTGTAAGTAAGGTATCTTATCTGAGTAAGGTAAACATCAAATAATATATCTTCTCTTTCCTCACTTTCAGCCCTCTGTTTTACCTCTTCCAATAACTGGTTACCCTCTTCAAACCGCCGCATCTGGAGCTCGGATTTTGCCACCCATAACATATTATCGAGCCGGAGTTCGGATTCGGGAATCGTCTGAAGTTCGTTGAACTTTCGTAAGGCTTTCGTATAATTACCCTGATAATAATATGCCTTACCTATCATGAAGAGTGCTGCATCGAAGTAATCGGATTCTTTATTAAACTGCAAAATTTTCGAACAACCTTCAATCACTTTTTCCAGAGCATTATTTGCGGAACTCGGCACGTTCGGCTCCTTGAAATCGAACAGTTCCCTCTTGGTATCGTTTTTTATTATTTCTTCTGCTTCTTCCAGACTCAATTTTGCATTATAATATCTGTTAAAATAAGTTGTGAAATTTTCCCAGAGTCCGCAGCTCTGCAGAAAAATAAATAAAGCAGTAAATGATATATAATATTTAATTCTACTCACTTAAATCCCGTATGATTTTATAAAGCTTCCGAACCGGATTCATCTGTTCTTATTCTTATTGCATCTTCTACATTAATTATGAAAATTTTACCGTCGCCGACTTGTCCGGTTTTAGCGGTGTTAAGAATAATATTAACAACATTATCACTTAATTCATCCGGAACAACAATTTCAATTTTAATCTTCGGGACGAATTCGATCTGATACTCGCTCCCGCGGTAAGTTTCCGTATGCCCTTTTTGTCTGCCGTAACCCCTGACTTCAGAAATAGTCATTCCCTTGATTCCCTCTTCGAGCAGGGCTTCTTTAACTTCCTCAAGCTTGAAGGGTCGTATTACTGCTTCGATTTTTTTCATGTTTAGCTCCGGCTGAATTAGTTTCGACCATGACAATGTTTATATTTCTTCCCGCTGCCGCACGGACAAGGATCGTTTCTTCCCACTTGCTTTTCAACAGTAACGGGTTTCTGTTTCCCGCGTCTTGCACCTTCATCCTGCTGGCTGCCCTGAATACCCAAATTTGTAACTGAATCTTTAACTGTTGTGAGTCTTTGCGGTGATCTTCGCTGCTGTTGCATCTGCTCCGGTGCCTGCGGCCAAAATTTGAAACAGAAAGTCAGCACTTCATTTCTGATCATTTCAAGAAGCTGAACGAACAGGTTGAAGGCTTCACCTTTGTATTCAAGCAGCGGGTCCTTCTGCCCGTAGGCACGTAATCCGATTCCTTCCTTCAGATCATCCATTTCTCTGAGGTGCTCTTTCCATTTATTATCGATGACACTCAACACCGCATATCTTTCCAGTCTAGCCATTATCTGGTGAGTAATCATCTCCTCTTTTTTGTTATAAAACTCCGTAGCCGCTTTAATAATTATTTCTTTGAGACCATCACGTCCGAGTGTTTCAAACTTTTCAGGTTCGACTTTAATATCTATAAGAAGATTCTGAACCAAATCTGCTTTTAAATTTTCGACGAGCACATCTTCATAATACTGGTCAAGCAGTGAATCTACATATTCATCCAGATAATCGAACACCTCGTCTCTGAGTCGTTCCCCTTCCAGGGCAGATCTTCTTTTGGCATAAATTACTTCTCTCTGCTGGTTCATAACATTATCGTATTCCAGCAAACGTTTTCGTATAGCAAAGTTGTTTTCTTCTACCTTTTTCTGCGCCCTTTCAACAGATTTTGTAATCATAGGATGTTGAATGGATTCGCCTTCTTCCAGCCCCAGCCTGCTCATAATAGCTGTAACACGATCGCCGCCGAATAACCTCATCAGATCGTCTTCCAGCGAGATATAAAATTTTGAAGTTCCCGGATCCCCCTGTCTTCCCGAACGACCTCTTAACTGCCTGTCGATTCTTCTCGATTCATGTCTTTCGGTACCAAGTATATAAAGTCCGCCCAGTTCACGGATACCAGGTCCAAGCTTTATATCGGTACCGCGACCAGCCATGTTGGTTGCAATTGTAATAGCACCGGGCTGACCGGCATAAGCAACAATTTCAGCCTCACGCTGATGCTGTTTGGCATTTAATACGTTGTGAGGCACGCCCTGTCTTTTAAGCATTCTGCTCAAAGTTTCGGATACCTCAACGCTTGTTGTACCCACAAGAACAGGTCTTTTCTCTTCACGTAGCTCTTTAATTTTTTCAATAACCGCGTTATACTTTTCACGCTTGGACTTGTATATAGCATCCTCCTCATCCAGCCTTACAACCGGTTTATTGGTAGGGATGACAACCACATCCAGTTTATAAATCTCATAGAATTCTCCCTCTTCTGTTTCAGCCGTACCTGTCATACCCGCCAGTTTATTATACAATCTGAAATAGTTCTGAAGCGTAATAGTAGCCAGCGTCTGAGTATCGCGTTCAACTTTAACATTTTCTTTTGCTTCAATAGCCTGATGCAAACCGTCTGAATACCTTCTGCCAGGAAGAATACGACCGGTGAACTCGTCCACAATTGCTATTTTACCATCATCAGTCACTACATATTCATCATCTTTTACAAACAGACTGTATGCCTTAAGCATCTGATTGATGGTATGAATCCTGTCGGACCTTTCAGAATATAGTTTATAAAGTTCATCCTTTCTTTGCAGTTTTTCTGCTTCCGGCATTGTAGTATCGTTCTCAAACTTACTTATTTCGTAACCAAGATCGGGAAGTACAAAAAATTCTTTCCCCTCGCCCGATCCTTGTGCAAGTTCTTCTCTCCCTTTTTCAGTAAGGTCTATTGAATTCTGCTTCTCTTCAATTGCAAAATAGAGTTCCTCATCAATTTCCGGCATCCGCTTGGCATTTTCTCTGAGATATTCAAGTTCGGTTGTCTGCATTAATCTTTTATAATCTGGTTCGCCGAGAAGTTTTATTAATTTTTTATTTTTGGGAAAACCTCGGTGAGCCCGGAGCAGCAGTATACCTGCCTTACTCCTGTCGTCCTGATTACCAGTATTAAGCAGATTTTCTGCCTCGGTAACAATCTGGGCAACCAGACTGGTTTGCTTTCTGAAAAGTCTCTCAATCTTCGGCTTCATTTCATAAAACTTATGATCGTCCGATTCAACCGGTCCCGATATAATAAGCGGTGTTCTGGCTTCATCTATCAATACCGAGTCGACCTCGTCAACTATTGCATAATTATGACCTCGCTGCACGCAGTTTTCCTTGGAAATAGCCATGTTATCGCGCAGATAATCAAATCCGAATTCGTTATTAGTTCCATAAGTAATATCCTTACGGTATTCCTGATATCTTTGCTCGGGATCCATTGTATTGAGAATACAACCTATGCTTAAACCATGAAATTTAAATATCTCCCCCATCCACTCGCTGTCTCTTTTTGCCAGGTAATCGTTAACGGTTACCACGTGTACGCCTCTGCCGGTAAGAGCATTAAGATAAATCGGCATGGTAGCCACAAGAGTTTTACCTTCACCTGTTGCCATTTCAGCGATCTTTCCGCTGTGTAGTACAATTCCGCCGATCAGCTGAACATCGTAAGGAATCATGTCCCATTCAATTTTATTACCCGCAGCAGTCCAGGATTTCCCCACAAGTCTCCGGCATGTGTCTTTAATTACCGCGAATACTTGTGGAAGTAATTCATTCAATATTTCCTCATATTGCGAGGTCAACTCTTTCTGAAGCTCATCCAATTCATCATATATAATGTGTTTATCCTGATCAAGTTCGTCGGATGTAAGTTTTTCTTTAATTGTTTCAATTTTCGACCTGGTTTCGGCGGTTCTCTCTGCAATAAGTTCCTTAAACTCAACGGTTTTTTGTTTCAGCTCATCGTCCGAGAGTTCTCTGAGTTTATCATATTCTTCGTTAATTTCCTCAACGACTGGCCAGAGCTCGCTCATCGCCTTGGTGTTTTTATCACCGAATATCTTTTTCAGAAGATTATTAAACATTAGTATCTCCAAATTTTTACGAGCTTTAAAGTTATATAAAGGGCTTCTGAAATGCAAAAAACAAAGGTTTTCAGAATAAATAAGTGCTCGTTTATGACATATTAACACACAAAATTACTCGATAATTTTAAGAAATAAAGTTCAATTGTTTTGCACCCAATAGCTGTGTTTAAATTACTCTGCAAAATCAATTATTTGTAATTTTAGTGATATCATTAAAGACCGTTGGAATATTGTCCGGGAAAAATAAATATCAAATCACAGATGAACTGGTAGAACATTTTGTAAAGTGGTCTTCAGGATTTTTGTCATCTGAAAAATTTAACACACTGATTTCTCTGATTGAAAGTGAGTTGTCTAAATATCATGTAACACGTGAGGTTGAATCCAATTTAATCAGAATTATTTCGGCAGTTATTGATAAGGTTTCATTTTTGAGAGATGCTCTTAAGTATCCTCACCATTCGGAAATTATAGCGGCAATCTCGGCCAATAGTAATTATCTGACTGATATTATCGTTAGAAACCCGGAATATTTATACCAGGTTTTCAGTCCCGATTATCTTAAAACTCCGGTAAAAACAATAAATCTACAGAACGAATTTGACAGAAATCTGAAAACATTTAAATCCCTGGATGCAAAGGTCAGATATTTAAAAGCATATAAAAGAAGAATGCTTCTCAAGATCGGCGTTAATGATATTCTTGGTCATTATAATTTCGAAGAGGTTGTAGAATCAATATCGTCGGTTGCGATTAAGATTAATGAAGCACTTTTCAGTCTGTGTTATAAAGAAATAACAACCTCTCATAAATTACCTGACCTGCCTGAATTTTACTGTCTTATTTCTCTCGGTAAACTCGGCGGTGCTGAGTTGAATTACAGTTCGGATATTGATTTAATGATAATTTACAATCTGCCGGAATCGAATGAGTACCGGGAATTTGACTACTACTCACTATTAAATGAAACAACAAATTTATTCGTAAAACAATCAACGCAATTCAGCGATCTCGGAAATCTTTACAGAGTTGACTTCAGATTAAGACCGGACGGAAGCACAGCGCCGATTGCCAGAACCCTGCTTGATACAATGAATTACTACGAATCGAGAGGAGAGCAATGGGAAAGGCAGATGTTAATAAAAATAAATTTCGTTGGCGGCGATTCCAGACTGTTTGATAAATTCAGTTCATTTGTCACAGGTTATATATATTCAAATCAGAATCTTTCCTCACCGATTGAAAAAATACGAGGGATGAAATTAAATATTGAGAAATTATACCCGGACAGCCGTAATGTAAAAACAGGTGAAGGCGGAATAAGGGATATTGAATTCTGTGTGCAGGCGCTTCAGCTCCTTTTCGGTTCCGGGCAAAAAATAATCCGAACCGGCAACACACTTGATGCTTTGAGATTACTTTGCCAGGTCAATCTATTAAATGATGAGGAGTATGATGTACTAAAAAATTCTTACATCCACTTCAGGCGGATTGAACATTTTCTACAGTTAATGAACAATCTGCAGACGCACTCAATTCCTTCAAATCCCGATGTCAGAGAACAAATATCAAGAATTACAGGCTTTAACAACTTCAATGCTTTTGAAAAGGATTTGAGCAGCAGACGAAAAAAAGTAAGAGGGATATATAATTCTATAATAAATCCTGTTACAGAAAAGAAAACGGATCCAAGCCTTAAGTCAATTGAAGTTTCTTTCAGTGATGAGCGGAGAGCACGCAAAAATTTCGAGTTCCTTGAGTTCGGCACCGGTTTAATTGCTCAAAAGAATTTCGATTCAAAAACAACACAGCTTTTCCATGAAATTAAAAATACCCTGCTTGATTTTTTACGGAATGCTTTTAATCCGGACAGAACACTAAACAATTTTGCAAAACTTGTTTCTTCATATAAGTACACATCAATTCTGTACAAGGAGTTGAGGAGTGAAAAGTTTTTTGGAACTATACTGCAAATTTGTGAAGAGGGACAGTATGCTGTTAACCTTTTAATAAATAAGCCCGACTACATCGAAGAAATAATCAACAGAAAACTATTTTCAAAAAATTTTCAAGAACTGATTGACAATTACAATACGGAAAAATTGCTTCTCATGCTTTCCGTACAATTTACCCTCGGTTTGATAGATTCCGAGAAACTATCAAGCGTACTTGGAATTTTTATAAGAAAGAAAATTCTAAACCTTCACAGGAACACGGATTTCTTTAACGATACATTTATTGCCGGTCTGGGAAGTTTTGCAGTCAGTGATATGACGCTTAAATCAGATGCCGATATTATTGTCGTAACCGATAATGTAATGACAAAAAAATATGTGCAGGAAATTTACACTAATCTGCTTCTCCAGATTAAGGAAGTGATAAAACCAATCGATATTGATGTGAGACTACGACCCGAAGGTAAAAGTTCACCAATAGTCTGGGATCTTATAAATTATAAAAACTACCTGAGTAAAAGAGCCGGCGTCTGGGAATACCAGTCATTAATCAAGTCCGATTTTATTTCCGGGAATAAGAAACTTTTTAAAAAATTCCAGGATACTATTGTCGGCCGTCTGTCTGAAATACCTTCATCTGCAATTAAAGATAGTATTAAGGAAATGCACTCAAAGGTTACACAGATAAAATTTCTGCTTGGTAAACCCACACTAAACTTAAAAACAAATCCCGGAGGATTAATTACTATAGATTATTTGTACACTTACCTGCTTTTAAAAAGAATAAAGAAAAAGCAAAAAATTGATACTGAAAAATCCAAACTGATAATTCTTAAGGATGTAATTGGAAAAGGGAAAGAGTCAGATGAACTCATTGAAAATTATAAAATGCTGAAGTATAATTTGCTGAGGGGGCAGACTATGTTTGATTCCAACAAATCATCCGCTATAGAAACCCTGCAGGGGAAAGAATTAAACAGGAATCAGAAAAGAGATGGATTGCTTTCTGTGAATGAAATAAATTCTATATTAAAAAATAATATGAAATTATTTGCGAAGATTTTAGATGAGTAAATTAAGTGATATTCTGACAAAGTACTGGCTCTACCTCTCAGCAATTTTTGTTTTTATAATATATTTATTAACACTAGCGCCTTCTGTAGTGGAGATAGATTCAGGTGAACTTGCCGCAGTTCAGATAACTCTAGGAATAGCACATCCAACGGGATATCCTGTTTATACTATTGCAGGCTTTCTTTTCTCATTACTACCGTTCCCTTTGAGGGAAATAACACAAATGAACCTGTTGGCAGCTCTTTATTGCACTGTCTCTTTTTATTTCTTTACCAAATCATTGTTCATGGTACTTTCTGATCTTCACGAAACAAAAGTAATTATTGAAAGGAGAATTAAGCATAATGGAAATATTTTCTCGAATAAATTAACTCCTGCCATATCTGCTTTAACCGGAGGTTTCTCGCTTGCATTCAGTAAATCATTCTGGCTTCAAAGTACATCGGCGGAAGTCTATTCTCTTCATGTGATGCTTATTTCAATTCTGATCTATCTCATTATTAAAAATAATTTATTTGAGAATGCTAGTTTTGACCGCGGGTGGTACTTGATAGCCCTGCTATATGCACTTGCTTTCGGGAATCACATGACTACACTACTGCTCGTTCCTTCAACAATACTGATACTGTTTTTACAAAAAGAAAAAGGTAAGACGTTTATCAGAATATTACCCAAAATTGCGGTAATATTCCTGGGAACAATAATAATCGTATACTCTTACTTATATTTGCGTGCATTAACCGAACCGCAATTAAATTGGGGTGATCCTTCGAATCTGCAAAATATTCTGAGACACGTCGCCGGGAAACAATATCAGGTCTGGATGTTTACATCGTTTGTAAATGCTAAATCGCAGCTGACAAATTACTTTTTAAACCTGCCCGGTGAATTCGGATATCCGTTACTATTCATTTCACTTATTGGGATCATACAACTTTACAAATTTTCGAAAAATTTATTCTGGTTTTTTCTTACGTCGTTTATTTTCACTGTAATCTACAGCAGCAATTACGATATCAAGGACATTGAGCCCTACTATCTGCTGGCGAATATATCGATTGCTTTTTTCATTTCGTTCGGATTTGCAAATCTTTATACTCTTCTACTGAAACAGCTAAAATCTCGGCATCTCTGTATTGCAGCAACAGTGATTTTATTGGCGGTTCACATCTCCTATAATTACAATAAAGCAGACAGAAGCGGAGTATATATATTTGAAGATTATACAAAATCACTGATAAACAGCACCGAAAATCAATCTTTAATTTTAAGTTATCAATGGGATTATTTCATATCTGCTTCATATTATTTCCAATTGGTTGAAGATTTTAGAAATGATGTAGCTGTTGTAGACAAGGAACTTTTAAGAAGATCGTGGTACTATAAACAACTTGAAAATATTTATCCCGGTATATTCGACGGATATGAGGATGATGTAAAATCCTTTTTAGAAGCAGTTAAACCATTTGAAGGTGGACAGAATTTTGATCCGGCAAAACTCGAAAACTTTTATCAGAAAATTATGACAAGTATGGTTTACCATAATTCAAATAAAAAAACAGTTTATCTTGCACCGGAGCTTGTAGATAATGAAATGAGGAACGGCACTTTTAAATTGCCTTCCGGATTTTCAATAGTGCCTGAATTATTTTTATTTAAGGTCGTTAATCATTCACGCTATATACCTTTAAAAGATAATGATCTTCAAATCCGTATCCCTGAACAACAGGATAAATATCATAAGTTTATTGTTAATATTATATCTAAAATGGCAGTATACAGAATTCTTTACGAATTGGAATTCAATAAAGTTGAGCAGGCAAGGTTGCTTGCCGGAAAAATTATCTCCTCAGTACCTGGTTTCAGGCTGCCTGCAGAATTAAAGAAAAGGCTATTATTATAATCAGCATTTAATTACTTTTAGAATAATAAGTTTAATCAAGTTAAAAAATCGGACAGATAAAATGATTAAAGACATAACGGATGAAACAATAGAAGCGCTAACGAGAAATTTTTATAAAGAGGCGGCTTCATACGGTTTCAGATACGAGCATTACCTGAAATTTGTGAACACACTGCTGGATCTTGCACTTGAAAAAAACGGAAAAATTGAAATAAAACCCGAATCGATTGTTGTGACGGATGCCAGCATGAATCATGAACTGCCCATTCAGGGCAGGAACACCATCATCAGAGAGTATAATGCAAAAGAGGATTTCGGTTTACTTGAGAAGTGGCTGAAAGATGAATACGGCAGATATTTTATGCACTCGCTTATAACCTCGAACAGATTAACACTCGAGGATTTACTGAACGATTCCCGTAATATAGTAGGAATCATAACAAAGACCGATAACATTCCAATAGGAGTTATGGCCTTTCTGAATTACGATAAACAACAGAAAAAAGCTGAGCTGAGAAAATTGATTGGCGAACCGCAGTTAAGAGGAAAAGGTCTCGGGAAAGAAGCAACAAAAATATGGATTAGTTATGGCAGAAATTTTTTGAAACTGAGGAAAATTTACCTTTACACGGTGGATACAAACATAAGAAATATCAAATTGAACGAGGAACTGGGGTTCAAAGTTGAAGGTATTCTGCGGAATGAGCTGGTAATTGACAAAATAACCAGCGATGTCCTTAGAATGGGACTGGTTTTTCATTCAGACGACGTAAAGTGATAACTACTCCAGCTCCTCCAGCAAATCCTCTATTTTATCCTCACTAAGTTGTTGTTTTGTAAGGAACGATTGAAGTGTAACATCAACCTGCTGAATCAATTTTTTCTTGTAATATTTCGGAGCATAGATTGAGCCGTCAAGCATATAAATACGATTGGTTTTTTCATCGTAGAATGTATAGCTTATAAATGGTCCGCCGCCGCTTTTATCGGTAAAACGCCAGAATCCGTTTGCCATAATAGCGTATTTATCCAGAAAGTTTACTTCTGTAAATGTAGTGAGCTGATCCTGTGCAATCACAACATGATTCTTGTTATCGGTAGTTTTGTAATATTTTTCTGTCAGACCGTCTCTTATTGCAGTAATGGAATCCTTGTTAAGCCATTCAGGTGTAACATTATCAATCCAATGAACGAAAATCCACCTTTCCATATCAGTATTAACTGCACGTCGCAGCCAAACAAAATTATCCTCCGGCGCATCGGTTGCCAGCTGAAAGTCAGCCTGCACATAAATTATCCATCCGTAATTATTAAGCAGTTTGGCTTCGATGTCCTTTCTTTCATACCTGGCATTATAAAGGCTGTTAAAAAGACGCTTATCGGAGATTTTTCTAAAGTAGTGCAGCAAATTGTCTTTATTCGAAACGATTTTCTTTTCGAGGTCTTCAATTGTAGGGGCGGTAAGTATCATTACCAACTGATCATTAGCCCATAGATCGTATTTATTAAACACAAATTCTTTGTTATTCCTTACTAAGTCCGTAACTGAAGAATCCAGAATACTTTTGATATAATCCGAGGTATATCCACCGCTGTTCAAGGGTGCTACAATAATTACATTCTTTTTTCGCTTTACAGCTGGGAGTTCCTCATAAGGTTTTCTGATTAAATTAAACAGGTTTTCCGGCTGAGGTGTGTAAATTACCTTGCTGAATGTCTCGTAAAGAACAGGTTCGAGCATTAAATATTCGCTGGAATCAGCAACTACAATTATTTCATCCTCGTTACCGATGGCATTGCGTTTTCCACTGCAGGCGGCAATTAAAATACTTAGTATAAAAATGACAGGAAGGAAGAAATATCTTTTCATTATCTTCATCTATTTTTTGACTAATAATGCATTTATACAAATACAATCAAAACTAGTTTCCTAAAATTATACGGGCACATTTGGTAAAATCAATTCTACTCCAGGCATTAAAGTCGTGTAAAGAATAGCCATAGTAATACAGATCGCTAGTGGGATTGAAAGATTATCATCTGCCCAGCCGTACGAAACATTTTCTGCTAATGCTCCCACAGCAACAGCAATGAAGCCGATTAAATATTCTGTGGCGCTTCCGGTGAGCTTGGGTGTAAGAAATATCACTATACTTCCAGCTACGAAAAATGCAAATGTTCCTTCGAGACTTTTAAATAAAAAGCGATGCCTCCCAAATTTTCTTCCGACCAGGGCAGCCGCAATATCCCCGACAATCAAAACCGCTATTGCCGGAATCACAAAGACTTTTGGAAAGAGAAGAATTACAAGTGTTGCAGAGATAAGTACATATGTTGCACCATTTAAATTCTTTTTTTTCAAATCCTTTTCATGTTCTCTCAACATAAATCCGAAAACGAGATAGAAAAATTTTGCAAATCGGGATGAGAAATACCTTAGTACATCCAATACCAATGACAGTAAAGTCATTGGTATCAGAATGGAAAGTGCAAGTTCTTTGGTGATAAAGTAATAAATTATGGAAATTGAAAGAGAACAAAGATGAATTAATTTTCGTAAGACCTCTGTTTTGTAGTCAATAGTTCCGTTATCGATCATTTTTATCCGTATTTTCAGAATTCTTATCTTCTTTGCGTTTTTCTTTCTCAGCTATAAGTTTTTGGACATGCTCGGGCAGCTCAGCTTCATCACTGCCGTCACCAGATTCTGAATCATTTCTTCTGAGCGGAGGAAGTTCTTCGCCGTTCATTATTTTTTCAATTTCTTCCGAATCAAGAATTTCTCTTTCAAGAAGTTCTTTGGATAATTTATGGAGCATTTCAACATTTTCCTTTAAAATTTTCACAGCACGTTCCATCGCTCCGGAAACTATCAGTTTAATTTCGGAATCAATCTCCTGTGCAGTGTTTTCGCTATAATCGGTTTGCCTGGTAATTTCCCGACCGAGAAAAATTTCCTCTTCATTTTTACCATAGGCAAGTGGCCCAAGCTTCTCACTCATGCCCCATTCACAAACCATTTTGCGTGCAAGATTGGTTGATCTTTCAATATCATTGCCAGCGCCGGTAGTATACCTGTTAAAGACAATTTTTTCAGCTGCTCTGCCTCCCATAGCATATGTAATTGTAGCTTCAAGATATTCTTTGGAGTACGTGTGCTTCTCATCTACCGGAAGATAAGTAGTAACACCAAGAGCACGACCTCTCGGAATAATTGTAACCTTATGGACCGGATCAGCTTCGGGAATCATCTTTGCAACGAGCACATGACCTATTTCGTGATATGCCGTAATCTTCTTCTCCTCTTCACTTATTATCATACTTTTGCGTTCCATACCCATCATGACTTTATCCTTAGCTTCCTCAAAATCAGTCATGTCGACTTTCTTCTTATCTTTTCTTGCCGCCAGAAGAGCTGCCTCATTAACCATATTTGCCAATTCCGCTCCGGCAAGTCCCGGTGTACCTTTGGCTAAAGTCTTAAGGTTTACACTGCTGTCCAACGGAATATTTCTGGTATGTACTTTTAATATCCCTTCCCTGCCTTTTACATCGGGACGATCAACCACGACCTGCCTGTCGAATCTTCCCGGTCTTAATAATGCCGGATCGAGCACATCTGGTCTGTTGGTAGCAGCAATTATTATTACGCCGCTGTTTTGTTCAAAACCGTCCATTTCAACCAGTAAAGCATTAAGTGTCTGTTCACGCTCGTCATGTCCGCCCCCTAAGCCGGCACCTCTATGTCTGCCTACTGCATCAATCTCATCTATAAAAACTATACAAGGAGCATTTTTTTTGCCCTGTTCGAACAAATCCCTGACCCTGCTGGCACCGACACCTACGAACATTTCAACGAAATCGGCACCGCTTATTGAAAAGAACGGCACTCCCGCTTCACCTGCGACTGCCCGCGCCAGGAGCGTTTTACCTGTTCCCGGAGGTCCTAATAAAAGCACGCCTCTCGGAATTTTTCCACCTAATTTTTGAAATTTGCTCGGCTCTTTAAGAAATTCGATTATCTCTTCGAGTTCCTGCTTGGCTTCATCTGCTCCTGCAACATCTTTAAAAGTTACTTTTATCGCGGATTCAGAAATGAGTTTTGCTTTGCTCTTACCAAAATTGAATATACCTCTCGAACCGCCGGCGCCAGCCTGCATCCTTCGCATAAAAAGTATCCAGACGGCAATAATAAGCACCCATGGAATTATACTTATGAGAACCGTAAGCCATTCGTTTGATTCTTTTACGAAAGTAAACTTAATTCCTTTCTGCTTCCAGATATCCACCTGATCCTGTATCATCGATTCGACGAGTACGACCGTAAATTTGTCGGTTTTGACATTATCAATAAATTCTTTTTGTTTTAATTTACCTTCAAAAATAAAATCATTTATATCGCTTTTAATGATCCTTGCTTCTTCAACTTTATCGGCATTCAGCAGCTCTTCATAAATATCAAAGGTAACCTCAACAGCACCCGAAGAACTTTCGCGGCTTACCTGCATAATAATTACAGCCGCAACGATTATTGCACCCCAGCTTAATACGGTTCTGATTATCTTCGACCAGTCAAAGTCACCGTCCGGTTTCTGGGGTCCGCCTTTAAATCCTTTTTTATCCTGATGCGAATTGTTGAAATTTGATTTATCAGACATATTTAATTTATTGTTCATAAAATTCCTTTATTCACTTAATACGTAAATTGACCGTAAATTTCTGTATTTTTGCGCGTAATCAAGCCCGTAACCGATTACGAATTCATTTTTTATCTCGAATCCAATATAATCAATTCTAACGTCATATTTAACACTTGCGGGTTTAACCAGAAGCGATGCGTATTTGATGCTTGCCGGGTTAAATTGTTCCAAAAGCTGGCGTATGTAGCTGATTGAAAGACCAGAATCGACTATATCCTCTACGACAATTACGTGTCTCTCCGTAATATCCGCATTCAATTCTTTTAACAGTTTTACGTTACCCGCAGAAATTTTAGCATCGCCGTAACTTGATAATTTAAAGAAATCCATTTCACAATGAATATTTACATTCTTAAGCAGGTCAGAGAGAAACATAAAAGAGCCATTAAGTATTCCGATAAAAATCGGAAGCTTGTTCTTATAGTCCTCACTTATCTGATTACCAAGTTCCTTAATCCGGTTCTGGATTTTATCTTCAGACAAATAGGGAACGAATTTCTCGTTTCCAACAATTATAAAATCTTCATTAACAGAGTTCTCTAGTTCAGACATATTTCACATATTTTTTTTGATGATGATGTAACTTTAAATTCTTCACTTATTCTTAAACCAAGAACATACACGATTTTGTTCCTGTTCGTCAAAACATACACATTTTTTTTATCTTTATTCGGGATCTTCAAATCCGTTAAAAAGTCAGATATCTTTTTCTGACCTTTCATTCCCAGGGGAATGAACTTATCTCCCGGGACCCATTTCCTTAAATTAAAAACATCTTCCAGATTATCTGCTGAAATTATTTCAGATCTTCCCGTTCTTAATTTCTTCAAGTCTTTTGCTTCGAGTAACCGGGTGCTGATATTGAATTTTTCTGTAATTATTGAACCCCCGATTGAAAAATTGTATACAAGATCACCGGATTTTTTTTCAAGATATACATGCAGATGTTTTCTCTCTCTCAGCGCTCTCCAGCCCTTCGCTAATCTTATACTTCTTCCGGTCTGATTCCCTGCAAGTTTTAATATCGATGAATACAATTTCCAGTTGAACTCAATATTCAATTCATTTTTTATAAATTCCTTAATCACTTCCGAAAGGATGAATTCGTCTGTTTTCTTAAACATATCCAGGTCCAGTATATAATCATCATGCAAAACCCTCACATATTTTTTCATCACTAAACTAATCTGATCGTTAAAAGTATTATACATCGATCTGATTATTCTTGTCATCCTAAAAACGGAATCATCCAATTTGGGGTTTAGGTTTTTACTGATCAATGGAATAATCTTGTTCCTGATTAGGTTTCTGTCGAAATCCAGTTTTGAATTGGATGCATCTGTTCTGAAAGGAATTTTGTTCTTTTTAAGATAATCAAGAATTTCCTGCTTGGTTATTGAAAGGAAGGGTCTTATTATATTTCCCCTTTTTAATGGAATACCTGAAATTCCTGAAACGCCCGTTCCTTTTATGAGATTAAGAATTACTGTCTCTGTATTATCGCTGAGATTATGCGCGGTTAATATCTTTGTATAACCATATTTTTCCGAGATGTCATCAAAAATATTATACCGTATTTTTCTTGCTACTTCCTCGAGTGAATTGCGGGAAGATTTTTTTAAAGAACGGATATCGGCACTTCTTTTATGTAATTTAATACTACTACTCTTGCATAAATTAATACAGAATTTCTCGTCCTCATCGGATTCTTTTCCTCTCAAAAGATGATTGACATGGACTGCAGAAAAGGTGAATTCAAATTTTTTCATGAATTTTAACAGAAAGTGAAACGCGAATACTGAGTCCGGACCGCCACTGAGTGCCAATAAAATATTATCATTCTTTGAAATAAGTTTTTCACTGAGGATAATATCGAAGATTTGTTTTTCGAGCCGGGTCATTTCAGATATTATTACTCGCCGGATGTTTAAAAATGATCTTTTATCTAAACAAATGACAATCAGTTTATTTCAAGAATTTCGAAATTGATAACACCTGCAGGTACTTTCGCCTGTACTTTGTTTCCCACCTGCTGACCCATAAGAGCGCTGCCAACCGGTGAGGTCATAGCGATTTTGCCTTTCTCGAGATCTGCTTCCTCGGGTGAAACGAGTGTATATTCAAAGACTTTTGAGTTATTAAGATTTTTCACTTTTACAGTCGAAAGGATATGAACTTTATCTTTGGGAAATGAATTTGCATCTATTAATCTTGCTCTTGTAAGAAGTTCTTCCAGCTTGCTTATTTTCAATTCAAGTAAACCCTGTTCTTCTTTGGCTGCATCGTATTCAGCGTTTTCCGAAAGGTCACCATGAGCCCTGGCTTCGGCTATTCTCTCAGCCATTTTTTTTCTGCCTTCAGTTTTTAATTGTTTCAACTCGTCTTCTATTTCTTTCATCCTGGTTTTAGACAAATAAACGAAATTTGACACAGTACTATCTCCTAACTTGATTTACCCAAAAAAAATACCACTGCTTCCGCAGTGGCACCCCAAAACTATAAAAAAAAGGTTATCAATTCAAGATATATATAATCAGAGAATTACAAAGTATCGTTTATCCTGCATAATGCTCTGAAATCGCAGTATCTGCAGATCAGTTTTTCTCTGTCGTCATGTGAGGATAAATGAAATTTTCCGCCGGCAATCCTGCTTGCATAAGAATTCAGATGCTCTTTTACAATTTCTATTAATTCATTGTTGAATTTTTCCGGATCAAAACTGCTGCTTCTGCCTTTTTTAATATTGAATTTCCCGAATTTATCATGCTGATATTTCAGACTGAAAATGTACATCAGATTGGGTTTGTAATTATTCTTCAAATGTATTCCGAGTAGTTTTTCAGCGCACATCAGATAAAGCGGAAGCTGAAGCGACACTCCCCGCTCCAGTTCGGATGCAGCAGGCACAGTGTATCCCAGCTTGTAATCTGTAATATTAAATTTTCGGGATGCTTCATCAATTTCAATTCTGTCTATTTTGCCTTTGAGTTTGATGCTGCCTACTTCAACCGGTTCGCGCTGGTGCAGTTTACTGTCAACATGTTTCTGATAAATTTTCCCGAACGACACTTCAAAAAATTCAGGTAGAAAACTTGTTTCAAAATTTCTTTCGTACTCAACGAATTTAAATAAAATCGATTGGCGTTTATCACCTGTTAATCCCAGCAGCTTTTCAATATCATAAAAAGTGACCGGGGATTTAATGAATGATTGAGAAAGATGTTTTTCAGCTATACTGAATATCATTTCTGTATATTTTCTGAAGGTTTGTTCATCACAGTTGTAAAGCACAATTCCATTATTGCGTACCTCGGAATAGAACTCGTATAGTATGGAATGCAAAATACTACCAGTCTCAATCGCCTCAATTTCTTCACTTGGTTCTTCCGATACTTCAATTCTCAGGACTCTTTCAATAAAATACCTGAATGGACATTTTGCATAAAGTTCAAGTTCAGATGCGCTGAACTCCTTATTTTTTAACCTCCTCCCGAAATCAAGTGCTTCAGCACGCATGTCTTTATCAGTACAGTCAAAAATAAATCCGTTATATTGCGATTCTTCAGAAGGTTTTTCTCTCCTTATTAAATCAATTTTTATCCTTCTCTCCAGTTCTCTTTTACTCAGCAGACTATCATTTAAATCCGGCAGTGAATTTTTATCCGTATTAAAAAAATTCTTCTGCAGTTCGGATGCTGCAAACATGTATTCCTTATAATCATTTTCATCGGATTCGGGAATGTTTATTAATTTCCTGAGATCTCTTAAAAACGATGATTCTGTAAATTCTTTTGAATCAGCTGCAGCGGGTAATGAAAACCATATTCCATCAATTCCCGAATTAAGACTCTGATAGAAAAGATATCTTTCCTCATTTATATGTTCAGTTTCCTTTTTGGAATAATTTTCAGTAAAAAATATTTCCGGTGCAAATTTAGTAGGGAAATCTCCGTCAATCATACCGCCGAGAAAGACGTACTTGAATCTTAGTCCTCTTATTTCAGCGGGAGTTGTTACAAGTATTCCATAATCTGTTTTTTCTTTTATATTAAACCTGCCTGATCTGCATGCAGTTCTGATATTGTCAAGAAAAAATCCGAGGCTGTATTTTACATCATTCCCGTAATGCATTTTCAGAAGTGCAAATATTTCTTCTGTTGTTTCGATAAAAACGGAAAATGCTTTAATATTTTTCTCATCATGCATAGATGGATTGTTTATCAGTATACTCGGTGTATCAAGTCTTATAATAAGTTTTTGTAAATGACTCAGGAACTCGTCTATAGTCATTTTTTTATTAAAGGGAGCTATCAGTTTATAGATCTTAGTAATATCGCTTTTTGCTTTTTCTATTCTGTTTTTATCAGTTTTGTTCAGAACTTCTGTATCGGAGTCATCTATAAATTTAATAGCTTTATCCAATCCGTCAATCCAATTTGAATATCCTTTAACAACTTTAATCAAAGAGCCCATTCTGATAAGATTATTAACGTCAATATCATATTTATTAACGAAGTTGTTTTGCATGGCACGGGCAATGTTCTTGTAATAAAAATCATTCTCGGCTATTTCAAGAAAATTAATTATAGCAGAAACCGGGTATGAGTCGCTTAATTTATACCTGTCGGTTAAGTTGAACGGAAGACCATATTTATTAAAAACATATCTTATAAGATCACTATAGTTCTCAATTAGATTAAAGAGCACGCAAATTTGGCTGGGTTGTACTTTTTCGCTTATCAGTGTTTTCTTAATTTCTTTTGCAATTAATTCTACCTCTTTTCCCCGGTCAAATGCCCTTATAATATTAAGGTTCATACCGAATTCCGGAGGAGTAACTTCAGGTTTAATTCTGAACAAATTCTGCCTGACATAATTAATAAACGGGCTGTGAGTATCGATTGACAGATCGTATGCTTCATTCAATCCGACCCTCTTTAGCTCTTCGACAGTTTTCCTTACCGATGCAAACACCTGCTGATTATAATTGAAATAATCCAATCCGATATAAAATGAAATACCTGCAAGATTTGAAAGCATCTTTACTATCTCTACTTCCAGAATAGTGAATTGATGAAACCCAATAAGTATTATAAATTTAACCTCAGGGAAAAGCTTAATAAAGTTTTCGGCAAATTCACCCCTGGTCATTGAATTAATTTCCGAATATATATCGCCAAGCTCTCTTTCGGCAGTTAATTTAACGAGCGACTGATACTTTAAATAAACTGCTGCAATATCTTCAGCCTTGAGTTTTTCACTCCCTTCAATATTTCTGCTTTCTTCAAACAATTTTTCCGGAGTAATGCCGTTCTCTTTATACTTCATTATAACGTTATGTATTCTGTTTAATGTCCCGGCAGGAAATCCCTTTTCATAATTGCGGAAATATTTCATTTCAATTTCCTCGGAACATTTTTTAAGTAATATTGCCGCGGTCGATTCGCTCATCTCCCCAAAATTGAACTGCCTGTTCAAAATTGCCGATGAAAATGTTGTTAAAGTATGCAGATAAATTTTAGATATGCATTTATCAGGTGTATTATCGATTATTCTTTTTTTAAGACCCCTTATTCTCCTGTTAGTCGGAACAATAAGCAGCATTTTATCTATATTTTTATGAAGAATTAAATCGTCAATCTTATTGTCGATATTTACCGACTTATCCGATGTATTGGTTAGTATCATTTTTCAATCAGTAAGTTTCGGTATGATTTCTTTATCTGCTTTTTCAAATCAAGTTTCAGCAGTGTAACGACTTCGTTGAACTCCCTTTTTGCCGATACCAAATCGCCGTTTGAAACAACCGTTTCCAGTTCTATAAAATTGCCTAATTTATCAACCTCGTCCAGATGGATTCTTGTATTCTTGTATAAAATTAATTCTCTCCTCTTTTCTACAATAACTTCGGTTTCAAAAATATCCGATAAAAACAGTTCGGGGTCGTAACCTTCAATATTTATCACAAAATAGTCGCTCCACCTGTCCTCATTTTTTTCATCCCTCTTGTACTTAATAAGTTCGTACATACCGTTAACAGTTCTGAGTTTCAGTAATCCCTTATACCATTTATAGTACGTATCTTTCTGGACGAGCAGCCTTGATTGGAATATACCTTTTTGTTTTAATGTTTCGATGATATGCTCGAATGAATCGACTTCAATTTTAAGCTCAAGATTTCTCGCCATAAGTAATACCTTTTTTTCATTACGGTTAATTATTTGCCCTTCAAGGGGAGTGATAAAATTTTGTCATCAATTTATTGAACAAAAATAAGATTCGGGATGTTTAATAACCATGAATATTCCAATTTTTATCAACAAGTAAAGATTAAGCTGAAACGATCTGAGGCTTAATTTATACATCCGAATATTCGTATTGACTTTTAATATATTATATTTATTTTTCAATCCAAAGCTTATTAAAAAGGTTTTAAGATGAGAAGAGTATTTGCGATTTTACTTTTTCTGCCGCTGTTTATTAGTGCACAGAACATTGGGGAACTGGCTCCTGAAAAGCCGCCGGAGGAGTTTCCGCCTAATTCCTGGGGAATGGATATATTAATTGGCGACGGCGGATTCGGACTCGGAACATTTTTCAGGCATGCTTTTAATTCTACCGTAACCGGATTTATTGACTTCTCAATATCCGAATCAAAAGACGATAGAGAATTTGAATACATAGATATTTTCGGAAGATCTGTTGTACTTGGCAAGGAAAACCGGGTGTTTTTTCTGCCGTTAAATGCCGGTGTACAGTACAGGCTGTTCGAGAAAACTTTAACATCCAATCTCCGACCTTATGTTACTGCAGGAGCCGGTCCTACTCTTCTTGTTACAACGCCATACAGAAAAGAATTCTTCAGCTCATTCGGTGACGCCAGACTCAAATACGCAGTTGGCGGATATATCGGTATGGGTGCAAATTTCGGAATCAGTAAATCTAATCTTGTGGGACTGAATTTCAGATATTATGCCGCATACATTTTTGGTGAAGGTGTCGAAAACCTTACAGATAGATTCAGAAATAAAATAACTTCATTCTATGTGACACTTAATCTGGGAATAATGTATTAAATAACTCCCCTCTGTTGATTTTAAATGCCGGCGCTTACTGCCGGCATGGTGTTATCAATTTAGAATTACACATCATATATCTCATTTAAAATTCATATTTTATGTTAAGTATTAGAAAAAACTAGTGAGAAATCTTTTGCGTAATATTTATATCCATCAGTCTTTATTTTTGCTTTTATTTTTTTTAATTCAGATACAATCAATCGAGGCTCAAATGCTCTTCTCTGAAGACCTTTATAATGATTATGACACCTACAAAGAAACGAGAGTTGTCAACAAAAGATTTAACTATGACGAAATGAACAATTATATAGACGAAGCGATCCAATCCGATTTATTCAGACAGAAAGTTATCGGTTCATCACTTGAGAAACGGAATATACGAATGATCAGTTACGGATCGGGCAAAACACATGTCCTGGCCTGGTCTCAAATGCATGGAGACGAACCAACCGCAACAATGGCATTGATAGATATTTTCAATTTTTTGAGTGAAGATGATAAATACAATGATATAAGAAAAAGGTTTCAGGAAAAACTTACAATTCATTTCATTCCGATGCTTAATCCAGACGGCGCTGAAAGATTTACGCGCCGTAATGCACTGGATATCGACCTGAACAGAGACGCATTACGACTTCAGTATCCCGAATCACAGGCTCTGAGAAATATCCAGGATTCTATTAAACCTAGATACGGGTTCAACCTTCACGATCAGGATCAAAGATATACTGCCGGAAATACATATAAAGCCGCTACTCTTTCTTTTCTCGCACCGGCGTACAATTATCAGAAGGACATCAACGAAATCCGGTCCGACGCGATGAAGATTATCGTCAAAATGAAAGACGAACTGGATAAATACATACCCGGACATATTGCAAGGTACGACGATGAATTTGAGCCGAGAGCGTTCGGCGATAATTTCGTAAAGTGGGGTACCGGAACAATATTAATCGAATCAGGCGGCTGGAAAAATAATTATGAAAAACAATTTCTGCGGAAGCTGAATTTTATATCAATATTGATTGCTCTTAATTCCATGGCGACCGGTGATTTTAAGAAAATCGAAACAACTGAATACTTTAAGATACCGGAAAATAAAAAGCGTCTTTTTGATCTGCTTTTAAAAAACCTCAAACAAAAGTACAATTCGGATTATTTTACGTTGGATATTGGAATTAATTTTAATGAAAAAGGAAAGAACGGAAATCGTGATGATTATTACGAAGGGATTATAGAAGATTTGGGTGATCTTTCAACCTTCTACGGATATGATGAATATGACTGTACCGGAATGACGGTTGAAAACGGCAGGATTTATCCCTGTACCTTTGAGAATATCAGCGAGTTGAAAAAATTGGATTTCGATTCCCTGCTTTCAGAAGGCTATACAACAGTTGAGTTAAACAGCATCGATCCGGAAATTAACCATATCGATTTTCCAATTACTATTATGAAGAAGAACACCGGGAAAATACAGAATAAAGTAAAATTGGATATACCTGCAAATCTAGTAATTCTGGAGAATAACAAGGTGCGCTATACAATTGTAAATGGATTTGTTTTTGACAACAGGTCGAAAAGAAATAATATTTTAAATGGTATTATTCTAAAGTAAAATAAGCTGTTGTAACTGAATACTAAAAACTATGAATGACCTCTATAAAGAATTTGAACGCGAAGCCCTTCCACATGTTGATGCACTCTATAACTTTGCCTATAAAATGACCGGCGATTCCGACGATGCCGACGATCTGGTTCAGGAAACATTTCTAAAAGCGTTCCGGTTCTTCGATAAGTTTGAAAAAGGCACTAATTGCAAGGCTTGGTTGTTTAGAATAATGAAGAATTCATTTATTAACGATTATAGAAAAAATACAAAACAACCCGGCAAAGTTGATTACGATGATGTGCAGAATTTTTACGAGAATATTAAGGCAAGTGATGTCAAGACCGAACATCTGGAGGCAGATGTTTATGCAAATTTGATGGATGACGATGTCAGCAAAGCACTTGATTCGATGCCGGAAGATTTCAGAACTGTAATCATACTCAGTGATGTGGAAGGTTTCACATACGAGGAAATAGCAGAATTTATCGACTGCCCGGTCGGGACTGTCCGATCGCGCCTCCACAGAGCTAGAAAAATGTTGTATACAAAACTATTTGATTACGCAAAAGAAAACGGATTTATTAAAGAATAATAAAAATTATTTATGGAAAGAAGGATTTACTTGTATGAAGAATTGACAGCCCTGGCTGACTGCGAGATTAAAGATCCGGAAAGAATTAGTTATTTAAAGGAAATTATTAGAAACAACAGGGATTGTGAAATAGAATATAAAATTCAAACCACTGTTAAATCTGTTGTCTCAAATAGGGTTCTGCGTTTAAATGCGCCCCATAAATTGCAATCCAGAATAATAGAAAGTACCACAGGAAAAGCCCGGACTAAAACAAGAAAAAACAACTCATATATAAATTTATTTCTAAACAAAAAGACAGCTTTTGCCGCAGCAGTTTTTGCTATTACTTCATTTATTTTCATATTATTAAATGATTCAGGCAAAACATCACCAAGAAACATGTATAAACAGGCTGAGGCTAATTTCGTCAGTTTAATGAACGGAAAATTAAAACCGCAGAAATTATGCGGCACACCAGAAGAAGTAAAAAGTTTCTTCAGTGAATCAGGTGTAAATTATGCTGCTTTCGTTCCGAAAATGGTACCGTGGAAAATTACTGGTGCAGTGGTTTCGGATGAAGCCGGCACCAAACTTGCCCATCATATTTATTCGGACGATTCAGGACATTTAATTTACCTATATCAGGTCAATCGTTTTTTCCTGGAAAACAATCGTGTACTCGAACTACCTGATGAAATCAGCAGTGCGTGTTATAAAGGCGATTTTATAAAACTCGAATATAAAAATCACTCTACTTTTATTTTCAGATATGATGATAATATTATTACACTTGTAACCAACGATAATCCTCAAAAAGTTGAAAAGTATTTCATATCCGAATGTTTCCGACAAAATTAGCCCGAATCATTATTTTAAATTTGCGTATTTAGTTTATTCAGAATATCTTTGTTGACATATTTTTTTAAACATTTAAAGGCAGGTGATATACTTTGGTAGGCATAATTTTATCGGAAAACGAAAACATCGACAGGGCTCTTAAAAGATTCAAAAAGAAATACGAAAGATCAGGTGTTTTAAAAGAATTCAAAAAGAGAACCTTTTTCGTAAAACCGTCGATCGAGAAACGAATGGAAAAGATTAAAGCTAAGAGACGAGCAGTTAAGGATTCTCAGAGAGACAGCAGATAAAATTTCACTGGTACTTTTAATAAAAAAGGCTGGGTTCAGATACTCAGCCTTTTTTTGTTTAAATAGTTTTTTGTGAAGTGTTTTGTGATTGCCTGAAAAGCTTCATCAACGGTATCACAAAATTGAAACAGTTTCAAATCACTTTTGCTGATTGTGCCCTGTTCGATAAGATGATTAAAATTTATTGCATTCTTCCAGAACTTCGAATCGTAAATAATTACCTTCATTTGTTTCTTAATCTTACCTGTCTGCATCAGTGTAATAACTTCCATCAGTTCATCCAGGGTTCCGAATCCTCCAGGAAACACTATTAAAGCCTTTGCCATATATACAAGCCAGAATTTCCTCATGAAGAAGTAATGGAATTCGAATGCCAGATCGGGATCAACATATTTATTAACAAACTGTTCGAATGGTATACTTATATTCAGCCCTACGGACATTCCGCCTGCGAGTTTTGCTCCTTTGCTGGCTGCTTCCATAATACCCGGTCCCCCGCCGCTGCAAACTATAAACCTCTTTTTATCATCGGATATTTTATTCGACCATTCAGAAAGAAGTTTAGACAACTCTACTGCATCTTCATAATAACGAGACATTTCGAGCATTCGCTCCGCATGCCTGATTTCTGAAGAATAATTTTTACTGCTGTTTTTTGCTTTTTTACGGAGCTGATTCAGCTTTTGCTTTGCTTCTTTTTCAGAAGTAATTCTTGCCGAGCCGAAAAACACAACGGTGTCCTGTATTTTTTTTCTACTGAACCTCGACATCGGCTCATAAAATTCTGATAAAATTCTTATAGTCCTTGCATCGGTAGAACTCAAAAAATCCAAATTTTTATACGCTTTAACCGGTTTTTTAATTTTATTCGGCATAATTCACCTTTAGAATTAGGATAAACAAAAAAAGCCCGTCCCTCTTTATAGGAACAGGCTTTAATCGAAATAATTAGACTTATTTTTGTTCTGTATCGGTTGTTCCCTGATCCTGGTTATCCGACTGCGTTTGTTCGGGTAATGCAGGTGTTGCGGGTACAGTTGGAGTCTGAGTCCCCTGAATAATACTTTCCCGTTGTTCAGTAGTAGATTGACCGGGTAAAAAGAATAAGTTTATTACAAGTGAAAGACCGACGATTATGCCGCCCAGCCACCATGTAAATTTTGAGAGAAAATCCGCAGTTCTGCGAGTTCCGAACATCTGCCCGAAGTTACCAGTATCACCAGTAATTCCGGCAAGACCGCCGCCCTTACTCGATTGTAATAAAACAACTACTACTAAAAGAACAGAAGCAATAATAGCAATTATAGTTAATAAAGTATACATATTTTACTCTCCGGTTTTTGTAGCGAGGGAGGGATTCGAACCCCCGACACGTGGATTATGATTCCACTGCTCTAACCGACTGAGCTACCTCGCCAATACTTAAAAAACAGAACATTAAATATAGGACATTGATCAGATAAGTTCAAATATCAAGTTGGTGTAAAATTATTAATAAATTACATTTTATACGGGAAAAGACCTTTGCGATTTAAGCAAATAAATAAAAACCGGGGCGCCAACTACAGCTGTTATTACTCCAACCGGTAATTCAGATGGGGAAATAAGAGTTCTTGCCAGAAGATCAGAAAATATCAGGAATATGGAACCGACAAAAAACGAAGCCGGAATTAATAGCCTGTTATCTGTTCCGAAAATTATTCTGCATGAATGCGGTACGAGCAAGCCGACGAAACCGACTATTCCGCTGATTGATACAACTGCTCCTACAAGCAGGCTAGAGAATAAATATACCAGTTTTCTGGTGCTTTTACTGTTTATACCGAGATGATCCGCTGTTTCGTCCCCCAATGAAAGAAGATTCAGCCTGTTGGAAAACAGAAAAAGTATTGCGGATAGGATTATTACAATCGGAAAAACAATCCAGATTTCGTACGACTGAGCCAGTGAAAGATTCCCCAGCAGCCAGAACAATGCAGACCGGAACGAACCGTCGACGAAAGTAATGAAGAACAATATAAGCGCAGAGAAGAAAGCACCTGTCATTACTCCCGAAAGCAGCAGCGTGTTCGGATTTACAGTTCCGCCTCTGCGTCCTAATGAATACACGATCATTATAACCATCAAGGCACCTGTAAACGCAAATAACTGCTGACCCCAGAAAGTTAATCCCAGGAACAAAGCAAAAACTGCTCCGAAAGTACCTCCGCTGGAAACTCCCAGAATATACGGCTCGGCAAGCGGATTCAGCAGAATTGATTGAAATACAACGCCGGCAACCGATAATCCCCCTCCCACTGCCACAGCAAGTATTATCCTGGGAAGTCTGAGTTCGGTTATTATGCGATGATTAACTTCATTAGCTTCATTTCCAAATATTGAATTGAATATCTCGGGAATCGGAATATTCACAGAACCTATTGAAAGGGCAATAAATACAGTACATACTAAAGCTGTTAAAAGAAAAAAACTTATACTAACAAGATTAAAGACGGTCAATCGTTTAATGAATGCCATAGACTATCCAACAGCGATTTAATATTAAATCCGCTAACTGAAGAAATAAAAAACGTACTTTCCGGAAATCCCTTTAAACTCCTTTTACCAGTTTTTTTTGAGGCATCACTATCAAGCATGTCCATTTTGGTAAAAGCAAGAACCTTTTTTTTCGAAGCAACCTCAGCACTGAACTTACTTAATTCATTCAGTATTATTTTATAAGTTTCCCTATAATTTTCATCAGTTACATCAATGAGTATTAAGAGAATCCTGGTTCTTTCGATATGCTTCAGAAATCTTATTCCAAGACCTTTCCCTTTATGAGCGCCTTCAATTATTCCTGGTATATCGGCGATAACAAAGCTGCTGAAATCCGAATATTTTACGATTCCCAGATTCGGCTCGAGCGTTGTAAAGGGATAATCTGCAATTTTCGGTCTTGCTGCAGAAACCGCCGAAATAAACGTCGATTTCCCGGCATTCGGGAACCCAACAAGACCGACATCAGCTATAAGTTTAAGCTCAAGTATTATCTCCTTTTCAACTCCCGGCTTGCCATTTTCAGCAAATCTGGGTGTCTGATTAGTTGACGTAGCGAAATTGCTGTTGCCTTTTCCCCCCTTACCGCCTTTAAGCAGTATGACTTCCGATCCATCTTCGTCAAGATCCGCAAGAATTTCATTTGATGACAAGTCTCTGATTATAGTTCCCACAGGTACTTTTATTACAACATCTTTACCATCTTTGCCGTCCTTCAAGAAATTTGCTCCTTTCTGTCCGTTGCCTGCTGCAAATTTCCTTTTGTATTTAAAGTTGATCAATGTATTGATATTCCTGTCGGCTATGAAAACCACATTACCGCCTTTACCACCATTACCGCCTGCCGGACCGCCTTTAGGCACATATTTTTCCCTCCGGAAAGCAACTGCACCGTCTCCACCGTCACCGGAACGAACGAAAATTTTTGATTCATCAATAAACATCGGTCAGCTTTTATTGTAGTATTCGGAAATAATGGATTTAAACAGCTTGGCTTCTTTAGAGGTTGGATTTACCTGTGCGGTAGTACAAATATCGTCCACAATTCTTAAAGCATCCTGCTCATTCACTGCATCAGCAATTTTTTCAATAGCACTTGCGAATTCTTCCATGTCATAATCAAAAACCAGATCAATAATTTTGTTCATCTTCTTATTCTCCAGCAGCTCAACAACGTCTATCTGTGGTGACACACCCGTTTCCGGTTTTTCATCTTCATCGGGTTCATCAAAAGATTGACCGCTGCTTTCCAATTTTTCTGACATATCCTCTTCGTTTCGGGAAAGAGTTTCCATATTAAATAACTCTGGTTCTTCCTCCTCTTCGGAAGCCTCGTCTTCCGCAGAGTCTCGTTTACTATATTCATGATCGGTAGTAAATAGCTCCTCGTCATCATAAGTAGTTTTTTTATTTTCAAGATCGATAATAGTTTCCTCTTCTACGGATGCTTCTTCCTCCTCAACAATCTCATCATCTGAGAATGAAGTTTCATATTCTTCCGATTCAGAACTCTCGATTTCCAATGTTTCCGGACTTTCATCCTTATTTACCGCAACCATATTTTCCTCTTCCATACTTACAGAAGTATCCGGACTATCGAACAGGGTATCAAAACCTTCATCTTCCTCATCTTCCAATTCAGCTTCGATCGGAACAGAAGCTTCAATTTCAGCAGAACTTATTTCTCCCTTTATTTCTTCATTTTCCTTTTCTTCTTTAGCCAGCTCATAAATATCATCAACGGTTCCCGACTCCGCTCTCAGATCCTCTTCAATATCCACAATTTTATCATCTATTTTAAGCTGTCCGGGATGCGGCTCATTCTCGTTACTTAATTCTGCAAGTGGTTCTTCATCATCCAGGTTTTCAACCTCTTCATCGGGTTCTGCTTCGCTGTATTCCGCAAATGATTCCTGCATAATTCTCTGTTGGTCGTCCTGGTCATTACCTGTTTCAGATTCTTCCGAAGCTGGTTCTGCATATTCTTGAACAGATGCGGATTTTTCTATATCATAATCTCCGCCGAATGTATCCACATGCTGAACATCCGTTTCCTCCTCAGCCGACTCATGCTGATATTCAAATGAATCCTGAGCTGCGGCTTCCTCAATCTCCTCCTGAGGTATATAAATCACATTGTTAAACCAGTTCTTATAATCATTCAGGTCAAATCTTGTAATTTCCGGATTCTCCGTTTTATCCTTAAGCATCTCAAGATAGGGATCAAGATTTTTTTCTGCCATAAAATACTGGACTGCCTTGATCGGTATATGTTTTCGTTTAGATATGCCTACATTAAAAAATTCAGCCATTGTATCGAGTGCTTCATTTATCACTTTAACGTGATTAGTTTCCAGTTCTATTTTCTCTATCTTTTCCAGCAATGCTTTAAATTCATCAAACGATATTGTATTGATTTTTTTCTTATCGAGATATGAAGTTATAATTTTCTTCAAAGTGGGATAAAAATAGAAGTAGTTGAAAATCTGTTTGACTTCCAATGCCGATTTGCTCTTTTCCTCATCAAAAATAAATTTAAGCAGAGACCACTTGGGTCGCGAAATATAGTTCACAGTAAATGACGAAGCATGAAGAATCAGTTTTTCGATGTAGTTGATCGAAAATCTTTTTGTCTTTTTGATCTCTTCACTGATAAGCGAAAAATAATTCGTTATTGTTTCACCCGAATAATCAAAAAGCGAATCCTTCAGAAGTTTTTGCCTGTCTTCATATATAAGAAAATCTATTTCACCGGAAATATATTTAAGTATAGCAGGATGAAGATCGCAATGCTGCAGCTGTCCGAAGGTTATAAAAGCACCTAATTTTTTAATCTTGTTCTGATTAAAATCATAAATGAATTGAATTTCCCGTTCAAACATATTCTTTTTTCTGATGTTGCAAGTTAAAAATAATCAAATCCCGCGAATTGATGAATAATAATAGCAAAATGATGTTAAAAAATCTCAATTAAAATGATATAATTGATTGAACATAATTGAAAACCGGTGCTATCACTTTCTTATAACATGATATAGCTTAATTAAATCCGGGACAAAGAATTTAAATATTTACCGCTAGACTCTTAAGGGTACAATCCGATACTAATGAACGTCTTTTTATAAGTCTTCGGTTAATTATTAATCGGATCTAAAAACAAACAAATGGAGGTAAAGTGCATTGTAAAATTTGTTCCAGGAGTATCGGGATACTAATAGTTACTCTTGTTTTAACAAATGCAACATTAATCTATAGTCAGGGGAACGAAAGCTTCCAGGATTTATCACTGGAGGAACTCTTAAATATTGAGCTGAACGTTGCATCGACAAATGCATCGGATATATTCAGCACCCCTTCTTCAGTTTCAGGTATTAATCAGGAGATGATCAGGGAATTTAATATCACCTCAATATCTGAGGCAATAGATCTTATTCCCGGATTCAACAATTCTCGAACGTATCTAAAGCGCAATGTCCCTACCGCCAGAGGCATTCTGCAGGATCATTATGCAAGTAAGGTTCTCGTAATGATTAATGGAAATCCCACATGGCACGCAGGTACAGGCGAAGCTAATCTGGACAGAGTTGATATAAATGACGTAGAAAGAATAGAAGTATTGAGAGGACCCGCATCAGTGTTATACGGCACCAATGCTTTTTCGGGAGCCATTAATATAGTGCTAAAAGATAAAACAAATCCTTCGATGCATTTCGGGGTCGGTGAAAGAGGCTTCTTGTCCGCAGGCGGAAATTATTCTTTTAATAATGAAGATTATTCGCTTTTCCTTTCGGCGAATAATACCAGTGAACGCGGTCATGATTATGAATTTACGGATGAAAAGGGTGGGATTAGCAATGTAAAAGAATATCTCAGAAGCCGGAATTTCAATTTATCCTTAAATAGCATGAATCATTCGGTCTTATTTAATATATACGACGTTGATGAAAGTTATTTGGGTGTTACCCCGACTTTCTTAGCCGGTGCCGGAAAAAACACCGAAGTAAACGGCTACATTTTAAAATACGGTTATGCGAATAAAATTTCGGATATTCTTGAAATCAGGGGCAAAGCCTCTTACGATTATAACAGAAGAGATATTTCAAGAACTGCCGATGATGTAACCAGAGCAGAAGTAGAAGGATACAGATGGACGGCTGCTCTAAAGCTGCTTTTAAATCCACTTGAAGATCTGCATCTTGAAGTCGGCGGCGACTATGAAACACGCGTCAGCGAGCAGTACAGCAATTATAATTCTCTGACCGGTGAAGAACTGGTTAATAACGGGCTTAAAGACAAATCGGTTTCTGAGTTCTCATTACTCGGGCAGGCAACTTATTCGCACGGTTCTTTTATAGTTACCGGCGGTATGAGATATACAAGCAACGAATTTTTCGGGAGCAATATCTCGTCAAGAGGGACCATAGTATACAAACTTACCGATAAAAACAGCTTCAAATTTATTTACGGAACTTCGTACCGCGCTCCGTAGCTGTTCGAACTTTATTTCTCTACCCCCAGTTTCACCGTTTTCGGCAATAAGGATTTAAAACCTGAACAAAGTAATTCAATAGAACTGGCGTACCTAACATCATTCAGTAATTTCTTTGTGCAGGTGCTTGCTTATCAATCTGACTACGATAATAAAATATTCCGGGCAATTCGTGATGTAACTCTCGAAGATGGAACGGTTCTGCCAAGCTAAACCATTTACTGGAACGGCGAAACATTCGGTGCGAAAGGAGTTGAGCTGGAAGTAAAATACAGAAACGCAAAGCTTGTAAATGCATTGTTTACATACAGGTATATTGACGGCGACAACGGCGACGAAATGAATAACGACGGTAACTATAACTTCAAGTATGTTCCGAAACATAACATGAATTTCGGGATTTCCAGAAACTTCGGTGCTGTAGGTATTTCGTTGAAATTGAGTTACATTGGCGAAACTGAAGGTCCCAATGAAGTTATCAATGCCAGTACTACATTCGATGCAAGTGTTAATTATTCACACGAAGCTGAGGGTATTAAACTGGTTCACTCAGTTTATGCAAAAAATCTGACCGACGAACTTGTTCTTGTTCCGGAATTCAGCAGGAGAAAAACCATCAACGCAATATCAAACGGTTTCGGAAGAAGAATAGTATATAACTTAAGCGTTGAGTTATAATAAAAAAGCTGGCGATCAGACACCTGATCGTCAGCTTCTTTTTGAAATATATCTTATTTAATTCCTAAACAGTTTCCTTTGTAACCTTCGAAACGATATAATCACGATTCATCCTTGCAATATTCTTTACTGAGATTCCTTTAGGGCACTCAGCTTCACAGGCATATGTATTTGAGCAGCTTCCGAATCCGAGTTCATCCATTTTCGCAATCATAGCCTGAACACGTTCATAACGCTCCGGCTGACCTTGCGGCAACAGAGCAAATTGCGATACTTTTGCTGCTACAAAGAGCATCGCGGAAGAATTTTTACAGGCAGCAACACAGGCGCCGCAGCCGATGCATTCGGCAGCATCCAGCGCCAGGGAAGCGATCTCTTTGGGAATGGGTACAGCATTTGCATCCGGGGCGCTGCCGGTATTAAAAGAAATATATCCGCCGGCTTGTTGAATCTCATCAAAACCTGAGCGGTCAACAATCAAATCTTTTATAATTTTAAATGCAGTAGCTCTGAACGGTTCGATGTATAACGTCTCACCATCTTTAAAATTACGCATATGTAACTGGCAGGTGGCAATTTTAGGAAGCGCACCGTGGGGGTGCCCGTTAACAACCAGACCGCAGGTTCCGCAAATACCTTCCCTGCAGTCGCTTTCAAATGCAATTGGAATTTTCCCTTCTTTTTCCAGTTTGTTGTTCAATTCGTCAAGCATTTCAAGGATTGAGGCATCGGGCGAAACTGATACTTTGAACTTTTCAAAATCGCCTTTTGCTTCGGCAGATTCCTGCCGCCAAATATTCAGCGTCAAATTTATATTATTATTGCCCATTATTTATAACTCCTTGTAGCTAATTCCACAAACTCGAATTCAAGATTTTCCTTGTGAAGATTCCATTTACCGACTTTTTCAAATTCCCATGCGGCAACATATGCAAACTCCTCATCGTTCCTTATTGCCTCGCCATCCTTGGTTTCATGACCAACCCTGAAGTGTGCACCGCAGGATTCATCCCTGTTAAGAGCATCCACAGCCATTAGTTCGCCAAGTTCCAGAAAATCAGCAACTCTTCCGGCTCTTTCCAGGTTTTGATTTAGATCCTCTCCTTTTCCAACAACTTTTACATCCTGCCAGAATTCATCGCGCAATTCGGTAATGTCTTTTATTACTTGTTTGAGTCCGGGTTCATCCCTGGACATGCCTACTTTATCGATAAGCAGATGTCCTAATTTTTTGTGAATTTCATCTACGGTTTGTTTACCATTTATAGATAAAAGTTTATTCACATTTTCGAGTACTTCGTCTTTCGATTCCTTAAATTCATGAGAATTCACGTCGGGTTTAGCCGGTTTTTCACTCCCGAAATAATTCCCTATAGTATAAGGAATAATAAAATAGCCGTCTGCCAAACCCTGCATCAGCGCACTTGCACCGAGTCTGTTTGCACCATGATCCGAATAATTGGCTTCGCCTGCAACAAATAGTCCCGGTACATTACTCATCAGATTATAATCCACCCATAAACCGCCCATAGTATAATGCGGTGCAGGATAAATTTTCATAGGAACCTTGTAAGGATTTTCATCCATAATATTCTGATACATGTCAAACAGGTTGCCGTATTTTTCTTTAACTGTCTGTTCGCCCAATCGTTTAATCGCATCGGCAAAGTCAAGGTAAACGGCTTTGCCGCCGTTAACACCGCGACCTTCGTCACAGACATATTTTGCACTTCTGGATGAAACATCCCTCGGAGCTAAATTTCCGAAAGAAGGATACCTTCGTTCAAGGTAATAATCACGTTCATCTTCAGGTATTTCATTCGGCGGTCTGTTATCCCCTGCCTTTTTAGGCACCCAGATTCTTCCGTCGTTTCGCAGACTTTCGCTCATTAAAACTAATTTGGATTGACCTTCGCCGTGGACGGGAAGACATGTCGGATGTATTTGAGTAAAACACGGATTGGCAAACAAAGCTCCACGTTTATGTGCACGCCAAACGGCGGTGGCATTACATAACATTGCGCTCGTTGATAAGAAATAAACATTCGAATAACCGCCTGTTGCTAGTATAACAGCCTGTGCACCGTAACTTTCAATTTCACCCGTTAACAGGTTCCTGACCGTTATTCCTTTGGCTACACCATCAACTAAAACAACATCGAGCATTTCCCTGCGGTGAAACATCTGAACATTGCCCAGCTTAATTTGTCTGTTGAGTGAGCTGTAAGCTCCGAGCAGCAATTGCTGTCCCGTTTCGCCGCGTGCATAAAAAGTCCTGGAAACCTGGGCACCGCCGAAAGAGCGGTTTGCCAAAGTGCCGCCGTATTCCCTTGCAAAAGGCACACCCTGGGCAACGCATTGATCTATAATATTATTACTGACTTCTGCAAGGCGGTAAGTATTAGCCTCACGGGACCTGAAATCGCCGCCCTTTATTGTATCATAGAACAATCTGTAGATTGAATCGCCGTCGTTCTGATAATTTTTAGCAGCGTTAATGCCGCCTTGCGCGCCTATTGAGTGAGCCCGGCGGCTCGAATCGTGATATGTAAAAGCTTTTACTTTATATCCCAATTCACCCAGGGTTGCTGCTGCACCGGCACCTGCCAATCCCGTTCCGACAACAATAACATCAAATTTACGTTTGTTGGCGGGATTAACGAGCTTCATATTAAATTTATGGTTTGTCCATTTTTCGGAAATATGACCAGCCGGAATCTTCGGATCAAGCTTTATCATAAGTTACCTCCGTAAAAAAAGAAAAAGTAAACTGGCATGGATGCAAATCCCAAAGCCATAATTATTGCATACACGGTTCCGAATTTCTGAATAAGAGGGAAATACTTCTTATTATTCCATCCGAATGTCTGGAATGCGCTTTGGAATCCGTGATTGAGATGAAAACCTAAAAGCAGCACTGCAATTACATAAAGTGCCGAATACCACCAAATCCCGAACAGCTCACTTACAATGAAAAAATACTGGTGAGTATCTGCATAGCCCTGCGGATCGTGTACATTAAACCTCCAGAAAAATGTTCCAAGGTGAAGAACAAGAAAAATAAAAACTATGGATCCCGATATTATCATTGTTCTCGATGAAAACGAGCTGTTCTCGGATGAAGCATTTACTCTGTACTTACCGAAGAATTTACCGCCTTGTGTTTTCTTATTCTCAAGCCATAATCGCAGCCCGTTAAAAATATGAAAAATAAAAACAGCCAGCAGGACAACTTCAATAACACGAATAAGAGGTTTTACGACATCCAGAGTAGAAACATACCCGTTAAAAGCATCCGGACCGAAAAACAGGGTTATATTTCCAATCAAATGAACGATCAGGAATATTATCAGAAAAATCCCCGTTACAGCCATTACAATTTTTTTGCCGATAGATGAGTTCAAGCTTTCCCAAAGCCAGCCCATTAAATTCCTCCTGTTATATATTTTATTAGCTTTATTATTTTGATGTGAGTTTGTATTGGCAAGGATTTGAAAAACATTAAAGTTTATATCTCGGTTTAATTATGCGTATCAAGATAAATGAAATGATAGTGAAATTCAAAAAAAATATTTATGTATCTTTTTATCTAAATGGAGTTGAGTCAAAAGTCGGTTTTCAGAATAACAGGTACATCTCATATTCATTCCAGAAACGGACTTAAAAATTAATTTTGTGATTCTGAAAAGTCTTCAGGAACTTATTAATTATTCAAATCCATAATCATTGCTTCTTGAATGAATGGCTCAAAGTTATGCCAGCACATCTTGAAAAGATGTCATCTTTACCTTACTCAATCTTAACAATCACAATCGTCATATCGTCGTACTGTTTTTCTTTACCAATGAATTTCAGTACTGTCGAAAAGATTTCACTCATCAGTTCGGATGATGATTTAGAATAATTATTTTCAACAATCTTCATAATATTTTCTTCGCCGTACTGCTCTTTTCTCGAGTTCATCGCTTCGGTAAACCCGTCCGTATAAAATACAAACAGGTCGCCGCTGAATATCGGCATTTTTTCTTCCTTTATGGTGCGGGCAAACAAAATGCCTTTCTCCATCCCAAGGGCTATGCCGTCCGGTTGTAGAAAATTCACGGATTTTCCCTTGTCTTTAACGTGAATAACCGGATTATGTCCGGCACGTGCATAAGTAAAAGTTCTGTCGGCAAGATTAAACTGCCCGTATATCATGGATATAAAAGAACCTCTTCCTACATTTTCATAAAACAGCTCATTAATATCACACAGTATTTTCGCCGGAGATGAAATTTTTCTGGCGAGCGCTTTGAAGAAACCTTTGGTAAGAGTCATAAAGAATGCGGCTTTGGTACCCTTGCCTGCAACATCGCCGATAATCACGCTGAGATGAGTATCGTCATGTTTAATGAAATCATAATAGTCACCGCCGACTTCAAGCGCCGGCAGACATTTGGCAGCAATATCCAGTCCCTGAATATCCGGGTTGCTCAAAGGCAGAAACGATTCCTGAATTTTTTTTGCTGCCTGAATCTCTCCCTGGAGCCGTTGTCGTTCGGTTATATTCTTTGCGAAAACGGGCGTAATGGAATAATAATCTTGCAGTCTGTCCTTTGTATACATTGATACAGCTGCAAAAGACAAAACAGCGGCACCGATTAAAAGAAAATAAATCTGTGCAGTATCATAATCGGGATTTCCGATAAAAAAGTAAGATACTGCAACTATTAGATACGAAAACGAAAAAATGGAAATCAGCGAGGTAAACAAGCCATAATTAATGAAGATGTATATAAAAGCAAGTCCGAAGAAGAATTCTACTATCACGCTTAGCCAGTAAGGATTATAATAACCCTGGTTTACCAGAGCCCAGAGTAATGCGGTTAGAATTATTACTGTTTTCTGTCCCGAAATTCTCATCTTCAGATAGCTGAAAGCAAATCCAAGCAGTAACGCAGTTTTAAATACGGTTCTATAAAGATCCCTGCCAAGCTGAAAGAACGGATCGAACGATCCGATAAGAATGCTGTCGTTATTGTCATTACCGGAAAAGTTTATGCTTATACCCATAAATGTGTCCAGAAGAGCTGTACATAAAAGCCAACCTGCAAGAAGGAACAGCCCGAAAGATACCCCGTAAAATATAGACGAACCGATTCTGGAATGATTTATATAACCATTAGCCAGCAGATCGAACTCGATAAATTTTATATTCCACACCTCCCTGCCGTTAGCCTCGCTGATAGCCCAGATTATGATTATTGCGAAGCCCAGGAACAGCGGTCCCAGCACAAGACCGAATATCAGCTCCCACCTGAAAATACCCTGAGTTTCAACCAGTATTTCTATCATTAGTCCCAGTGATGCAAGTATTCCGATTACTATAGCATTTCTAAATCCTATTTCATAAGCCCTCAGTCTTTTGTAGGCGGAAACAATAATCATTATTATGAATACGGCTGAGATAATCAGTTCAATGATAGGCGGGAAGTATGATCTGCCTTTAAATTGATCCGGTATTTTTTCATCTATGCTGAGTTCATTAATTATATCTCCTTTTACAGAGACCGAAATTTTAACTGTATTTCCTGTAAAGCTGTTTACACCTTCGAAGTTAAATTTGTAATCGGTATTATTCCTGCCCATACTTCTATTATTATCCTGCTGAGTACCAGCATCGCCGGAAGATATATTCACTCTGCCTGCCTCAGGATTGTTTTCCGAACCAATACCTATTGAATCGAACTCTATATTGTAATAATTAAGATGTTTCCTTACGAAATCCTCTGCTATTTTTTTAGCTTCGAATCCCCTCACAAATTTAATTTGAGCATCATCTTTTAGTGTTAAATTTATATAAATAAGCTTTCCATCCTGGTCAAAATCCACTCTAAGCTCATCAAGAAAATCCGGAATCGATTTACTGGTATCCTGTCCTTCAATTATAATTCTGCTTTCCATGTCGCCGTATCTTACACGCCAGGTATAGCCCCACATACCTTCCTGAATTTGTTTGTTGCTGTTTTCGATCCCTGACTCAATCTGTGTCTGTCTAAGCAGATCGCTGTTTGAATATAAATTAATATACTTATTGAGGTCTTCCGTATTAATGTTCAGCTCACTCATCAGACTATCGCTCAGGAGGGAGATTTCCTGTTCGGTAATAAGGTTTTTAAGAGCATAATAGGGATGAGCCAGCGGAAATATAAAATATACAACGGGTATTGATATGATAACAGATGTTAAAAATACAATGACAGGTTTTTTCATAAGTGATTCACAATTTCTGATTAGCATTTAAGTAATTAGAAATACAGATAAAAATTATATGATATTAGTTTAAATTCCAACATTGATAACAGTATTCAGCAAAGTACAGCAGGTGTAGAAATTATCGGACAGATCATGAAATATATTACTGAATATCATTAAGGGTAAAAATTTTCACGTATCAATCAAACGGAAAAAATTTCGATTGTTAGAAAAATAATGGATGAATTAATGTTGATTTTCTAGAAGTTTTTAGCAATTTTGAGACTCAAGGAAAAAAATTAAGATAAAATGATACTATTTTATTATTTATCTATTATTTTAGTGGTATATAAATTGACATTTGTATCTTATCATATAATAAAAGGAGATCAATTATGAAAAAGCTTTTTGCTTTCCTGTTGTTGTCTGCTTTCGTAGTTACAAGCTACGGATTGAACAATAACGGTGACGACAAAAAACCGGGATTCATCGGCGCTGCCAAATGCGGTATGTGTCATAAAAAAGAGGCTGACGGTGCGCAGTTGAAGATTTGGCAAGAAAGTGCGCATGCAAATGCGTACAAGAATATAGCCAAGTTAAATCCCGAAGCACTTAAAAATAATGATTGTATGCAGTGTCATACCACAGGTGCCGGATCTGATGCAAGTCTGAATGATAAAAAATTCAGTATTGAAGACGGTGTTCAGTGCGAATCATGCCATGGTGCCGGTTCCGAGTATAAATCTATGAAAGTAATGAAAGACAGGGCAGCTTCAGTAGCAGCAGGTCTTGTTGTCTGGGAAAATGAAAAACAGATAGAAGAGATGTGCCTGACATGTCATTCGATGGATGCAAAGAAAAAGGTCGATCCGAAACATCCGGAAGCCAAATGGGATTTTGCAACAATGTACAAGAAAATAGAGCACAACAAACCTGCAAAATAAACTGAAGAAGGTATATAATGAAAAAGTATTTGTTAATACTTATTATACCCGTTGTTTTATCGGCACAAAATTTTAATGGCAGGTTTTCATCTTCAGCATATACATTTGAAAGATATGATTTAAATGAGTCCTCAGAAACTTATCTGAGGACTTTTCAATCACTCCTACTTAACATCAATGAAGGACAATTCTCTGTACGAACCAGAATAAATTTCGAAGCGGATGTAATGAATTCTCTCGATACCGATCCGAGACTCCGTATGTACAATCTTTATCTGGAAGGTCGCAACCTGTTCGATATAGCAACAATAAAAATCGGGCGTCAGTCATTGATTAATACCGTTGCCGGCGGTGTTTACGATGGAGCGAACCTGTCGCTGAAATATAAAGGATTCGAATTAACGGGTTTTTACGGCGGAAATGTTCCGGCTTATCAGAAGCTGGAAATTACTGATGATTTTGCGAATGATTATGTATTGGGCGGTGAACTCGTTTCAACAGCAGTTGAGAATTTCAGATTCGCTGTTGGTTTTATTGATAAGAATTTTAAGCCTCAATCCTATGAGGCAATAAGGCTGGACGACAACTTTAACCCCATAACCGTACTTATCCAGAGAAATTCGAACCAATACAAGTACATTTCGGGTGAAGTGTCGTACATACTTGAAGATGATCTGGAATTAAATTCTTCGTACGAGTACGATGTAAATTTAGAAACAACCTCCAAGATCGAATTTGCTGGCAGATACAGCCAGATCGAAAACCTGGGTGTAAACTTTTATTATAATTACAGAGAACCGAGAATAAGATACAATTCAATATTTTCGGTATTTAATTACGGCAACAGCCAGGAAATTGAAGCCGGTCTGGATTATAAATTATCCGACGAATATACAGTATTCGGCAAATTCGGTTATGTTAAGTACGAAGACGACAACGCACAAAGGCTTTCACTGGGATTGAATACGTTTTTAGGTTCGGTAAGCTACAGGAAAACTTTCGGTTATGCAGGCGAACTGGATGCAGTTTCGCTTTATACTGCCAAAACATTTCTGGAAGGTCTTATAACACCTTCTCTGGGATTGAGTTATACCTCATATAAACTTTCACCTGATTCCGAAAAGAATAACCTTGCAAGTGTTTTATTGGGATTAAACGTGAGACCTTTCAGAAGTCTTTCGTTTGATATTCAAGGTCAGTACATGGATAACAAGATTTATAAAAACGACCTTAGATTGTTATTTAAGGTCAATCACTGGTTTAACACTAACTTAAACGTGCTTTGATATGAAAACAAAAGTTTTTTATATATCTCTTTTTGCTGCTTTGACGGCTTTGTGGTTTGCAGGTTCAGTAAATTCAATAGCGGACGATCTAAAATCGAACAAGAATATAATCAAGTTCTCACACCAATTGCATACCGAATTGGAGGTGGGATGTGCCGATTGCCATACAGGTGTACCTGAAAGCACTGCCTTGTCCGACAGACTTCTGCCCGAAAAAGATATTTGTGCCGGCTGCCATGACGTTGAGGATGATGAATCATGCAACACATGCCATTACGAAGATACTTACGAACCATTTGTAAGCGAACCTTCAAAACTTATTTTCAGCCACCAGTTTCACGTAACCGAGAGTGAAATGGAATGCCAGGCATGTCATAAAGGCTTGGAAGAAGTTGATTACAGTACCGATCTCACAAGCGCCAATCCTTCGATGATGATTTGTTACCAATGCCATAATGATCAGTCGGTTGCGGTAAATGTTTGTGAATCGTGTCATATTGCCACTTCCGATTTAACACCCGAGTCACACAAGACAGCAAATTTCTTCAGGAATCATAAATTCAGCTCGAATCATCCCGATGCCGAATGTGCGATGTGCCACGATAATTCTTTCTGTGAGGACTGCCATGTTGCAACGACAGCTCTCGATGTGAATAATACTGCGTTGGATTTTTATACACCGTATTCACCGCACAGAATAATTGACGGTGCAAAACAGCAGCAGATTACACGTGTGCACGATTTAAATTACAGATTTACGCACGGCATGGATCTTAAGGGAAAGAGTTTTGAATGTTCAACCTGTCATCAAACGGAGATCTTCTGCGCCGAATGTCATAATCCACCATCCTCGGGCGACTATGCATTGGGTGGAATTATGCCGCAGTCTCACAGCAATCCGAATTTCTTTACTTACGGAGTTGGCTCGGGCGGAGGGCTTCATGCGGAACTTGCAAGAAGAGATATCGAAAGATGTGCTTCGTGCCATGATACGCAGGGCGCAGATCCAAGCTGTATACTGTGTCATTCCGATCCCGACGGTATAAGAGGAAACAATTCCAGAACACACAAACTCGGCTTCATGAAAAATATTAATGGCGATTGGCATGGCGATACGGGCGCAGTTTGTTACGACTGCCATACCGATCCGTTTGCTTTGAATCAACAAGCCGGACAAGGCTTCTGTGGTTATTGTCACAATTAAAGCAGGTAATGGAAAATGACTAAATATTATTATATAATCTCAATTATTGTACTTGCCTTACTTTCTTCATGCAGTGATGTTAAGGAAGATATAACTGTTCCGGCAGCAGTTTCTATACACGGTAAAGGAGTGCTGACACCTGAATCAGCAGAATTTCATGGCAGATTGGATGAAAGTGGTCTTGAAGTGTGCCGAGAATGCCACGCCACAAATTTTTCAGGCGGTTCATCTCATAAAAGCTGTGTGGAATGTCATGCAGATATAGCCATTCATAAATCGGGCATTCTGGACGAGCAGTCAGCCGATTTTCACGGAAAATATCTTGCTGCTGCAAATAAGGATATGTCAGCTTGTACAATGTGTCACGGAACCAATTATCAAGGAGGTTTATCATCACCCACCTGCTCAACATGCCATTCGACAATCAGCGTACATAAAGCAGGTATTCTCGATCCGGCATCAAGTGCATTTCACGGAAAATATATGCAGGCTCTGGGAGTGGATATGGAAACATGCGGTAGCTGTCACGGTGCGGTATTTACCGGAGGTCTTGCAGCTCCTACATGCGCCGAATGCCACAGGGGAATTTCGGTTCATCAAGCCGGAATGCTTGATCAGGCTTCACCCAACTTTCACGGTAAATATATCGGAAGCAATAACATAGATTTATCAACTTGTTCTACTTGTCACGGTGCTGACTATAAAGGCGGCTTAATAGCGCCATCGTGCATAACATGTCATGGTTCGATTGACGTACACGGTTCAATGACGTTGGAAACACACGGTCAGTATATTGCCGATCAGGGTCTTGAGATAAGCACTTGTTCAGGCTGCCATGGAACTAATTTCGAAGGCGGCGATTCAGCTCCGGGCTGCAGCTCGTGCCATAGTTCAGTAGCAGTTCACAAAACAGGATTGTTGGATGAAGCATCGCCCTATTTTCACGGTAAGTATTTCAGTGAAAATAATGCTTCGTTAAATCAATGCGCCTCCTGTCACGGAGAGGATTTTTCGGGAGGGATAGCATCTCCCGGCTGTACAACATGTCACAGTACGATAAATATTCACAAAGATGGGATAATGGATGCTACTGCCGAATCATTCCATGGTAAATATATTGCAAATAATAATGTCGAATTAGCGGCATGCGCAAGCTGTCACGGAACAGGATTCACAGGAGGATTAGCAGCTTACGGATGCGTAACCTGCCATAGTTCTGTAGGTGTTCATCAAACAGGTTACACAGATGAAACATCTGCTAATTTTCACGGTAAATATCTGGGCGCGAATAGTGTTGAGCTTGATGCCTGCGCTACATGTCACGGCAGCGGTTTTGAAGGCGGAACGGCATCACCCACCTGTTTAACATGCCATGCGACAATATCTGTTCATAAAGACGGCATTCTGGATCAGAATTCAGATGCGTTCCATGGTAAATATGTTGATGCTAACAATGTTAATATGACAACATGCGCTACTTGTCACGGAGAGGATTACGCCGGAGGACAGTCATCGCCAACCTGTGTAACATGTCACGGAACAATTGGGGTTCATACGGCTGATATAATGAAATCCGAATCGGCAGAATTTCACGGCAGATATTTCAAAGCAAACGATAAGAAATTAAATGAATGTACCGCATGTCACGGGTCGGAATACGCCGGAGGAACTGCTTCACCATCGTGTGTAACATGTCATGCTTCAATAAATGTACATCAGACAGGATTAACCAATCCCAGCTCGAATAATTTCCACGGGAAATTTATGGCGGATAATAATTTTGAACTGGTATCATGCACGAGCTGTCACGGTGAATCGTTCAGCGGCGGAATGTCAGCCAGTACATGCGAATCATGTCATAGTTCCATAGCAGTTCACCAGCAGGGCATAATAACAGCCGGGTCACCGAACTTCCACGGCAAGTATTTAATCAGTACGAACTGGGAAATGGATAACTGTAGTACATGTCATGGCGCTAGTTATTCAGGAGGTTTGGTTGCATCTACATGCAATACGTGTCATTCAGCTGCAAGCGGACCCGAGGCATGTAATACATGTCATGGTGATTTTAATAATGGTTCTATGGTTGCGCCTCCAAACGATCTGGCAGGTGAATCATCAACAGCATTTAAGGGTGTTGGTGCTCATGCAACCCATTTATACAATGTGTCGGTATCCGAAAATATACAGTGTTATGAATGTCATCCGGAACCCGAAAGCGTAGCCGGACATATTGATGCACTGCCGGCGACAATACAATTCGGTGAATTTACAAACACTGCTGCGACTGCATCGTATGACTTTAACAATTACACATGTTCAAATACATATTGTCATGGAAATTTTGTATTCAAGAAGTCGGAATCAAGCCTGCCGGTTATGTTCACCGCCGATGAAATGACTGGGAATAATTATTCACCTGTTTGGAATATAGTAGACGGCAGCCAGGCTGCCTGCGGTACCTGTCACGGAAAGATAGATGAATCGGGTAATCTTATTACAGCTCTTCCTAACGGTCACTCGGGGACATGGGAACTGAATCAATGTTCTACGTGTCATCAGGGTGTTGTTGATGATGAAGGTAATATAATTGACAAGATGAAACACATAAATGGCATTGCAAACGCATTAGGAAACTAGGTAAAAATTTTTGTATACAAGCCGCTTGAAGGCGGCTTTTTTTATCTTTGAAACTGAAACAAATCGTTTTTCAAGAAACAAAATGATTCACAAATGGACCTGAACAGCAAACTAAAAGATCATATATTAGATTCCATCGGCGAAGGTGTTTTCACCGTGGATAAGAATTTCAGAATAAACTTTTTCAACAAGGCAGCTGAAAAAATAACCGGCTATAAACGCGAAGATATAATAGGCAGATTCTGCAAGCATGTATTCCGATCGAAGCTGTGCTATACCGACTGTCCCATTGCCATTGCATTAAAATCGGGCAGACCCATTTATGATTTTGAATCGAACATATCGACAAAGTCGGGCGAAATAAAACCTATTAAACTTAATTCCTCCGTATTATACGATGAAGAGCGGGAACCGCAGGGAGGAATTATTTCTTTCAGGGATATGTCGGATTACATAATGATAAAGGATATAGATAAAGAGCAGAGATTTCACGGCATAATCGGGCACAGCAAACAGATGAAAGAAATATTCGAACTAATACGGGAAATTTCAACTTCCGATGCACCTGTGTTAATTCATGGCGAGTCAGGAACCGGCAAGGAGATGATTGCAAATGCAATTCAGATTACAAGCGAAAGAAAAGGAAGTCCTTATATAAAGGTTAATTGTTCTGTTTTTCCTTCCAACCTGCTTGCAAGTGAATTGTTCGGTCACGTAAAAGGGGCTTTTACGGATGCGATAAAGGATCGCCCGGGAAGATTTGAGATTGCAAATAACGGAACCATTTTTTTGGATGAAGTAGCCGAAATGCCGCTTCAAATGCAGCTGCAGCTCCTGAGAGTATTGCAGGAAGGTTCCTTCGAACGTGTTGGTGAATCAGTAACCAGAAAGATTGATGTAAGGATTATTTCCGCAACAAATGTAAATATCCAACATGCTCTGAAGAAAGGCATTTTAAGGGAAGACCTGTATTATCGATTGAGCGTTATTCCTATACATATACCGCCGCTCAGAGAACGTACGGAAGATATAATTCCTCTGGTGCAACACTTTCTCAGGAAATTGTCTTTAATGTATAAGAAAGAAATTCTCGATATTGAAGACAGGGCGCTGGATTTGCTATTGAATTACAGATGGCCTGGAAATGTAAGGGAGCTAGAGAATGTAATTGAATATTCATTTGTGAGGACAAACAATTCAAATATTATCGACTCAAATAAACTTCCAGCAAATTTTAACGAGAATAAATCTGCAAGTCCCGCAACATTTAGTTTTAAGGACAATACCTCAGAAAATAATCCCGGACACGAGGCAGTGCAGCTTATTTCCGTACTTGAAGAACATCACTGGAATAAAACCGAAGCTGCTAAAAAGCTCGGCATAGGCAGGACTACATTATGGCGAAAAATGAAGCAATTAGGAATCGATAGTTAAACGTTTCAACTGTTTCATAGGTGTTTCATTGTTTCATTGTTACAATATTGGTCTTTTTCGAAGCTGCTAAGTATATTCCAACATATTTTTCTTTATCCCGAAACATATCGTTTCATAGTCTCCTCATAGAAACCCAGTTTATTGAATCTTATGTCATTGGCATTAAAATTGACATAAGCATCCAATAATCAACTAAAATTAATTAATCGGGAAATGCTATGAAATACCTATCGATGGTTGTAATGCTTACATTTCTATTTATCGCATGTAAAGAAGATAATCCGGATGATGCTCCAATTGAATCCGAATCGGTAGCAAAAGTTAATTCCTGTGAAGGGTGTCATACCAATTACGAGCATCTGAAAGATGTTTATACTCCCGACCCGCCTTCTACCGGCGGTGGCGGTTGCGGAGGTGATGCACCACATTATGAACCCTACGACAGAGTATACCTGGGTGGTTCCGGATATGAAACTTTCAAGGTAACAATGCATGGAAGAATGGAATGCGTAAAATGCCATAATGGAGTTGACGGAACCGATGATAAGGAATTAGCTCACTCAGGCGACTTTATAAAACATCCCTCGAAACAATCGCAGGAAAAATGCGCCGGGTGCCATGAACAAATTGTTCAAAGAACCACCAACAGTCTCCACGAACAGGGCTGGGGTCAAAAAAGAATGGTTGTTATAAGAGGCGGATATGGTACACATCCCACTGACTTTGACAATCTGCCCGAAGAAATGAAAGAAGGTTATGATGTAAACTGTGGTAAATGCCACGGTACGTGCGGCGATTGCCATGTTGTACGTCCCAGCGCAGGCGGCGGCGGACTAAGTAATGGCCATAATTTTAACAGAACTCCCGATATGCTGAATGTTTGCGTAGCCTGCCACGTAAGCCGCGGCGGTCATGCGTATCTGGGTCAGGCAGTTGGAACGGTACCTGATGTTCATTTAACGAAAGCGGGCTTTGTATGCATAGACTGTCATTCGAAAAATGAAATACATGGGACCGGTGAGATTAAAGAAACCCGATATGCCATGCCCACCCTGCCCAAATGTGAATACTGTCATCAGAATGTTGAAGAGTCTAACGATTATCATGTTCAGCACATCAATACATTCAATTGTAACGCCTGTCATTCACAGGATTACAATAACTGCGGAAGCTGTCACATTCACGGCGCGGGTGCCAGAATACCGGCACATCAGAAATTTAAAATCGGGATCAATCCGATTCCTGAATTAAGACCTTACAAACTGGCGACTTTAAGACAATCTCTTTCAGCCCCCGACAGCTGGAAGGAATACGGAGTTGATAACCTTGCAAACTTTGATGCTTTCCCTACTTACAAGTACACCACTCCGCACAACATAATTAAATGGACCGTCAGAACCCAGGTGGAAGAAGGGAAAGCCTGTTACGACGCTTGTCATATAATTAAAGAAGAAGATGTATACAGGAATAAGGAGTATTACCTGTTCGAGTCGGATCTCAAAGATTTTGAAATAAACGCAACAAAACACTTATGTGTTGACGGAAAGCTCCCGGCAAGTTGGGGAGTAAACTAGAATAAATCTGGACACAATCAAACCAATAAAGGAGAAACACTATGCAATTAAGAAAATTGTTTTACCTGATGCTTATCATTCCGTTTCTGTTTTTAAGCACTTCCTGTAGCGATGATGACGGCGGTACCGAGCCCGTACAAGTTAATGAGGCGGAAGTACTGGCGAAATACCTTGACGATCAGAATGTTTTAGCAACATTTCCTGCTATGATAACTGCTGCTGATCTTAACACTCTGCTTTTAACAGCTCCTTCTACAGTTGCAGTGCTCGATATCAGATCAGCTGCGGATTTCGCAAACGGGCATATATCGGGAGCAGTTAATGTGGCTACTGCCAATCTGTTAACATATTACGAAACAAACAATCTCTCGGGTAAAGCTACAGTTGTTATTGCATGCTATTCAGGTCAGACTGCCGGCTGGGCAACAGGTTTGCTGCGTATGCTGGGCTTTACCAATGTAAAAGATTTGAAATGGGGTATGAGCAGCTGGAATCAGGCAACTTCCGGATCATGGACAAGCACAAGCAATGTCGGTAATACTTATGCTTCCCAGTTTACCACAACAGCTACTGCTAAAAATCCTGCAGGTGATTTACCGGAACTGGATACCGGTAAAGAAAACGGCGCAGATATTCTTAGAGAAAGAGTTGAAGCCGTACTGGCTGAAGGATTTACACCGTCTACGATAAACAAAACAACTGTGTTTGCTAATTTAAGCGGTTATTATATTGTAAACTACTGGCCTCTCGATCAGTATAACTGGGGACATATACCAGGTGCTGTACAATACACGCCAAGTCCTTCTGAATTAACATATGCAACATCGCTTAAAACGCTGCCAACCGACAAGCCTGTTGTTGTATATTGCTATACCGGTCAGACTTCAGCACATGTTGCAGCATACTTAAGAGTACTCGGTTATGACGGCAAAACTTTGTTGTTCGGCGTAAACGGTATGTCGTACGATACCATGCCGGCCGGCAAATTTAATGCATCAACTGAAATTCACAGCTACGATTTAGTACAATAAAAATTATATTAAAAGCCTCACGGGGAGTGAGGCTGTTTAATAACAAATGGAATTTTAAAAATGAGTGAGATGCTGGCAAATCAATATTTTATGGCGCGAAAATTCAGCGATGCCGAATCATTACTCGAAAATGCCTTATCCACATCTTCGAGTCCGAAGATTATAAAGAGAAAACTGATAATTTGTTATGTGCAGACAAACAAACTTGATAAAGCTTTAAATCTTTTTTTCAGATTGATTAAAGATGATATAGATTTCATTCTATCGGCTGATCCGCTTCTGGACGACTGTCCCTGCGCCGAACTTCTGGGTAACGATTATCTGACTATTCCTCCGGACGATCCTTATGCATACAATTTAGGACAGGGCATAATGTGGCTCTACTGCGATATTGATCACTCATTAAATTATTTTAAAAACCTTTACAACCTCGGCTATTCGAAAGGGATGATCCCCGAAATTATTACACTTATCTCGGAAAAGATTAAGCAGAGTGCCGAGAAATAGTCTTTTTCTCAGGGCATCATTACTGATGCCCTGGAGTGAACCTGCCTTCTTTACTGCTCCCCGTTCAGTTGGATTATCACAAATTAATTAAATGAAACTGATACCGGATAATTGTTGCTGGAACAAATTATCAAAACAAATATTATTCTCGAAATTCCAAAATCAGGAACCTGTGATAGCAGTTTATTATGTCGGACTAATTTGTAATCAGGATTTAATAAAAATATTGTCATTTTACACAATTAATTTTACACTCTTATTTTTGGTGAAAAATCAATATTTTTGTTGTTTCAAAAACTTTTATGATTGTAAAATTCCGTGATACAACTGATTCATGCATTAAATATTGTTCTGCCTGCTGTTTATATTATTACTCTTACAGCATATTTAATGGACTTCAGGAAGCAGACGAGTCTGCTGAATAATTCCAAACGGATTTTCCTGTTCATTACCATTGGTATGCATTTCTTGTATCTTGCGGCAAGGACAATAGAGTTTAATCATTTCCCGATTACAAATAAGTTCGAGATTTTTACATTAATCGCATTCTCAATATCTTTCTCATACTTTATTCTTGAACTGCTCTCAGATGTAAGAGGCACAGGGCTTTTCATTATAATTATCCCTTTTGTCTTCCAGTTCATTTCAAGTTTATTCATAAAGGATCTGACCGTTGTGCCAGAGGTTTTGCTGAACAGACTTCTGAGTTTGCATGTAATAAGCGCGATGCTTGGTTATTCGGGCTTTGCAATGTCGGCTGTTTACGGATTGTTATATGCTGCGCTTTACAAGCAGCTCAAGCTTAATAAATTCGGACTTATATTCGAAAGACTGCCTAGTCTGGAAACACTCGAAAAAATGACTTACTATTCGGTTATAATAGGATTCGTGCTGTTAACCTTTGCAATCGCTATCGGTATAATCTGGCTGCCGGAGGCTTTTCCGAATTTCAGTTATCTCGATCCTAAAATTATCTCGACCACACTGGTTTGGATTATCTTCGGAGTGGGAATACTCGCTAAATCCGTTGGCAATTGGTACGGGAAACGTGTAATAAAACTCTATCTGAGCGGATTTATTCTGGCCATGTTATCGATGATCTTTACGAATATATTGGCAAAAAGTTTCCATGTGTTTTATTGATTGAATATGTGAGAAGAGAAGAAAGTTTTAAATGAACATAGTCGGCATCTCAATTAATCATAGAACTGCTCCCATCGAACTGAGGGAAGCACTGCATCTTTCGGATGTTGAAATAACTGAGTTGATTTCGGGGCTTAAGGAAGATCTGCTTGCCGGTGGATTTGTTTTGTCAACTTGCAACCGGACTGAACTTTTCGGAGTACAAAAAGACGGTAAAGCGGAATTCTACAAATTGTTTAAATATCTGACTAATTTTAAAGAGATTAAACAGTTATCATCTCAGAACTTTGAAAAGTACTTTTCCTGTAGTGCTGTTAAACACATCTTTAAGGTTGCTTCGGGAATTGATTCATTATTAATCGGCGACAGTCAAATACTGGGTCAGATAAAAGAATCATTCCTGCTTGCTGAAGATTTACAGTTTACAAACTCGGTTCTTAAAAGACTGTTCGACACGGCGGTAAAAGTCGGGAGGCGCTCAATCAAAGAAACCAGAATTGGCGAAGGTGCAGTTACCGTTAGTTTTGCTGCTGTTCAGGTAGTCGAAAAGATTTTTGCAAATCCCAGGGAAAAATCGGCATTGGTAATAGGCACGGGCGAAACGGGTAAACTTGCCGCGACGCATCTTACTGATCTTGGTGTGGGTAAATTAACATTGGCTAACAGGACAAGAAGCAAGGCTGAGATTCTTGCTCAAAATCTTCAGGCAGAGGTGATCGATTTTACGGAAATTATTGATCATCTCCATGAATTCGATATAATCTTTTCCGCAACCAGTTCTGAAAAGTTTATAATCGATAAAGATGCTGTGAAATCAGCAATGAAAAAAAGAAAAGGTAATCCTGTGTGTATGATGGATATAGCGTTACCGAGAGACATTAATCCTGCTGTAAAAGAACTGGACAATGTATTCTATAACGATATTGATTCTCTGGGTGTTATTGTTGATCAGAATATTAAAAAAAGAAAAGCGGAAATACCGCTAGTGAATAAAATAATAATGGAAGAGATGGTGGGATTTTACAGCTGGTATAATACTCTTAATGTGGTACCAACAATAAAAGCTGTAAGAGAGTTTTTTGAAACAATGGGAAACGATGAACTCGAAAAAATCAAACACAAAGTCAGCCGGGAAGATTATATTAAAATTGAGGATATGACAAGAAGATTGCTGGGACGTCTGCTTCATAATCCTACAATGAACCTCAGGGAGGTTGCAGAAAGCGGATTAAATTCTGATGAGGTTGCATTAAGATCAATGATGATCAAAGAACTATTCAATTTAAATGGAAATGTTAATTCTTCACAAAATAAAGATGACAAAAATTTATGATGAATTCTGACGCTCAATTAAAGCTGATTATCGGAACAAGGTCGAGTGATCTGGCGCTTTGGCAGGCAAATTATATTAAAAAAGAACTGAAAAAAAAATTAAAGAATGCAAGGATCGAATTAAAGCTTGTGAAAACGAAAGGCGATAAAATTCTTGACGTTGCCTTATCGAAAATCGGCGATAAGGGATTATTTACTAAGGAGCTGGAATTAGCTCTGATGAACGATGAGATAGACATTGCTGTACACAGCCTCAAAGATTTACAGACAGAAATACCAAAAGGTCTGAAGCTTGCAGCCGTAACAAAGCGTCATGATGTTGAGGATGCGCTGATAGCACTTAAGAAAGGAATCACAATCGATAAACTACCTGACGGCGCTACAGTTGCCACTGGTTCACTGAGAAGAAGATGCCAGCTTCAGCACCTGCGTCCCGATTTAAAAATCGTTGAACTAAGAGGGAATGTGCCTACAAGAATTCAAAAGTTTATCGATTCAGATTGGGATGCAATTATACTTGCACGTGCAGGTGTTGAGAGATTAAAAATGAATAAATACATCTCTTCAATTATTGATAAGTCGGTTATTCTTCCTGCTGTGGGACAGGGTGCGCTAGGTATTGAAATAAAGGATGGTAATAAAAAAGCCGAACAAGCTGTCAGACTGCTGCACCACGAAAACACTTATCTTGCAGTTCTTGCAGAAAGAGCATTGCTGAAGACCCTTGAAGGAGGCTGTCAGGTTCCTATCGGTGCATTTGCCGAAGTGCGATCGAACGGTCTTTACCTCGAAGGAATTGTCGGCGCGGTTGATGGTTCCGTTACATTCAGAAAAAAGATGCGGGGCAAAAAAGCGGATGCGGAAAAAATCGGAAGAGCACTTGCAAAAGATCTTAAGAAAGCAGGTGCCACAAAAATACTTAATGATATATATACAAAAGCAGGAAGATGATGTCCCCGCTCCTAAATAAAACCGTACTATTAACAAGAAGTCGCGAGCAGTCTGCAGGTGAAATATCTATGCTGGAAGATGCCGGTGCTGAAGTAATAGCCTTTCCCGCAATTAAGATTCTTCCTAAAACACAAGACGGTAATATAACTGCCGCATTAAACGAACTGGGCAATTATAATTATATCGTGTTCACATCGGCAAATGCCGTAAAACATTTCAACGGTTTTCTTGAAACCGGCGGTAAAGTGATACCCCGATCAGTTAAAGTTGTTTGTACCGGGGATAAAACAGCCGAGACATGCAGAAAATTTAACATCGATGCAGATATCGTACCTGAGGAATTCAGCGCTTCCAGTATAATCAAATATTTCAGCAGCATGAATTTACAAGGACAAAAATTTCTCGTTCCTGCATCGAATATTGCACGCGACGAACTTTCTTCGGGTTTAATTTCTCTTGGTGCCGATATTGTTATGCTGCCCATATATGAAGTAGCCGTTAACAATGAAATACCCGAAATGATAGAATTCATAAAAACGAACAAACCGGATGCATTCATATTTACAAGTCCTTCATCATTCGCAGCTTTTAATGACTTGATGAAAATCGAGAATACTGCTGAATACTTTTTCAGGAAAGTAGTAGTAGCGATCGGCAGAACTACCGAAAATGCAATTTCGGAGAAATCCGTCAGGGTTGCTTTAGTACCTGAAACATTTACGGTTGAAAATTGTGTCAAGGAATTAATTAAATATTACCAGAAAGAATACTTATTGAATTAGGAGAACATATTTGAGCAACCTTAAGAATGATCTTTTTTTGAGAGCGTGCAGACAAGAACAGGTGGAAAGAACACCCGTCTGGATGATGCGCCAGGCGGGAAGATATCTGCCCGAATACAGAGCCGTCAGAGCTAAATCTGATTTTATTACAATGTGTAAAACACCAGAACTTGCTGCCGAGGTTACAATACAGCCTGTTGATCTTATCGGTGTTGATGCAGCAATTCTTTTTTCAGATATACTTGTTATACCGATGGCTATGGGAATGCATCTGGAAATGATTGAATCGAAAGGTCCTGTATTTCATAAACCTATAAGAACTTCCGGTGATGCAAAAGCTTTGAAGAAAATCGAGGTTGAAAAGGATCTGAAATATGTACTTGATGCTGTCAGATTAACAAAACAGGAACTTAACAACAGAGTTCCTCTTATCGGTTTCAGCGGTTCGCCTTGGACGCTTCTTACGTATATGGTTGAAGGCAAGGGTAGTAAGAACTTCAGCGAAGTAAAAAAAATGATTTATAACAATCCGGAACTCGCCCACTCTCTGCTCGATAAAATTGCAGATGCCGTAACGGATTATTTAAACGCAAAAATTGAAGCCGGCTGTGACGCAATACAAATATTCGACACCTGGGGAGGTATTCTTACTCAGGATGAATTCTTCGAGTTCTCACACGAGTATATCACTAAAATTGTGTCCGGCCTGAAAAGAAAAAATGAGCCCGTAATTGTATTTGCCAAGGGCGTTTATTATAAATTCAAAAGACAAATAAAATGCGGCTGCGATGTGCTCGGACTGGATTGGACCATGGATATCGGTCGTGTGCGGACAAGGGTAAACGATAAAGTTGCGTTACAAGGTAATCTCGATCCCACAATTCTTTACGCACATAAAAACGTCATTGCTGAAAAGGCACTCGAAATAATGCAGTCGTACGGACAGGGCAACGGACATATATTCAATCTGGGTCACGGTATTCTGCCCGATGTACCCCCGGAAAACGCAAAGTTTTTAGTTGACTTCATTAAAGAAGCAAGTTATGAGTTTCATAAATAACTAACATTTGTCCGTAAATTACAGGACAGTTAAGAGGAAGTTATGTTTAATATTAATATAGAGTTAGTTAAAAAATACGACAGACCGGGTCCGCGTTATACCAGTTACCCAACAGCTCCGCAATTCCACGATAATTTTACCGGGGCTGACTATATTTCCGAAATCAAAAGAACCAACGATGCTGCAAATCCGCCCGACTTATCGCTCTATTTTCATATCCCCTTCTGCGATACTTTATGTTATTTCTGCGGCTGCAACATGATAATATCGCGCAACCGTGAAAGAATTCATAAATATATCGACTATGTTAAAAAAGAAATTGACCTCATAAGCGGTTTCATTAAAGCCGGACGAAAAGTTTCCCAGCTGCATTGGGGAGGAGGTACACCAACCCATTTGAAACCGGAAGAAATTCGTGAACTGAGTTCATATATTTCTGAGAAGTTTATTTTTTCGGGGGCTTCCGAGAATGGTTGTGAAATAGATCCGCGCGAACTATCCAAAGAACATCTGGTCGCACTCAGGGAATCGGGTTTCAACAGAATCAGTATGGGTGTACAGGATTTTAATGAAAAAGTTCAAAAAGCGGTTAACCGGATTCAACCCGAAGAATTAACAATACAGGTAGTTGACTGGGTAAGAGAACTTGGATTCGACAGTATTAATCTTGACTTGATTTATGGTCTTCCCTTTCAAACTGTTGAGGAATTCGAAAAAACTGTAGATAAGATAATTGAAATATCTCCCGACCGAATTGCGCTTTTCAACTATGCACATGTCCCCTGGATGAAAAAACATATGTCGCTGATTAATCCCGATGATATACCCGTACCGGAGGTTAAACTAGAGATACTCAAAATGTCCGTTGCAAAACTTACAGCGGCAGGTTATACTTTTATAGGAATGGATCATTTTGCAAAACCCGGGGATGATCTGTCGAAAGCCTTGAAAGAGAAAAGGCTTTACAGGAATTTTCAGGGATACAGTACCAACGCCGGTACCGACCTATATGCTATGGGAATTACCAGCATAAGTCAGATAGGTAACGCATATGCCCAGAATATGAAAAATGAAAAAGAATATTACGAAGCAATAGATGCGGGTCAAATTCCCGTAGTAAAAGGCTACCTGATGAATGCTGATGATGTTCTCAGGAAACAAGTTATTATGAAAGTGATGTGTGATTTTGAACTTGATTTTACTGAGGTTGAAAATAAGTTCGATATCAGATTCGAAGATTATTTCGCCTGGGGTATCGAGAACATTAAAGAACTCGAGGACGACGGATTGATAAGTATAAAAAACAGGAAGCTTACGGTTAATGAAATGGGCAGACTGTTAATCAGAAATGTTGCAATGAATTTCGACGGTTTCCTCGAACGGAAAGTGGATACCGCCAAGTATTCAAGAACAGTGTAATCAGGTACCGGAAAGGAGTAGTAATGAGTAAAACAGCTGTGGTGTTGTTGAATCTTGGTGGACCGGATTCCATTGAAGCAATTCAACCTTTTTTATACAATCTCTTTCGTGATCCGGATATTTTTAAAATTCCCGTAGGACAAAAATTCATAGCAAGCATTATATCCAGGCGTCGGGCACCCAGAGTTGCTGAAGAATATAAGTTGATAGGCGGTAAATCTCCTATAAATGATTGGACGGAGAAGCAGCGTTCGATGCTCGAGAAAAGTCTTCGCGAAGACGGGCACGAGGTAAATGTAATGGTAGCAATGCGCTACTGGAAACCATTAACCGAAGATACGATTGATTGTATAAAAAAAGAGAAGTACGAAAAAATTATTCTTCTGCCTCTATACCCGCATTATTCCATTTCAACTACAGGCTCATCTTTCAATGAATGGAAAAGACATTATAGAGGAGATGATGATAAATTGGTTTTTATAAATGATTACCCGGAACTTCCTGCATATATTGAAGCCTTGAATGAGAGAATCGACAAAACCATACAAAGGTTCAATGAAGCCGTCAGGAATGAAATCCAGATTGTATTCAGTGCTCACGGCACACCGTTGAGTCTTGTCCGAAAGGGAGATCCGTACAGCGCACAAATCAAGCAGACCGTGGAAGCTGTTATGAAGGCAAGGAATTATTCTCACGAGCACCATCTTTGCTATCAGAGTAAAGTCGGACCAGTTAAATGGCTTGAGCCGGCTACGGACGATATGATAAAAGAGCTTGCGGCAAGAGGTAAAAAACACCTGCTTATTGTCCCGATAAGTTTTGTATCCGATCATGTGGAAACTTCTTTTGAACTGGACATTGAGTACAGACATGTGGCAGATGAAGTAAACATTGAAAATTATATTGTTATGGAGGGCTTGAACGACAGTCCGTTATTCATTAAAGCATTAAAAGAACTAACAGTTAAACATTTGTAATTAATTCTAATTCCTTTATGAAGAAAAATATTATTGTTATCGGTGCCGGTATTTCCGGATTATCAACGGCTTACTGGCTGCAAAAGAACGATTTTAAAGTTACGGTTTTGGAATCAGCTTCAAAACCGGGAGGTGCAATGCAGACCGGTTACGAAGCAGGTTTTCTTATCGATTACGGACCGAACAGCGGACTTGAAACAACTCCTCTAATAAGTCAGATCGCTGAAGAAGTCGGCATAAAAGACAAGATGGTTTACGCTAATGAGTCATCGAATAAAAGATATATATTAAAGAACGACAAACTGCATGCGCTGCCGATGAGTCCGCCATCATTCTTAAAGACAAATCTCTTCAGCACAAAGGCAAAGTTAAGAATAATGAAAGAACCGTTTGTCCCGAAGTCTGATGACGGGTATTATCAAAGCATCGCTGAATTCGTTGAACGGAGACTCGGCAGAGAATTTCTCGACTATGCAATTGATCCTTTTGTATCCGGAGTATTCGCCGGCGATCCCAATAAGTTAAGTGTAAAATCTGCATTCCCTAAATTATACCGCCTCGAAGAAGTGTACGGCGGGCTGATCAAAGGAATGATAAGAGGAGCGAAAGAAAGAAAAGCCCGTAATGAGGAATCGAAACAGAGTGCGAAGATGTTTTCTTTTATCGATGGCATGCAGACATTTCCTTCTGCAATAGCATCCAAACTAAATAATATTAAATACAACTCGCCGGTTGAAAAAATTACAAAAAATAAAAACGGTTACATTATTAACACTGCTGACGGAGATGAATTAATTACCGATATAGTTCTGACCACGATTCCAGCATATGTTTTATCGTCGTTGATAACAGAAATTGACTCGCAAATGGCTGAACATCTTAATTCGGTTTATTATCCGCCGGTATCTGTATTGTACGCGGGATTTAAGAAATCCCAAATCGGTTTGCCTTTGGACGGATTCGGATATTTGATTCCATCAAAGGAAAGGAAAAATTTTCTGGGTGCAATCTGGAGTTCGACTATTTTTCCCAACAGAGCCGAGAACGATCATGCATCTTTCACCATCTTTATCGGCGGAGCCAGAACACCCGGCATATTTAATACGGAAACAGATTCACTTGTAGAAAGTGTTATGTCGGAATTTAAAAATATTATGGAGATAGACGGCGATCCGGTTATTCTAAAACATAAACACTGGGGCAAAGCCATACCGCAGTATAATCTTGGATACATCGAACATGAACGATACTTCGAAAAGTTCGAAAAAAATTATCCGGGATTTTTTGTAAGCGGCAACTTCCGTGGAGGAATATCGGTTGGAGATTGTATAAAGAATTCGGAAATAGTATTCAATAAAATAAAAAACTTTGTTTCTTAATAAGTCTTTCTTGTTATGAGTAATAATCGGGAGATAAAAACATGGCAAATTATCCCATACAGAGATTAAGGCGACTCAGATATAATCCGAAAGTAAGAGATCTGATTCGTGAGACAGAAATCACTAAGAACGATTTGATTTACCCTCTATTCGTCGTCCCCGGCGAAGATGTAAAGAACGAGGTTAAATCGATGCCCGGGGTTTATCAGATGTCGATTAATATTCTCGTAGAGGAATGTAAAGAAGTTGAAAAAATGGGAGTCCCCGCAGTTATTCTTTTCGGTATTCCGGAACACAAAGATGAAGTGGGATCGGATGCGTATAACGAAAACGGAATTATCCAAAGAGCTATCAGAGCAATAAAAACCGAAGTGAAGGACTTACTGATAATTACGGACGTATGCCTGTGCGAGTATACTTCGCATGGTCACTGCGGAGTGCTGGACGGCGATAATATACTTAATGATGAAACTGTGTCCCTGCTGGCTAAAGAAGCCGTGTCGCATTGCCAGGCAGGCGCCGATATGGTTGCTCCTTCTGATATGATGGACGGACGGGTTTCGGCTATAAGAAAAGCGCTTGATTATAAGGGATATACTCATATTCCGATTATGAGTTATGCGGTTAAATATGCTTCAGGTTATTACGGTCCTTTCAGAGATGCCGCTGAATCTACACCCGCATTCGGAGATCGCAGATCACATCAGATGGATATTGCTAATACTGATGAAGCACTGCGCGAAGCTAAATCTGATGTGGAGGAAGGTGCCGACATTATTATGGTAAAACCTGCTGGAGCATACCTGGATATAATAAGGAGAGTTAAAGATAGTTTAAATATGCCAACAGCGGCGTACCAGGTAAGCGGTGAATACGCGATGATAAAAGCAGCAGGAAAACTCGGCTGGATTGATGAAGAAAGGGTAATGATGGAATCTTTAGTGTCAATTAAAAGAGCCGGTGCCGATATGATACTGACATATTTTGCAAAAGATGCAGCCAGAATTATCGATTCGAATAAATAACAATCCTCCCGCTTATTATGCAGGCGGGATTTTATTAAAGTTTATTATATATGGACAGACCTACTGAAGATCCGCAAGTGCAACAGATAGTCCTGCCCCCTGAGGACGGAAGTATAAAAAGGTTTCTTCCCGGATTAAAAAGAAAGTATTCATTTAAAGACACATTCGCCGCGCTGCGGCATCCGAACTACAGACTATGGTTTTGGGGACAGATGATATCCCTTTTCGGGTCCTGGATGCAGGCAACCGCTCTGGCATATTTTATTTTTGAGCTTACAAAATCCACAGTTTTTCTGGGATACATTGGATTTGCAAGCGGCATACCAGCGTGGCTGTTAACATTTTATGCCGGTGCCGTTGCAGATAAATTCCACAGAGAGAAGATTCTGGTTTATACACAAACCGGGATGATGGTCCTTTCATTAGCTCTTGCTGCGCTTACATTTCTTGACATTATCACACCCTGGCAGCTCATAATTTTTTCGATGCTTCTGGGTACAATGAATGCATTTGATGCTCCCTCAAGACATGCGTTTGTTAATGAACTCGTAAGCAAGGATGATCTTGTTAATGCTATTGCTCTTAACTCAACAATGTTCCATACGGCTACATCCATCGGTCCGGCTATAGGAGGTATTATATACGCACTTTTCGGACCTGCACTCTGTTTCAGCATAAATGCAGTTTCTTATCTGGCGGTAATATTCTCATTAAAGAAAATGGATATCCGTCATTCTGAATCATCAAAAAATAATAATCGGCTCACATCTGAAATTAAAGACGGCTTCAGGTATCTGATAACCGAAAAAGATATTTTAACACTCGTCTTAATAACAACTACAACAAGTTTATTTGCAACCGGACTGATTACGTTAATTCCCTCCTGGGCTGTTGATGTACTCGGTGGTGATTCAACGACAAACGGGTTTTTACAATCGGCACGCGGAATCGGAGCCGTAATATTCGCTCTTATCATAGCAACCATAAACAAATACTTTCTGCGCGGTAAGTTATTATTCTACAGCATATTCGGTCTTCCTGTTGTTCTTATAATATTTTCCATGAACTCTTCACTCGTAATTTCACTTGCATTGTTGATCCTTGTCGGCGGATTTATGATTAGTATCTATAACCTCAGTAACGGACTTATTCAAACTATTGTAGATGAAAAATACCGCGGAAGAATTATGGGAATTTACAGTTTTACATTCCTTGCATTCATGCCAATCGGGTCACTGATTATCGGTCTGATGGCAGATGTGCTAAGTACTCCCGATGCAGTACTTTTTAGTTCTGTATTACTTCTTATGATTTTCATATTACTAAGAATACGCTTTCCGAAAATTTCCGGAATCAGGTAGAAACCATAATATTCAACGGCTTCGAAGTTTGCACTGATTCAAAATATATTTATTTTGGTGCACATATTTCTGACTAATTATTTTTATGACAGGAGAAGTAATGAATATCGATAGAAGTAAAAGTCTTTTTGAAGAAGCAAAAAAATATATACCCGGGGGTGTTAACTCACCTGTCAGAGCATTTAAGTCGGTGGGAGGCAATCCTTTATTTATCAAACGCGGCGAAGGTTCAAAAATGATTGATGTTGACGGAAATGAATACATCGATTACATAGGAAGCTGGGGACCTCACCTCTTTGGTCATAATCCGCAATTTATAAAGGACGCCTTGCTGAAAGCCATTGATGATGGAACCAGTTTCGGTGCACCTACTGCGATTGAAATAGAGATGGCTAAGCTGTTAACAGAATTAATTCCTTCGATGAAAATGGTCCGTATGGTAAACAGCGGTACTGAAGCTACTATGAGTGCCGTTAGGGTAGCACGCGGTTACACCGGAAGAGAAAAATTTATAAAATTCGAAGGATGTTATCATGGTCATGCAGACTGCTTTTTGATTAAAGCAGGTTCCGGCGCATTAACACTCGGAGTACCGACAAGTCCCGGTGTTACCAGAGGAAATGCTGCAGATACTCTGCTGGCAGATTACAACAACATCGATTCGGTAAAAAAACTGGTGTATGCTAATAAAGATGAGATTGCTGCTATTATTATTGAACCTGTTGCGGGTAATATGGGTGTGATGAAAGTAAAAAACAGTTTTATAAAAGAACTTCGGGATATATGTGATGAAGAAGGAATTGTATTAATATTCGACGAAGTTATGACGGGATTCAGAGTATCCAGAGGTGGTGCGCAGGAAATTGTTAATATAAAGCCCGACCTCTCAACTTTCGGTAAAATAATCGGTGGCGGTCTGCCTGTCGGGGCATTCGGTGGGAAAAAAGAAATTATGGAACAGATTGCACCCGTCGGTCCTGTATATCAGGCAGGAACATTAAGCGGCAATCCGCTGGCAATGGCAGCCGGATATGCAGCGTTAAAATATATATATGAAAATCCCTCATTCTATGATGATCTTGAGGAGAAAGCTGATTACCTTGAAAGCGGATTCAGGAATAATCTTTCGAAGCTGGGTAAAATGTTCTGGATAAATCGCGTCGGTTCGATGTCATGCATGTTTTTTACGGAAAAGGAAGTAATTGACTTTAACTCTGCGGTAAAATCAGATACGGTTTTGTATGGAAAATATTTTCATGAGATGCTGAATCAAGGGATATATCTCGCGCCGGCACAGTTTGAAGCGATGTTCATTTCTACAGCACATACTAAAGCCGATCTCGATAAAACAATAGAGGCTCATTATAATTCAATAAAAAATATACAGTAATAAATTATTGAAGCACTAGCTTGCAGGTTTATCCCGCATCGGCTGCGAGGTGAAAAAATCGTTGTAAAACTTTTGTGTGTATAAATCTATCAATTCATCAACTCTGTTTTTATTTTCAGATTTAACTATAAGTCCGGCATGATGCTTTTTATTTAACCGCCAGTATATTTCATTATCAGTATAGGATGATAAGTCGGGATATTCCTGCCTCGCGAGTGAAATGATAATTCCCGCATATTCATTTTTTATTTCTGGTAAAATATATTCATCAATGTCGGACATTGTTTCGATCTTTGCCCATTCCGTCCAATAGTTAATTCCGGTTGCAGCTTCGATCAGCTCTGCGATATTGGCACCTCCGACTCTTGCAGAAGTTTCAAGAAAATAAAACTCACCGTTTTTATTGTATTTAATAAATTCAGTATGACTAATTCCCTGCTTAAGACCCATAGCTTTAATGACCAGTTCGTTCATTGCATTAAGTTTCTTTTCATCCTCACTTTGCCTCAACATTGTTTTGCTTGTAAAAACTCTCCCTTCGTGCGCAACTTCCATAGGAGGTTTACCATATTCATGTGCAACAGCAAATTTAATTTCATAATTATGGACAATTGTATCGACATGAAAAACATCGCCCTCAATAAACTGTTCGATCAGATAAAACGATTGTTCATCGCCCAAATTGTTTATCGCTTCCCAAAGTTCATCAGTGCTGCTGAGCTTATTAACACCAATGGAGCCTGCATGAAGACGCGGTTTTAATATTAAAGGGAAAGAATTCTGTCCGATGAATTTGTTGATTTTATTGTAATTCAGGACATGAATAAAGTCCGGAACTTTTATCCCCACATCTTTTGCCCTGGCTCGCATAGCAAGTTTGTCCCTGAAATACCTTGCTGTTGTATCTCCCATACCAGGTACACGTAAGTGCTCTCTAAGTCCGGCTGCTTTCTCAACATCATAATCATCAAGAGCTACGATTCTGTCTATTTGTTCTGAACGGGCCAGATAGCTTACACCATATATTATATCTTTAAGATTCATTTCTCCTTCCTTCTCGGGAAGGTAAAATATGTTTTCCAGACTATCATGCGGCCAGCCCGCATCCCGCAATCTTTCAACAGTAAGAAGCAACACACGCCATCCGTTCTTTTTGCACTGCCTCATAAATTCCTGACCCTTTTCATAACTAGAGATACATAGAATAGTCTTAATATCGGATGCCATAAGATTAATTCCTTCTTAAGTTGGAAAATTATTTGTTAATTAATGATTATATCATATGGTATCCTGGTGGTGAATTTATATTTAAGAAAGAATTCATTCGTCTTTCTTAATGTAGTATTTATATCATCTACCTCAATTATGCTGTTTGTACTTCCGATCTTTGCATACAGTAAATTCAGAATCTTCTCAAAGGGATCTTTCAGAGAAGGATATTCAACCACACGGTATTCATCTATTCCCGCCAGACGGGCTGCCTCTCTTATTGCATCGTTCAAACCGCCGAGTTTGTCCACCAATCCTATTTCTTTAGCCTGCAGACCGGACCATACTCTGCCCTGTGCTATTTCATCAATATATTGTTCAGACATTTTTCTTCCTTCAGCCACCCTGCTTTTGAACGTAATGTATATATCATTTATTCTTTCCATCAATATTTCTTTTTCTTCCGATGATAAGGGAGCCGTTAATGAAAACATGCCTGAAAATTTACCTTTTTCTATACTGTCGAATGTGATTCCGAGTTTATTGTTAAAAAAGCCTTTAAGGTTCGGTACAATTCCAAATGCTCCAATGGATCCTGTAATACTGTACGGTTCGGCAAATATTAATTCGCTTTCTGCTGCGATATAGTATCCTCCCGAAGCAGCTACACTGCCGAAAGAAGCCACAACCGGTTTCTTTTCTGAAGTTAATTTTACTTCTCTAAGCACCTGTTCGGAGGTTAACGGCGAACCACCAGGCGAATTTATTCTGAGTACCACTGCTCTTATCTTGTCGTTCTTTCTTACTCTTGATAGTTCCCTGCTGATATTTTCATAACCAATCGATTCCTCATCACCTTTACCTTCATGTATTTCGCCTAAAGCATATATAACTGCAATTCTGTTACTTGTGTATTCATCTGATTCGCCCGGTACTTTTGAATACTTTTGTAGAGTAACCTTTTTGAGGTCCTTATCCTCGTTCACACTGCAAAGACTTTTCAATACTTTAATAATCTCATCATGATATTCTAATCCGTCTATTAACTTATCCGGAACCAGGCTGTTTGTATTTCTAGATTCATAATTCTCAACAAGTGACTTCAAATCATTAAAATCAATATTGCGCGACCTCGATATTTCGCCTAGTACATCCTCAAATACGGAGTTCAGAAATTCATCAAGTTGCTCCCTGTTTTCCCTGCTCATTTCTTCAGACGAGAACATTTCGACTGCACTTTTATACTTTCCGGATTTGAAAACCTGTGCTTCAATATCCAGTTTATCCAGAGTATTTTTGAAAAATGTTAATTCCATCAACATTCCCCTAAGGTCCAGTTCACCGGTTGGTATTAAATAGATCGAATCGGCAACTGAAGCAAGGTAGTAGGCTTTCATAGAGATCCTATCACCACCGGCAATTATAAATTTACCGGAATCTTTAAATCCTTCTAAAGCATCCCTTACAACTTTAACATCGGCATAGCTTCCCAGCATTAAATTATTCAGTTTAAGATAAATTCCGGCAATATCATTATCCGTTTTCGCTTTCTCAATATTTTTAACTACATCATTCAATCCCAATTGTTTGACAAGTGCCGGAAGCATAAATCCGAAATTATCAGCCGGTTTGTAGGATGTTCGTTCGGGCAACTGGTAATTAAACTCCAGTTCGAGTACGGTCTTGGGTGATATTGAGACCGTTTCTTCGGCACTGAATACGGAAATCATAATCGAAACAAATAAGAAGAATCCTATTACTACTATGAAAATCGCAATGAACGTGCCAAGTAGTGAGGCTAACAATACTTTCAAGAAATCTTTCATAAAGATCCCTGCAATGAATTCTTATTTAAGTTTATTAAAACTACATTTTCTTATGACAATTATGAACAATTAAAATTCTCGTGAATTCTGTTACAAGTATTTTTATTTTAAAATATAATATTAAAAAAATAGGGCAAACAGGTATGAAAAAATTTTCACATCTCGGCTTAATAATAATTATTATCTTTTTTATTTGTTCTTCAGTTTTTCAGGCACAAAATAAAAAGTTGACTTTTCAGCAGGTATTCAGATATAACGGACCAAGATTAACAAGCCGGATTTTTTCAATCGATAAATGGCTGGACGATAAAAATTATCTCCAGGAAAAAACACACGGCGATTCCAAAAGTGTTTCATTAGTAAAGGTTAATGCTGCAACAGGTGACGAGGAAATCTTAATTGATTACCAGGAGGTGAATAAAAACCTTCCTGAAGGATTTAATATATCAGGAAATATTGACAAAACCGATGACCTCAATACATATCTTTTCTCAAAAGGAAACGAGCTTTTTTATTATTCTTTAAAAGATAATCAGTTTAAAAGAATAGCGGATTACAGTAAAATTAAAATGAATCCGACACTTTCACCCGATGGTAAATATGCAGCATATACTTCCGCAGGAGATTTGTATGTAATCGATATTGAAAATAATACAGAAAAAAGAATTACTAATGATGCTTCTGATGTAGTATATAACGGATTTGCCTCTTGGGTATATTATGAAGAGATACTGGGAAGAAGAAGCAGGTATAAAGCATTCTGGTGGTCACCGGCCGGCGACAAGTTGTGCTTTCTAAGATTTGATGATACTAATGTACCGCTCTATATGCTTTACAAGGCTGACGGAGTACACGGTGAATGGGAAAAAGCACGGTATCCGAAATCGGGTGATCCGCTTCCTTACATAAAGTTTGGAATAGTTGATATCGGTTCCGGTAATGTAACATGGGCAGATTTCGATGAGAAAGCAGACCATATGATAGCCTGGCCATTCTGGTACAATGACGGCAGCAAATTAATTGTTCAATGGATGAACCGCGGAATGGATAATATTAAACTGTATGAAATAAATCCGGATGATGGTTCGAAGAAAGAGATTTACGATGAAAAACAAAACTCGTGGGTCGAATGGCTTGAAGATCTTTATTTACTGAAAGACAATTCTGGAATGATAATAAGATCGGATAAAAACGGATTCGAACATTTATATCATTATAGTCTGACAGGCGAATTAATAGCTCGGTTGACTTCTGGGAACTGGAATGTAAAGAAGATCGTCCTGGTTGATGAAAAGAATGACGCAATATATTTCCAGGGAAACGAAGGTGAATCAACCGAAAATCACCTCTTTAAAGTTAGTCTCAGTGGTGATAAGCCTGTACGCATTACAAAAGAAAACGGTACACATAACTGTAATGTTTCAGCCGGGGGAAGTTTTATAATTGATGAGTTCAGTAATATTACTACTCCAAATATATTATTACTGCTCAACAGTGAGGGCAAGAGACTCAGAGTTCTTGATGATTCGAAAACCCCGGTAATGGATGAATATAATTTGGGTAAAACCGAACTCTTCCGGGTGAAAGTTAAAGACGGATATGAGCTTCCTGTGCAGTGGACTCTGCCTCCCGATTTTAATGAATCAAAAAAGTATCCGATAATCTTTTCAATTTACGGCGGACCCTCCAGTGCAAGTGTTTCAAATTCATGGAGCCGTTTTCTCAGTCAGTTTTACTACGCGCAGGAGGGGATAATTTTTGCGAAGATGGACAACAGAGGGTCGGGGCATTTCGGTAAAAAAGGTGAAGCTGAACTTCATAGAAATCTCGGCAGAGTGGAAATTGACGATTTTATAGAAGTGGCAAAGTGGGCAGAAAATCTCCCGTTTATAGACAGCGGCAAGATAGGAATAACGGGCGGAAGTTATGGGGGTTATGCTTCATTAATGTGTATAACACGCGGCGCTGATGTTTTTGACTACGCTTTAGCTGAACTTTCGGTTACCGACTGGCATCTGTATGATAACGTTTATACAGAACGGTATATGGACAAGCCCGAAGAGAACCCCGATGGTTATAAATCCGGTTCTGTTATGAATCACGCAGATAAATATAATGGCTATATGCTGATCACGCACGGTACTATGGATGATAATGTTCACCCTCAGAACAGTATTCAGTTGATAGATAAATTACAGGACCTTGATAAAGACTTTGAAATGATGTTTTATCCGAACGGCAGACACGGCTGGGGTCCACCGAAAAGATACCATTCAACCAGAGAAACCGTTCAGTTCTGGTTCAAACATCTTCTGAGCAGAAACCTGAACATAAACAATGATTAAAATGAAAGAGGAGGGTGTTCCCCTCCTCTTCTTTACTGATCTAACTGTTTCAATAATTCTTCAACAGCTTTTTTTAACTGTGGATCTTCACCCTTCGATTTATCAGCGGGTAATTCGTATACAATTATATCAGGAACAGCAGGATAGAAGTCCATATTAGCATCGGTAGCTTTTGCATACCATCCCCGTCCGGGCATCCTTACGAACGAACCATCGATCAACAAACGGGCACCGGTTGATATTACTGCGCCAAAGGTAGGCACTCCTACGAGTGTACCAATGCCGAGGTTTTTATATGCGTGTGAAAATATTTCCGCATTGGAATAACTGTTCTGGTTACACAAAGCTATTGACGGTTTTGTCCATGCAGCGAAAGGCAGTCTTTCACCCAGAGGGTAATACTGACGGAATTTTTTATGCTCTTTTTCCAGGTTTGCAGCTGCTCCGCGCGGGACGGTATATGCGTGCTGTTTATAATTCAGAATTGTCATCAGATAATCTGTGGTCCATCCTCCACCGTTGTATCTTACGTCAATAACAATTCCATCCTTGCCTAATCCTCTCGCAGTCAATTCTCTTTCGAATCGTTCGAAACTCGGCATACTCATTCCCCGAATGTGCAGATACCCCAAACGACCTTTCGAATATTTATCCACCAGTTCTTTTTTTCCGTTTACCCACTCGTCGTAGAGTTCATTACTTAAACTTGAAACGGGACGTATAATTACCTCTCTTAATTTACCTTTTGAATCTTTCACTTCGAGCAGCACTTTCTCATCTGCAGTATTTATAAGGGCCGAGTAAAAATTAATCTTTGAATTAATTGCTGTACCGTTAACCGATACTATTACATCACCTTCATTAATTTTACTCTGCTCTTTATCTGCAGGGCTGTCCATAACAACATGAATTACTTTTACGCCCTCGGATAATGGTTCCACTTCAACACCTAACAACCCCGATTTCTCGTTTTGAGTCTTTTCAGGATTATCACTGTTTCTGAAACCCATATGGCTTGCATTTACTTCACCGAGCATATAGTTAAACAAATCGGAAAAATCCTGCGAAGTGGAAGCCATCAGGCACCATGGTTTATATTTTTCTTTCAGTTCTTTCCAATCGTTGCCATGAAAATCGGGATCATAAAAACCAATGTCGAGAGCCCGCCAGGCTTCTTCAAATATTTGCTCTCTTTCTTTTACATAATCAACCTTTATTTTTGCTTCAAAGGCAATATTTTCTTCTTTATCATTGCTGAGGTTAAGTCTTGATAATTTTTGCCTTTTGAGCATGTAGAGATATTTGTAGCCGGAGTCGAATGATAAACCTGCAGGATTTGACCCTCCCTTTGTTACGAGTTTAATATCTGTACCGTCCCACTTAATGCTATATAAATCGTTACCTTTTTCGGTCGGATTATTTGCAACGAAATATATTTTTTCTCCATCCTTCGAAACTAACGGGGAGTATTCATTTCCCGGGAGGGAAGTTACCTGAACCAGCCTCTGGTAAATGTTATCGAAATCAATTACAATCGGTTCTACAGCCACGCTATCAGTGTCTTTTTTGTCCTTCTTATTGTTCTTTTTCTTTCCTTCATCATCATCACCTTCTTTCCAGTCGGATTTTGTTTTCTCCCAGTCATTCTTGTTCAGCCATACAAACCAAATATCACCGTCCATGTTGTTTCTGTCTGATACAAAAGCCAGTTTTTTCCCGTCTTTACTCCAGAACGGTGAGCTATCGCCACGCGGATGCATCGATATATTAACGGCTTCTTTACTACCATCCGCTGAATGAATATATATTTCCTGGTTGAAGTTTAAGTCCTCGAGTGAATATGCCAGCCATTTTGAGTCGGGACTCCAGCAAACATTGCCCGGAGCCGCCCATCCGTCAAGCAATACCACTTCATTTGATAAATCGCCTTCCGGGGATATATCTGCGACAACTAATTTCCCCTGATTCACTTCATATGCAATTTTCTTTTTGTCAGGTGAAATTACAGGCCATGATTCATCTTCATCCGAACGGGTCAGTCTCACTATTTCATGTCTGAAACTTTTAAAAAGATTGGGATTTTTTGCATCGGCTGATTTTAGCAGATATAAATCAAACTGACCTTCCCTGTCCGAACAGAATACCAATGTTGAATCACTCAACCATTGAGCATGCTGATCTCTGAATGGATGGTTTGAGACGTTTACCGTTTTACTTTTTTCCTTATCATTTTCCGTAATAAATATTTCACCTCTGATTTCGAGAACCGAATATTTACCGTCGGGCGATACTTTATAACCGGAGATATTATTCGTATATGTTTTCCATTCAAACGGATCGAACCTGTAATCAGCAGCAATGTCGATATTAACTTTCTGAGGTGAACCGCCGCTGGAATCAACAAGATATAAATCCACCTGTCTTTCAAGCACTATTTTTTTACCATCTGCGCTTATGCTAAAATTTCTTATCCCATCATCTTCAAAACTAGTAACCTGTTCAACGCTGCCGGCTGTATTTCCCTCATCATCAACCTTTACCCTGTGGATATTATAAAATCCCGAACGCGGACTTATAAAATACAAAGTGTTATCGTTCCCCCATTTAGGCAGGAAATCGTTCCCGTCATAATTTGTGATGCGGTAGTAATTATCGGTTTTCCTGTTATAGATCCATATTTCATAATTTGCCGAGCCGCGATATTTTTCTCGTGTAATTCTTCCCCAACCTCTGGCAAAAGCAACCAGGTTTCCGTTCGGAGAAACTGCAGGCATATCACCTGTCGTGTTAAGAAACCTTTCGGGTGTTCCTCCTTTCACATTGACCGAATGAATTTCAGTATCCCATTCTATCTGTCTGAATATTCTGTTTGTTGTAAAAATTAAATCGCCATCATTCGTAAAATCATATAGATTGTCACCGGTTGAATGATAAGTTAACCTTGTCGGCGTACCGCCAGAAGATGGCATTACAAACAGATCATCATTACCGAACCTTTCACTTTGAAAAGCGATCTTTTTACCGTCCTTACTGAAAACAGGATGTGAATCATAAGCCTCGTGAATTGTAAGCCTGTATGCTTTACCTCCGTGCGAAGGTACCGTCCAGATATCGCCTTGATAAGAAAATGCTATCAGACTGCCGTCATTATTCAGAGACGGAAATCTTACAAAAGGCGACTCGGCACCCAGTATCTGTACCGAAATTAATAGACTTATAAACAGAATCATTTTTTTAATCATAACTAATCCTTTATTATTTTGATTTGTTTTAAATGGTATGAATTTCTTTCTCATTAAGAATTGAGTTTGTAATATGTGTTAGACGCATTTTTTCCAATAAAGTTTATTGAAATATACCTAGCTTTGCAATACTAATTATAAAAAAATCCGGGAATTAAATATTATGCGTAAACATGTAATTCTGTTAATAATTTTTTCTTTTTTTCTGAGCGGCTGTCTTAAACCTGTTGAGGAAAATGAGGTTCGTAAGGGTAATGTTATTTTTCTGCATCCCGACGGTACGGGTCTCGCCGGTTGGAATGCATTAAGGATACTTGATAAAGGTCCGGATGGTAATCTGAACTGGGACAGCCTTCCGAATATCGGCTTATACAGAAGTCATACTAAAAACACGCTTACTACATCATCAAATGCAGGAGCCACAATGCATGCCTATGGCAAAAAAGTAGTATATGACTCCTACGGAATGGACGGCGAAGAAGAGCTAACGGCACTGTCCGGAAAGAAAATGAGTATTATGATGGAAGCAAAAAGTGCGGGAATGGCTATAGGAATAGTGAACTCCGGTAGCATAATTGAACCCGGCACTGGTGTTTTTGTAGCAAGCGATACGAAGCGAAAACACTCTGAGGCAATCACTGAAAAAATTATGAAATCCGGCGCTGAAGTTATAATGTCGGGAGGTGAAGAATGGATGCTGCCGGAAGGAACGCAGGGAAAGTTCGGTGAAGGCAGACGCACTGACGGGAAAAACCTGATAAATTATATGATCGAACATGGCTATACGGTAGTATACAATAGAGACGAGTTATTAAGCATCCCGGACAGCACAACCAAACTGTTTGGTGTATTTGCCAGGGTTCATACTTTTAATGATCAGTCTGAAGAGGAACAACGTGAACTGGGACTGGAAAATTATAACCCCGATACTCCGAGTCTGTCTGAAATGACCAAGGCTGCAATTGATGTGTTGAATAATTCGAAGAAACAGTTTTTTCTGGTTGTTGAAGAGGAAGCCACAGATAACTTCGCCAACCATAACAATGCGAACGGCTTCTTAACAGCGCTCAAAAGAGCCGATGATGCAATCGGTACGGTGCAGGAATACCTGAAGGAAGATCCGAACACACTACTTCTTGTCGCATCGGACAGCGAAGCCAGCGGACCCGAGGTTCTGGGATATAAATACGACAGCGTTGACAGTAACTATACAACTCCTGCAAATGAGCCCGGCGGAGCAGCGGTAGACGGTGTTTCAGGAACCGGGACAAAACTGTTCTACTCGCAACCGGATCAATTCGGGAACAGGCTGCCATTCCATATTATCTGGTCTTCATATTACGATTTATACGGTTCAGTGGTTGTAAGAGCCGACGGAATAAACAGCGAAATGGTAAAAGGCAAGGTAGATAATACTGATATTTACAGAATTATGTATGCCACACTATTCGGGAAAATATTGAATTAAAAATCTTAATTACAAAATTTAATATTCAAAGCCTCGGTGTAAGCCGAGGCTTTTTGCTTTGTCTAGAGCCGCAATAAATTCATCATTAGTGATTGCCCTGTTCAGTTCCTTATATTTCCCTGCCTGAAAAGCCGGACGATACTGATCCATAATGTTGATATAAGTTTCTATTGAAATTTCGTTCCTTATAAACTCCAGAACCTTCTGAGTTCCTGCTAAATTATTTGGAAGCACAAGATGTCTTATCAGTAATCCCCTGTCGGTTACTCCGTTCGGTTTTATATGAAGATCTCCGACCTGCGAGTACATTTCCGAAACAGCTGACCTTACAACATCCCAGTAATCTATAACCTCCGAAAATTTCCCGCCAAACTCATTATCCGAGTACTTGATATCCGGCATGTAGATATCAACTATATCCCTTAAAAGTTGTAATGTTTCAACTGATTCGTACCCACCGCAATTATATACGATCGGGATTTCCAAGCCTTTTTCTACCGCTATCACAAGTGCTGAAACGATTTGACTTATGAAATGAGTGGGGCTGACAAGATTAATATTATGACATCCTCCGTCCTGTAGCAAGATCATTATATCTGCAAGCTGCTCAACAGAACAATAACTTCCGCGACCAAGATGACTGATATCATAATTCTGACAGAAGACACAAGCCATGTTACAGTTAGTGAAAAATATCGTGCCTGAACCGAATTTACCAACAAGAGGCGGCTCCTCCCCGTAATGAGGACCATAGCCGGATATTATTATATCAGTTCCTGAACGACATTTGCCCTCGTTTGAATTTTTTCTGTCTATATTGCATTCATTCGGACAAATATTGCATGAGGCAAGTTTGTTATTCAACAATACAGACCTTTCTATCAGATCATTTATTGTTAACTTTTCGAGGTACGAGGGAAGCATCTTTAAACAGCCGTAATTAATTCACTCTTGTATAATCTTCTATAAATTCATCGACAAGACTGTTAAGCGCAATTTTTATTTCCAGATTCAAGTATTTCAATTGTGCATGACCGAGTTCATCCCGCTCCCACACTATTCCCGAATAATGTGGTTGTTTATTTCTTTCCATCCTTACATCCTGAACAAACCTTAGAATAACGGAATAAACATAATCGTCTTCGGATTTCTTCTGATCGACTTTTATTTGTGCTTCGAGGTTAGGCTGACCTTCGAGTTTACGTGCTTCGCTGAACGATAATGTTTTTACCTTCAGCGGTTTTATTGCATTATACAAATAACTTTCAACATCTCTTACAGTAAGTGTAGAGTCTTTGTGATAACCGTCTATATCCCAGACATAAATACCGAATGATTTTATTCCTTTTAAGGCTTTAAGCTGAAACAATTCGTACTCATCAACATTTTGTGAAAAGGCATTTATGGAAAGAAATACCGTAATCACCAAAAATATTCTAAACGCCTGCTGCATATAACAACTCCGTTTTTTTAACTCGATGGAAGTTTTTCAAACAAATCTTTGATCGGCGGTTTGAAATCTTCCATGTATAATTCAAAGTATTCGGTATTCGTCTTTAAATGTTTTATACCGGAATTTTCTATTACATTCTTATAAGTTGCATAACAATCAAGTGCCTTGATGGCAGCTTCCAGATGGTCGTCACTTACTTCTATTACACAATCGATTTCGTTTATGGCTGAAAATTTAAGTGGAATCAGTTTAGATTTTTCTGCGATCTCCTTTGTAACCGTTGTAAAAGCAAGTCTTCTGGGGAACCATTTTTTTTCCGACAATTCCAGGAATACTCTTTTTACAACTGCATGTGTCACAAGATGATCCTGAAACCCGCTTATACCGTGAACGGGATATGTTACAATAACATCCGGTTCAATCATTATTATTTCTTTCTTAATTATTTCTTCTATTTCACGAGGATCCATTTCCTTCAGCCCGCTGTCAGGTAAATCCAATACAGTCATCCCGGTAAGTTTCAGGATTTTTGATACATCGTACATTTCGTTCATCCTTACATCGCCCATCTCTTCAATCGAATAACCAAATTTCTGCCTTTGTTTTGTAGCGCCTCCTTTGGTTAATGTCAAAAGATAAACTTCGTGCCCCTCTTTTCTCTGTTTGTACATAACGGAAGCGGGGCCGAAGGATTCATCATCCGGGTGAGGATAGATATACAATATGCGCATACTGAATTCTTTCATCTTCAAAATAGAGTTTGATACTTGTATGTTAATTATAATCCGGTTTTTAAAGTAATAAAATTGTTTTTGAAAAGTAAAAGTATAATATTTTGTATAAATTTGGTCGGGATTTGACAACTTTCAGGTGAACCATGGGACCTAAAATTTCAGCGGAAGATTTGCAAAAATGGGCGGATTTTCTTCTAAACTACTCACTCGATGGAATCAGTAATGATGATATCATAATGATCAAAGGTGAAAAGATCTGCTGGCCGTTAATGTCGGTGCTGCAGGATAAAATAATTAAAGCTGGTGCAATCGCAGATATAAACATTACGCCTCCTGATAATGACAGAGGTAAAATCTGGGGAGCCGAAATGGCTAAAAATGGAAGTATGAGACAGATAGAGCGAATCCCTGACTGGTACATTAAGCGATATGAAAACATGACAAAGTATATAGAAATTCTTGGTGCCGAAAATCCCCAGGCGTTTGAAGGAACAAATCCGGAACTTGCACGTGCAATTATGAAGGCAGACGAACAGATTAAGAATATCAGACTTGCAAAACCATGGGTTTTAACACTGTTCCCTACCGCGGGCTTTGCAAAAATAGAAGGTATGACGCTTGAAGAATATACAAATGTAATAGTGAGTGCTTCTACTGTTGATCCGAGACTTCTTGAAGATGTTGAAGAGGATATTTATAATTTAATGGATAAAAGTTCGGAGATTAAAATCGTTACTGAAAATCCTAAAACAGGGAAATTGCTGACTCTCAAAATGAATATCGCAGATAAAAATATAATTAAGTGTACAGGTAAACGGAATTTTCCCGATGGAGAAGTATATACGAGTCCCGATGCAAATACTGTTGAAGGGGAGATATATGTTGATCTTCCGATATTTCAGGGCGGTACTACAATACGGGGAATTTATCTTAAGTTCGAGTCAGGAAATATTATAGAGTATAGTGCTGAAAAAGGCGGAGATACGCTTAGTAAAATTATTGAGACTGACAAAGGATCGCACAAGGTTGGAGAGGTTGCTCTGGGGATGAATAACGGAATAAGCAAAGCGTTAACGCATCCTCTTTTTGTAGAGAAAATGGGCGGCACTCTACATATTGCGATCGGGGCAAGTTATGTTAACTGCTACGTGGATGATGCTTCAAGCGAGGAAGGGAAGAAAATACTTGATGACTTGCATAAGAAAGGCATTCTTAACCGGTCAGCTCAACATGTTGATATTGTAACAGATTTCAGAGAAGGCGGAGCAGGCAGAGAAGTTTATTTAGATAATGTAAAAATTGAGATAAAAGATAATATCTGGGTGATACCCTAGATATCGCGTGCTTAGCAGATTAAAATCATTCTGAACAATGTCGAATCATGCTGAGCGAAGTCGAATCATGCTGAGCGAAGTCGAATCATGCTGAGCGCAGTCGAATCATGCTGAGCGCAGTCGAATCATGTTGAGCGAAGTCGAATCATGCTGAGCGAAGTCGAAGCATGAGTAACTGTAAAAAGAACGAGCATAAACTTATTTAACCTCAGGTTCTCCGTTTTCCTGCTCTTCCATCTTCTTATTGGCTTTCGTTTCAACCAATATTTCCATAGCTGCTTTTTTATCTTTATTATGCAGTTCCGCTGTCGCTCCGTAGATTGTTGTTATGTTGGAGCTGAATCCTTTTTTAATCGCATATACAATACCGACAATCATCACAACAAGGAATATTACTAACAGCAGTTCTGCCATAATTCAACTTTTCTTGCTTGATGTCCATATGCCGCCTAAACCGGCTGCAGCCCATTTACCTTCACCTGTTTCATAGTTTACTTTCCCTGTTAATTCGCCCACCTGCTGACCCATTGCATAAATTTTCCCCATCATTGAACCATCTTCTGATATCATTCCGGTTATTTTAATATCATACTCTCTGCCGTTCATATTTACTACGGCATTCTGGTTAAATGAATAATCTTCATCAACAAATAAGCTGAACGTCTGTTGGTAATCCCCGATTAAGTTTAATTGCCATTCACCTGAAAGGGTTTCTTTTTCAAATATCGAACAGGATGTGATGATCATTACTGAAGAGATCAAAATGATTAACTTTTTTTTCATCGATAATCCCCGATTATTTAAAGTAAGCTGCTTTCATAATTTCTGTTAATGACTTTATTGGTCTTTCCGGTTTCAGCTCTTCAGACAGGAAAGCGTAAATATCTATTCTTATTTCCTTAGCAATTTTAGTGTCCGTCCTGTTAAATGAATGACCGCCCGGAATTTCTTCAAAGATTTTGTATTCGAAATTTTTACCTTCGGCTTTTAGACTTTTAATCAGGTGTTCAACCTCCAAAACATTTACATCGTCATCATTTGTATTTGTATGAATAAGGAGCGGGGGTTTGTTCTGATATTTATGAGTCTGCCATGCCGGTGAACGGCGTTTATATTCTTCAACATTGTCATTTGCTTTTTCACCGATATGATATTCAGCCTCATACAAATCACGGTAATCCTGCGTATAATATCCCATACGTGCAATTAAATCACTAACCGGTACACCTGCATAAGCGACCCGGTAATTATCCGGATGCTCGAATATATTCATAAGAGTAATTAATCCCCCGTGACTCCAGCCGATTATACCAACCCTGTCCTCGTCGACAAATTCATAATTATCAATAATATACTGCCTGCTGGCATCAACATCTTCAATCTCCAGCCCACCGTAATCGATTTTCTGATACATCGACTTCCCGTATCCGGTGCTTCCCCTGTATTCAGCCGCAACAACAATATACTTCTGATACATTAATTCCTTAATTATGTGTGTGTAATAAGTAGAGAAATTGCTGTGAACTCCTCCATGAGGTAAAACTATCAGCGGATATTTTTTTGAATAATCAATATCCCTGGGAATGAATACATAAGACCAGAACTTTACGGGATTTCCCGCACTCATGGCATTGGGATTTTTTTCTTTCCAGAGCGGCGGACCGGTAATATAAACCTTATCAACAAAAGCGACATCACCCAGTCGCTGATACCACAACACATCATCAATTCTTTTTTCAAGTACATCTAATCTGTGCTCAAGATTTTCATTATATTCTTTCAGAGATTTAATTTGTTTTTGCAGCTCATCATTGTTAGGCTGAGCTGTAATATTTAATGCAAAAAGTAAAAATAAGGTTATAGTCAGAACACGCAATGTATAATTCATAATTTTTCTTCCCTTGTTTAGGAATGTTGGAAGTAATTATAGAAAACTTACAAACATTAGATACAATTGTAAATATTTAAATAAAAATCAGGTGCCAGGATGAAGAATATAGTAATAATACTGATGGCTTTTGTAACCTCTAATTTACATGCACAAATGTTTTTTTCCGATACTCCGTTAGCCCATACATATTCAATCGTTGCCCGTGATTCACAAACCGGTGAAATGGGAGTTGCCGTACAATCCCACTGGTATTCTGTAGGTACAATTGTCAGCTGGGCTGAAGCCGGGGTTGGTGCTATTGCAACTCAATCAATGGTTAACGCTTCATTCGGTCCCAATGGATTGGAATTGCTTAAGCAGGGTTTATCAGCTCATGAAGTATTGGCTAAGCTGCTGGCTGAAGATGATGGGCGGGATTACAGGCAGGTTTCAATTATTGATGGCAAAGGCAATATAGCAACCCATACAGGAAAAAATTGTATACCTGAAGCAGGACAGATTATAGGCAGCGGTTTTTCAGTCCAAGCCAATATGATGCTGAATGATGGGGTGTGGACAGCAATGGCAAATGCTTATAAAAATTCTTCAGGTCCGCTGGCTGAGAGATTATTAACCGCTTTGGAAGCTGCTCAGTCCGCCGGAGGTGATATTCGCGGTAAACAGTCAGCCGCAATTCTTGTTGTAAAAGGCGAATCAACTGGCAAGGTCTGGGAAGACAGGTTAGTAGACATCAGAATTGATGACAACCCTGAACCTTTAAAAGAACTCCGGAGAATATTAAAGGTACACCGGGCTTACGAGCATATGAACAAGGGAGATCTGGCATTGGAACGTGGGGACATGAAAAAAGCACTTGAGGAATACTCGGCTGCCGAAGCTATGTTCCCCAGTAATGAGGAAATGAAATTCTGGCATGCTGTTACTCTGGCTAATAACGGTGATATCGATGGGTCGATCACTATATTCAAAGAAATTTTTAATAAAAACGAAAATTGGAAAATACTTTTAAAAAGACTTCCGGCGGTGGGGCTGCTTACTGTCCCGGAAAAAGATTTGAAAATAATTTTGAATGATTAAAAAACGGTCTACTTGATTTCTGTCGCTTGTTTTTGAACACATTTATTCTATATTGATTCACAATAATCGCAGGTGTTGCTGAAGCCTGCAGTTAGGTTAAAAATAAGCCGGAGATTCGATGGAAAACTTTAACGGTATCCAAATCGATGAAGGAGAAATGTCCTCCCCAAAACCCTTGGGTGCATTTGGATTTATTTTTTCTAAAATGGTTTCCGATATGAAATTCGTGGGATTATTCACTATCATATACGGAGCTTTATCATGTTTGAGTATTATCGGAGCGGTTATTGGCATCCCTCTGATTATTGCCGGACTCAGACTCAGGGAAGCAGCTGAAGAGTACACAATTTTCCAATCGATAAGCGATAATAATGCACTGAAAAGAGCTTTTGAGAAACAACAAAAGTACTTTAACATACTTAAGATATTGATCATTGTCGGTTTGGCACTGCTAGTGCTGTATATTATATTCTTTATTATGTTCGGACTTTTCGCCTTCAGTTCAATATCAGATTATAATGCTTATTAATACTGAGGAGTGCATCGGCTCCCAATAAATTTCTGTCCGCCTGAAATTCTCGGTTATTAATCCGATGTAATTTCTATATTGAAGTTAATTTACAACTTCATGCGATTGTATTGGTAATGCTGTCCGGTGTATCTCGGTGATAAATATATGTCCGGTAAGTAACTTTCTTCAGGCAATATTTTTTTATTGCTCTTTCGTAAAATTCCGAATCTTCGCTGTATTTAATATCCCTGAAACCGTTCAACCCGGTAAACATTAGTCTTTTACCGAAAAATGTCCCTCCGATAATGCACTCGGACAAATGTATTTTTTTGTTCAAATTGTTTTTGTCTTTCACATACGGATCTCCGATAATCTCTATTCCCCCGAAGACCATATCAACATCGGGATTCGCATACAGATAATCTGCCCTTAGTTTTATATGATCTGGTTGCATCTCGTCATCGCTGCCGAGAAAAGTAATGTATTGACCTACCGATGCTAAGATGCCCGCATTCAATGAAAGCGGAAGCTTCCTGTTTGAATGTCTCAGATACCTGATGTTCTCGAATTGTTGCTGATATTTAAGACAAAGGTCAAAAGTAGAATCAGTGCTGCCATCATCAACAATTATAAGCTCCCAATTATTGAAATTTTGAGCTATAATCGAATTTATAGCTCTGTTAAGCAGATTTACCCTGTTATATGTCGGCAGAATTATTGAAACTGCAGGTTCAAAGTTTTTGTATAAATTCATCGTCAAATCAGCCTAATTAGTAAATAAGTTTTAATTACCAGTATAATTTTTATATTTTTGAAATTCTGTAATAACAAGGATATCAAAATGAGTCAGCGTGATCAAACTAAATTCATCGATACCTTAAAAAGATACGAAAAAAAGATGGATAATAAAGAACGCGAGACTTATAAGATGTTCGTAAAAAGGCATAAAGATGACGAGGACCTCGACAAAATTTCTATGGATGAGTTGCGGAATATGTACGAGAAATACCATACTAACAGAATAAAACGGGACCTCGATCATTTCTTTAAAAAGGATTAATAATTTTTGATAATTGAGGAATAAATGAATCAGAAAACTCTTTACAGGGTAATAGGATTTTTTGTCTTTTTGATATCGGGGGTAGTTTACTTTTTAACCGTGCAACCATCGGTATCATTCTGGGACTGCGGTGAGTTTATAGCGTCTTCGTTCTTACTGCAGGTTCCGCACCCACCGGGGACTCCGTTCTTCCTGCTTATCGGAAGACTGTTCTCAATGATTCCCTTTGCAGAGAATATTGCGTTCAGAGTAAATACAATGTCTGTTTTATCAAGTATGTTCACAGTTTTATTTCTCTACCTGATAGCAGTAAAATTAATTGAGATTTATAAAAACAAAAAGCATGATGGTCTGCTTGATTCTTTAGGTACATACCTTGCCGCTGCAATCGGTGCATTATCGCTGGCATTTGCCGACACTTTCTGGTTCAATGCCGTGGAAGCTGAAGTTTATGCGATGTCTACTTTCTTTATTGCATTTGTAACATGGCTGATGATGGTATGGAATGAGAAAGCTGACGAACCGGATAATGAAAAATACCTTGTAATGATAGCTTATCTAATGGGTATTTCAACAGGCGTGCATCTTATGTCTGTACTTGCGATTGTACCTATAATGATGACAATTATGTTCAGAAAATATTTGACCGACGAGGAAGTATTAAAAAACACTGCAGTGCTTTTTGTAATCCATGCTGCTATTGTAATACTTATAGCCCTGGCTATATGGGCGAGCGAAACCGGTTCAAACGTGCCTTCACCGGATGAATATAAGGAGTTCGACAGAAGGTTTCTGATGATTGTTGGCGTTGCATCGATTGTATTCATGGGAGTAATGTGGCGGAAAATCTTTCAGCGGAATTCATTCTACCTGCCCGTATTCCTGGGTGGCATTGCATTATTTGCCGTATATCCGGGTTTCGTAAAATATGTGCCGCTTATAATTCTAGAAGTTAGCGGTAATGATTATACCATGAACATAATTACGGTCTTTGTGATTCTTGGAGGACTTATTGCACTTACTTTATGGGCGAACAATAAAAACAGGCAGACTCTGCACTTAATTTTTATGTGTATATTGTTTGCTTTTATCGGTTACTCATCCTATGCAATGATACCAATCCGTTCAAATCAGGAAACACCCATCAATCTCAATAGTCCCCAGACTATGGATGAACTCTATTCTTATGTAAACCGTGAACAGTACGGCGATTTTCCTACCTTCAAAAGAAGATACTCAAGCGAACCGCATCAAAGAATAGTATATACGAATTATACAAGTGATCTTGATTTCTTTGTGAATTATCAGATGAATCATATGTTTAACAGGTACCTGTTGTGGAACTATGCAGGGCGGGTATCAACTGTGCAGGATGAAGGAGTTGACTTAACAGATTTTTATGCCATTCCTCTTCTGATCGGTTTATTCGGAATATTTTATCATTTCAAGAGAGACTGGAAAATGGCTTCCATCTTCCTGATAATGTTTATCTTCCTTGGTTATTTAACTGCTTTCTATCAGAATCAGCAGCAGCCCCAGCCGAGGGAAAGAGATTATTTCTATGTGGGGGCATTCTTTGTATACTCCATCTGGATCGCAATCGGTGTGCGCGGTATTCTCGATGTAGTGAAAAACCGCATCAAGCAGCCATCTGTTCAAAGACCAGTATTCAGCGGTACAGTTGTCCTGTCCTTTATTCTGGTCCCGTTGCTGATGCTGACAACAAATTATCACGAACATGACAGGTCGCGGAATTATGTTCCATGGGATTATTCTTACAATATGCTGCAAAGCGTTGCAACTGATGCCATAATATTTACAAACGGCGACAACGACACTTTCCCATTGTGGTATCTGCAGGATGTGGAGGGAGTACGTCAGGATGTAAGAATAGCAAATTTAAGTCTGTTAAATACCGACTGGTATATAAAACAATTAAAAAACAATTCACCTCATGGTGCTAAACCCGTAAAAATGAATTTATCGGACAAACAAATTGAAAGACTACAGCCGCAGGAATGGGAATCAAGGACATTCCGATTACCCGTATCGCAGGAAGTATATAATGAATTTGGAATTTCCGATACATCAGTAACGAATAGAGGCGAAATAAACTGGGAGATGGACTACACAACAACTTACGGCAAATATAAAGTAGTACGGACACAGGACCTTGCCGTACTCGATATCATTTTGGCTAACGGTTGGGACCGCCCTGTTTATTTTGCAGTTACTTGTTCGGACAACAGCAAAATAGGACTGGAAGACTATTTGCAGATGGAAGGAATGGCATTCAGACTTGTGCCGGAAAAAAGAAAAAACGATTACTATTTTGTGAACGAAGAGATACTCAGAAAACAATTGTTCGACGAACCCGAAGGGTTTTCAAAAGAATATCAGCCCGGGTTTAAATACAGGGGATTGAACGACCCCACTATATTTATGGATGAGAACCATCAGAGGCTGTTTACAAATTACAGGAATTCTTACATCAGACTGGCTCTGCATTATCTCTATCAGAAGAAGGACAAGGAAATGGCTGTGGCAACACTCGATAAAATGGAAGAAAAACTTCCTAGAGATATAGTGCCGATCGAATACTGGATACTCAGCAACCTGGCAGACATTTACTATTCTGCCGGCAATTATGAGAAGTTTGAAGAATATTCCGTCGAAGCAGAAAAAGAAGCATTAAGCAGAATAGAAGCAGATCCTTACGATTTTCGCGGGCAGCCCAATCCGTATATGATTTTAATTGGTATATATGAGAACAGAGGTGATTATAATAAACTCGTTGAGCTGTTCACAAGATTGAAAACTCTTTCGGGAGACACAAGCATAGATCCTCTTATTGAAAGATATAAAAAAATGTCTGAAAGAGATACAAATGAGATGAGACGGTAAGGGAGTATTTTGTGGATATGAACGCTGCTTGTCAGCGTTCTTTTTTATAAAGATTTCAGGTGCAGATGAAAATTCTTATTATAGCCCTGTCCGGCATAGGTGATGCGTTAATGTTTACCCCCGCTCTTGATCTGCTTAGAAAAGACTTACCTGACGCTCAGATTGATGCGCTTGTAATGTATGGAGGGGCAAGAGACCTTTATGAACGTCTGTCTCAAATTAACCGTGTACATTACTTTAATTTCATGCACGAAGGTTATTATAATTCACTAAAATTTGTATTATCGTTACGTAAAAAGTATGATTCAACCATTACTGTCTATCCTGCAAACAGAAGAGAATATAATATAATCAGCTTTTTTATCGGGGCAGAAAACAGGATAGCTGTTAGATATTTGCGAAAAGATATAAGCAGTTTCGGCTTTCTTAATAACCGTCCAATTTATGAAAATGATGCATTTCATAATGTGGAAGAAAATGTAAAGCTTGCTGGTATTTTAACAAATCGTATCTACACTGAAATTGGTCCGATGCTTTTTCCGTTAACTGAGGAAGATTTAAATTATCAGTCTGAATTCTTTAACAGCAATAATCTCGATTCAGACAATCTGCTGATAGGATTCCATGCGGGATGTTCTACACTCAAGAATCATATTAAACGAAGATGGGCTCCTGAAAAATTTATTGAACTGGGAAAAATTCTCGTGAAGGAAAATAATGCAAAGATTCTGATATTTGGAGGACCTGATGAAGAGAATCTTAAATTATCGATCACCGAAGGAATCGGGAACAAAAATGCTGTGTCCGTAAAAAGCTTAAATCTTGCACAATCTGCGGCAATTATGAGCCAGGTAAAAGTTTTCGTTACTAATGATTCCAGTTTGATGCACGTTGCTGCGGCGCTTAATAAAAACGTGGTGGCAATTATTGGACCAACTAATACTAATTATATAAGACCATGGCATACAGCCTATCAGATAGCATCATTAAATCTAGAATGCTCGCCTTGCTTCTATTACTCACCCAAACCATTAACCTGTTCGAGAAATGACATTCAGTTCAAATGTATAAAAGAACTTGAAGCAGAACAGGTATACAATAAAGTTAAATACTACTTATAATATATTCCACACATCTGTCAATTGACTCAAAATATGCAACCAATCCGGTTTCCCTGTTTTCCATCTTCATTCTTTTATCCATCAAATTAATTAAAGGCTCCCACATTGATCCGTGACAAGCAACAGGTTTTTTCTTGATTAACCTTTTGTTTACCATTTCCCATGCAATTGACAGTTCAACCAGCGTGCCGGTACCACCTCTAAGAATTATATAGGCATCCCCTGATTCAATAAGTTTTTGAATCCTTTCGAAAAGACTGTGACACTCAATATTTTTTGTTAAATATCTGCTCGGCACCGCATTAAATAAATCGACGGTAATTCCAATGGCTTCCTGCCCTTTCTCCGCAGCCCCCTTTGAGACAGCATCCATTATCCCCTGATACCCTCCGGTACAAACTGACAACCCCGCCTCGCCAAGCAGCAAACCTAATCCGTAAGCGGTTTCATATTCCTCATCGCCAGGAACGGGCTGTGAGCTTCCAAATACTGTGACAATTTTCTTCATTCTACTTTCCTGTTACTTGAACGATAACATTTCTATTCCTCGATCTGTTGTCGAAGTCTACTATGATAATCTGCTGCCATGTCCCCAGAAGCATCTTCTTTGCCGCAAACGGTACCGTAAACGAAGCTCCCTGAAGCGAGGCTCGCACGTGCGAGAAACCGTTTCCATCGTGCCATGTGTAGTCATGTTGATAATTTATTCCCGATGGAATAATCCTTTCAAAAAAAGCAGGATAGTCTTGTAACAAGCCTGGTTCGTATTCAATTGTAGTGACGCCACAGGTTGCGCCAGGAACAAAAATCAGAGCAGATCCCTCGCTGAACTCCGAGCCGGAAATAATATTCGCTACTTGATTCGTGATATCGATAAGATCCGTAAACCCTTCTGTCCTGACCGAAAAATTGAATGTTTTAATGTCCATATTTCCGTCCCGTCTTTGATTGTACAATTTTAAATAAACTATCAGAGAACTCAAAAAATGCATCATGATTTTGTTTCATAGTCCGGCTTAAAATCGATAAATTTTGAATAAGAAATTATTGAATAGAGGAAAAATTTTTATGGAAACCCAAATTGTAACTCGATCTCAAGAATTAATTGAACTGGAAGATAAGTACGGCGCACATAATTATCATCCGCTTCCTGTAGTGTTGGAGAAAGGTGAAGGAGTTTTCCTGTGGGATGTTGAAGGTAAAAGATATTTCGATTTTCTTTCCGCATATTCTGCAGTGAATCAGGGTCACTGTCATCCAAAAATAATAGGTGCTCTTAAAGAGCAGGCTGGGAAGCTTACACTTACTTCGCGCGCTTTTTACAACAACCGGTTAGGGCCTTATGAAAAGTATATCACCGAATATTTCGGATACGACAAAGTACTTCCGATGAATTCAGGAGCAGAGGCAGATGAAACGGCTTTGAAACTCTGCCGACGCTGGGCATACGATAAAAAAGGTATACCTGAAAACAAAGCAAAGATTGTTGTTTGTGAAGGCAACTTCCACGGGCGTACTATTACTATTATATCAATGTCTACCGATCCTGATTCATTTAAAGGTTACGGACCATATACTCCTGGTTTTGAAATAGTTCCGTACAATGATATTGACGGCTTGTCTAATGCTCTCGAAGATCCTAATGTTGCTGGTTTTCTTGTTGAGCCGATACAGGGCGAAGCAGGTGTTTATGTACCCGAAGATGGTTACCTTAAAAAAGCATACGATTTGTGTAAAGCAAAAAATGTTCTTTTTATCGCCGATGAAGTTCAAACAGGCATTGCAAGAACAGGAAAGCTGCTGGCTTGTGCACATGAGGGAGTGCGACCTGATATCCTTATTCTCGGGAAAGCACTCTCAGGCGGAGTTATGCCTGTTTCGGCTGTACTTGCTGACGATGAAATTATGCTTGTTATCAAACCCGGCGAACACGGTTCAACATTCGGAGGTAATCCTCTAGCCTGTGCTGTTGCTGTAGCTGCTCTCGAAGTCGTAAGAGAAGAAAACCTCGCTGAAAGAGCGGAAGAACTTGGGGACATTTTCAGAAGTGAATTAAAGAAAATAGACAATCCCATGATTGAACTTGTTAGAGGTAAAGGATTACTTAACGCTATTGTAATCAAACCGACGAACGGAAAGAAAGCCTGGGATGTCTGTCTTAAAATGGCTGAAAACGGATTACTGGCGAAACCAACTCATGAGCATATCATTAGATTTGCACCGCCTCTGGTAATTTCCAGGGAGCAAATTTATGAAGCACTGGAAATAATCAAAAAGTCAATAGAAGAAGTCTATAACGCATAGAGAAATGACCGGACGGATGAGGTAAATAAATTACCTCATCATGTTCGGATAATATTAAAAACTTGCCCGGTATAACCATTGTTCAATAGTCATTCGCATAAAATTAATGTTGATGGGTTTTGCTATATAATCATCCATCCCGGCTGCCAGACATTTTTCCCTGTCCTTCATTGAAGAATGTGCGGTTACAGCAATAACAGGTATTTGAGATGCGGGTGCATCCAGGCTGCGGATCTTTTGAGTTGCTGTTAAGCCGTCCATATCAGGCATTTCAACGTCCATCAGAACAAGGTCAAAAGAATTAGTCCTTACTGCTTCAATGGCATCAAGTGCGCTGGATACTGCCTCCACTTCATAACCGCTGTCAGATAAAAGTTTCTTCTCAACTTTCTGACTTATAGGATTATCCTCTACCAATAGGATACGTTTCCTATTGCTGCCCGGTTTTGTTATCGCTTCATCCGGAAGCCCGGTTTCAATCTCATCAAGATTAACTTTCTCTAATAATTCCTCATCACCATAACTAATCGGCAGTTTTTTCTCGGGAACCGGTTCGACCGGATTTTCTTCCTGGGGTGCTGCTTTTTCTTCTTTTTTCCTGCTCAGAAAACCTTCCCTGGTTTTTAAAATAGCAGTGAACTCAACCGTAGTGCCAATACCCTCTTCGCTGTCGATAACAATAGTACCGCCCATCAGTTGTGCAAATTCTTTAGATATCATCAAACCAAGACCTGCTCCGTCTTTTTGAGTCCATTTTTTTGATTTAAGCTGGGTGTATGGTTTGAACAGGAGCGGAAGTTTTTCTGCTGGTATTCCTCTACCTGTATCAATTATCGTGGCTTTAAGTTTAACAGTAGCTTCGGTTTGCTTTATTAAATCTAACTTAAAACGTATCTCCCCTTTGTCGGTATATTTAACCGCGTTGCTCAGAATGTTCAATATTATTTGTCTGTATCTTGTTGGATCACCAAAAACCTTTTCCGGAATCTCTTCGTCTATTATAAAATTAAGATTAAGTTTTTTCTCATTCGCAGTAGGAATAATAATTGATTTTGCTTTTTCTATCTCATTTCTTATTTCGAACTCCGAATCATCCAGTTCCATTTTACCCGCTTCTATTTTCGAAATATCAAGCACATTATTTATTATATCGAGCAGAGAATCGGCTGCTGTTTTTGCGTTCGAAGCAAAATCCTTCAACTCGCCTTCGGACTCAAACATACCCTTTTCAATTAATGTCAAAAAACCAACAATGGAATTGATAGGTGTTTTAATTTCGTGCGACATGCTCGCCAGAAACTGCGCCTTAATGTTGCTCGTATAAACTGCACTGTTTACATCCTTAACGGCTTTCTTTTTCTCTATTCTCAGTTCTTCAATTTCCCTTTTACGCTCCTCTTCGATTTTAACCTGCTGGGTTATATCCTGTATTATTCCTTCTATATACAGGGGGTTATCAGCAGCATCTTTCACAATACGCGAACTTACTCTAACAATAATTGATGATTGATCTTTCCTTTTAAACCTTATTCTATAGTTTTTAACTTTACCCTGAGCCAGAATAATTTTAATAAGTTTTTTCCTCTCTTCTTCATCCGCGTATATTTTCTTAGAAATATCTAATTTAATCAGTTCTTCAATATCCCGGTATCCCAGAATTTTCACTAATGAATCGTTTGCATAAATAATCTTTCCTTCGATTGTAGATCTGAAAATTCCTTCGGGGAAAAAATCGACTATATCTTTGTAGGTATTCTCATTCCCGCTATCCTTCGCCGGTTCAGCTTTATTGATGTTTGGATCAACCATAATTTCATCGTGCTGTGCAGTAATTTTTGCGTTCATTATTGATATGAGTACCGAAGCTAATGAACTGCCTGCAAATAATGCAGCAACATCAAAGTGCCCGGCAATATTCAGCAATTGGTTATTCCCTGCCACAACCGATATGAATAAAATTACTGTTGAATAAATGACGAGGGTTAATTGATTGATAACTCCCCATTTTCTGTTAAAGCCCATCAATAAAACAAAAACTGAAGCGGCAGTAACTTCGGACATGTATCTGTTTTGAATTCGAAAAAGAACGAAAGCAAAAGTAATTTGAATCAAAGCAGAGAAAAGATGGATTAAAACAATCGAATTTTTTTTACCGAACGATAAACTCAGTATAAAAACAGCAAACAGTGCGGAAACTATAGCTGCCGAGCGGGCAATCAGAAAAGTAGTCTGCTTGTATTCGAAAACTAAACAAGTCAGAGAGAGGATTATCACTGCTACCGAAATCAATCTGAACGACTCAGCTGAATGATTCTTTAATGTCGACTGCTTATCCTGTACTCCGTTTCCCATATTTGGCGCGTTTTTTCCGTTATATGTTAATTAGAATTTAGAATGATAAATATAATCATTAGATTTATATTTAATATCCTGATACTAACTTTGTAAGTTACTAAATTTCTGAACGTTTCTCTTAAATAAAGTAAAAAAGCGAGTATTTTACAATATGACAGAGTTCATTTATTCAATCGACGTAAGCCTCTTCCACTTTCTTAATGACACAATATCCAACAGACTTTTCGACAAGTTTTTTTTAATAATCACCGACGTTAAAAACTGGTACATTGCCTATATAATTCTTTGGTTTATCTGTTTCTTCAAAGGTGGCAGAATTGGAAAAATTGCTTCTTTATCATCAATAGTACTAATCGCATTATCAGATCAGTTTAGTTCAGCTCTTCTTAAAAATACAATCCAGAGAATACGTCCATGTCACGTCCTCGATAATGTGAACCTGCTTGTAAGTTGTAAAAATTCATATTCTTTTCCATCATCTCATGCAGTAAACAATTTCGCAATAGCTGTATTCTTCAGTAGAATTTTTCCAAAATATAAATGGATTCTTTTAATTACTGCGACGCTAGTGGCGATCTCCAGACCTTATATCGGAATTCATTATCCTTCAGACGCCATTGGAGGAGCAATAATAGGTTCTGTGATTGGATATCTGTTCAGTCTTGCAGCGGAAAAAATTAACAACTATTTTCAAGATAAGAAATTAACTTCAGTATAGTATAAATCTATGAAAACAAAACTTGATATAGCAAAAAATTGGCTGCCCAGATACACTGGGATGAAAATTGATGAATTCGGGGACTATCTGCTGATTACCAATTTTACTAATTACGTTGAAAAGTTCGCCGACATATTTAAGTGTGATGTGAGCGGAATAGGGCGCCCGATGCAGGCAACAACAAACCCTCAGGGATTATCAATAATAAATTTTGGGATAGGCTCTGCGAACGCTGCTACTATTATGGATTTACTAGTAGCAAGAAATCCCAAAGGCGTATTGTTTTTAGGAAAGTGCGGCGGATTGAAACAGTCAACTGAAATCGGGCATTTTATTCTTCCGACAGCAGCTATAAGAGGTGAAGGTACTAGTCGTGATTATATGCCGAGTGCAGTACCTGCTCTGCCGTCATTCAAATTACATAAGTTCGTGTCAGATAAAATCCTGGAAAGAGATCTGGAATACAGAACAGGTGTAATTTATACGACTAACAGACGAGTCTGGGAGTGGGACAAAAAGTTTAAGAAGTACCTGAAAAAACTGGGTACAATTGCTATCGATATGGAAACTGCAACCATTTTTATTGTGGGTTATGCAAACCAGATTGCCCGAGGTGCATTATTACTGGTTTCAGATCTCCCATTGATTCCAGAAGGTGTAAAGACGGAAGAATCCGATAAATACGTTACTTCTCAATTTGTGGATCTGCACTTGCAGATCGGAATTGAAGCTATGACAGAGATTGGTGAAAAGGGTGAAAAGATAAAACATTTTACTTATTAGTCTGGTACGTTATTTGAGTATTATGTCAATCACTGATTCTTAATTATTTGAAAAAACAAATTAATAATTGAACAATTGTATAGAATATTATTCTATTTCGACAGAAAAATGGACGGAAGTTAAAAATGAAAATAATTAAAAACTTAATTTTCTTTTTTATACCTTTAATCGCCTTTTCACAAACAAACGAAAGCGCGGACGAGGTAAAATCTGCAGTGGAAAATCTTTTTGAAATTTGTAAATCAGGGAATTTCGAAAAAGCTGCTGGTTATATCGCTTATATGGATGACGATAAAAGCAGGTACCTGAATGATTCTTATGATTTCAATAATTCAAATGAAGCAAAAAAAGTAAAAAGAATCGCAAAAAAAATTAATGCTTTTCTGAAATTATCGGACAAATATGAATTTGGTGAATACGAGACAATGGACGATGGCGGGAAGCAAATTACCAGTATTCAGGTAATTTTTATAAGCGGAAGTCAGCAGTTGAAAACACAGTTTTCATTTGTGAAGATTAACGAATTATTAATGCTGTCTGATCTGAATTGAAAAATCATTCATCATTCTTTGCAAGATAATCAATTCCTTTCTGGGTAATGTCCCAATTACCTGAAGAATCATCACGCAAAATAAGATCTTCAGCTTCCATGGAATCACTTTCCTGAGCCAGTTCTATTAACCACTTGCCGTCACTTTCTTCTATATTTTCACGTTCTTTCTTGGTAAAATATTTTCGGACTTCTTTTTGCAGGTATTCTGTAATTCCTTCTTCCGAAGCCGAGCCCCCCAGATATATTAATGCTTTTAGTAACGGTATTCTTAGTTTCAATTTCCCATTGTTTGATATTCCCTTTTTCTCGTATGAAATTTTTTGTCCGTCATTGACGACTATATTATTCGAATTAAAAATTTCATCCTGATCAGATTTTTCATTGTTTAACAACTCCAGAAAACTTTGATGAGCAGCATTTACCTGTTTAATTCCCTCCTCCATATGAAGAATTCTTTGAAGCAAATTATGCGCTTTCTTAGCTGAGCCGTTCAGAATTTCGTCTGAGCTTCGCTTCTTTAGATTTTGAATGTAATCGTTTACCTTTTTACCCAGATCTTCGAACTGTAATATCAGTTCTTCTTTATCAAGTGTAATCTCTTCAATTTCCGGCATGTTTCACCAAGTAAAATTTACTTTCTTCGCGTTAAATATTACCATAATCAAAACTTATGCCTGATCTATTCCGCCCCATATTTAACAAGCTCAGACAATAGAATTTATCTATTAATAATCCCGTTGGGATTTATCCGCACAAATTAAACTTTCAGTTTAAAAACCGGATTAAATTTACGAAGTATTAAGTTTCACGATGCAGGTAAATATTACAAGACAGGTATACCAATTTACTGGTTTTGTCAATAATTCAAATTGTAATGATCGATTACAAATCAAGTAAATTTATATCCGATTGATTCATCAGGATTTCAGGATGTAAGATTATATTGCTATTTTGACGTTTGTAATTTAAAAAGTTGGCAAGAGTACGTTATGAACAAGACTCTTTTTCTGATTGTCTTCGGCATTGTAATTACTTCCTGTAAAACAAATTCTGACAAATCCGATTTAACCGGAAGTAATGATGCGATTTATCAATACGGAACAAAAAATTCATTTTTGATGAAAGATTATGTCGGAGACCTGACGTTTGCAGAGTTAAAAAATCATGGTAACTTCGGGCTTGGTACGGTCAATCTGATAGACGGCGAAATGGCGGCTCTTAATTCCAGCTTTGTAAGAATACCGGTCAACGGTGATGCCCGTATAATTGACGACACAATGAAGACTCCTTTTGCGGTTGTTAAATTTTTTCATACTGATGAATCTTATTCGCTGGAAAATATAAACAGCTACTCATCTCTTATAAATGAATTGGACTTACTACTAGGCGATACAACGAAACCGGTTGCAATTAAAATAACAGGCAGCTTCTCAAGCGCCGTGACCAGAAGTGTGCACAGACAGGCAGAGCCTTTTAAACCTCTCGATGAAATTGTTGCCGATCAGGTCGTGTTCAATTTAAACAATATATCCGGAGCGGTGATGGGATTCCGTTTCCCTTCGTACATGGATGGAGTAAATTTCCCGGGTTATCATTTCCATTTTCTGAGCAGCGATCTTAAAAAGGGTGGTCACATGCTTGAGCTAAGCGCGGAAAAACTACTGGTTGAGATTGATTATACCGATAAAGTAATCATTGAGTGACAGATTTTCTTTTTTTGATCTCTTCCCTGCTGTATCTTTTCAGCATTTCCTGCTTTACTTTTTTTATAGGAAAACTTTTACTGTCTATCAAATAGTATAACATCATTCCATCAACAGTTGCAGAAAAGAACATGGCTTCCATCGCAGCATTCCTGAAGCCCATTTTTTTAAACAATTTTTCAAAAACCTTAAACAGGTATCCGGTAAAATCCTTGGTTATACTCAGCGAAGAAGGAAATATATCCACCTGGAAAACCATGCTTATATATAAGCGCCATTGCAAAATCTCTCTTTCAACAAAATCAAATGATCTCTTGATGGTCAGTTGGAGCTGCTCGTAGGGATCGGAAATATCTTCCATTCCTTCCAGTACTTCCTTCCCCATTTTAATCATATCGCTGAATATGGCTTCCAGCAGGTGCTGCTTACTATCAAAATAATTATATGCCAGCCCTTTGGATATACCGGCGTTTTGTGCGATATCACTTATGCTTGTTCCGTGAAATCCCTTTTGGGCAAAAAGTACCAAAGCGGATTCGATTATCTTATCCCTTGTAATCTGACGAATTTCTTCGTATTGCTTCGACGTTCTGGGCATATTGTTATACTTTGACTAAATGTTCAGTCATAAAATAATAAGAACGCCGGCAATAAATCAAGTTTCCTGTTTTTAGCAGAACATTTTCTTGATACTATCGTCAAAAGTATGTAGTTTTTGACTGAACGTTTAGTCATTCTTAAGCGGAGATAAAATGGTGTTTAAGAAAATATTGGCAGCGCTGATGGTGATTTCGGGTCAGATGGCGGGACAAACAGCTGGTGAAATTATTGAGAGGGCTGAAGATCTTATAAAAGGAAAAACAGCGCATGGAATAATTGAAATGACGGTTGTTACTCCCGATTATGAACGTACATTAAGAATGGAAAGCTGGTGGGAAGGAAATGAAAAAGCGCTGATAGTTATCCACTCTCCTCGCAAGGAGAAAGGAAATAAAACATTAAAAATCGGCAACGAAATGTGGAACTACCTGCGAAATACTGAGACGACAATAAAAATTCCCCCGTCAATGATGCTGCAATCGTGGAACGGATCCGACTTCACAAATGATGATCTGGTAAGAGAGTCGAACCTTTCTGAGGATTATTTTCAAACCCTTGAGGGTGAAGAAAAACTGAACGACGAACTTTGCTGGAAAATTATACTTGAACCAAAACCTGACGCCCCGGTTGTGTGGGGGAAATTAATTTACTGGGTCCGAAAAGACAGTTATATTCCTGCACGCGTTGAATTCTATGATGAAAAAGATAAATTAATGCGTTTTATGAATTTTTCAGATGTAAAAAAATTCGGTAACAGACTTGTTCCATCAATCTGGGAAATGGTAAATATAACAAAGGAAGGTAATCTGACGAAATTAAAGTTGATAGACATGGAATTCAATATTAAAATAAGTGACAGAATATTTTCTTTTCAGGAATTAGAGCAGGGCAAATAAAGTGAAGCTCTTAATCAAATTAGCCTGGCGAAATATATGGAGAAATAAGAGGAGGTCGATACTAACACTTGCAGCTATTACTTTCGCAACATTCGCCGCAGTTGCAATGCGCGGTTTTCAACTTGGAACATACGGAGTGAATATTAAAAATGCAGTCGAAATGTTTAACGGTTATATTCAAATACAGAGAGAAGGTTATCAGAAAAATCCTTCGCTTCACCTTGCATTCAACTATACAGATGAAGTGAAGACTAAGCTTATTGCAAATGATGAAATAATATCATTCTCACCAAGAATACAGGCGGCAGGGCTCATCGGCTACAAGGATAATTCATTCGGTACAGTGATTTTCGGTATTGATCCCGGAACAGAATCGAACACAACTAAAATTATGGAGAAGTTGGAGACCGGTGAGTTTTTTTGCGCCGATACATCTTTAAACATTGTGATTGGTGATAAACTACTCAATAATTTGGAAATGGAGATTGGCGATACGGTTGTTGTTCTTGGACAGGGATTTGACGGTTCGCTGGGAAATATGAAATTTAAGGTTACAGGTACAATTAAAACCGGTTCTCCCGAGCTCGATCAGATGGCTGTATTTATGGGAATCTCGACCGCTCAGGAATTATTATCATTATACGGAAACAGAATTCACTCAATTGCAATAAAGCTTGAAAGCTTTAATAAGATGTTTGAAGTCCGGGAAGTCCTGAGTTCGGAGTTTACAGGTTCTGGTTTAGCAGTTTTGACCTGGGAGGAAGTGATGCCGGATTTCAAACAGTCAATTGAACTTGATAATATAAGCGGCATATTAATGCTGCTGATTCTTATCATAATTGTTGCATTCGGCATATTAAACACTGTGCTTATGTCTGTAACTGAAAGATTTAATGAGTTCGGTGTTACGCTTTCAATCGGGATGCCTCAGCTTAAGCTTGTATACTTAATTCTTATAGAAACGTTTTTCATTGCAATAGTAGGAATTCTGATCGGCGATTTAATCGGTGCGGCAATTAACTACTACTTCATACAAAACCCAATTGAATTCGGCAGTGAATACGCTTATATATACGAAGAATACGGATTTCTTCCGCGAATTGAATCATCTCTGGATCCTATGATATTCATTAACAATACATTAATGATTCTGGCTATTTCAATTGCTTCATGTTTATATCCTTTGTACAAAGTTTTCAAACTGGAACCCTTGAAAGGAATACGTTATACATAAACAGGAAATTTAAATGCTTCTGAAGCTTGCCTGGCGAAATATTTGGAGAAATAAAAGAAGATCACTGATAGTGGTTTTATCCGTCCTTGTTGGAGTGAATGCTATATTACTTATAGATGCCCTAATGAACGGAATGCTGTATCAAATTCTTTTTAACCAGATAAGCCTTAGCGTGTCGCATGTTCAGGTACATAAATCGGGATTTAATAATAACAAGGTTGTACAAAATTATATCGAGAATCCTGGCGAGGTCGAATACGCTCTTAATAATAATAAGCTGGTCAAATCATACAGTAAACGGGTAATCACATTCGGTTTGCTGAGTAGTGCATCAAATTCTACCGGTGTTTATATTTACGGTGTTGACCCGGGTATTGAAGATAAAATTTCCATAATAAAGGAATCGGTTATTGAAGGAAGTTATTTATCTGACACGAACAGAGATATCGTAATCGGGCAGAAGCTTGCCGAGAAATTAAAGGTGGGAATAGGAGATAAAGTTGTTGCCATGGCAAGCAGACCCGACGGATCAATTGGTTCAGATGTTTTCAGAATAGCAGGGATTTTTAAAACTCCAAGCTCGGAATTCGATAAACTAAATATTTTTATAACACTCACTAGTTCGCAGCAGCTTCTGAACATTCCCGGTAAAGTACACGAATTTGCTGTAATTACTAATGATTATGAACTGTCGAACAACTTGAGAAATGAATTAAAATCTACCCTGACTGAAGATTATGAAATACAGTCTTACGAAGATCTTCTCCCATTTGTAATAATTCAACTCGATATTTATAAAGAATCATTGTTCGTGATAAATTTAATAATCGGACTGGCTTTGATATTCGGCATAATTAATTCAATGCTTATGTCGGTATTCGAAAGAATTAATGAATTCGGTGTTTTAATGTCTATCGGAATGAAAAACAACAAAATATTTCTTATGGTATTAATGGAAGCTTTTGTGATTGGAACAGCGGGTACTATTTTCGGAGTAATAAGCGGTTATTTAATAAATATACCACTATCCATTAACGGTATTGATCTTAGCTTCTTTTCCGAGAGCCTTGAGTCACTTGCCCTTGGCTCAGTCTTGTATCCGCAATTATCACTGGCGAATTTTGTGATGACCTTATTATTGATTCCATTTATCTCGGTCGCAGGAGCCTTTTATCCTGCATTTAAGGCAATAAAATTAGACCCGGTAAATGCAATAAGATATGTAAGATAATCTCATAGAGAAAATTATTAATAGACAATAAGCGGATGATGGAAATTATCAGAACAGAAAACCTGAAGAAAGTATATCAGGATAACGGTGTTCCCGTTGAAGCACTTAAGGGAATAAATCTCGCGATTAACCGGGCAGAACATGTCGTGATCGCTGGTCCATCCGGATCCGGGAAAACAACGCTGCTTAATCTTTTAGGGGCGCTTGATAAACCGACCAGGGGAAAAATATTTTTTGAGGAAAAAGATTTTTCCGGCAAAACGAAGAAAGAATTGTCGGAATTCAGATTGAAAAATCTCGGTTTTATTTTTCAGGCTTATAATCTGATTCCGGTTTTAACCGCCCTGGAAAACATAGAGTTTAGTATGATGCTTCTCGGAATACCTGAAAAGGAACGGCACGAACGCTCTATGAAGCTGTTGGAAGAGCTGGAGATCGAAGATCTCGCCGATAAACGCCCCGGCGAAATGAGCGGTGGACAACAGCAAAGAGTCGCCGTTGCCCGCGCAATTGTAAACAATCCAAAGCTCGTGTTAGCAGATGAACCGACAGCTAATCTGGACAGCAAAACCGGGGGCAAACTGCTCGACTTAATGGAACGCATGAATGCGGATAAAAAAATCACATTCATTTTTTCGTCACATGATCAGAAGGTAATTGAACGTGCAAAAAGACTTCTTATATTGGAAGACGGACAAATCGTGTCGCACTAATGAAAAAAATAATTTCGTTAATAGTATTATTTGCTTCAACTTTCTCCTATTCCCAGATCGATTATGACCTTTCCGGATATGTAGTTAATCTTCCCGTTTTACAAAAGGCAAACGATAAATTACATTCTCTGTTTGGTTTCGATAAGAATATTATTTTGGATATTTCCAGACTGCGTCTGCGTTCCGAAATTTATTTCTCCGACAGGTTCTGGCTGAATTTAGAGTATGAAGCAAATGCATTGTATTATGACGCCCCTCTTCAATTCGATTTGCTTCAGCAAACCCAGACGAACAGGCAGTTATTGGATTTGTCGTGGAAGATTGCGGACGGAAAAAATTTTACTTCGAATCAATACATAGACAGGGCTTTTATAAGGTACAGCATGGATATAGGTAATATAACTATAGGCAGGCAGCGTATTTCCTGGGGTTCGGGAAGAATCTGGAATCCTACCGATCTTTTCAATCCGATTAATCCTGTTAATTTTGCTAAGACAGAAAAAGACGGCGCAGATGCTGTATCGTTTAATTACTTCATTGCAAATTTCACTGATATAGAACTGGTCTTAAACCCTACAGAAAAAATGAGAAACAATAATTTTGGTTTCAGATTCAGAACAAATTACAATGAGTTCGACTTATCTTTTATTGGCGGAAGATTTGATAACACGGTTAAAATCGGACTCGATCTTGCCGGGAATTTATTTGATTCCGGAATTCGATGGGAAGGAATTTATTCGCTGAAGTCGGACCACGCCGAGGAGTACCTAAAATATATAATTGGAATCGACTACCAATTCACACCTGAATTATACGCTCTGATGGAATTTCACCATAACGGTGAAGGCAAATCCCAAAAGCTGTATTATCAAATTCAAAGATTAATTAGAGGAGAGATAATAAATCTAAGCCGGAATTATTTATATGCGGGTTTATCATATCTTATTTCACCGCTTTTAACAGCCATGATTTCAAATATCAGCAATCTGAACGATAAAAGCGGGTTATTTGCTTTCACCGCCGACTACTCAATTTCAGAGGATTTTTACGCAAATTTTGGCTTCCAACTCCCCTATGGCAGCATTTTTACTGAATTCTGGTATTATCCCCAATCTTATTATTTACAATTGAACTGCTATTTTTAGCATCCCTTTCTATTCCACTTGCATCTAATAATTATTCTATTATATTGTTTCATGAATCGGGTAAGTACCACGGAGTTTCAATGAGCAGTATATCAAATATTTCATCACAAAAAAACAGGGTGATAAGTTACAAGCGTTCTGCTGATCTGAGAAAAGTTGATAGTTTTAATGAACTGAACAAAGAAAATGTTCAGCTTCAGAGAAAAAAAATCCAGATAAGGGACGAGATCAAAATCCAGGATCGAAAATTTGTTTCGACGGAAAACTGGCTCGGTTAAGCTTGTTTAAATTATGCAGAAGCTTGTGATCTGATACTACCCTTTTGAACCAACCAAACACCTGCCAGAATAATTATGGCTCCCGTGATTAACGCATTGTTCAGAGTTTCATTCAATATTAACCAGCCGAGCAGTAAGGCGATTACTGGGTTCACATATGCATAGGTTGTGACAAAAGAAACAGGCAGTTTTGATATGGCGTAGATATAGGAACCGTATCCCAGTACCGAAGCTACTATAGCAAGGTATAGAAATGCAAAGAGACTATTCTCAGTAAACGTGAAACTTGAAAGCTCCCCTGTACCCAATCCCAGCAATGTCTGAAAGAGTCCTGCAAAAATCATTTGTATAGATGCCGACATTAATGGTCTGACGTTTAAATTAATCTGCTTAGAATACAAAGAACCGGCAGCCCATGAGATCATTGCGATCATTATACAGGCTATTCCGATAAGATTTTTTATATTATAAACATACTTAAAATCATCCAGAAATATTGTTACTATACCCGTAGTCCCAAGCACAATACCGATTATCGTTGTAATATTCACTCTCTTGATCCCGAAAACCAGGGACTCAATGATTACAACCCAAATAGGTAATGTAGATATCAATAATGCTGTAAGACCGCTGGGAAGCCATTGTTCAGCCACGACGACTAGTCCGTTTGTCACTCCCAGCAAAGCTATACCAATAATTGCAATGTATTTCAGTTCTTCCATTTTGGGAAGAGAGTACTTATTAAACAACAGGAATATTGCCAGTAAGGGACCGGCTAACAGCCATCTGAATCCTGCGAAAAGCATCGGTGGTAAATCGCTTACCCCAATCCTGATTGCAAGATATGTTGTACCCCACACAACACATATTGCTGAGTAAGCCAGGTAAGCTTTAAAATTATTTTCTGCTGACATAAGGTCCAATAAATTAAGAACATAAATATCATAAAATTTGATCTTAATTAAGTCATGAAAGATTATTTTTTTTTAACTTTGGATTCGATTCATCACATCATACGGGAAATAGTTAATATTGAAAGACAAGCTACTAATAAGGAAAGCAGAAAAAGAAGATTCCAAAACCGTACTAAGTTTTATTAAAGGATTAGCTGAGTACGAGAAACTATCCCATTCGGTAACTGCTACAGAGGATTTAATAGTTAAAACATTACTTAGTCCAAATTCGAAAGCTTGCGCACTCCTGGGATTCAAAGACGATAAAGCGGTAGCCGTGGCTATATATTTTTATAATTATTCCACATTTCTTGGGAAGCCTGGAATTTACCTGGAAGATTTGTATGTACTGCCCGAGGAAAGATCAAAGGGTTATGGGAAACAAATACTTATGAAGCTCGCGACCATTGCCAGAGACGAGGGCTGTGGGCGTCTTGAATGGTCTGTACTCGACTGGAATAAATCTGCTATAGATTTTTATAAAAGTATCGGTGCCGTGGCTATGAAGGAATGGACTGTTTTTCGGCTGGATGAAAAAGCTATTAATGACTTTATTATTAATTCAAACGGTTGAGTATTGCGATGATAGACGATATTAAAAACTGGTTTGATCAATATCCTTTGTTAAAAGAAATAATTGAACTGCTGGGTGTTCTGATAATGGCAGTACTTTCATACATAATCGTTAAACGATTACTTCTGAAATCTGTTGAGAAAATAGTAAAAAGAACCAGAACACGATACGACGATATATTATTGAACAGTAATCTGATAAAAAGAATTTCTTTTATTGCCCCGCTTATTTTACTCAACCAGTTCTCATATCTGATACCCGATTTCGATACTTTCCTGTCGAATTTATCAGGGGCTTTAACTGCACTGATAATTGTTTTAATAATCGGCAGTGTGTTAACATCCGTGAATGAAATATACGAAAGCCTGGCAAAACATAAGCAAAGACCGATTAAGGGATATATTCAGATTATCAAATTGATCCTTTATGCATTAGGCGCGATAATTATTGTAGGCATTTTGACCGGACAGAGCATCTATGAACTTGTAGCGGGCATTGGTGCATTGACTGCTATTTTAATACTAGTATTCCGCGATACAATTCTTTCGTTTATTGCCAGTATTCAAATTACTTCTTACGACCTTGTTAAGGTCGGTGACTGGATCGAAGTACCCTCGTTCGGAATAGACGGCGATGTAATGGATATTGCGCTCCATACAATAAAAGTACGAAACTTCGACAAAACCATAACAACTATTCCCACCCACAAACTGGTTGAAGTTTCGTTCAAGAACTGGCGGGGGATGCAGGAAACCGGGGGAAGACGGATTAAGAGAGCAATTCATATTGATCTGGCAAGTGTTAAGTTTTTATCCGGAGAACTGTTCGAGCGACTTTCCCAGATATCCATATTAAAAGAGTATCTTAGCAAAAAGAAATCGGAAATTGATGAGTATAATAAAACAATAGCTGCTGATCCGTCACATCCGGTTAACGGAAGAAGACTTACAAACATCGGGACATTCAGAGCTTATGTTAAAGAATATCTTAAAAACAGGAATGATATAAGCAAGGATCTTACATTTCTGGTGCGTCAGAAAGAACCGGGAGCAAATGGAATTCCGATCGAAATTTATGTATTTACCACAACCACAAACTGGGTTGAATACGAAGAAATTCAATCCGATATTTTTGATCATTTATTCGCAGCTGTACAGCAGTTCGATCTGAAAGTATTTCAGGTGCCGTCAGGTTATGACGTTAAGAGTATTTCAGCAATAAACAATATAGATTAATGGAGATCAAATGAAAGCTGCCGGATATGATGCTGCGGCATACGCTTTAGCAGATTTAGGTGTTAATATTGTAACTCATGTGCCTGGTTACGGAGCATCCGAAGTATTCATGGCTTACAGTTCCCTGATTCAGAAAAGAATGGCTTTATCGTTTCATGAAGAAGTTGCATATTCAATTTGTCACGGCGCAAGTATCGCCGGGAAAAGAGCTGCCAGTTTAATGAAGGCGCACGGACTCGCAAAAGCCGCAAACAGTGTAATTGATTCATTGTATACTTCACTTACTGCAGGATTGGTTGTATTTGTCTTCGATGATTATTCGGGTGCACATTCGGACAATATTATGGACACCGAATCATTCCTTAAAGGTGTTGGTGTTTTGTTTGTAAAATCAGCTATGAAAAATTTGTACGAGGATATAGTCAGCTGCTACAAACTATCCGAACAAAAAAGGCATCCAGTTGTTATTATAATTAATGCAGCTAAGATTAATAATGAAATGGAATTTGATAGAGCCGGAAGTTTAAAAAAAGATTTTACATATAATAGAAATATACTTAATCACGTTGTTCATCCGTTTTTTGCAGATTACCAGTATAAAATTTTAACTGCCAGAAAACTCGACGGTGATCTCATTTCAATTATAAGACCAAAACTACCTGTGATTCCCGACGAATTACCGGACAGATATAAAGAATCATATAAAATGTATCAGCCTTTCTTTAACGTATTTAGAGGATATAAAAAAGGAATAGTCTGCGGCGATACGAGTTCATCAAGCAATTTTTGTCTTCCCCCTTACGACGCTATCGATATTGTAACATATATCGGCGGAAGCATACCTCTTGCTATTGGAACTTATATGGCTGGTAATAAATATGCATGGGCATTAACGGGCGATTTCGGTTTTATTTCTGCCGGACATCTCGGTTTGACAGAAGCTGCATATCGTGAACTACCTTTAAAAATTGTAATATTTTATAATAAAAAAGCAGCCGCAACGGGCGGACAACCGATAGATAAAAAGATTATGCTGCGACTTTTAGCTGCTTATGAACAATATATAAAACACATTCACAATCCAATGGATCCGATCGAGATCAGTCAGGTTCTTGATGAAGCTGTTAACTCTGATCTGTTAAGCATTGTTCTTGTGCATTATTAATTAAAAATATCTGTTCCATGATAGAAAAAAAGAATATATATTCTGAACCACACGACTTAGCTGCCGGCGAAGTAATTGAGAACTTGTTGATACAAGATGAATTCAAAGTTGAAAGAATTATTTCCGAAGGTCATAAGTCACCTGAAAATTTCTGGTATGATCAGGAAGAAAACGAGTTTGTTCTTTTGCTTAAAGGGAAAGCTGTACTGGGCTTCGATAACAACGAATACATTGAATTGCTTCCCGGCGATTATATAATTATACCCAAACACTGTAAACATCGTGTAGATTCGACGGATAATACTTGCAAGACCTTCTGGCTTACAGTTTATTATTCGTAGGAAAGGAGAAAAATTAAATTGAAAAATACATTAATTGTTCCTGATCAGGATTGGATTCTCTGGGCAATTCTTATAGCAGCGGCAGCCTTTGGTTTGTGGGCTGAAAAAACAAAATGGGGATCAAAACTCTCTGCCGTAGTAATTTCGATTCTCGTTACGCTTATTCTTACAAACTTGAATGTTGTACCTTCAAGCGCGCCTGCTTATGATATAGTCTGGTCTTATATAGTACCTCTGGCGATTCCTTTACTATTATTTAAAGCAAATTTAACGAGGATAATTAAGGAAGCCGGTCCGACTCTTATAGCATTCGGACTGGGCGCTGTTGGGACAGTAATAGGGACAATAATTTCTTATTTGATAATACCGCTTGGCGAAAACGGCTGGCAGCTGGCGGCTATTTTTTCATCCACTTATATAGGCGGATCGATGAACTATGTTGCTGCATCAGAAGCAGTACAGTTACAATCCGGAGATTTACTTGCGGCGGGAGTGGCTGCAGATAATCTGGTTATGGCTGCCTATTTTATGATTTTGTTTGCCATACCATCGGTTAAGTTCTTACAGAAACATTTTCCCAACCATCATCAGCTTAATGCTCAGAAATCTAACGATAGTACTGCTCTCTCTGAGGAGCAGGGTGTAATTACTTTACCGGATTTATCTAAATCGCTTGCAATTGCTGCAGCTGTTTGCGCAGCGGGATTTTTCTTACAGGATCTTACAGGAATTAATGGCAGCGGAATATTGATAATAACGGCTTTGGTTGTCGGACTGGCATCTATACTGCCAAATTCCGTCGGCAGCATTAAAGGAGCAGATTTAATAGGCACGTTTTTAATGCAGATTTTTTTTGCTGCAATAGGTGCAAGCGCAAATATATTGATTGTTCTTGAATACGGACCAGTCCTGTTTTTATTTGCTGCAGTTATTCTGGCTGTTCATCTCCTTTTCCTGCTTACTGCTGGTAAATTATTCAAACTTGATTTAGCAGAAATAGTAATAGCCTCTAACGCTAATATGGGAGGACCTACCACTGCAGCAGCAATGGCTGTTGCACGCAGATGGAAAGAACTAGTAATCCCCGCAATTCTCTGTGGTACTCTGGGATACGCGGTTGCAACGTTTATTGGCACCGCTCTGGGTTACTGGTTGAAAAGCTTTTAACAATCCTAATTAATTTACAAATGAAAAAACAACAATTATTTTTATTGCATCAGCTCTTATTTATAAATATTTTGAGATGAGTTCTTTCAAATGTTTTACGGTTCTTATGATGAAAAGGGAAACCGGTTAAAATCCGGTGCTGCCCCGCAACTGTGAAGAACAACATCCTCTAACATTCTGCCACTGCCCATCTACTTAAGGGCGGGAAGGCGTTAGAAGGAGTTCGAAGCCAGGAGACCTGCCGTAAAATTACCTTTAATTAATCAACCTTCGCGGGATAGGTTGGATTAACGAATATTTGAATTAGGTTCAAATCAATTCAGATTTCCAAACACCCCTCGAAGTTACATCTTAAAAGGAGTAACTTCTATGAAAACATTAAAATCACTTTTTTGCCTGATAATTGTCTCTGCAACTTTTGTCATGGCACAGGAAAACGGTATTAAATCGAAACTATCCGAAGTAATTGTAAGCGCGAATAAAACACCAACAAGCGCCGTGGAAATTGCTAGTTCTTACTCGGTGATCACCGGAGAACATTTAAGAAAATTGCAGAAATCCACTGTTCTTGAAGCACTGCGCGACATTGAGGGTATTTCGATTACGCAACAGGGCGGTCCGGGTCGACTCGCTTCGGTCTTTATAAGAGGAGCAAATTCGAATCACACGCTCGTACTTATCGACGGGATCGAAATGAATGATCCAAGTTCAACAAACAATGCGTACGATCTTTCAATGCTGCCCGTAGATAATATTGAGAGGATAGAAATTGTAAGAGGACCTCAGAGCACTCTTTATGGATCAGATGCAGTCGCCGGAATAATAAATATAATTACAAGGGAGGGAACGGAGTCGCCTGCACTTTATGTTAAAAGCGAAATCGGTTCGAATAATTACTTGAACGGTGAGATTAATTCTTCCGGAAGAACAGGTAAGCTGAAATACTCATTAAGTTTATCGGAACTTAGAACAGACGGTATCTCATCAATATCAACCAGATACGGTGCGAATGAAAAAGATGGATACACCAATATATCGGCTTCTGCAAAACTTGGCTATCTGCTCTCAGATTATGTAAGCTTTAATTTTGTTTACAGATTCACAACAACCGAAACCGAAATCGATCAGTCTTCCCCAGACGGAGATGATCCCAACTACAACTACGATGTTGAACAGCATGTCATGGGACTTACCGGTAATATTTATTTACTGGACAGAAAATGGAAACAGCAGTTTTCAGCAGGTCTGATGAGAAGAATATCGGACGCAATTGACGAGCCTGATCAATTCCATCAGGGTATTTCTTCGTCCAACTTCAGCAATGCAACAAGGTTAAAATTTAATTGGCAGAACGAATTAACAGTCTTTGAGTCTAACAGAATTATAATCGGACTTGAGTCGGAAAATGAAACTGCAAATACCTCTTACAATTCTGAAAGCTCCTGGGGTCCTTTTCAAAGTATATTCCCGCAGGAAAGCATGCGAACAAACAGTATATATCTGCAGGATCAGATAAACATTAATAACGCACTCTTTGTTACGCTCGGAATCAGGCACGATAATAACGAAAGGTTCGGCGGGAAAACTACTTTTAAATTAGCTCCTGCGTTATATTTATCCTCGACAAATACCAAATTAAAATTCACTTACGGAACGGGCTTCAAAGCTCCGTCTCTTTTTTACCTGTTCGATCCTGCTTTTGGTAATCCTCTCCTTAAACCGGAAGAAAGCGAGGGATGGGATCTGGGTATTGATCAGTACCTGTTTTCGGAAAACATCTCATTCGGATTAACTTACTTCAGTACAAAGTTTGATGATCTTATCGGATTCGATGCAAATTATTCCGCAGTTAACATCGATAAGGCAGAGACCAGAGGAATTGAAACAGGCATAAAATACGATAATAAATCAAATCTTTCTATTGCACTCAATTACAGCTATATAGATGCTAAAGATAAATCTATAGGCGTTCCTAAATCTATGGAAAGGTTGATTCGCAGACCAGCTCACAAGGCAGTTGTAAATATTAATTTTAACCCTGCAAGTGATCTGACTGTAAACTTGAATTTCAGATATATAGGAGAGCGTGAAGATAATGATTTCAGTGCATATCCTTCGGAAAGAGTTAAACTGGCTTCCTATAGTATCACGGATCTTGCTGCATCCTATACTCTTTTCGATTATCTGAAAATACGAGGCCGTGTTGAAAATATATTCGACAGCCGGTACGAAGAAATTCTCTATTACGGAACTCTTGGCAGAGCTTTTTACGGAGGACTGGAGATCACCTTCTGATAATTTATCGTAATTTTTCTTCTAATGCATCCTGAGCTTCGTCGAAGGATGCATGCTTTTTATATTGCTTCAACCTTTTCATTAAACCTGAAACCTGTATCCTCCAGTTCTGCCAGCACCTTTGTATAAATTTCCGGATGAGTGGGAATATGGCATCCGGTCAGTTCCAGTTCCCCTTTTAACAATAACTTTGCAGCAATTGCCGCCGGAAGACCGACAGTTTTAGCTATTGCAGTAAATCCGTTTGGCTCACCATATTCAATAAAGGTCGATGTTATTTTTTCTTTCTTATTGTTCTGTTCAGGATACGATGCTTTGATTTCATGGACTAGAATTACCATATCTCTTGCGTTTTCCGGTAATGGTAATTTATTTATGAGAAGTTTCGTTAAGACTTCAACCGGGGTTTTCACATCTCCTCCTATTATCTCATCATCAAACAAACCGAGCCAGGAAAGAATATCCATAATTTTACCGGTAGGATTTATTCCGAGATAATTAGCCACTCTTGTTTCAAGTGTACCGCCGCTGGCATTTACGGGCACAAACATTTCCGTAAATTCCCTGTAACTTCTTTTTGCAAGCTCAGGTATCCGTATAACATAATTCGGCATGCCGAGTTTTACTATCTGAAGCCAGACTTCGCTCCAGCCGGGATATCTGAGCGTTCCCCTTATCATTGTTTTAGCCTGGTGGAGTTTAAATAATTCCTGATAAATTAAAGAATCTCTGTTGGGATATGCTTCCAGTATACCCACATCATCAACCTTTACCTTCCACGTTCTTTGAAAAACCTGACTGAGGGATAAGACTTTTATTTTACCCTTTTCCATGTATTGAGCACCGGCTTCCCCAGCCAGGGCAACATTTCGGGGATTCCATGTTATACAATAATTTAACGGATTGGATTTAACTTCCGGAGCCGGTATTCCGCTACCGTAAGAAACAAAACTTCTGATAAATCCCCCGTTGTCTCTCACATTCTGAATAATGCGCATGGCTGACATATGATCGATGCCCGGATCCAGTCCCATTTCATTTAATATCAGTATACCTTTTTTCTTTGCATCATTTGATAATTCAGTTACCCTTACATTTTCATAGGAAGCTGTTATCATATGTTTGCTTCTTGAAAGACAATTAAATGCGATTAATGGCTGAAAAAAAGGTGCAAGAAAATTGATTACAACATCCGCATTTTTAATTTGATTATCCCTTTTTGCTTCATCATTCACATCAAATTCAACAGCTATTCCTCGTGTATGATTATTAATTCGTTTTTTAGCCAGTTCATAATCTCTGTCGCATAATGTTACTTTCCAGTCATTTTTTTCAGCTTCTTTCAGCATATAATCAATCAGGTAGGGTGCGCTCTGACCTGCACCAAGGATTAGTACGTTTTTCATCGTGATCCCCTGTATAATAGCAGCATTTTATGATTTTTTGATGAGGTAAAAATAGAGACTTCCAATATTAAATAAAAACACAAAAGTCCTATTTTATTGTAAAAGATGGTGTGATCAGCTAATAAATTTTTTGTAATGTTCGTATCTTCTTAAAACTTCTCTGACATATTTGACCGTTTCTGTCCCCCTGGCATAACCTAATTTTACAATTTCATCGTTAAAGTATCTTTCTTTGGACTTGTTCAGCAGAAATTTTTCAACATTTCCGAACCACAGATTAGGATCAGCACCGTATTTCTCAGCAAGATTTCTGGCATCGAGTATATGACCGGGACCAATGTTGTACGATGCTAAAATGAATTTGATTCTTTCCAGAGAATCGGTTACCATTGCAGACCAGTATTTATCGAGATACCCGATGTATGCTACTCCAGCTCTTAAACTCTCTCTGGGATCGGATAAATCCTCAACTCCAAATATAGAAGCGGTCTCAGGCATTAATTGCATTAAACCTTTAGCTCCCGCCCAGGATTTGGCAGTATTCTTAAATTGCGATTCCTGGTAAATCATTGATGCAATAATGCGCCAGTCCCATTTTACTTGCTCAGCATATGATTTTATAATATCGTCATATTCCGATATCTTACCCGTTGTATTCGAGAAATAGTCGCTTCTAACTCTCCTGGCATATGCATCTTTATTTCTGTAATACTTGTTGTAAATAACATAGTAATCTGAAGTTTTACGCATTGAATCAATCCATGTGTTTATACTATCAAGCAACTCAACGGCATTCTGTCGCACAGCCCAGGCGATGCGCTGCGGAAATGATATATGTGTAGCTATATCGATATTAGTGTAATGAGCCTGATTTAACCTTGCAATATTATCGTCACTGATAGTATAATCTATTTCACCGTCCGCAACCATTTTAATCAAGTCTTCAATCGAAACATCCGGATCGGCTTCAACAATATTAATTTCGCCGCCGATTTCTTCCGATAAATTCTGCAACCGCTGCAAATAAGCAGAGCCGTTCCGAACATGTATGGTCTTGCCTTCAAGATCAAGCGGATTTCTTATTAATTTTCTTTCTATTTGATGCTGTTTAATTTGACGCCAGTTTTCAGGTCTCCTTTGTACAAGTACCTGCCTGGTAGTATGATGATGATGAGTAAAAGTAACATATTTGGAACGATCTTTTGTAACAGTAAGATTAAAAGCTATAATGTCCCCCTTACCGCTGTTGAGCATTTCAAACATTGAATCTATATTTCTTACTACCTTAATTTCAAGCTCTACACCCAGATGATCAGCAAAGCGCTTTACGAGATCATATTCAAATCCCATTGGTCTGCCCCTGTAGATAAAGTAACTGTATGCATTATAACCGGTTAAAGCAATTATTTTGCCCCGCTCTTTAATTAACGAAAAGTCTAGATCTACAGGATTTACTTCTTTATCGTGACTGGTATTACAGGACGAGATATTCAGAAGAGATATTGCTGCAATTAACCAGGGGATGATATGTTTTAATATTTTTGACACTATACATTCTCATATATCTATTGGTTAATTTTAATTGCAATTCTTCAGATTAAGTTCACTAATTGATTTGTGTTGTAAAAAAGCTAAAAAAATAATTTTCCAAAAACAAGCAACCATTTATACTATTTATATTCTAAGTACTTATTGGCTTTATACTTTCATGCAACATTTCCCTTCAAGGCGAAGTTCCTGATTTAAAAAATATTACAATAAATTAAATATATATAAGTCTTAATCTTATAATTCTTTTATATAATGTGTCAATTATTTCAGAAATACTGCTTTTCTTAAAATCATCTAACGCAATATTTAGAACATTATTACCGCCTTTTATTTTTACAAAATATGACTTGTAAATCAGAAGCCCAGAATTCAGATATTCTCTGGTGTGATATAAATCATGGATATAAAAAAATTATTTCTGTCAGACAGATACTTTTAAAACGGATTACGATATACTGCTCAGACTACCAGGCATAATTTTAACCTTATTTAAGTTACTCCATTTCATTTAGAAGTAGTCATACACTTATAATATTTTATGATCATAAAATTAATTTGACATTCCAAATCACATTTCTTACGTTGCAGTCGGATGAGGAACCCAAGCTTATCCAAAGAGAAGGGTTTCACTGAAGACCGAACAATTTAATGGAGAGAGGTGAATCATCTGAGTGGTCGGCATAACCACTCGCACAGTAACCAAATCCGTAATTATTACGGGAGGAGTTGAGCAACCCCTCATCTCACCAAGACTGGGACGAGGGGTTTTTTATTTATTACTTTTCTTTTAATTTCCCTTGCAATCAAAAAATATTTGGAACAATATGTTAAACAAATTATTCATAATTGTTTTTATTCTTATAGCTATGATTGATACAATTACACAAGACAGACCCGCCGGGAAATTATTTGCAACTAGATCAGAAATCATCGCACGAAACGGTATTGCTGCAACCAGTCATCCTCTTGCAACTCAAGTGGCACTGGACATTCTAAAAAAAGGAGGCACGGCGGTGGATGCTGCAATTGCGGCAAATGCAATGCTGGGATTAGTTGAACCGATGAGTTGCGGAATAGGCGGAGATTTATTTGCAATTGTCTGGGATGCCAGTTCGAAGAAATTATTCGGTTTAAATGCAAGCGGACGATCTCCCCGAGCACTTACTCTCCAAATTTTAAAATCAAAAGGACTGGATAAAATTCCATTGCATGGACCGCTGCCCGTCTCGGTGCCAGGGTGTGTTGACGGGTGGTTCGAGCTACATGATAAATTCGGTCGTTTGAAATTTGCTGAATTAATGAGTCCGGCAATCTATTATGCGGAAAAAGGATTTCCGGTTACAGAAGTTATTGCAGGCGGCTGGAAAAGTGCTGAATACCTGAAAGAACAACCCGGCTTCGAAAAAACATTTCTGCCCGGAGGTAATGCTCCGGATAAGGGGGAAATATTCACGAATCCCGATCTGGCAAACTCGTACAGACTTATTGCAGAAGGCGGGAGAAGGGCTTTTTATAATGACAGCATTGCAGAAAAAATTGTCGGATTCTTGAGCGAACATGGAGGTTATTTATCATTAATGGATTTCGCCAGCCACCAATCGGAGTGGGTGCAACCAGAGTCAACAAACTACCGCGGATACGATGTGTGGGAACTTCCGCCGAATGGTCAGGGTATAGCTGTTCTTCAGATGCTGAACATACTCGAAGGATATGATATCAAAAACATGGGATTCGGCAGCACAGAATATCTTCACTTACTCATCGAGACTAAGAAAATCGTTTACGAAGACCGTGCAAAATTTTACGGCGATCCGTCTTTCAACAACATCCCGGTAAATGAATTAATCTCGAAAAAATACGCTGACAAAAGAAGAGAACTCATTGATGAACTAAAAGCATCTGATACCTTCGATGCCGGTAAGCTTGAACATGGGGATACAATTTATCTGACGGTTGCAGATTCCGCAGGCAATATGGTTTCACTTATACAAAGTAACTACTGGGGTTTCGGATCTGGAATGGTCCCTGATGGTTTGGGATTTTCACTTCAGAACAGGGGAGAATTGTTTACATTTGAAGAAGGACACTTCAATCAATATGAACCCGGTAAGAGACCATTTCATACTATTATTCCCGGATTCGTGACAAAAGATGGAGAGCCCTGGCTGAGTTTCGGCGTAATGGGTGGAGCTATGCAGCCCCAGGGACATGTGCAGGCTCTGATAAATATTATTGATTTCGGGATGAATTTTCAGGAAGCTGGAGATGCACCGAGAATCCGACATTTCGGTTCATCACAACCAACAGGAAGTATAATGAGAGACGGCGGGTATATTTATGCAGAATCAGGAATCAGATACGAAATAATAGATGAATTAAGGAAGTTGGGTCATAAAATTGAATATATGAAGGGAGTCTACGGGGGTTACCAGGCAATAATGCGGGACGGTAAAAGAGGTATTTATTACGGAGCCTCTGAATCCAGGAAAGACGGACAAGCCGCTGGTTATTAATAAATGTTAAAATCGAGTATTGAGGAAACTAAATTACTGCTATTACGTCTTTTAAGTACTGCACATTTTAAACATTCCAGGGGGGAACATGTTTAATAATTACCTGAAGATTGCAATCAGAAATATTTTCAGGCAAAAAGCATATACATTCATAAATGTTATCGGATTAACCATCGGTCTTACAATTTCACTTGTAATTGCATTCTATGTAACAGACGACCTTACTTTTGATAATTTTCATAAAGATGCCGAAAATATTTACAGAGTACTCACAATCGAGAACAGCAGCTCCGGTGATATGATATATTCGATTACAGCCGGACCACTAATACCAGCCGCCGTTGAGTCTATACCTGAAATTACAGTCGGAGCGAGAACATTTAATATTGGCAGAGCACTTGTTGCACCAGGAAATATTACACCGCAGGAAATGACTGAGAATAATTCAGTCAGATTACGAGGTTTCCTCACCGAGAACAGCTTCTTTAATATCTTCAGCTTTGATTTAATTAAAGGAGATAAGGAAAAAGCGCTTCTTGAACCTAATGCTGTATTGTTGACATTACAGGCTGCGGAAGCACTTTTCGGAAACGATGATGCTGTAGGTAAAAGTATAACAATCCCGGGTGTCCAGGATGCATATGTTGCGGGCATTATTTCACAGCCTCCATTGAATTCGCACATTCAGTTCGATTTTATAATTCCGTTAAGAGTAGAGAATAATCCTCTCTGGTGGGATTCATGGGAGAATCTTATGCTTGGCGCGTACGTAAAACTTACTCCAAATGCCAGTCTGGCCGAGGTCGAAAATAAATTTATTGAAGTTGCAAAACAGAATAATATGCCGGAAATTTATCAGCCTCAGTTGCAGCAGTTACTCGACGTTCATCTCGGTTCTGCCCAAAACAGATACGATGGATCTAATATTGGGAAAAACGATGAAACTGTTGTTTATGTTCTTGCAGTAATAGGCTTCCTTGTAATACTCGTAGCGGCAATTAATTTTATTAATCTTTCTACTGCCCGGGCTTCAAAACGTGCACGAGAAGTCGGAATGCGAAAGGTAATTGGTTCAACAAAAGGCAAATTAATCGCGCAATTTCTGAGTGAATCTGTTTTTCTTACTATTATTGCCATGATAATATCGATGGTAATAATACAGATATTATTACCTTCACTCGATGACCTTCTGGGCAAACAGCTTGATGTCAATTTTATTACTAATCCCCCGCTATCTTTCCTTATGCTCTTCATGGCTGTGTTAATAGGTTCGATCGCCGGATTATACCCCGCTCTTGTTTTATCATCATTTAAACCTGTTACTATACTCAAAGGAGATTTTTCCCGTAGCAGTATCGGCGTAATAATACGAAGAGTACTTGTATTTTTTCAGTTCGGCATTACTATTGCACTTATTTCAGGTGTTCTAATTATTATGGATCAAATTGAATTCCTCAGAAATCTTGATATGGGATATAACCGTGATCAGGTCCTGACAACATTTGCGCCAAACAATTCAAGGGATTTATACAAAGAAAGGTTAAAGAAAATTCCCGGCGTTATATCTGTCGGAAGATCAAGTGGGATTCTCGGATCCAATTTTATCCGATATGAAGTCATACCCGAAGGGCGCAAACGTGACGATAGTCAGATGTTCATGCAATTAGCCATCGACGAAAGCTTTATCGATCCGCTGGGAATAAAAATTAGTGACGGCAGGAATTTCTCGGGAAACTTCCCTGCGGACACATCCAATTCGATTTTGCTGAATGAAACCGCGGTTCGTAAAGCTGGCTGGATCAATCCGATCGGGAAAAGACTTGACCTGGTTGAAGTTGACGGAAGCATAACTACTAAAAGGGTTATAGGGATCGTAAAAGATTTCCATTTCACCAATGCACGGCAGGAAGTTGAACCTTTATTCTTTCAATTAAACACACAGAATTCATTTATGTTCATAATTAAACTTGCCGGTGGAAAGATTAATGAAACAATTGAGAAGATTCAATCACTTTATTCAGAAATATATCCCAATGCAAATTTCAACTATCAATTCCTGGACGATCTCTTTGATCAGCAATTTAACAATGACAGGGATTTCGCCGGGAATATAGCATACTTTTCAGGATTTGCAATTTTTATAGCATGTTTGGGATTAATAGGACTTGTTTCATATTCTGTTGAACAGAAAAAAGCTGAGATTGCGGTACGAAAGGTACTGGGTTCAGGTGAAGCGGGCATTGTATTCATTCTTGCAAAAGATTTTTTAAAATGGGTAATTGCAGCCAACCTTATAGCATGGCCGGCTTCATATTACGGCATTTCAGAATGGTTGAACGGATTTGTTTACAGAGCACCAATTTCCGTAATTCCTTTTATCATAGCAGGAATAAGCACATTGATTATTGCACTGATGACGATATTATATGAGTCAATAAAAGCTGCAAGGGCTAATCCTGTTAAAAGCCTGAGAAATGAGTAAAAAAGAAAATTTTGCACATTAGGAAAGATTTTTTGATATTTGATGTCTATTTTTTGTTTGATTATATTTCTGGAGAGGTGGCAGAGTGGTTGAATGCGGCGGTCTTGAAAACCGTTGACGGTGCAAGCTGTCCGGGGGTTCGAATCCCTCCCTCTCCGCCGAGCCTTAGGGCTTACAAGTAAAGCAGTAATTGACAGTATCTTTTGTAAGTGTTTTTTGTCCTTTCAGTATCTTTCAAAGCTCTGATCAATTCGTTTTAATCAATTTATTTAATTAATAAGGAGTATCTGTATCATGGCAGAGCGCAACACCGGAACCGTTAAGTGGTTTAACAGTTCAAAAGGTTATGGATTTATTCAACAAGAAGGCGGCGAAGATGTATTCGTACATTATCAGTCAATTGTCGCTGAAGGTTACAAGACCTTGGAAGAAGGTCAGAAAGTTGAATTTACCATAGGACAAGGACAAAAAGGTCCGCAGGCTAATGATGTTAAAATTATAAAATAATTTTAGTTAAGTCTGTTTAAAAAAGGCTCTTTTACAAAGAGCCTTTTTTATTTTGAACATATTTCATTTACTGGAATGCTCCAGAAATTTATATTTGAATGGAATAATAAATTCAAATTCCGAACCGAAATTTACTTTGCTTCTTACATTAATCTTTCCCTTCATCATTTCCAGAAATTCTTTACAGATGGTTAATCCTAAACCACTTGAGCTCTCCTTTGACAATCCGCTTATTTTCGATTCGTACGGTGCGAAAATCTCATTTATTTTATCCTGAGGGATTCCGACTCCAGTATCGCGCACTTTCGTTACGATTTCATAATTATTCTCATTCCCCTGCTGTGTACTAACCGAAATAATTATTTCTCCGTTGGCTGTAAACTTATTTGAATTTCCAACCAGGTTTATTAATATCTGCCTGTACTTATTTACATCAGTGTACACAATGGTTGTATCAAGATTATCCAAACGAACCGAGAGTTTATTGCCTTTCATTTTACATAAAGGATTTAATAACACTACAACAGATTCGAGAACATCCTTAATATTGAACAACTCATTGTCGATGGTTAGTTTACCGGCTTCAATTTTTGTAAAATCGATGAAGTTATTGATAGTCTGCAGCAAACTCTCTGCGGATAGTTTCACTGAAGATGCAAAGTCCTTTACTTCTTCAATTGATTTAAGCATGTTTAATTCAATGAGTTCAAAGAACGATAATATTGAATTTATAGGTGTCCTGACTTCGTGGTTAATTTTTGCCAGAAGTTTAATCTTTTGGTTTTTCTCCATTAATGCTTTCTTTGTAAGTTTTTCTTTCTCGCGTGTTTCGTTAAACAGCTTTCTCAAAGCATCATTTTTAAGTTTCTCAATCCTTCTTTCCTGAGTCTCATCTATAATCAAGCACTCTATTGAATCTTCCATACCCTCCGACTTAATAAGTTTGGTGCTTATTTTCAGATATTTCTGTAAAGACTGGTTCTCAACAGTACAATTCAGCTGCTGTATCCGAGAATTTTCAAGTGTCTCCGTTTTAATTATATTTACTAGCTGAAGATCATTCAAAAAACTAAAAAAGTTTTTTGATTTCGAATCGTTGCCGGCATCTATCATCATATCAAAATACCTGTTTGATGTCAGTACGTTCCCTACCAGATCGATTCTGCAGATTCCGATAGGTGCGTTGGAGAAAAGAAAATTAATCTCCTCCGATTTCATCCTGTACTTCTTCCGGAGATTAAAAGTGACCGCACTCGTTGCTACACTAAGAAAACTAATAAAGCAGACAAACAGAACCATCGAAAATAAATTCGGAAATTGGAAGATTGCCCTGTCTGTATAAAAGATTGAAGCCGCAAACAAAAGATTGTAATAAATAGCTACTATAATCTGCTGTTTAACCTCCCAACTGAACACAATCGCACTTGTAAATATTAACAAAGACAGAAGCTGCGAATTAATGAATACAGTGTTCGGAATTTTATAGATCGTTATTAGAAAAGATGAAATGAGCGAAATAAGAAGCAGGTGAATTAGGTACGTTGAATGTTTTTCAACAAACTCCCTGTACGATAATAGGAAAATTATCGAAGCAATGACTGTAAAAGCTACACGCGCAAAATAAATCTCAATCTGAAAACCTTTAAAAAAGTATACTTCAAATATCAGCGACCAAGTTCCGCCAACAATAGAAATTGCTGAGGCAATCCTGAGAGGTACTAAATTGTTTTTGTAAAAATTATGGGACATCTTATCTTTCATATTTGCACATCATTTTGCTGATTGATAAAAAACGAGCAAATAAATAATAAGAGAGGAGATAGGATATTCTTATTATGGCAACAGAAAATCTACTGCGCGGTTTATTCCCCGTTGAAGCTTTGTGTGTCCGCAAGCAGTTTTTTAAATATAAATAATTGTTTATTTAATATTGTTATTCTATAGTTATAATAAAATAATTATTGAATAAAGAATAATCAAATAAAATCATAGTACAAAAACCGACTGATTTTTGCAATCATATATTCACGCTTGAACAGCAATATGATCTATTTCACATTGCATAACTAATAATTATTGAGAAAATATTTTTTGTAATTGAGATATTTTTTGATCTTTAACACCAGCATCGTCTATCAGTATTTTCTATAATCGTGAATCAAAATTCTTAAAAACATAAATTTAATAACACCACTAACATTCCTGATTTGTCTTTTTCGGATAACATATTCATAAGATTCCCAGTAATTCTGTCTTGACTTTCTGAGAAAGACTTTTTATGTTCTATTATAAAAGTGTACTATTTACACTTATTCTTCCCGACGACAGACAAAATATGTGATGAATATAAATGCTAATTACTTATAGGCAACAAATATTGCTCATTGATTAATGTAATTCTGGCAAATTATAAGCAATCTACAGAATAATGCATGTATTACTGTAATATGGTCTTTATCAACATTTGATATTACGATGATATAATCTGAAGCTGCAAAAGTATTATAAATTATCTACGGTGAGACTACTCTTAATTAAAAACAACTAATTAAAATAGGGGAATTATTATGAGATTAAAATTAACAATATTTTGTATTGTTCTCTTCTTACTTGCTTCATTCCAAATCTTTGGACAAAACTCAGTGAGAGAATCCTTCACCTATTCAGCAACTATAGCAGATTTGGGGAATGCTGAGAACGGATTCGGAGGCTCATGGCTTGCAGATGTAAGTGC
>JAFGMI010000025.1 GCA_016927595.1 Melioribacteraceae bacterium | reverse complement strand
CTATCGGGAACTACAGCTATTTCCCGTACACTATATGCGCTGCTGCCCCCCATGGTTTGTGTTCCGCTGTTGCCATTAAATGTGAGATATTCATTCGATATTGTGCCGTTGTTAACAACGCTGCCGGCTGCATATAAATCAATATAACCGTTAACACCGGGATTGTCCCTTATAGTACCATTGTTGATAAGTCCATTGGTTACGTACAAATCGGGATAACCATTCTCGTTGTTTTGCAATATGGCTCCGCTGTTCACAGTAAGACTTTTAACAGTAGCAGAGTAAACATTTATAATAACGGTGCCGTTGATTACAACATCATTATTCCCTGAGGGAACTACTCCGCCAATCCATGTATTACCGTTATCCCAGTTGCCGCCAGTTGATACTGATGTTATTGTTTGAGACTGAATAAGAATTGGAAAAAAAAGGATGAGTAAAAGATATAATGGTTTCATTTTTGCTCCTGCAAAATGCTTTTTTCTATTATTTGATTAGGATATAAAATTACACTTAGCCGAAATAAGCCCTCTGGGTCTAATTTAACATAGCGAGAAGATTTGAAAAACGCTATTAAATTATAATAAATGCGTTTATCTTGTGATGAGCGGCAAATCGGCAATTTTATATGCTGCAATTACGAAAAAGGGAGCGGCAAATACATCAATCGAATAATGAACGTGTTGAAGAATTACAAATGTTCCAACTAGCAATGTCGAAATCAGAAAGACTGATTTTAATAATTTTTTTTCGGCAATCAGGTAAAGCATAAATAATGTGGAAGTATGACCGGAAAAGAAAAGATCCTTTGTAAGAACTTCTCCCGGTCCGAAAAACTGAACAAAGGGATCTTCAAGCGGAATCATTGTCAGGGGCGGATTTAGAGGCAAAAGATACATTGCAATCATTCTGGATGATGCAAGTATTGCATAGGTTAAAACTGCTTTTTGTAAAAGATTAGGTCTTCTTATAAAGTAGAGCACTGCAAGCATAAGTGCTCCGTAAATAATCGCAAAAGTAGCCCATGTGACGTCCAGGGGATCAAAGAGCACAAGCATCGGATCTTCGAACGAAAAGCCTTCTCTGTTTTCGACAAACTGTAAAAAAAACGGAAGAATTATAAGAACAACAATCAAAAAAAATAACGAAGCGGCAAATAAATATCTTCGCCTTGTAACGGCAAAATGTTTTTTCCATTCCTGTTTAAAACTCATTAAAGTCAAATTTCTCATGACTCTAGTTATTCACTATAAGTATGCTTATCAATTGATAAAAATAATAATACTAATTCTTTCTTTTATTTTGAAGCCTTCTGTTAACTGTCTGTGTATTTTCATTACAGTTGCAATTCTCCCGGCTTAATACGAATGAACCGATAGCTTTAAACTTTAATTTAACTTGTTAAATTTGTAGCTTTAATATTATTACTGGAGGGTAAAATGCGGATATTGCTTATCATAGTATTTTTATCCGGGACTGTTTTCCCGCAGGTTTCGGATTTCGAGAAAAATATGGAACGTGTTTATATAAACGCGAAGAAAGGAATCTATTACGCTCTTGCAAACATCCCCGGGAATAAAAACACGCTGGAAAAAGAACTAATCGAAAATGATGTACTGATTTCTAAAGTAAAATTATCGAAGGAAGTTAACGGGCTTAAACTGGAATCGACGGGTTACTATAGCAGTTACGAAATTAAAATTACTGCTTATCGTTCATATGATAATCTGCTCAATGAAGGAATCTTAAAACAAATTCCTGAAAATAATTAGTTCAGCTCGTTAATTATTTTAGCATGAATACCGGGTGAAGCTGCAATAATGCTGTTGCCCTCAACGGGATCATCGCCTTTATAATCTGTTATTAAGCCGCCGGCACCTTTAATTACTGGTATTAGCGCCATACTGTCCCAAAGCGACATAATAGGATCAATCATTACATCGGCAAAACCAGTTGCAACAAGATAGTAGCCGTAGCAGTCGCCCCACTGGCGGTACATTTTAACTTTATGCATCAGCGCCTCAAACTTTTCTATATCCCGGTATTTTTCGATATTCAAATGATCCGTGGTCAGTAAAACAGCATCCGAAATATTGTCACAGTTTCTTACCCCGACACGCACACCGTTCAGCTCGGCAGTTTCATTGTCACCCATTAAGAACTCGTTTAGTATCGGTTGATTAATTACTCCGAGCAACGGGTTTCCTTTATGCATAAGTGCAATCAACGTACCGAATGTAACGGTTCCTGATATAAAACTTTTTGTGCCGTCAATCGGATCAAGAATCCACTGGTAATCAGCGTTTTCATTGTGTACACCGAACTCTTCTCCAAGAATACCGTGACCTGGAAACTGCTTCATAATTAATCCGCGCATTTTCTCTTCAGCTTTTTTATCGGCAATAGTAACGGGCGATTCATCCTTCTTATGCTCGACACTTACACCCGTTCTGAAATATTTCCTGATTATTTCTCCGCTTTCATCAGCAAGGACTTTGCAAAATTCTTTCAGTTCTTTCATGAAGTTCCTCAAATGTTAAAATGCTAGGTATTCCACATAATTATTATATTTCAAAATAAAATATAATTCGATATGATATTAAAGCCCAGCAAAGAAAATATTTTAAAAGCCGCACGGGAAATAAAAGCAGGTAATGTAGTTGCTTTTCCGACGGAAACAGTCTATGGTTTGGGAGCCGACGGTACGAACCCGATTGCGGTTTCAAAAATATTCGAAGTCAAAAACCGTCCATCGTTTAATCCTCTTATTGTTCATATTTGTGAAATGAGCCAGCTTTATGAAGTTTCCGAAATTTATTACGAGCGTATCGAAATACTGGCGGAAAAATTCTGGCCGGGACCTTTAACGCTGGTACTTCCAAAGAAAAAGATAATCCCCGATATTGTTACAGCGGGGCATCCGACTGTTGCAGTAAGAATGCCCGCGCACGAGGTAGCGCTATCTTTAATTAAAGAGTCCGGGGTTCCCATTGCAGCCCCCAGTGCAAACTCATTCGGATTTTTGAGTCCGACCAGTTCTCACCACGTTGAAAAACAGCTCGGCGATAAAATAGATTTTATACTTGACGGGGGCAGCAGCAGCGTCGGTGTGGAATCAACCATTATTGAATTTGAAGATTCAGGAATAAAAATACTCCGCCCGGGCGGTCTTCCAATAGAAGATATCGCTGAACTGATCCCCGAAGTAGAAATTTTAAATGGCGATAGCATTTCACCAAAGGCACCGGGCATGCTTCTTCATCATTATGCCCCATCGGTAAAACTCAAATTCTTTGATGAAGCAGACACAAATCAGATTATACCCGAAAAAACTGGAGCATTATACTTCAGTAAGAAAAAACTCAATACTAATTTTAAAGCCGAAAGAATATTGTCGGAAAGCGGTGATATGAGGGAAGCTGCTGCGAACCTTTTCAAATTCCTGCATGAACTCGAAAACACAGACATAGAACTGATACTTGCCGAAAGAATTCCGGAAACCGGATTGGGAATTGCAATAATGGACAGGCTTACGCGCGCGGCAAACAAATACAGGTAATCAAAATACTCCCCACAGCTTAAAAGACATAACAAGCACTGCTACTATAAGCACTGCTTTAATTAACTTTTCTCCTTTTCGAACCGATAATTTAGCGCCCCACCAGCCCCCGAAAGCCGTTCCCGCAGCCAGGCATATTCCGTAAATCCAGTTAACATTGTCGGTAAATATAAATACGAGCAGAGCAGGGAATGTGTAAATAAGTACAATAAATACCTTGTGCATATTCACATAGACAAGGTTCAATTTCATAAGATAGTGCAGTGCAGCCATTAAAATAAATCCGACCCCTACCTGTATAAAGCCGCCGTAAAAACCAATACCAAGCATTGACAGGTAAACCAGCCATGATCTTTCACCTGTTTCACCATCCTTGTATATGTTTTTTTTGTTCGGAACCAGCATTGTTATTATAATGACAATCATTATAATGCCGAGAATTGTTTCAAATAGTTCGTCGCTGATTCTGACTGAGAGTATTGCCCCGATTACAGCTCCGGGAAGCGTGAGCAGGCTCAACTTAATACTGACCGGGAACTGCTGGTAGTTTTCTTTTTTAAATGAATATACCGCTGAAGCCGTTTGTAAAAATATAGCCACTCTGTTCGTACCGTTTGCTGTAGCGGCATCCAGTCCTAAAAATATCAGCACGGGTAATGTTAAAGTTGATCCGCCTCCCGCATTTACGTTCATAAATCCGGCAACGGAGCCAACTGCAAAAAGTAAAGCGATATAAAAAATTTCTTCGGTCAATAAAAAATATAACTTCCTTCAGGCTAAAGTTGACGCCGATAATTATTTTATTATTATAATTTATTTACACCGAACTTAAAATTATTTTTTTATTTTTAACAGAGATTATTGTCTAAAATTTTTAAGGCGTCGATGACCGACAAAGATAATAAAAATATCAACAGCTCTCATGATGAAAGATTAAGCGATATCCATTTTCAAAAGCGGGATATTTCTTTATTAAAACTTTTAAAACACACCATCAACAGCATCCGCGAAATGCTGGTTGTTACCGATGCAAACAATAAGATACTCTACATTAATAGCGCATTTTCAAAAGTATATGGTTATTCTGTAGAAGAGGCTGTAGGTCAACAGATAGATCTTATCAGATCAGAAAAGAATGATCCCAATATTTATAAGGAAATTTACAGTGAAACCCGCGTTAAGGGAAGGTGGACTGGTGTATTGTACGATAAGAAAAAATCCGGAGAAAGTTTCCTCGTTTCATTAAACACATCGATCGTTAAAGATGATACGGGCGATCCTGTTGCATTGGTCGGCGGCACAATTGATTTAACGGAACAGATAAACAGTGAGACGATACTCCGGGAAACAGAAGAAAAATATAAGTCGCTTTTCCTGGAGCTAAAGGAAACAATCTACGAAAGCACCCCTGATGGGAAGCTGCTTGATATAAACCCATCCGGTGTCGAGCTGTTCGGGTATTCATCAAAAGAAGAATTACTGAAAGCCGATATCGCAAGGGAATTGTATTTAAACGAGAAAGACCGTGAAGCATTTAAAAATAAACTTGAAAAGGACGGGTTCGTAAAGAATTATGAGATTGATATAAAAACTAAGTCGGGAGACATTTCAACCGTCCTTGAAACATCAATGGTTGTAAGAGATAAGGACGGAAAAATTCAATGCTACAGAGGAATCCTGCGGGATATAACCGAAGCAAAGCACAATCAGGCACTTCTTACCGAATACCTCGAAAAGCTTGCCAACATGAACGAACAGCTAAAAAATTCCGAGGCAAACCTTAAACGCCTTAACAACGAAAAGGATAAATTCTTTTCAATTATAGCACACGACCTTAAAAGTCCCTTCAACTCTCTGCTCGGTCTGTCAGAGTTTTTAATCGAGGATATTAACGAACTTTCACAGGATGAAATTAAATCGTTTGCCCAGGCAATAAATGTTTCCGCCCAAAATGTTTTTAAACTGCTCGATAATCTGCTTCAGTGGTCTCAGATTCAAACAGGCAGAATGAAACTGGAGCCCGAACGCTTTAAGATGTCGGAAGTGATTTTATCCGCCAATACTCTGCTTTCGGCTAATGCAGAAAATAAAGGTGTTATATTAAAACTGGATCTGGAAAAAGATACAGAAGTATATGCTGATAAGAACATGATAAGTTCCGTCGTACGAAACCTTTTGTCGAATGCGATTAAATTCAGTAATCAAAACGATTCTGTAACGATTACGATTAATAACAGGGAAAAAGAAGTTTTAGTATCTGTTATGGATACAGGAATTGGTATGAAACCGGAAATCTGCGAAAATTTATTCAAGATTAACCGCAACCGATCGATGCCGGGGACCAACAACGAGCTTGGTACGGGGCTTGGTTTAATATTGTGCAAAGAGCTTGTAGAAAAAAATGAAGGTCAGATCTGGGTGGAAAGCAAATTCGGGGAGGGGTCAGAATTTTGTTTCACTCTTCCAAAAGGCATACAATAATCCCCACAACCTCACTTAACAAAAGGAATAAACATGAAGCGAAAAAAAGTTTTTAAAATCACTTTCTTTTTTTTCATATACATTTTTCTTCGGGCACAAAGCACGGTTGAACTTTCTTCGCTGGACACTTACATAATTTCATCTATGGAAAAGTACGGGCTGCCCGGATTGTCAATTGGAATTGTTAAGGGTGATTCGACTGTCTTCTTAAAGGCATACGGTACATGCAATACTTCTACCGGGGTAGAACTTACCGTCAATTCACTTTTCGGAATAGCTTCATTATCAAAAGCTTTTACGGCTGCATCGATAGGAATTCTGGTCGACGAAGGTCTGTTGAAGTGGGACGATCATGTAATCGATCATCTGCCCGAATTTAAATTGTACGACGCCTATGCTACTAGAGAGATGAGAATTCGCGATTTGCTCTGTCATCGTTCCGGTCTTGCAACATTCGACGGTGATCTCTTATGGTATGGCACCGATTACAGCAGGGACGAAATAATTGAACGAATTTCAAAAATGGAACCCAAAAACAGCTTTCGGTATCAGTACGGATATCAAAATGTAATGTTTGTCGTTGCCGGCGAGATAATACATAAAGTAACGGGAAAAACATGGGATGAATTCGTTTCGAATCGCATACTAAAAAGAACCGGCATGAGAAACACAACAACAACAAATTCGGTTTTCAGCAAAGGTATTGATCTTGCAATGCCGCATCTTGACGGAAAGCCGCAGCATTTAATCAACTATGATAATTGCGGTCCGGCGGCTTCCATTAATTCTTCTGCTGCCGACATGGTTAAATGGATCCGGTTGTGGTTAAATAAAGGTTTGTTGAACGATTCGATACGAGTGTTTTCGGAAACAGTTTATAGGACAATTACATCTTCACATACAGCTCTTTACGGCGGACGCGGTGATGAAATTGGCGGAACACATTTTAACAATGCAGCACTCGGATGGTTTTTATCCGATTACGCCGGACGCAAAGTTTTGTCTCACGGCGGAGGGTTGCCGGGCTACATCTCGCAACTAAAAATTGTGCCCGAAGATACTCTGGGTGTTATAGTATTAACCAATGACGACAGCCGCCTGGCGTCGGCTGTGGCTGATAAAGTGCTGGATATATATTTAACCGGCAAAGATATTGACTATGCTGAGAGATCCAATAAGAGATATCAGACATATAAAGAAAGCTATTGGAACCATATAAAAGAAATCGAGAATCCTGTACTGCCTTCATTGCCGAAGAGCGATTATGCCGGCAAGTACCTTGATAAAATGTATGGCACTGCGGAGATAACATTAACTGACGGTGAACTTTATTTTGCAATGATTCCAACACAGAAATTATTTTCAGGTAAATTACTCCATCACAATATGAATACTTTCCGGGTAAAACTTAAAGATCCGTTTCTGCCTGAAGGGTTGGTAACTTTTCATTTCAACTCCCGCGGTAAAATAGAAGAAATGACAATCGATCTGCCTAATCCCGATTTTCATTTTTATAATTTGAAATTTAAACGCACTGAGGAATAGATATATTCAACTAATTAATTCCCGTTATCTGAATGATAACGGGAATCTTTTAGGGCTCAGAGGGTTTTGATTGGAAGTTTTTAGATTTTATTTCCCAGGTAAATAATTTTCCTTATCGAATCGAACTGCAGGTAGGGGTATTCCTGTCTTATTCGCTCTATTGCATCAGCTGCACTCACTTTCTGATCGCGTAAGTGCTTGAATTTCTTCTTGATTGTATAATCGCGAACAGATTTTTCATTAATTAAATTCCTTCGCAGAAGCAGATCATATATTTCATCACTAATTAAATCTGCTAACGGGTTGTCCATATTGATCGATTCCTTCATCATATCCCCCTTATAATTTTGTTTATGGATAATGAGTTATTAATATTTTGATTAATACTTTTAATGATCTTTTTCAGTTTGATCTCCGGCTGTCTCTCAAATTAAAATCTTACCCGGACACAATAATACGACCGGAAGCCGTTTTGCAATGCAAATCATTATTGTTAGCAAATCTTCCGTACAATGTGGACGATAATTCGGAAATTTTTCTTTCTTCGGTTTGAAGGAATAACAAGAAATATACTCCACTATTTACCTGTCAGTAATTTTTTAAGGTATAGTAAAGCTTTATTCTATAATTATTCCTCTAATTTTGATTGGTTATAATTTTCGTATTAAAGCTATTTTATTAATTATTAAAATACAAGTGGATAAATCGGGAACCCTGATTTTTTTAACCGTTAATAGCAGATAACGCTTCTTTTATCAACTCCTCAATAGATGAGCCCGGTTTCTCCTCAAGAATTTTCCTCACAATGCGGTCGGCTGCTTTCGGATTATAGCCGAGACTGGTAAGTGCGGCTACGGCATCTTCTTTTATTGAATATGTCCCTGACGGAAGTCTCTCTCCTTCGGTTATAATTTTATCAACTTTCTCCCGCAGTTCTACAATGAGTCTTTCGGCTGTTTTCCTGCCGACACCCGGTATCGCTACTATTCTGCTTAAATTTCCCTCATGCAGCGCATCTTTAAGATCACCCACCTGAATACCCGATAAAATGCTCTGTGCAAGCTTCGGTCCTATACCGTTTATACCGATCAGTAATTCAAACATTTCCTTTTCAGCTGCAGTAAAGAACCCGAACAGGTTAAGAGCATCCTCCTTTACATTAAGATACGTATGAAGAGAAATTTTTTCTCCGTCATTAACGAGTTTATCGAATGTGGATAAAGTAATATTTATTAGATAGCCAACTCCGTTAACGTCCAGTATAATTTGAGTGGGCTTCTTGGATACTATTTTACCTGTAAGATAACCAATCATTGCATCATTATTTTGTTGTCTTAAATTAAATATAATTTAGAATATAATTCTATCAGGATTTTCTTTTATATATATTTTCCAGTTTGAAACAGATTTAGAGGATGGCGATTTTTTAAGTGCATGGCAGACGGCAGCAGCCAAAGCATCGCTCTCATCGAATTTCATTTTGTTCTGCTTTATACATAACAGCTTCTTTATCATGTACTGTACCTGTTCTTTAGATGCGGCACCGTTGCCGACGACAGATTTTTTTATTTCGCGGGGTGAATACTCGCTGTATGCAATATTATTATGATGAGCTGCCAGCAGCGATACTCCGCGCGCATAGCCGATTTTCATCGCCGACTGAACATTCTTATCGTAAAAAGCCGTTTCTATTACAAAGTAATCGGGTTTATATGTTTTTATCAAGCGGTTAATTTCGTCATATATTGAAGCAAGTCTGGGAGCCAGTTCTTTTATTCTCGGAGGACTGATTATACCCGACGCTACCCTTGTAAGTTCATTCCCATTATAGCTTATAATCCCGAAGCCCGTGCAGATAGTCCCGGGATCAATTCCAAGAATAGTCATTGGTATTAACTTTTATTCTTAATTAAAATCGGCATTAGTATAAACGTTCTGAACGTCGTCGCTGTCTTCCAGGGCTTCAATCAGTTTCATAACTTTTTCAGCTATTTCGTCTTCGACCTTTATTGTATTCTTCGCGATCCATTCAAGGTTTGCAGATTCAATATCAAGACCGGCTTCCAGCAGTTTTTTTCTGACCGGTTCAAATGATTCTACAGAAGTGGTGACTTCAAAAAATTCGTCTTCCGTCTGTAGATCATCGGCACCTGCTTCCAGAATAATTTCGAATATTTCCTCCTCTGTTTTCCCTTGATGCGGTAGTGATATTATTCCTTTTCTTTCAAACATCCATGCAACCGAGCCTGATTCGCCGAGGCTCCCCCCGTATTTACTGAAAAGATGCCTTACTTCCGCGACAGTTCTGTTCTTATTATCGGTAACGCTTTCTACGAGCATTGCAGTACCCGAAGGACCATATCCTTCATAAGTTAATTCAAGGTAATTAACTCCTTCAAGTTCGCCGGTAGCTTTTTTTATTGCACGATCAATATTATCAGCCGGCATATTAACTGATTTAGCATTGTCCACCGCTAGTCTCAGCCTCGGGTTTGATTCTATTTCTCCCCCGCCCTGCCTGGCAGCGACCGTTATTTCTTTAATCAGCTTTGTGAATATCTTCCCTCTTTTAGCATCAATTGCTGCTTTTTTTCTTTTTATTGTTGACCACTTTGAGTGACCCGACATATTTGTTACTCCTGAATATTAATTGTCTCTATCGTGTATTCTAATGTCTTTAAGTCTTATCTGCGGATAAGACATGCCGTTTTTTTGAACCTTCTCTATAGTAAACACAATATCAAGCAAATCCCGGTCTTTATCTATAATATTTACAAAGTGCCCGAGGTTGAATCCTATTGCATCAAAAATTTTATCACTGCCTTCCTGTTTAATGGTTGTGAGCAGATGGTTGGAGCCGACTATACGCGGATAATTAGCCAGACTAACCCCTTCAGAAACAAATACCGGGCGCATATTCCCGGGACCGAACGGCGCAAACTGATCCAGTATTCTAACAAATTTGGGAGATATATCAGAAAGAGAAATTTTTGTGTCAATTTTTATCTCCGGCATTATATCATCACCGGTAAGTGACTCTCTCAGAATCTCATTAAATTTTTTCCTGAACTCATCAATTTTATCAATTTCTATTGCCACGCCCGCAGCTGCTTCGTGCCCGCCGAACTGAACAAGTAAATCCTCACAGTTCTGAAGAGCTTCGTAAATATTGAAACCCGATATACTTCTTGCCGATCCTTTAGCCATACCGTCTACAGTAGCAAGCATTATAGATGGTCTGTAATACTTTTCTACAAGCCGTGATGCGACTATACCGATTACACCGGGATGCCAGTTATCGTTGTGCAGTACAATTCCCAGTTCATTTTCAAAATCCACGGTTTGCTCAACAAGAGAAACGGCGTGCGAAAAAGTAATTTCGTCAATCTTTCTTCTCTCTGAATTTTCCTTTTCAAGAATTGATGCAAGCCTTTCTGCTTCGGTATGATCATCGGTTATAAACAATTCCACGGCGCGCTGTGCATCACCGAGTCTCCCGACCGCATTTATCCTGGGAGCAATTGTAAATACAATCTGACCTGCAGTCAGATCGCCGGGCTCCATATTTGCACTTTTTATCAGAGCTAAAATTCCGGGACGCGGGTTGGAATTTATTATTTCTAGTCCTTTGTTTACCATGATTCTATTCTCGTCAGTAAGCGGAACAATATCTGCCGCACCTGCAAGAGCAACAAGATCAAGATATTTAAGAGCCATTTCCTTGTGTCCGAACCTGTCGGCAATAGCTCTTATTAACTTGAATGCAACACCTGCACCGGAAAGATATTTGAACGGATACTGACAAGAGGGTTTTAAGGGATCGAGAACTGCAACGGCATTCGGCAACTCTTCTTTCGGCTGATGATGGTCGCAGATTATAGTATCAATACCGAGTTGATTTGCGTAATCTACCTCCTCGACCGCCGTTATGCCGCAATCGACGGATATTATAAGATTCGTTCCCTGTTTGTTTAAATAGTCTATGCTCTCTTTAGAAATTCCATAACCTTCAGTGAGTCTGTTTGGTATATAAACCTCAATGTTTGCACCTAGTTCTTTAAGAAACATGTACATTATCGCAGCGGAGCAGGTTCCGTCAACGTCATAATCACCGTAAACATATATTTTTTCGTTGTTAGTGATCGCCTCTATAACACGGACTGAGGCTTCTTTCATGTTGTCCATGAGATATGGGTCGTATAACGAGTTTAATTCGGGTCGGAAATATTTCTTCGCTTCAAAAAAATTTGTAACACCACGCTGAATCAAAAGGTGTGCAAGGACATTTGAAATATTAAGGCTGTCTGCAAGTGCCAGAACGGCACGCTGATCACTTTGCTCTCGTATCTTCCAACGTTTTTTCAATTTACTTCCGCAATCGCAGAAGATTTGTTGATGAACAGAGCATGTAAGCCGAATTCTGTTTCCCGATAAAACCGGGACGGCAATTATTTATCTGGTTCCAACATTGCTGTTAGAATCAAGCGGTCTACCCGAGAATATATTAGGCGAACAACCCAATCCCTGACCGTCGAACGACCAGGAAAATCCTCTGCTCGACCTTGCTCCGGGTGGGGTTTACATCGATCCCGACTTTTGTCGGGACTCCCTTTCAGGACCTCCGTTATTACTAACGAAGCGGTAGGCTCTTACCCTGCCTTTTCACCCTTATCCCGATATTTCAACAAAAATATCGTGACGGTATTTTTTCTGTTGCACTTGCCGTATTCCGGATATAATTCCGGAACCCCGGGCGTTACCCGGCACCCTGTTCTGTGGAGTTCGGACTTTCCTCTACTCTCGTAGTCTCACATAGAGTAGTAATTGCCCAGCTCGATTCATCAACAATCTTCCACTATTATTTATTTATAGTTATTTATATTGTAATCAGGTAAATATAATAAAATAGATCGCTTAAAGCATTATCAAAAGTAAAGCAGTAATGAGATATTTTTGTAAAGCAAGCTGCAGTAAACCTTTACCGGGTTCAGCCCATTAAACTATTTATAAATGTAAGATTAGGCGATTTTGATTCAGAAATTGCAATTTTCAGCACTACAATTATGGGCACCGAAAGGAACATACCCACCAGCCCCCAGATGTAACCCCATAAGAGAAGAGACAGTAGTATAACTATAGGATTCAGTCCCAATTTGTCGCCCATTATCTTCGGTTCGACAATATTTCCTATTACATTTTGAATAGCTGTGGTAATCCCTGCAAAAAGGAGCGCATATCCGAATGATTCGAGCTGAACAAGAGCCATCAGAGTTGGAAATATTACCGCCAGCACCGATCCTATATTGGGAATGAAATTAAGCAGAAATGTCAGCACCATCCATACAACCATAAAATCAATATCGAAAATCCATAATACCACACCGACAGATATTGATGTAATCAGACTTATAAGCAACTTGGTAACTATATAATTCTGAATCTTTTCAGGAATATTTTCAAATGTTCTGTCGATATGAGTGGTTTCTTCATTATCCTGCGGTTGGGAAAACCTGGTTCGAAAGGCTTCAACTATTTTATTATGCCCTCCGCTGATAAAAATGAAAAAGAAAAGAACAAAAAACACCGTCGAGAAAAAGGATAACGTTGAGGAAAAAAAGCCGCCGGCCAAACCGCCTACATCAAGCGTCTTTTCCAGATATTGAAGCAGATTAAAGTCTGACATAAACGGATCGTCAATCCCCAGCGACAGCGCAGTACTTCTAATTATATTATTCAATTTCGTTTCATATACCGGCACAGCTTCACCGAATTCGTTGAACGAAGCAATAATTACCCGTGAGAATCCCCATAGTATAAGAACAACAATAACAATATCTATAACAACTGTCAGACCTTCCGGGAATTTTTTACGCGTTAAAAATTTGTTGAAGGGCTGAAACACAAAAAAAAGAAAGTATGCGAGAACAAATGGTATGAAAATGTGCTGCAGTTCTTTAAGCACAATAAAGATTGCAATTAATCCAAGTACAGATATAAAAAGTTTTACTGAAGGATCGGTGCTGAATTTTTTCATCGGTTTCTCAAAGGATTTGTTGAATCGTACGTGTAAATTAGTATTATTCTAAAATTAATCTAAACAATATTTTTTATTTTTAGGAGCATTATAGATACGTTAAAGAACGGGGTATTAATGAAAACCAGAAAATCGTTTTTTCTGCTGGGGATAGTTGCAGTTTTACTTATCGGTTGTCAGGCTGAGATTCAGGATGTACATACAGATTCATTCAACCATCCATCCTGGAGTCATAATCTCGGTATATACGAGGTTAACATCCGGCAGTATACTGATAAAGGAACATTTAAAGCATTCGAGGAACATCTGCCGAGACTTAAAGAACTTGGTGCTGGAATTCTCTGGCTGATGCCCGTTAATCCTATCGGTAAATTAAACCGCAAGGGATCATTAGGAAGCTACTATTCCGTAAGTGATTATAAAGCTGTTAATCCTGAATTCGGCTCTGGGGAAGATTTCCGAAATCTTGTAAAAAGGATTCATGAGCTGGGAATGTACGTTATAATAGACTGGGTGGCAAATCATTCCGCCTGGGATAATGTGTGGGTAAAAGACCATCCCGATTTTTATACAAGCGATTCGCTTAACAATTTTATGCCGCCCGAAGGTACCGACTGGAGCGATGTTATCGAGTTTAACTACAACAATCCTAAACTACGCGAGTATATGCTTGATGCCCTAAAATACTGGGTTAAAGAATTCGACATCGACGGCTATCGCTGTGACGTAGCTGCAATGGTCCCTGCGGATTTCTGGGATAATGTGCGTGCTGAACTTGATAAAATTAAACCGGTTTTTATGCTTGCCGAAGCACATGAACCGGAACTTCACGAGAGCGCATTCGATATGACTTATAATTGGCAGCTGAAAGATATAATGAACGGAATAGCCGCCGGAGAGAACAATGCTTTGGATCTTTCGGATCATATAAAAGTTGAAAATAAGGAATACCCGAAGCATGCATACAGAATGACATTTACCACTAACCACGATGAAAATTCCTGGAACGGAACCGTTTACGAAAGACTTGGCAAAGGAGCCGAAACATTTGCCGTTCTTACCGGGACAACCGAAGGTATGATGCTTGTTTACAGCGGTCTGGAGTCGGGACTCGATAAACGACTTTCATTCTTTGAAAAAGACCTGATTGAGTGGAAGGATCATCCGAATTTTGAACTATATAAAAAATTGTACGGTCTGAAAAAGAAAAACAAAGCTCTCTGGAACGGTGAGAAAGGTGGACAGATAGAAATCATTAACACCAATAATGTTGATGATGTTTTTTGTTTTGTGCGCGAGATGGACGGCAATAAGGTGTTTTGTATATTCAATCTGAGTTCTGATGATAACACCGTTACTGTATCCAGCGAACGCATAAAAGGCTCTTATACAGACCTCTTCACGAATCTGAAAACGGATTTAAGCGCTATAGAAACATTTGATCTTTATGGATGGGATTATAATGTTTTGTATTATTAATTTTAACAACCAATTAAATAGATTCATATGAAGCTTGCCGGAAATAAACTCATAGTATACACGGATGTTGACAACACACTGCGAGACCTCGAGTCAAATTCCTTCGAAAAAATAATTCCAACAATACGGAAGCTACAGGACAGAAGTATTCCGGTAATATTATGTTCATCCAAATCACTTTCCGAACTAAACTTTCTGCGAAACGAATTTTCAATTAAATGCCCATTAATTGTTGAGAACGGAAGCGCAGTTATTATACCAAAGGAATATTTCAGTTGTGAATACATTTTCACACACGAGGAAAAGGGTAATAATATAATTCAACTGGGAATTCAAAGAGTTGAAATATCGAAACTTTTAAAGCAGATACAACACGACAACCGGTTCGGTTTCAAAATAATTTCTCAAATGGGAAAAGGCGATGTAATGAAGCTGACTGGGCTGCGCGAAAAAGAAATTTATAGAATGAGTGATAGAAGTTATTCCGAAATAATTCATTTCCCCGACAGCACTGAATATCTGAAACTAGTTCCCGTAATTAAAAAACAGGGACTTAACATTATTAATGAAGGCTCATTATCGATTGTTTTTTCAGCTACGGCAGATAAAGGAAGAGCTGTAAAAAAATTATCGGGTATTTATAAACGTGAATTTAAACGAATCAAGTCTATTGGCGTGGGTACGGTTGAAAATGATATTCTTATGCTTTCCAAAACCGATATTCCTTTTCTGGCAAAAAGCTCCGATGGGAACTGGGTGGAAGCTTCTAGGGCAATGAACCGGCTTAACGCAGCCGGACCGGACGGCTTTAACGGAATGGCTCAGACAATCACAAAATTTATCTGCTGTCCTATTCAAAACTAGATGTTTTTAACATATAATCCTGCCTCTTCTTCCGCTTTAATAAAACCCAGCTTTATAAGATAATTAACGTGCCTTTCAACTTTGCTGCGCGTTCTCAGATTTGAAACTCCGTTTTCTTTCAGGTATTTCTGTTCGGCTGAGTAAACGAATTTTGCGTTTTTAAAATCCCTGTAGTCGGGAATCGCATAATCAAGATGAATATAAGCGGTATTGTTTTCCTGCTGTTCGAAAATAAACAAGCCGGCAGGCTTTAAGTTTCTAAGTATGAAAAAACAACTGGGATTCTTTACGGATCTGATATTGAATCCCGGAAAAAATTTATTTATGTCGGCTGAATAAAAATCAATAAACTTATTTAAGTACGGGTGACTCTCATCGAGCACCGGCATTAAACCGAAATGTTCCTTTTCTCTGAGTATGCCCGAAAGATAATATATATCCACAAGTGTAATGAATCCGTTCAAAAGAAGCACCGGATAAGCACCGACAAGATAACCGTAAGTAGCGAATGTTGCTGCTCCGAACAGATTTATAGTTCTCAGCCTGAGAATATTTTTCATCATAAGTGAAAGTGCAATAAGAGCAGATCCTGCGTAACCTATGTATTGATACACTTCGTTCATCGAATCCTCAATTATTTATAACATGGGTTGTTAATTTAAGAAAAGAGTGCCGGATAATAACATCTAATCAAAATTATTCTGAATTACCGAAAAGATGGGAATCATGAAAGTAATTCATTAACGCATGATATGTCGAGCCGGCGTTTGCTTTTATCATCGCACCTATATTTTCTCTTTCCTTTCTGCTGTATGAGGTTTTTGAGTAAACCTTTACGTTAATTCCACGATGACCGGTATCGGATTCCATTACATCCAGCAGTTTGTGTATAATTTCACTATCCGGATTTACTATTTCGTATCCGTTAAAAATTTTTTTAAGGACTGCATCAAACTGATCCAGCGCGTACCCGTAATGAGTGCAGCAGAGGGAAACAATAACCTTATTATCATTATCAAGAAGTACGGGATTTTTGTTCACCGCTTCACTTATATATTTATTAATCATTTCCGAAACATTCGGACCCGCAGGATCGTTCTGAATCTCGGATTCAAGCATATAGCAGGACTGATTGATAATTCTTTCAGTAACTATTCCTTTCCTAACCAGCTTCAGTTTATAAGCATCAGATTCGATGGTTGTAGGAGTGCCGAGGAGCAATGCAATGGAACGATTGGCCTTTTTCAGTTTATTGTTTATCATTTCGACTGCAGGATCTACGATGCCTAAAACAGGCAGCTTGTTGCTCCGGAAAAAGTCTGTATGTTCAAACACTACCGACAACGTATTGCATGCTATGAGAACAGCATCCGGATTAAATCTGGTATGAATAGCATTAAGTACAGAACTAAACACTACAGCTTTCTCCGTCATATCCGTCATTTGGTTATATGCCCTGTTTCTGTCCGGCACTGCATTGAAAAAAATCAATTCGGCTTTTTCGAATAAGCGTTTCGAAGTTATAATCCTTTCAATCTCGGAAAGAACCGACAATCCGCCGTAACCCGAATCGGTTACGACTATTACAGGTGAGGCTTTGCTTTTTAAATTTTCAGGAAGCATGCTAGCCGTGTATTTAGAATTCAGTTTATTCCCTCGTTCAATATATGTATTTTGTATTGTTTGTGAAATAACGCTTCCATTGTTAAATGAACAGATGTCGGGTTATAGCGATTATTTTGTTATCAATAATCAGCGTACGTTGTACAAGTGACCAGTACGCGCTGCGCGAAATGCTTTCGGATGGTGAATACGATTCCCAGTTTCCTTCTAAGGAAGTTTCTGAATCAATTGATAAGATCGGTAAATCAGTTACGCTGGTAAACTGTCTTGCCTTTTATAAGCGTTTCTCATACAATCAGAAAGATAGAATCACATATAACGATTTAAAAAGGGAAACCCTGCTGAAACGGGCAAAGGATGTAACAAGCTTTAACCGCAGTGCGTCTGGAACCGCAACCATAATAGGCTTAAATGATTCCGGAATTTTGTTTCTCACCAATGCGCATATAGTTTCTTTCGAAGATACAATAATTACATATTTCAGCAACGAGCTCGGGGAGAAAACCCAGGTTATTGCAGCTATATCCATAAAAGAATCGCAGACAAATTACGTCGCGATGGCAGGGATCGGAGATGTTGAAATTCTGATTTTAGATAAAAAAAGGGATGTAGCTTTATTGGGCGCTGAAAGAAACAAAACGTTTTCTCAATTGTACAGTGTCTTTGACTATAAGCCCGGTGATTCCAAAGAACTTAAATGGGGAGATTTTGTTTACGTACTCAGTTATCCGATGCACTATAAAATGCTTACAAGAGGAATCGTCAGTATACCGGAAGATGAGGATGACTTTTTTCTTGTTGATATTAATGTCAACCGCGGATCGAGCGGTGGTATTGTGCTGGCTCTGCGCGACGGCGTTCCGAATTTCGAGCTTGTTGGAATGGTTTCGTGGGTGCCGGCTGAAAAGCAAAACGTGCTCGTACCAAAGTCGCTGATCAACGACTCCCGTTATCAGATCGAAGCGAAGTACAAGGGTGAGATGATAATAGGCGAGGTTGAAAACGTTAAGTACGGCATAGCCAAAGTCGTATCGATAGAGGCGGTAAAGAAGGTTCTCCGTGAAAACCGTGATCTGCTTATACAAAGCGGATACGACTACGGGGCTTTCGCCGGAATATTCGACTGATCAGATCTCAAGCGTAAGCTGTTCTCTGTCCTTATCGGGTTCAGGAATATTCAGATTGGATAAACCTACGCCCAGTAATCTTACGGGTCTGTCGGGCTCACCCGGTTTAAAGACCAGCTCGTTTACAATGGGAAAGACCTCTTCGTATTTACAGATATAATGCTCAACCGATTTGCTTCTTGTTCGAGTTGTGAAGTCATTATACTTAATCTTCAGCGTAACGATTTTTCCTTTTATCTCGCGTTTTGCAAAACGAAGACTCGAATTCCTGGAAATAAAATTGGGAAAGGGGTTGGTTTATTCCGAGTTTAACAGAAACACTGAATTAAGAATAAGCAATTACCCGAATCCATTTAATCCCTCTACAACCATTAATTACAACTTACCTGATGATGGAAATGTTACAATTAAAATATACGATATTCTTGGTCGCGAATTGCAGACTCTGGTAAATAATGCAATGACAAAAGGAAGCTACTATGTTATCTGGAATGGTAAGGATAAATCAGGGCGTGACGCTGCTTCAGGCATATACTTTTACAGCATTGAGTTTAATAATATTGTTCTAAATAAAAAGATGCTTTTAATTCGATAATTATTTGTAACTGGCGATCCGTCCGTTGACGGATCGTCCGGTAAATTCTATTCCGGGTAAATCAAATTATAATCCTTCTTCATCCCCCTGAACCACCAATCTTCGGGAATCACTTTCCAGTTGCCGTAAGACACCGGTTCTACCGTTCCCCTTTTTTCTATCCATTTCATCATGTAGTAACGCAGGTCTTTCTCCGTTGAGTTTATTACCCTTTTCTCGAGTTCATCCTTTTCAATGCCCGCGCCTTCGATAAGGTGACCGCCGCCCCCGTTGCCCCTGTACGAGTTTATCGCAACTTTATATTCTTTACCGGGATCAAATTTATCTCCGTCCGACATTTTAATTATATAAACCCTTTCACCCGCGGGCTTTGATACATCAACTGTGTAATCAATGCCAAGTGCCGCGTCAAAATTATAATACCTATTGGCAAGCTGCGGGATGCTGCTTCTTTCGGAATACTTCAACTCACCTTTATCATCGTACACGAACTTAAGCAGGTGATCGTTTTTGTCCTTCATCGTGTTGAACCAGAGCGCGCTTGTGTATTCGAGATAGTTCTTTATTTCTTCACCTGTTAGCGTCATCGTATATAAGAGGTTTTCGTAACGGTACAGGTTGAACATATCCCGCACATAAACCGTTCCTTCGGATATCTCGGCGTTGTGCGACAAGGGAGCCGTAAAAGATATGTCTGCACCCGTTAATTCGATTTGTATCGAATTAACAAGATCGCTGAACGCCGACGAGCCGAACATCGCTTCACGGCTTGAAATAGTTTTTGTGAATGTCCCTATCGGATTTGAGACATATGCTCTAATTTTTTCAAAATGCGGTTTGAAAGTATTCATGAATAGACTGTCCGGTTCATAATCTTTTATCGCAAGTTCTTTCCCGGTTATCGATTTCGTCCAGCTGCCGGCGGCTTTGTCGAACGTCATCGTTATATCTGCAACGGAAATATCCTGCGCGTAGCTTGTTCCGCCGAGTATCCACACATCCTTACCGTTGCTGTCTTTAACCGTTTTGCTCCAGCCTTCGTGATCGTGTCCGACGAATACTATATCGAAGCCCGGAACTCTTTCAGCCACAAGCTGCGAGGCATTCTCGTTCATATATGTATCGGCATCAACTCCTCCGTAAGAATAATTCACTCCCGCGTGGAACAATCCCACAAGCAGATCGGGTTTTTCCTTTTCCCTGATTAGCCCCACCCATTTTTCAGCCGACCCGATCATGTCCTCAAATTCCATCCCGCTCCAAATTTTCCGTGGAAGCCAATGCGGAATATGCGGCGTTATCAATCCGAGTACAGCTATTTTAATTCCCCTTCTTTCAATTATTGTATACGGTTCAAAATAGGGTTCGTTGTTATTCTCTTTAACTGCGTTAGCAGCCATCCATGGAAAGTTCAGCTGCTTTATAAAAGTATCATAAACCTCATGTCCCGTTTCGATATCATGATTACCAACTGCCGCTGCATCATATTTCATATAGTTCATAACATCGGCGTACAAGTGTGTTGATGTGGTATCCTCGAAGTTAAAGTAATAAACCGCGGGAGTCCCCTGAAGAATGTCGCCGCCGCTTAACAAGACAACTTCCTGGCTGCTGTCGGCTCTTTCTTTTTTAACATAAGTATAAACCTGAGCCAGCGATGAGTTCGACTCCCTGTCGTTGTTAAAGTCGTATGGATAAATCTTTCCGTGCGTGTCTGTTGTTTGAATTATCTTAATATTCACTGTTTGCGGATAAACCGAAAGTGTCAGAAATAAAAGTATTATGCTGGCTAGTTTTTTCATAATCTCATCTCATCATTGTAATTATTTTTCCTTCGGGTGTTCTGTACTCCTTCATAAGGTTTGCTGTTAAACAGGAATGAACAGGAAGTACACCTATCAAATCACCCGGTTTTATATTTTTTATTTCCCTTTCACTCATTTTCAACACCCCGTGTTCCTGAGAAAGTGATTTAACATAACAGTCTTTCAGCGGTGCACTCCAGGCGTTATCTCCCAGCTTAACAACTAATCCGAAATACGGATTATTATTATTATCTGCCAGATAATCTTTAGATAAATGAACCGCGCCTCCGTATGTAATTATTTCCCGCCTCTTCTTGTGTACTGCAACAACAGGACAAGCAAGGCACACAGCTATTTCTTCTGAAGCGCAAACATTTTTTTCGTATTGCATTACATCATAAAAAACGAAATTCCCCGGACGTATTTCGTCCACACCTTCAAAGTTATCCTCCAGCGTACAACCGGGAGTATCGCCGACCGAGACAATAAGTATGCCTGCTTCAGAGGTATATTTTTTTCTTAATAAATTGAGTCTTTCAATCGATTGCCTGTGAATATTGCTCACATTTTCTCTGCTTAAGGCTTTGTAGGTGTGCCCGGCATGAGTTAAAAATCCTGACAAATTAATTTTGTCCGAATATTTAATTTCACCAACAACTTTATCGATGAGTTCAATGTCAGTGTAATGTATTCCGGTCCTTCCGTAATCAGTATCAATCTTTATAAATACATTTACCGGAAATTTTAATTTAATCGAAAGAAGTGCAACTGTTTCAACCGATTCTACAAGCAGGTTTAAGTTTATTTTTTCAGCGAGTTCATTAATTTCTTCTGCTTCCCGTATGTTTGCCGGAAAAGCAATGGTAATATCGTTCCAGCCGTCGCCAGCAAAATATTTTGCCATATCAATTGAAGATACGGTTATTTTATCAATGCCGAATTCACGAAACCATCTTCCTATTTCTATTGATTGGTGCGTTTTAAAATGGGGACGTAAAACAATGTTGTTGGCTCGTGCCTTATCTGTCATAAACTGAATATTTTTCCTGCAGCTGTATTCATTCAAAAGTAAAGTGGGTTTTATAATCTTAAGCATCACGATAAATTTTAAAATTTTTTAACGGAAAGATATTAATGAAAAACAAACGAATTTGTTTTTGATCAAATCCGCATACCTTCTTCGAGAAACGACGACATTGGATGTGCGGCGTGATAATGATCCATCACGAGATCGATAACCTTATTCGACAAAAGTTTTTTCGGATCGAGTCTGTTAAAAAAATAAAACTGTTTATTGAAAAGCAGAGTCTGTTTTCCGGCTGCCTCCATGAATTCTTTCGGAAGTTTTTTACTCTTTTCACCATGAATCTCACCGAAGTACTTTTTAAACTTTTTGTCTTTAATCAGACCATTGAATTCACTCATGTTATCAGCAATGAAATTACGCAAGCTATAAAGCATCTTTGTGTCGATGAAATATGCACCACCGTAAATTTTCCAGGTGTCGTGATGTATTTCGATATAAGTACCTGGCACATTCATGTTTTTTCTACCGCCTTCACAGATAATGGCCGACACCTGATCCTTATACGGTCTTTTATCATTGCTGAAACGAATATCGCGGTGTATTCTGAATATACAGTCTTTGGGTGTAACGGTCACTCGGTCATCAACCTCACGGATACGCAGAATAATATCCTGTATAAATTCTTCAAAAGGAATTTTTACCGAAAGCTCGTAACGCTTCTTATTTGCGTTAAACCATTCGCGGTTATTGTTTTTCTGAAGTTCCCTTAAAAAATCAAACAAATCCTGATTGAAATACGACATTGCCGCCTCTTACTATTTTTTATAACTGAACTTCATTTCCTTGTACTGTCCTTCTGAGCCGAAAAGTACGTATATATTCATTTCATTTCTGTTTACCAGCTCGAATGTAAATCCGTCGAAATAAGCTTTCATTCCTTCCAATTTCACCAGAGAAAAATCCAACGTTTCGTCTTTTTCCTCCCATCCTTTCAGATCCCCGTGAAAGTGCTTCAGTTTAAGTATAAGTGAATTTCCTTCCTCATAAATAACAACCAGTTCATAAAATTTAACCGTATCGTCTACGACCAATTTGAACGCGCACATCATCGAGCCCCCGACCGGAGGTGTCCAGACCTCTTCAACAATACCTCCTAGCGCTTCACCCTTCCAGTGTCCGGCTATCCATGAAACATCCTCGATTGAAGCAGGAGGCGATGATAAATTACTATCAAGCCTGAGTATGTTTTCAGTAACATTCGATTGAGCCAAAACCGATAACGAAGTCAATAAAATACTAATAATTATTTTAAGTGTAGATTTCATTTTCATCTCATTCAACAGAATAATTTATCATGTTTACAACAGGCTTTAAACATTAAATGATGTAACATACAACCGGCTAAAATGAATATCTGATTCCTGTTGTAAATGCAATAAACAATACAGATTCTTTCGTGCCGAATATCGGTCCGATTTGAAATTCAGCAGGAATACTCAAATTTGTTGAAACCGAAAAATTAGCTCCCCCTCCGAAATGCGCTCCGAAAAATGGACCGCCCTTCGCAAACCATATAGCAATGCCGGCATCAAAAAAAGTTCTCGAGCTACCTTCCTCCGGGTCGAAATAATATTTCAAATAATTGAACCATCCGGTAGCGGTTTCATTCTGAATATTAATAGTAAATTCACTCCCTACATATATATTACTGCTTACTGCATATTCGCCCATCGGACCGAATTGTAAAGTATGATTGGTGCTTTCTTCGAAACCAACCAGTGCCGCACCGATTTTTACTCCGGCGATCCATTTGTTTTCCTGTGAGTACGTTGAAAGTGCCGATAATATCAATACGGTTATTGCAATGTATTTGCTATGTTGCATATGCCTAAAAAGTTTACCCATCCATAAATACACTTTATAAATTATTTTTTCTGCATTTACCCGGAGTTGTTTTCATATCGGTAAAGAAAAGTAATTCCCTGCAATTAAATTAATATTGATTGTAATAAAACCAAATGTCAAAATTTAGTTTAATCAAAATTTTCTTTGTTAATCAAATCTTTACGCAACATCTGGAAACAAATTCTTAAATTAGTACGAATTATAAAATTTACTGAGTAATTATGACAGAAAAACAAATCAAAGATCAGAGTATTCACGAATTAAATTTAATCCGCAGGGATTACGGAAATATCAGCTCGGACGTCGGCTCGTCTCCGCTCGTTAAAGAAGTTGAAAAGAGGTTCAACAAACTGTTCAGCAAGAGTAATGCGGTTAAAATTCTTGTTGAGCCGGAACAGGGTTATATTGTTGACGCAAACGGAAAAGCCTGCGAATTCTACGGCTATACGCTTCATGATATTCGAAGAAAAAAAATTACCGAAATAAACAAGCTTACCGAACAGGAAGTAATTGAGGAATACAAAAAGCAAAAACTTGAAGAGCGGGATTATTTTATCAACAAGCAGCAGATCCAATCGGGTGCAATTGTACCCGTCGAGGTCAGATCGGCTAAAGTAAACCGTGAGGGTAAAAACCTTTTTTATTTTCTCATTCACAAATATAACGGTGAGATTAAAGCGGTTTCTGAAATCGAAGTAGATCTCGAGAAGCATTCACGTCATAAAGAATCAGAAATAACGCCGGAAGCTGCTCCTTTAATGTTTGCCAAGGATTTGGAATTAATTGAAAACAATGCACGTGAGCTTGTGACATTAACACAGAAACTTACTGAATCGGAAAGAACGCTCAGAGAATTAAATGCAAGCAAGGATAGGTTTTTCTCGATCATTTCTCACGATATTAAAAATAATTTCGCATCGATTCTCGGTTTAAGCCGTTTATTAACACAGCCTGAATATGATCAAAAACATGAAAACAGAAGAGAAACCGCAGCACTGCTTAATTTAAGTTCTCAAAAACTCTATACTTTGCTTGAAAATCTGCTTGAATGGGCAAAGCTTCAGCAGGATGAAATTGTCTTTGGTCCTCAGCGGTTCGGAATCAAAGAAGCGGGCAGAGAAATACTGGACTTGTTCCAGCTGAGGGCGGATGAGAAAAAAATAACCCTTGAGAACAATCTTCCGGACGAAACAGGTGTGTTTGCAGATCAGAATATGATTAAAACAGTACTACGCAACCTTATTTCAAACGCAATTAATTTTACAGATGTCGGCGGTAAAGTTTCTTTAGCCTCTTATGAAGAGAACGGAAATGTAATTATAGTCGTGGAGGATAACGGGATCGGCATCGAAGAAGTTAACTTAAATAAATTATTCAGAATCGATGAAAAATATGTCGGTTTGAATACTGAAGGACAAAAGGGAACGGGACTCGGATTAATTCTCTGCCGTGAGTTCGTTGAAAAGAACAATGGTGAAATATGGGTTGAGAGCAAAATTGGTGCGGGATCGAAATTTTTCGTTTCCCTGCCGAAATAATAATTATTTATTTCTTAGGTGTTTTTGCATTAAATAATTACAAAGTTTTAGTTTTTTAAATATGACTCCGGGTCATAATAATATTTGTTAATGCCCTGGTGCTATTTGTTTTTCTTTACAACCGGTTTAATTTTTTCTCCTGCTTTAATAAACTCCATAGAAATAGAATTAACGCAATGCCTTGTATTCTTTTCTGTAAATCCTTCACCGAGAAAAACATGTCCTAAATGAGCGCCACAATTGGCACAGATAATTTCGGTTCTTCTACCATCCTCATCAAGCTGTCGTCTCACGGCGCCTTCAATCTCATCATCGAAGCTGGGCCAGCCGCAGCGTGAGTCGAATTTATCCTCAGATCTGTACAGAGGGGCGTTACATCTTTTACAGATATACATACCTTTTTCTTTGTTGTCGGTATACTTTCCGGTGAATGGATATTCGGTGCCTTTGTAAAGGATTACTCTTTCTTCTTCGGGTGTTAATTTATTGTATTCCACTTTCTCTTGTCCTTTAATTGATGTAATAAATGTTAAAAACAGCCAAATAACAGTAATTATTTTCATTTTCTCTCCCTTTTTAAATAAAGAATTTTTCCGGAGATATAAAGTACATTTCTATAACAACGGTTGTTTGTTTTTGTTCAAAAAAAATAATACCAAAATTAATCACCCGATAAAACAAATCCACTTTAAAAGAGTCTAATGTCTTATACAAAATTCTTTTATTGGGGGGAATTATTAAAAATTCAACAATATTGTTGCTGCTATCTGTAGTTTTAATTTCCTGTTCGGTTTCTCCGTATGTCTACAAAAATCCCAAGAAAACCAGCGATGGTTTGATAACGGGTAATCTTTCCGAGGAAAATATAGACTCTCTTCTGATTCATCAAATGATCGATGCTGTAAGCAGCGGCGAATATGATGATATTCACAGCATTCTGATATCACGTAATAAGAAATTACTTTTTGAAGAATACTTTGCGGGATATGACATGGAGATGCCGCATCCTATGACCTCGGCGGCGAAAATTTTTGTTTCTGCTGCGGTTGGGCTTGCAATTGATATGAATTCCATTAAAAGTGTAGACGATGCCGTGCTCGACTATTTTCCTATGTACACAGATATTCAGAATATCGACAGTAATAAGCTTCAATTAACAATTGAAGATTTACTAACAATGCGATGCGGATACGACTGCAGTTATGACGCAGGCTATTTTTCGGAAAGCTGCGTTGAACAGATGAAGAAGGCTCCAGATCCTGTAAAGTTTCTTCTTGATTTGCCAATGGTATCGAAGCCGGGTACCGAATTTATTTATAACGATGCCTCCCCGATTCTTGTAAGCAGAATTGTTTATGCTTCGTCCGGTTTAAAGATAGATGAATTCGAATTCGAATTTTTATTCAAACCACTGGGAATCAACATGCGAAACTTTACGGGAGACCTCCGTCCCAGAGATATGCTTAAAATTGGTTTGCTGTATTTAAATAACGGGCTCTGGAACGGGCAAAGGATTCTGCCTAAAGAATGGATTCAGAAATCTACCCGGGCACATATAGAACATATGAACAAATACAATTTAGGTTACGGTTATTATTGGTGGAACATAAATTTCAATTACAGGTCGAAGACTATCCGATGTTTTTATGCCGCGGGTAACGGAGGACAATATATCTTTGTTGTTCCTGATCTGAAACTTGTGACAGTGTTTACGGGAGGCAATTATAATGATTACAAAGATATGAGCGGACCATATTATTTAATGAGCCGTTATATTTTGCCTTCAATTAATATGGAGCCTGATATACACCCGGTTAATTCCAAACATAGCAGGGAATCACTGAAACACGAACCTGATGATTCAAAACCACCTCTTTTTATTTTCGATAAGTGAACCAATCCCGCACTTCGGCTATGCTCAGTGCTGTATTAAATTAATCAATAATTATTCATGCTGAGCGTGGCTGCCAAAGGCAGGCACAGTCGAAGCATGAGGTCGAAGCAT
>JAFGMI010000004.1 GCA_016927595.1 Melioribacteraceae bacterium | reverse complement strand
CTTAGTTTAAAAAGACAATTCAAAATAGCGCATCACATTCAATTATTCGTTTCAACTATTTCCAGACTTAATATAGTGTTATCAGTTTCCTCAAGAACTATGTTTATCTCATATATTTATTCACTGTATCTTCTGGTTCATTCAGCAGTACGAGAATTTACACCGATCGACGTTCCGCTTTTTACTAATTGATATTTAATAACATTTGCAACACTTTTTTAGGAAGCGTTTCTACCAGATCAGTAATATTAAAGGAAAAATTTATATGTTCCTTCTTTCAAATCATCTATCATTATACCCATCCCGGATCTCCAAGTATCTGCTTCTGAATTATAATTTCTATTTTAGAACTCTGATCCTGGCATCATGGGCTAATGTGTAATGACCCTCCACAATAACCTCTTCTCCCGGAGTAACGCCTTTAAGTATTTCGATGTATTCATCATTCTTTTCCCCGATATCAACATATTTCCACTTTGCCAGTGAATCTTCAACCGTGAATACAAGGTTGCGTCTGTCACGGACAAGCAATGCATCCTTCGGCACTAAAATTCTATCCTTTAGTGAAGCAGTTTCAATTTTTACGGTTGCAAACATGCCGGATTTAAGCTGATTGTCTGGGTTTGCAATTTCAATTGATACTTTACATGTTTTAGTTTCAGTATCTATGTACGGACTAACAAACACAACTTTGCCTTCAAATGTCTGATCAGCTAATGCATTAACTTTTATTTCAACCCTGTTTCCTTTTGAAATATATACTATCTCACTTTCAAGAACACCCACATCAATTTTAAACCCGGAAACATCTATCAGTTTAAAAAGTTTTTCACCGCTGTTTACACGTTGACCAACAACAAGATCAAAATCACCGATTACGCCAGGGAAAGGAGCTTTTATTTTTGTATAAGCCAGATTAAGTTCTGATCTTTCCTTGGCATTAACGGCACGACTGAATCCACTTTTATTGAGAATCAGTTCTTCTCGCTTTGCCCCGGTAAAAATCAGTTTTAATTCAAGTTCGTCTCGTCTTGTCAAATACTCTTCCTCACTCAGCATGCCCTTATTAAATTGTTGATCCAGCTGTGAGATCTGTTTTTCAATTACAACGGCATTGTCAATATTCATGGTGTCAACACCCGTGTCCTTTGTCAGAAATCCGTATTCAACTCTGGCTTCTATTAACTGATCCTCGGCTTCCTTTAACGCAATTTGATATTCCTTATCATCTAATTGTACAAGGATTAAACCCTTAGCAACATACTTACCCTCATATATGTGAATATTACTTATATACCCCGGGATATTAGCAACGATATCCAGTTCTCTGTTCGCACGTATAATCCCGTTTGCATTGGTTGTTTTTATTAATTCTCCCTTTAAAACATTGGAGGTTCTTACATCGAAAATGATTTCATCCAGCGTGCCGTAATCTACATTACTGATTTTGTTTCCATCCTTTTTTTCAGTATCCCCTACCGAGAACAATTGGTAAGCCGCGATTATTATTATGACAATAACAAAAGGAATTGCTATTATTTTGATTGGTATTTTCATAACGAACCAATTTATTATTTTTTTTATTTTACCATTTCAAAGGATTGCATTTAATATAATTCCGTATACGGGATAATTCTATTTCATTCCGGATTATCCTGTCATAAAAACGGGGTTGCCATGCAAATTCACAATACCCGTTTATATGCGCCCATTTCGTAACCGATGATTTAAATCCACGAATTATATTTGATAAACAATTAATCGCATATTTTTTGTTTTTATCAATGCTCCGTAGAGACGCATCGCGATGCGTCTCTACTACGTTTTTTTCAAAAGATTTAATTTCTTTTGATTCATTTATAATAATAATCCCGTGAAAATGATTTGGCATGATTATATATTGATCTAATTCTATATGTTTTCTCATTTCTGCAGTATAGAGCCATTCTTGTTCAACATGTTTGCCGAAATCATTTAATTCAATTACATCGCCAACAATTTCACCGAACCATTTAATTTTATTTTTGGTGTTGATTGTAACGAAATACCAACTCGGTGTTGAATAATCCCAGTTTTTCAATCTCGCGGATTCAATACGGTACTTGTGTTTGTATAATGACATCCCTGATCAGATAAAACTTAATTTCACTATTTATGTTCAAAATAATCCTGCATTTATAGTAGATACATTGCTATAAGTCTCTACGTTTGTTTATATATATAAATTATAAAAACCAAAAACCTAATATTTTTTATTTGAAAATTTTTCCAGGTAAGAATACAATACCGGGATAATAATTAACGTAAGGACAGTTGCCGAGACCAAACCGCCAACAACTGCAACTGCCAGCGATATCCTTAACTGGGTCGCCGCGCCTATACCAATAATCATGGGTATTAAGCCGAATATAACCGTTAGACTGTTCATTATAATCGGACGGAACCTGTCGTGTCCCGCCTGAATAATTGCGTCTTTAACCGACAGACCTTCTTCACGTTTACGAAGGATGAACTCCACTTTTACAACTGCATCGTTATCCGCGATACCAACAAGTATAATCAATCCCATAAGGGAAATGACACTTATACTGTCACCCAGAATATACAGTAGCAGAATACCGCCTATCAATCCCAGCGGGACCGAAAAGATTATAATAAAAGGAAACAAGAATGATTCGAATTCTGATGCAAGTATCATATACATGAGCAATATTGATATAACCAATGCAACGTATAAAGATGAAAAAGATGCTCTTATTTCGTCATTAACACCGCCCGCAGTAATAATTTCTTCGGGTGATTCAGGTAATCTTTCAATAATGTTGTTGATCTGTGTAATTATGTTACCGGATGCATCTTCATCCAGCGACGCATAAACAAAAAGTGTTCTCGACTGATCCTCATGCCATATTTCATTGTATGTGTCAGAAGGACTTACATCAACCAGTTTGGAAAGGGGTACCTGAACGCCGCCGGAGATAACATACTGGTTTAAAACTTTATTAATATCCCGCCTTTCTTTCTCAGCTAATTTTAGACGAATCCCTATTTTTTTGTCGAAGTCCGAAAAGAATGTAGCCTCGTTTCCTTTAACCGAATTAACAAGTTTATTCGATACATCAGAAATATCAATATCATATGCAATACATTTCTCCCTGTTAATTTTAATATCATAGCCGGGTAATCCCTTTTCAACATTTATAAATATTTCTTTAATTCCATTTATACCGGCTTTATTTATTCTATCAATAACTGTTTCTGCCTTTTTATGTGCGGCATTAATATCCTTGTTTTTAATTTTTATCTCAACATCAAAATCGGAAGGATTTATTACCTGGGTATAGGCAGTTTTAACCTGCTTGAATGAATAATCTATTCCGCTGAAATTTTTCAGAAGAGTACGTACTTGTTCCCGGACACTGTAATACTTCTCATAAGTGTCAAGTTTAAAGATCAGATTTGATTTGTTGACAGAATACAGCTCCTTGTTCATATAATCAAATTCGTTTACTCGCCCGATGTTTGATACCAGATTTTGAACACCGGCTATATTCAAAGCTGCTTTTTCAATTTTTGAGACTATTTCAGCATTTCCCCTCAGGGATGTTCCTCTGGGGAACACCAGCTCCAGAATAAACTGATCCTGAGCCGATTCGGGAATAAATTCCTTTTTGATATCAATGGCAGCAAATACCGTCAGCACAACCAGAACAATTGTGGAGATTATTACCTTCGATTTGTTATCAAGCGCCCACAACAGAAGTTTTTCATAGTAAATTATCAAACGAACCATCCATCTATCCACAACTTTGAAAAACCGACCAAACATGTTAGAAAATAATCTGCTAGCCCACAGATATAAACTCATCATCATATATAAAATCAGCTTTACTGTAATTATAAAGGGTAAGCTGATCCAGTACCTGATTTTTGTTATGATTCCTGTTCCCGGCCCATTAATACTTATATAGCCGGCGGAATATTTTTCCTTATTAATATTAAATAATTTTTTTTTTGATGCGATTAATGGTATTAAAGTGAGTGCGGCTAGTATCGATGCGGATAATGAAAAAACAATGGCAAGCGACTGATCCCTGAACAGTTCACCAGTAATACCACGAATAAACACGAGCGGGAGAAAAACAACGATGGTTGTTAAAGTTGCTGCAACCACGGGCATAGATACTTCGGAAGCTCCTTTTATCGCTGCATCTTTTAACTTCAATCCCTTTTCTTTATATCGCATAATGTTTTCAATCACAATAATAGAATTGTCGAGCAGCATACCGATTCCCACAGCGATACCGCCCAGCGAAATTATGTTAAAATTAATCCTGAACAGGTACATCAGCAGAATTGTAATCACAAGTGCAGCAGGAATAGTTATAGCTATTGCGAATATATTACGCAGGCTTCCCAGAAAGAAAAACAGTACAAGTGTAGCGAGCAGACCGCCGTAAAGGACTTCCTGTTTTACATTGGAAATTGCCGCTTCTATAAAACCGGAATTGTCGGACACTACCAGCAAATCGAATTCGGGATATTCACTTCTCAATATATTTACTATTTCCTTTACGCGGGACGATATTGAAACCGTGTTTGATGCAGGTTCTTTATAAATCAACAATCCAATCGTCTCCGCACCGTTAATTCTGGTTAATCCTTCCCTTTCCTTAAAATTATCCTTAACATCCGCAATATCATCTAGTTTTATAAAATTTCTGTTCCCGGAACTTTTAATAACCGTACTCCCGATTTGATCAATACTGGTATATTCACCGAATGTACGAAGCGAGTATCGGAACAAACCTTTCATAATCGATCCTGCAGGAAGATTGATATTGGAAGACTTTAACGATTGTGCTAACTTTTCGAATGTTAAATTATAAGCTTCCAGTTTCAGCGGATCAATCTCGATTAAAATTTCTCTTTCCAAACCCCCGGTTATGATTGCCTGAGCAACTCCCTCTATTTGTTCCAATCGTCTTTTAAATACTACTCTTGCGGCTTCTTTCAAGTCAATTAATCTTTTAATCTCGTACTCCGGAGAAGAATGATCTATGAATGCCGATTTTAGAATTAGGAATTTTGAATTCTGAAGAAATAATCCGTGCTGAACTGAATTCTTTACTGTAATATTACTACTTACTTCCTCCTTCTGATTTCCATCTTCTGAATTCTTACTTCCAACATCTAAACCATTATCCCTGTTTTTATATGAAAGTACCAGTGACATAATCGGTTCCGATGACGGATCTGCACGTACTATTGTCGGTCGCCCCGCATCACGCGGCAATGCGAATGCAACATTATCCAGTTTTTCCCTCATAGCAAGCACAGCCATATCCATATCCGTTCCCCAGACGAAGTCAACTGAAATTACCGATATACCTTCTTTAGAGACAGAGTTGATTTTCTTGACTCCGTTTATTGTACCTATTGTTGATTCAAGCGGTTCGGTGACAAGTTTTTCCACCTCCTCCGGAGTAGCGTTTTGATAATTGGTCTGTACAAGTAAATGCGGTAAGTAAATATTGGGGAGTAAGTCTATT
>JAFGMI010000024.1 GCA_016927595.1 Melioribacteraceae bacterium | reverse complement strand
TCCCTTTTACTTCTTAAAACATAAATATAGTTCATGTTTTCGCCTTAGCCACTCTTGCCCGCCTAAGGCGGGTGAAGCCACGCCGCCATAAACAATAAAATCCACATGGAGTGGATTTTATTTTGAGCGGGAGACGGGACTCGAACCCGCGACATCAACCTTGGCAAGGTTGCGCTCTACCAACTGAGCTACTCCCGCATATATATCTTCAAAATTTTAAGAACTATTTTTCCCCACAACCCGCGACATCATTTTTGCATCGATTATGCCGGGAGGCTCTGCCAACTAATCTGCATGCAGGGTTACTTCTGCAAAAACACACTTTATTGTGCAAAATTGAATTTCAAATATATTATAGTTTTTAATATTAGGCAAGGTCGAAAAATTATTTAATTCCGAAAATAACCACCCTTCTGTTTTTACTTCTTCCGTCAATTGTGTTATTATCCGCGACAGAAAAACCATCTCCCTTGTTAAAAATTTCTAGCTTTTTTATTGAAACACCCTTCCTGAGCAGGAAGTCCAAAACATTTTTGGCTCTGGTCAGACTTATATCCTCCTCTCCGGATGATCTTTCAATCCTGTCTTTGTGACCTTCTATATACCATTTTATATTCTCATAGTTATTCATGTAAAAAACTAGTTTATTCAGTTTAGACTCAGCTTGCTCATCTAAATCGGCGTTCCCCGATTCAAAGTATATAATAATGCTCTCGATAAAATTCTTGCTATCATCGAGTTTGTAACATCCGGTTGAATCGACTTTGCTGCCCTCTTCTGTATCAGGGCACAGGTCCAAATAGTCGGGAACTCCGTCTCTATCTGTATCAAGCGGACATCCAAGCGAATCGACTAGAACATTGCGTGGTGTATCAGGACATTTATCCAAATAATCCGGCACAAGGTCATTGTCATTATCAAATGCACATCCGAATCTGTCTACAGGGATACCAATTGGTGTATCGGGACATTTATCCCTGTAATCAGGGATCCCGTCAATATCATTATCAATAGGGCAGCCGTATTTATCAACGCTTAACTCTGCAGGCGTATAAGGGCAAATATCCCATTCGTCAGGTACTCCGTCGTCATCAGCATCTTCATTAAAGTTAAAAGCATAGCTTATACCGAATACGAGAGTACCGTAAAAATCAGCATAGTGATTATTATCGTAATCATCCAGGAGGTCGTCATCGTTTATATAAAGACTTCCCTCACTAAAGAGCAACAGGTTTTTTGAAAGTCTGTATTTGACGCCTGCTTCAAAATAAAAATCGGGAGTAAGTTTATCATATTGGTTTTGTTTATTCCCGGAAAGTTTATCTCTGTTCGAATCACGCGGGTCAAAATAAGTGACTGATACACCAGTTGTTAAGTAAGGATAAATCTTATCATTTAGTCTGAAAGTATAGAGAAAACCGGTATTTAAAGATAAAATATCCGTCACATGAGTGTAGGGTACCTTGGTTGGATCACTCGCTGTTAATTCCATCAGATTAACAGAAATCCTGCCACCGAATGCATGATTTGAAAAAGACTTCAGCAGATACTCGGCACCTATTTTAATATCGTACCTTACACCTATCTCAGAATAATCTGTTCTAGTAAATGTAGGTCCTAATCCTTCAAAAATGTACAGAGGATGAGACTCGAGAAGATTACCTCTTTTGATATTATTCTGAGGCAATATACTTATATGATAAAAAAATAAGACAATAATTACTTTTCTGAGAACCGACATTAAACCTGATATAGAATTGGAATTATCAGTTGGCACTTTACGAAATTCCAACACTATATTCAATTATTTAATCTCCGTTATTAATCAGATATCTTTTGATTTTTTGAGTAGTAGTTTTCTCAAATTCCTTATCCCTTATCGTGAACTTAACAACTCTTTTATACGAGGGCAGGGCTTTGTTAATTCCCTTAATTTCCTGATCAATTATTGTATTCATCATGTCATCGTTAATAGTAAGATTCTTTTCTTCGGCATATTGAATTAAGGCTTCAGCATCCACTACAATCAGTGCTGCTATTATTTCATCCTGCTTTTCATCTTCAGCCCCGTATACAATCGATTCTAATATAAACGGACTTTTATTTAAAGCGTCTTCAATCTCTTCCGGGAAAACATTTTTACCGCTTTTAGAAATTATAACATTCTTCTTCCTTCCATTAATGTGAAGAAATCCATCTTCATCAATATATCCTATGTCCCCTGTTTTGAACCACCCGTCGACTATTATTTCTTCTGTCAGTTCAGGATTCTTATAGTATCCAAGCATAATGTTAGGACCTGATGTATATATTTCTCCTGAACCGCTTTCGTCCGGATTTACAATTTTTATTTCAACACTCGGCAGCGGAAGTCCGGCGGCTTCATCCTTAAAATTATCAAGTCTGTTTAGGGTTAAAATTGGTGATGTTTCTGTGAGACCATAACCCTGCAGGAAATTAAATCCGAATTCCCTTAGCCCTTTGGCAACTTCCGGGTCCGGTGCAGCTCCACCGGCAATAAAAATGCGGACGTTTCCTCCGAACCTTTCGTGCAGTTCTTTAAAAATTTTCTTCTTAATATCCCGTATACCTATCGATCCAAGAAAATTGGTAAGTTTTTTCAAAGGAGGGACAATGACTGACTTAACTTTATCATCATTAATCGACTTAACAATTTTTTTGAACATTTTATCGTAAAGGAGAGGCACCCCAAGTAAAATTGTCGGATGTGCCCGCTGAAAATCCTCAACAACGGTTTTCAAGGAGCGTGCATAATGAACAGAAGAACCGGAATACAAGGGACATAACATACCGCATGTGCATTCGTATGTATGATGCATTGGAAGAACCGACAGGAACCTGTCTTCGGGATACATCATCAACATAGAAACCATATCAACAAGATTTGAAGCCAGGTTTCTCTGAGACAGCATTACTCCCTTTGCTCTGCCCAGCGATCCCGATGTAAATATTATTTCAGCCATATCCTCAGGATTAATTTCAGGCAGATCTGTTATTGATACAGGTTCTGAATCCCTAATCATACTGATCATTGAATGAAAACCTTTATCACCTGAAGCTTCATCCATGCATATAAGATGCTTCACCTTTTTTAGTGAATGCCTAATTCCTGTAAAAAGGTTTTCGAAGGAACTTGAATAAATCACAGCTTCGGAATCCGATTCATGGATAATGTTTAATATTTCATTATCAGTAAGATTTTTATCAATTGGTACAACCACATAATTGAATGTCATACATGTTAAATAACTTATAGCCCACTGTACCCTGTTCTCGCCGATAACCGCAATATGTGCTCTTTCCTTGTATCCGAGCTTCTGAAGTGAAGCGCCAAACTTTAAAATGGATTCCAGCAATTCAGAATAAGTTACTCTACCTATCGGAGTAGGATTAAGATCTTCCAATGCTAATTTGTCGCCGTACTTCTCAGCAGTCTTCAATATCATCTGCTGTACGGAGTTAATTTTCGGTACATCATATAATTTTTTTTGATATCCCATTTTAGACTCTCATATCTATTGTAAATATTTAATTACTCAAAAGATATTGACTGATAATATTTAGGTGCCCTTTTGTATACGAATTACTCAGTAAGTTTTTTTAGAATACCCTTGAGCAATTCATAGAATTTTTCTACATCGGCAATATTTACCCTTTCATCCGGGGAGTGCGCGCCCTGAATTGTAGGCCCGAAGGATATCATATCGAGCCCAGGATACTTGCTGCCCAACAGTCCGCATTCCAGCCCTGCATGAATAGCTTTAACGGCAGGTTCTTTTGAATACATTTCTTCATACACTTTTTTTGAGACAGCTAATAATTCAGAATTCATATTCGGCTGCCAGCCCGGATAACCGTCACCCGTTATAACTTCGTCGGCATCCGCAAGTTTAAATACAGCAGCTACACTTGAAGCTATATTATATTTGGCGCTTTCAATCGAGCTTCTTTGGCTGGTACCAATTTTAAGAGTATCATCCTCCAGCGTAATTGTCGCCAGATTGGTAGATGATTCTACTAAATCCGGGATGTCGGGACTCATTGCCATTATTCCATGAGGCATGGCTAGGATAGTGTCTATAATTTTTTTAGTAAACTTTTTTGAGAATACTGATTTAACACTAACATCTTTTCGTGCTAATGTTACATTTAATCCGCCATCATTTTTAAAGAATTCGAGCAGAGTATCATTAACGAATTGGTTGATGATTTTCTGGACTTTTACCTCGTCAGATGGATTTATCATCAGGATGGTTTCGGCTTCTCTCGGAATCGCATTCCGCTTTGATCCGCCACTTATACTGCTGATTCTGTACTTTATACCAGTAATTCTGTTGAGTAATATACCAAGCAGTTTAATTGCGTTCGCTCTTCCAGCCTGAATGTCCAGACCTGAATGCCCGCCTTTTAAACCGGTTACCAGAAGCTCGAAAGGAACCATATCCTTCTTTGGTCTGCTCCAATCCACCTTAAATACACCTACTGTATCCAGTCCGCCGCAACAACCTACATAAAATGCGCCGTCTTCTTCCGAATCCATATTTAATAAAATATTACCGGTAATAAAATTGGATTTAAGTCCCATCACACCGGTCATACCGGTCTCTTCATCAACAGTCATTAAAAGTTCCAGAGGACCATGAACCACACTGCTATCAGTAGCGGCAGACATTGCAGCGGCAACCCCGATACCATTGTCTGCACCGAGGGTAGTACCGATTGCGGCTATCCAGCCATTGTCTCTGACAAGTTTAATTGGATCTTTATCAAAATCGTGTTCTGTCCCTTTGTTCTTTTCACAGACCATGTCGAGATGCCCCTGTAATACAACAGTAGGTTTATTCTCATATCCGGGAGTGGCAGGTACTTTAATAACTATATTTCCGGTTTTATCTTCCTTGAAATCAAAAATGTTTTTTTTAGCAAATTCTTTTACAAATGCTCTTATTTTTTTTTCTTTCTTAGAGGGTCGCGGTACTTGTGAAATATCATAAAAATAATTCCACAATAATTCCGGTTTCAATCCTTCAATAACCTGTTTCGGCATTTTTACACTCCTTATAATTTTAACTGTGTCTTATTGAGATTATGTCGCCATCTTTTACAAGATAATCCTTTCCTTCAAGCCTCCAAACACCGGCTTCTTTACACTTGTTAAAACTGCCATGCGCTATATAATCTCCGTAATGAACAACCTCTGCCCTGATAAATTTATTATAAAAATCAGTATGAATTACACCTGCAGCCTGCTGAGCCGTATAATCTTTTTTAATCGTCCATGCACGGCATTCATCTTCGCCTACAGTAAAAAACGACTGCAGCCCCAGTATCTGATACGATGTTCTGATTATTTTTGTCAGGGCGGATTCTTTAATGCCGTAATCAGACATGAAGGTTTCCCTGTCGTTCTCGTCCAGTTGAGAAAGTTCCTGCTCAATCTTTCCGAAAAACGGTATGATCTCTACATCTAAATTGAGGAGCTTATTTTTAATTCCGCTTACAATCGCATCAATATTTTTTATCGAGTTTTCATCACAATTTAATCCAATTAGTAGCGGTTTGAGTGTCAATAGCTGGTAACCGGACAATAACTTTAATTCACTCTCATCGAGTATTAATGTCCGTAATGGTTTTTCCTCTTCTACATGCTCGTAACATTTTTCGATAAGCGGTAATTCCTTTTTCAGTTTTTCATCCTTCGACTTCATCGCATCTTTTTTAAGTCTTTCGATACGGTTTTCGAGAAATGAAAGATCCGAGAATAAAAATTCGACCTCAAGAAATTCAATATCTCTTGCTGGATCTACAGAATTCATCGGATGAGCTACGGTTTCATCCGAAAACTGCCTGATAACATAAAACAAAGCATCGTTATTTCTAACATTATTCAAGAAGGTGGTTGTTATTTTCACCTTACCGTCGTCGGACATTCTTAGCCCCGGAGTATCAAAAAATTCAATCGTGGCATTAATTTTCTTTTTTGGTTGAAACATCTCAGTCAGTTTATCGAGCCTTTCATCAGGCACACCGATCACCTCAATCTGAGCTTCCTCCCTGCCCTGTGAACTTTCTGTTTGTATGTTACCTGATAGAGTACTGAATAGAGTGGATTTTCCTGAGAATTGCAGTCCAACTAATCCGATTTGCATTAGAAACCAAATTTTATGAAACAAGAAATTAAATATAGATATTTATTACTTAATTTATACCTAATTGGCTGTTATTCTAGCTGACTATCTGAGTGTGGAGCGCAATCTCCTGTAAAATACTTGATACCTTCAGGCATTCCTTTAAATCACCCGTATAAACCAGAGCTTTTCCTTTAACATGGACTTCAAAAGTAAGATCTCTTGCTTTCTCAAAACTGCACCTAATAGCTTTAATGAGCTGACTTATTACCTCTTCAAATGTGTGAATATCATCATTATAAAGAATTACATCGAACGGAAGACCGATTTCCGTTTCAGTATCCTCGATAGGCTCATATATTACATCTGTTTTTTTTTCGGACATAATTATTTAAGCATTATCGGATAATGTATAAAAAATCGTGTGAAAATAAAATTATCATCTATATACTTTTTGAATTTAGGATAAGACTTTATATTTTCCAATCAAAATTTGTTCAATTAAGGAGGAATGGTGAAAATAGCAGTATGTGTAAGCCATGTTCCGGATACGGCTGCAAAAATCAGTATTGGACCGGACGGAAAGAATATAGATCCTGACGGAGTTACATTCGTTGTTAATCCTTATGATGAATTTGCCATCGAAGAAGCATTAAAGACCAGGGAGAAATCAGGCGGTGAGGTAATAATATTGAGTGTAGGAAGTGACGCAAATAAGGAATCAATACGCAAAGCACTGGCAATGGGTGCTGATTCTGCTGTTCTGCTTAAAGACGATAGCTGGAGAGATTCTGTTGCTGTAGCTGGAGCTTTGGCAGATGAAATAAAAAATATCGGTGCAGAACTGGTCTTTTTCGGTAAACAATCGGTTGATTATGACAACTCAATTGTCGGTCAGCTAACAGCAGAAATTCTGGGTTTTAATTGTGTATCGGTAGTTGTATCGCTAGACATAAATGATGGAAAGATCAGAGCCGAAAGAGAGATAGAGGGCGGCAAAGAAGTTGTGGAGACCAGTTTACCCGCAGTAATAACCGCACAAAAAGGATTAAACGAACCAAGATATGCTTCATTGAAAGGTATAATGGCAGCTAAGAAAAAAACTATAGAAGAAAAACCCGCTGCCACATATGAAAATTTATCTGAAGTAACAGAGATGAAAAGACCACAGGTGAAGCAGCCCGGCAAAATAATTGGTACGGACGCATCTGCGGTTCCTGAGTTAGTCCGTTTATTAAAAGAAGAGGCAAAAGTTATTTAAGGGATAAATTATGGCAAAAAAGGTTTTAGTGTTTCTCGAACAGCGTAACGGCAGTATTAAAAATGCTGCACTGCAAGTCGTTAAATTCGGTGCTGAAGTTGCCTCAGCATTAGGCATGGAAGCCGAAGCAGTAACCATCGGCAATAATATTGACGGCTTGTCAAAGGTGGGTGGCTTTGGAATTAATAAAGTAACTCATTATAAGAATGAGCTCCTGGAAAATTATTCTTCCAGTGCTTACTCAAAAATCGTTTCTGATTTTGCAAATGAATTGGGAGCCGAAATAATTGTAATAAGTAATACGGCTCTCGGTAAGGATATTGCGCCTAGAATAGCTGTTAAAACCGGCTCCGCAATAGCTGTTGATGTGGTTGATTATAAGGTTGAAGGAAGTGAAATAATCTTTACGAGACCTGTTTATGCTGGTAAAGCACTCACAGCTGTAAAATTAAAGCCGGAGAAAAAAGTCATTACAATCAGGCCTAACGTCTTTAATGCCGGTGAACCCGGATCAGATAGTGCTGAAGTCGTGACTAAAGAAGCCGGCGAATTGGACCTGCGGGAAAAAGTAATCGAGATCAAAAAATCTGAAGGTAAACTCGATGTTGCCGAAGCTGATAAAATTGTATCGGGCGGTAGAGGTTTGAAAGGTCCCGAAAATTTTCATCTTATTGAAGAACTTGCAGATGTAATCGGAGCCGCACACGGCGCATCAAGAGCTGTTGTTGATGCAGGCTGGAGACCTCATTCCGAGCAGGTAGGACAAACGGGTAAAACTGTCTCTCCAAATTTGTATATTGCGGTGGGTATTTCCGGTGCAATTCAGCATATTGCAGGAATGAGATCATCGAAGTTTATTGTAGCAATTAATAAGGATAAAGATGCACCGATATTTCAAATAGCAGATTATGGAATTGCAGGTGATGCATTTGAAATATTACCGCCTTTGATAAGTGAACTTAAAAGATTAAAAGAAAATTAAGAGCAGTAAATTGAATAAAGTACAGGTCGAAATATTAGGATTATCCGCCAGTCCTTCGGCTGGCGGTGCTTACGCATTGCTATTAAAGGAAACCTATGGTAACAGAAGGCTGCCGATAATAATAGGATCTTTCGAAGCACAAGCTATTGCTATGGAATTGGAGGGTATCAAACCGCCTCGTCCTCTTACACATGACCTGCTAAAAACTTTCGTCGATAATTTAAGTGCTGTTGTTACCGAAATAGTGATTGATGAATTAAGGGAAAATACTTTTTACGCCAAAATCGTGGTTGAGATATCATCGCTTGAAAATTTTATCGACTCCAGGCCAAGTGACGCAATCGCACTCGCAGTTAGAACCGGATCACCGATTTATGTTGCTGAAGAAGTGATGGAATCTGCTGGATTTGTTCCAAGTAGTGAGGATGCTGCAAGTTTTGATTTTGGCGATGAAATTGAATCGGAACAAGAGATCGATAGTAAACCCAAATCGAAAGAAACCAAAATTGCAGGATTGAAAGATCAGTTAAGAGAAGCTATTGAAAAGGAAGATTACGAACGTGCTGCCAGATTGCGCGATGAAATTAATAAAATCGAAAGGGGTTCCAGCCAGAACTGAGTGAAATCAATTAAAAATAATTTTACCTATTTCACATTCAAGACATCTTTTTTTCGAACAGAAATTTCTGAATAGTTCTAACATACCCTGGGTAAGTACCGTCTTTTTCAGAAAATATTCTACAGACAAAGCCTCGGCAACCTCTCTTACAATTTTATTTTCCGAACGTTGATCGTATATATTGTAGACTTTAAGAACTTTCTTTGCAAGTTCCTCCTCGCCGAAACATTCAAAATAAGCGGCGAAGAATGGGAGTATAACATTTACAACAATTTCATCAGCGCGTGATGCTCCCACAAAGTATTTTATATCGTCTTTAGATCTTTGCTCAAATACATAATGATGCTGCCAGAATCCCCTGCTTTTGATAACAAACAAAGATCTTATGGAATTAATTAATACATTCAGGTTCCGAATTTCCCTAAACTTTTTTACGATACTGCTGACCAAATTATCAAACAGTAAAGATTCAAGGAATACGAGACCCCCGGCAATTCTTATTGTCGGAAAATTCTGCGGTCGTAATTTAAAATATTGCCAGTCGCTGTTATTAAAAAGTAAACCGTCATAAATTCTCTTAATAATATCCCAATCATTCAGCAGCTTAATCACGTATGAAGAATCGGATTTCAGATTAGTTTCATTATTACCTGGAATCAATCCACTGATATTGAACAGCGCACATTCAATACGGTTCATTGTATCATCATCATTACCGAGTTTTTTAAAAAACTGAATATCGGCGCTCTGAGCCAGCCTTAACATTATGCTTTTATTTTTCGAATATCCCAAGGCTTCAAAAACAAACTCATACAGAACCTGCTGCCATATATCAGCACTGCGATACTCTTCCTTCTTAAACTCCTTCCTGTCGAGATCTTCTTTCATATCGTAATGTATAACAGGCTCTTTTAGTTTCATCATTTTCAGGTAAAGTAACTCCTTATACCTATACTGTATACGGCTGCATTTCTTTTGAAAACGCTCCATTCCCAGGCTGGCTATAAATTTCTTTTTTATGTGAACATTAATATCTCCGGCCAGGTGTGCACATCTTATTTTATTATTGTCAGTTTCCTGTTCTGCATTGTTTTCAAGCTGTGAAAACATACTTGTGTCTATATAATGCGAAAGACATATTGTCGGAACTCTTCTTCCATCTTTTGTATAAACATAATGCTGGTTACTTTTATTGGTGAGACTTGCGTGAAGTATTACTTTGTTATGTTTATTATCAATATTATGACCATGATTCTTCCAGTTGCCGTAATCGCAGTCAATTTCTATATCCCCGACATAAACCAGATTCCCAATTCTGACACGGGCATTTTTGAAGTCCGGTCCGGCTGTATCCTCATTCAGCGCCCCGGTATCAAGAACAGCCACGTCTTCTCCCGATAATGTTTGAAGCTGTGATTTAAAATCCTGTGACAGCCATATCTTGTGAAGTTTGGTTTCGTAAATTTTTGGAGTGATCCGCATAGAGCCCTCAATGCCGGATGATTCAGTACTTAATTAAAGTACAGATATTTATTTCTTTGTTGAAACAATTCCTATAGAAATATAATGTTTCTCTAAAACAGATGCTATTATCTTTTAAATATTTAATGAATCCAGGATCTGCGTATTAAAGTCGGCTAATTTTTCTGTGGCAGCTGAGGCAAAGTTCCTGGAATTTTCGGCAAAGATAATAGCACGGCTTATGTTTATAATAAAGTTTGAATTTTTAGCCCGGCAAAATACCGAAACAATCCTTTCAAGATTTCCTCCCTGAGCACCAATTCCGGGAAGCAACACCCACAAATTTCCGAATGAATTTATTGTTGTTTCAAGTTCTGTTGGATTTGTGGCTCCGAATACAATTCCAACATTCTTTTTGCTGTTCCATTCCTGAGCTTTCTTAATAACGAGGTTATAAAGATATTCTCCGCCAGCCAGTCTCTGCTTTTCAAAATCATTTGATCCGGGATTCGAAGTTAATGCAAGTATGAAATTTATTTTTTCAGAATAATTTAAAAATGGCTGTAATGAATCATATCCCATATACGGATTGAGCGTTACAGAATCAAACTTAAAGTGACCATACAAGGATTCCGCATACATTTGCGAAGTGTTTCCAATATCTCCCCTCTTAGCATCTCCGATAACAAAAATATCATCAGGAATTACCTCAAGAGTTTTTTCCAGTTCCTCAAATCCTTTTTTCCCATCCTTCTCATAAAATGCAAGGTTTATCTTGTAGGCACAAACCTCCGATACTGTCTGTTCTATAATTTCTTTGTTGAAATTGAACACACCGTTTTCATCGCGCTTTAAATGATCGGGAATTTTACTAATATCTGTATCGAGACCGACACAGATATGTTTATGCTGCTCTATCTTCCTCAGTAATTTTTCCTCTGCCGTCATGTACTTTTTCATCCTGAATATTTACGATTACGATATATATTTAGTGCCACTGCTATCAGACTTATGTTAACAAGCAATGAACTGCCACCATAGCTTAAAAAAGGTAACGGTAGACCGATAACAGGTGTAATACCCAGATTCATACCGATATTTATTGTAAAATGCGTAGCAATCAGTGATATAATCCCAACAACTATCAAACTGCTGAATTTATCCTTTGTAATCTGACTTAAATTAATTAATCGCATGAACAAAATTAGAAAAAGAATAAGTACCAGCAGACTGCCAATAAAACCGAATTCCTCACCAATAACACAAAATATGAAATCCGTCCACTGTTCGGGAATAAATCTCAACTGCGTCTGATTGCCTTCTAAAAATCCTTTACCCAGCAGACCGCCCGAACCAATAGCCACTTTTGCCTGGATTGCATTGTAACCCGAACCAAGCGGATCGGAATACGGGTCAATAAATGATTCAATTCTACGCTGCTGATGAGGTCTTAAAAATTTATAAGCGATTTCGAAAACGAAGCCGGCAGCTATATTAACTACAAAGATAGTAGTGCTTAAGAATAAATCCCTTCGGAACGAAATTAAAACAAGCAGTATTAAAAATAGTGTGATCATGAAATAAACAATTCCGAATAAAGAAGCGAAAACAGCTATTCCGGGTGAAAGGACTGCAAAAAGTCCGAATAAATCTATTCCACTCCAGAAAATCATAACTAAAGTAATCACCACAAAAACAATTGCTGTGCCCATGTCGGGTTCCAGTATAATAAGAATTATTGGAATAAACCCGATACCGACTGCAGAAAGTAATTCTTTGAAATTATTAATATCATGCTTTTTATGCGACAACCAATATGCAAGAAACAGAATCAACCCCACTTTCGCGAATTCTGAAGGCTGAAAACCTACAAAACCAACATCGAGCCAGCTCTTCGCACCTTTTGTAACCCTGCCGATAATAAGGACTGCGATCAACAGAATTTGCGATAATATGTAGATAGGCGTTGCAGTAATTCTGAAAGTATGAGAAGGCAAAAAATAAATTACGAAAAAAATAACAAACGAAATAACTGTGAATATAAATTGTCTCTCGAAATTATTAGAAGCGGATGAATTTTCGTATGTAGAACTGTACACCGCCAATAATCCCAGCAGTACCAATCCCAAAAGAGGGATGAAAATGGAAAAATCGAATTTATCCTGAAGGTTGTAATTAATTTTCATCTAACTAAAATTTTTATTTAAGCGAAGCCAAATTTTCATCCGGTACATTTTTCAATAAATAGGTTTTGATTATTTCCTTGGCAACAGGTGCAGCATGAGTACTTCCGAAACCAACATTCTCAACAATCACCGATACTGCAATTTTCGGGTTGTCGTAAGGAGCAAATGCAATAAAAATAGCGTGATCTTCTCCATGCGGATTCTGTGCTGTACCAGTTTTCCCCGATATTTCAAATTCCTTCATTTTTATATTCGTTGCCGTCCCTTCACCATTAACAACTCGCCTCATCCCTTCGCGCACAACTTTTAATGTGTTTTCTGAGATATCTGCCTTAATTTCAGGGAAAGATAAAGGCACGTAACTGTTTTCATGATCGATATAACCTTTTACGATATGAGGTTGATAAGATCGTCCCATATTTGCAAGAAGACAAGTATACTTAGCCAGTTGCAGCGGTGTTGATATAATATCCCCTTGTCCGATTGCAAGACTTATCAGATAACCGCTTGTCCATTTCCCCTTTCCGTACGTTCTGTCAAAATAGTCCGCATCAGGAAGCAATCCGTTCGATTCTTCACTTATATCGATTTTTGTTTTTTCACCAAAACCGAATTCTTTTGCAACTTTAACCCACTTTTCCAATCCGATTTTTAATATCAGCTGGTAGAAGTATGTGTTGCAGGAATGCTCGATTGCCTGTATCAGATTCATTTTACCATGCACATGAGTGCATTTGAAAAACCGGTCCCCAAATTGATAACCACCCTGACATACATAAGTAAAACTCGGGTCAATAATACCTTCTTCCAATGCTGCTATAGCAGTAATAATCTTAAATGGAGACCCTGGAGGATTACTTGACATTGTAGCTCTGTTAAATAACGGTTTATTACCGTCTGTAGATAGTTCATTCCAGACTTTATTTGATGTAACTGAAGATAATTGCCCGAGATCATAGTCCGGTGCACTTACAAGCGCCAGCACCTCGCCTGTGCTTGGTTCTATTGCTACCAAAGCACCGCTCTTGTCGCGGAATAATTCTTCTGCTTTCTTCTGCACTTCTTTATCAATTGTTAGTACCAGATCATTGCCTTTCACCGGTTTAATATCGTTTGTACCATTTTCATATCTTCCTTTCTTATGCTGCTGTGCATCGACTACGAAAAATTCAAACCCTTTTTCTCCTCTGAGATATTTTTCATATGTTTTCTCTATTCCACTGTACCCGATAAAATCTCCAAGGTCATATTCATCCTTCATCTCCTTGAATCTGCGCGAATCAATTTCCTTGATGTAACCGAAAATATGCGATCCCCTAATCCCGAATGAATAATCCCTCTGCAGATCTACTGTAAGATATATACCCGGAATATTTCGTTTGTTCTCTTCAATCCAGGCTATAGATGGTGTGCTGAGGTTCTCAATTATTTTCCTGGGAATATGTGCGGGGATATTTTTCTGATTAGCTAAAGCATTTGAGACGAAGCCTGAATCTAAACTTATCCCGTACTCAATAAAACCTATATTTGCAAAACTGAAATTTTCTGGGATCAGTTCAAGAGAATAAGATGGTTTATTTGAAACTAAATACTTAAAATTCCTGTCGTACAGCACCCCTCTCGGAGCATCAACAGTAACAGCTTTAATACTGTTCTCTTCTGATTTTTCTTTGTAAATGGGATTATCCAGAATCTGCATCTTGAACAGGCGGAAAGTAAATAGACCAAACAATACTATAAGACTGTAGAGTATAATATCTTTTCTTATATATGAACCAAAATATTCATCAGTCATTTTATATTCTTTCTTTTATTAAAAACAACGGTAAAGCCAGCAGCGAGGTATAGAGTCCTGGCATCAGACCATAAAGTAAAAGAATTTCAAACACATTTACATTAAGTGAACTTCCGCTTAAGTAAGTATAGAAAAAATTATCAAGAGAAGAACAGAGAAGAATTATTAAAATTACCTTCATAAAATTTACACTTTCTTCCTCGCGTTTTTCCCTTGAAAACTGCCCGGCAATAAAACCGTTGACGGTTTTTGAAAAGCTCGAAAGCCCGATAATTCCACCTGAAATTAAATCAAATAATAATCCCAATACAAACCCATTCGACATGCCCATAATACTTCCGAAACGGATAGCAAAGACACTTACCAAAATACTTATTAAATCAGGTCTGAAATAACTTATGCTGAAGAATGGAATAATAGTAAGCTGAACGACAACGAGTACGAAAAAAATAATTAATGTGTATACAAATTTCAAATTACACCTTAATCGTTTTGGATTATATCAACATCCGATAAGCTGGTTATATTTTCAATCAGCATAACGAAAACAGTTCCGACCGAACCGATATCTTCTCCGGGATCGATCACAACTTCGCTTAGTACACCTGCGACGCTCGACTTTACTAAGAGTACGCTTCCTACATTTATTTTCGGAGGAAATATTGTACTGAAGTCTGATGTAACAATCTGAAACCCTGGTCTGATATCATATGTCGTAGGAATATTTCGTATGATCAGTTCACTGCCGTTCCAGTTCAGGATACCTTCAATATTCGTTTCAACTATTTTTACAGCCACATTAAGTTGACTGTTGAAAAGATGATCTATAACTGAAAATTCATCTGACACACCGGTTACAACACCAACAAGTCCTTTGGCTGTTAATACCGGCATCCCATTCTTTATTCCTGAACTCGATCCTGCATCAATTATGAATTGCCCTTTAAATATCGATCCGGTTTTAGAAATGACCTGTGCAGCAAATAACGGATATTCAACGTATTTTTTAAAATCAAGCATATCTCTGAGAGTATTATCCTCCTGAATTCTTGATTTCATAAGAGTATTCTCAAGCATAAGTTCGGCATTCAGTTTTCTCTGATCAAGCAGTTCATCCGATTCCTGCTTGCTGAAAAGGCTTCTGACCGAATAATTGATCAGAGCAAAGTTCCCAAATAATATTGATTGAATATTTTTTACGGCGTGATTTTTATTTGTCGATATAAGAAATAAAGAGAGCAGCAATAGCAAAGCAAGTAAGATATACTGCTTAAAACTATTCAGGTATCTCATCAATCCCGATTTCATTAATAGCTTCTTTTACGAATGAATACCTTCTGGTATTTATTAATGTTCTCAACGGACTTTCCTGCGCCTCTTACAACAGCAGTAAGAGGATCGTCTGCAACATGAACCGGCAGATTCGTTTCCATTCTGATTCGTTCATCAAGTCCCTTAAGAAGAGCTCCACCGCCGGTAAGCATTACACCCCTGTCAAGTATATCAGCCGATAATTCAGGCGGAGTTCTTTCCAGAGTTTGTTTAACAGCTTCAACAATCTGAGAAATGTTTTCATTCAGAGCTTCTCTGATTTCCACCGAACTAACCTCTGCCGTTTTGGGTATACCTCCAACCAGGTCACGACCTTTAACCTGTATGGTAATTTCTTCTTTCAGCGGGACAGCCGAACCGACTTCACACTTGATTGATTCCGCCGTTCGTTCCCCGATCAGGAGGTTATAATTTTTTTTGAAGAATTGCATGATGGCATTATTCATTTCATCACCGGCAATTCTCACAGATTCTTCGTTCACAATTCCTGCAAGTGCAATTACTGCGATTTCAGTAGTGCCTCCGCCGATGTCAATGATCATATTCCCGGCAGGAGCCTCAACATCAATTCCGATACCTATTGCGGCTGCCATAGGTTCGGCAATTAAATGGACTTCCTTTGCACCGGCATGTTCGGCGCTGTCTCTCACAGCGCGTTTTTCGACTTCAGTAACTCCGCTTGGTATAGCTACAACAATTCTACGGCTAGAAAACGCTCCCGTACTAACTTTTTTAATGAATGCTCTGATCATACCTTCGGCAATTTCAAAATCAGCGATCACACCATCTCTCATCGGTCTGGAAATCCGTATCTGTCTGTGTTCTCTTCCCTGCATTTCCTTGGCTTTATTGCCGAGTGCAATGATTTTTTTTGTGTTGCGGTCGAAGGCGACTATCGAAGGTTCATTAAGAACTATCCCTTTACCCTTAATAAAAATAAGGGTGTTGGCTGTGCCTAAATCAATTGCAACATCTGTCGATAGAAAGTCGAAAATTCCCATGAATCCTCTTAATGTTTAAAATTCCTGATACCTGTGAAAACCATTGCAATATTTCTTTCATTTGCGGCTTCGATCACCTCATCATCACGGACTGAACCTCCGGGCTGTATAACCGAAGTTATACCTTTGCTGGCAATTTCTATCAAGCCGTCTGCGAAGGGGAAAAATGCATCGGAAGCTGCAACAGCACCATTTAAATCGTGCCCGTGCTCAGCCGCCTTAGAAGCAGCTATTTTTGCTGAATCGATACGCGACATCTGTCCGGCGCCTACACCAATAGCTTTTAAATTTTTGACATAAACAATCGCATTGCTCTTAGTGTGCTTGCAAACAACCCATGCAAACTTTAAATCTGCAAGTTCCTCAAGTTTAATTTCTCTGTTTGTAACTAATTTAAGATTTTCCTCTTTAAGAAACGAATTATCTCTTTCCTGCAGGGCAAGTCCGCCGGGGATGTTTTTTACCTGCAGCTCATCAGCCGGAAGATTCTTTTTTTTCTTTATCAGTCTTCTGTTCTTTTTCTTTTTTAGTATTTCGAGTGCGGCATCATCATAATCTTCTGCATAAATTATTTCGAGGAATATTTCATTAAGTTTTTCTGCCAGCGGAATATCAACTTTTCCGTTCAATGCAACTATACCGCCGAAGGCAGATACAGGGTCGCACGATAGTGCATTTTCGTAGGCTCTCAGAAGATTATCTGATGTTGCTGCACCACAAGGATTGGTGTGTTTAATTATCGCGCAGGAATTGTGATCGAGATCGTTTAGTAAATCTACAGCAGCTACAAGGTCTATAATATTATTATAAGACATCTCCTTTCCATGCAGAGCATCAAAGTAATCGTAGAAGCTACCGCTAATGTAGGCTTTCTGATGCGGATTTTCGCCATAACGTAGAGAAGTCCGGATATCATAATTTAATCTGACTGCTGTCTTCTGCTGACTAAATTCTTTCTCAAAAAAGTTTGCAATAATTGCATCATAAAATGCTGTATGCGAAAAAGCCTCAGCTGCAAGTGCCTGTCTTGTTTCAATAGATACTGTACCTGAGGATAACTCTTCTATGAATAATTTATACTGTTTAGGATTCGTAATTACCGATACATACTTATAATTTTTTGCAGCCGCCCTTATTAAACTCGGGCCCCCGATATCAATATTTTCGATTTTTGTCTGTAAATTTTTATCGGGATCATTTACTACTTTCGGGAAAGGGTACAGATTTACGCATACAATATCGATTGGCAGTATTTTATTCTTTTCAGCTTCACGTATGTCATTTTCATTATCTCTCCGCATAAGTATTCCACCGAAAATCGAAGGCTGCAAGGTTTTTACCCTGCCGGAAAAGACTTCGGGAAAAGAAGTATATTCCGAAACATCCAGACATTTAATCCCGTTCTCTTTAATTACTTTCCCTGTGTTACCTGTAGCTAGTATCTCATAGCCAAGTCCGGATAATGCAGCCGCAAATTCTACAATCCCTTCCTTATCGGAAACACTTATTAGTGCATATTTACTCAAGCCAAACTCCGTATTAGTTTAAAACCCGTACTCTGTCCGAGCCAATAATTACTTTGTTGTCAGAGAACTTTTGAATCACATAGGGCAGTAATTCATGCTCTACTTCCAATACCCTCTGAGCAATTTCCTCTGGTGATTCAGCATCAGAAATATCAACGCATCTTTGAGCAATAATTTTTCCGTTATCGTATATATTATCTACAAAATGTACTGTAGCACCGGAAACCTGACATGATTTACTGAAAACAGCGGTATGAACATTCATACCGTACATTCCTTTTCCGCCGAACGACGGGAGCAGCGCAGGATGAATATTGATGACTTTATTCTTAAAATTATTCACCAATGATTCAGGTAGCTTTTTAAGGTATCCCGCAAGTACAATCAAATCTATTTCCCTTTCAGTAAAAAGCACTTCAAGCTCCGAGTATGATATTGCGCCTTCCTTTTCAGAATCTGATACGGTTATTTTTTTTATGCCGTATCTATCTGCAAGTTCGAATGCACCGCATTGTGTTCTGTTACTTATCACAATTTCAACTTTGGCGTTCAAATTCCCAGAAAAAGATTTCTGCAGAATGGAATTTAAATTGGATCCTTTCCCAGATGCAAAAACAGCAAGATTTATCATATTTTAATTAAATACATCTATATAAATCTAATTTTAAAATATATACAATATGAACAAAAAATAAGAGATTTTTCTTAAATCCAGCTAAAAATCTTGAAAAAATCCTAAAAATCTTCTTACTATTATCGAAAGTTTCCAGTCATTTTTAAGGAATGATAATTTAATCTTCTATATATTTTTTCCTGAAAGTCATAATTATTATTTTCGAACGCAATCTCAAGCAATTTAATTGCTGCAGATCTGTTACCGAGTGCGTATTCAATTTGCGAGTCAAATAAATAATACAAAGGTATAAGCCACATCTCCTCTTCAATTAATTCAATATTAATTTTTGAAAGATACTCCTTTGCTCCCATGTAATTTTCTAGTCGAATTTTTGCTTCACTCAATAACAATAATGATTCAATCTTCAATTCATCGTCCATTTCCTCGTTGACAAAATTATTCAATTCCTCAACCGTTGAATTATACTCGGATGCCGAGAGATAATTTCTCGCTTTAATGATTTTGAGCTCCATATCAATTACAGGACTATTAATTATTTTTGTACTTCTTCTGGCTGCATAAGCATCATCAGAAATTTCAGTATTACCGCTCGCCGCAAGCAGAAGCTTTTTAATCCCCTCGTCTCTTTTTCCCTGAAATAGATGAGATATTCCTATATTAAAATAAGCAATACCTGAAAATTCAAAACCTCTTGAACTATCCAGAAATTGCTCATAATAAACGATACTTTGGCCGAAGTCGTTCTTTAAAAAGCTAATTTCCCCTAATAAAAAATCAGAGAATGACACTGTCTGTATAAAATTCTTATCGGTATTTGCAATAACGGATTGAAGAAGCGTCTCCGCCTTATCCAGCATCTTATCCTCCAAGTATGCTATTGCAAGCTGGTACTTGAATATCAAATTCTTAGGATACCTTTTTAATAGATTTTCAAGTATTAGTGCAGATGCCTTATGATCTCCAATGTACTCGGTTAAAAGTTTCGCTTTATGAAATTCAGCCTCGGTTTTCAGGATATTTTCATTCGAAAGATCAGCTGCTCTGCATACGTATTCAAATCCCTGCTTCTTATCACGACCCAGCCCCGTGATGTCTACTGCCCATTTAAACATTGCAGGCACATAACTCAAAGCATATTCAAGAAGCCCTATTCCGAGGTATGCACTTGCGTAAGTTGAATCATAATTAAGAATTTCTTCATAATACCCGTAGGCAGTTTTCGTTGACCAGAAGGCATCAAAAACAGATTCATCTGTGGCTGCAACAAGCGCTTTCTGAAGGTAAACCTTAGCCAACATGTTTAATAAATAAACCGACTCACCGTTACTTTCAATCAAGTTATATATTTTGTCCATACTCAGGTTAGTGTACTCTTCAAATGCTCTTAAATTCCCATCATCACGGGTACCGAGAAAAAACCACAGGTAATTCTGAGAAATATATAAGTATCCTTCCGGATTTTCAGGGTAATCAGTTATTATTAAATTGTAAATTGAGTCGGCTTTTTCAAACTGAAATTGGTAGGAAGCTTCAAGTCCTTCTTGTACTAATTTTTTCAGACCGGAACTGAAAGAAACGGTATTAATAAAAATTAAGATGAAAATTATAACGATTCTCATCACGAATTTTCATCAGCCAGCTTTGCATTCTTTTTGGCTGCACCGACAAATTCTCTAAACAACGGATGTGCTTTCGTTGCTCTTGATTTCAACTCCGGATGAAACTGGCAACCAACAAACCATGGATGATCGGCAATTTCAATCATTTCTACAAGCTGGTTATCCGGCGATAACCCGCTGATAACAAGTCCGCATTTTTCCAGTTGTTCCCTGAAAGCATTGTTAAATTCGTATCTGTGCCTGTGTCTCTCTGAAATTTTTTCCTTTCTGTAAGCTGCGAATGCTCTTGTTTTCTTCTGAAGCGTACACGGATAGGCTCCGAGACGCATTGATCCGCCTTTTAATTTGACTTTTAACTGATCGGGCATCAAGTGAATTACATTATATTTCGTTTTTACGAATTCACTGCTGTTGGCTTTTGTAATGCCGCATACATTCCTTGAAAATTCAATTACAGCACACTGCAAACCCAGACATATACCGAAGAACGGAATATTATTTTCACGTACAAATTTTACAGCAGAAATTTTCCCTTCAATACCCCTTTCACCGAATCCACCCGGGACTAATACTCCGTGATAACCGCCAAGGATCTTTGCGGCGTTATTTTCATTTATGTTTTCCGAACTTAAATAATCAACTTCCACTTTAACGTCGTTCTCTGCACCTGCATGAATAAATGCCTCGGATATACTCTTGTATGCATCGACAAGCTCGGTATATTTTCCGCAGACTGCAATTTTTACCTTACCGCTGGGATTATTTACCTTGGAAACAAAATTTTTCCACACATCAAGTTCAATTTTAATATCAGGCAGTTTAAGTTTTTTAAGCACAAGTCGGTCAAGATTCTGTTCAGCCATTACCAGAGGTACTTCATATATTGAATCGCAATTGTAAGCAGAAATAACAGCCTTTGTGTCCACGTTGCAGAACAAGGCTATTTTTTCCCGGATACTTTCGGATAGTTTATCATCGGAACGGCAGACAAGCATGTTTGGTTGAATGCCAAGTTCAAGAAGATTTTTAACACTATGCTGTGTGGGTTTCGTTTTCATTTCGCCTGCAGTTGCTATATAGGGAACAAGCGTCACATGTATGCTTATTGCATTTTTCCTGCCTTGCTCTAGCATGAACTGCCTCATAGCTTCAAGAAACGGCAAACTTTCGATATCACCAACAGTACCGCCTATTTCAGTTATCACGACATCGTAATTTCCGGTAGCCGCAAGCTGACCGATACGCTTTTTGATTTCGTCTGTTATATGAGGTATAACCTGGACGGTCGCACCTAGATAATCGCCCCGTCTTTCTTTCGTAATTACTTCGTGGTAAACTTGACCCGTTGTAGTGTTATTTGCTTTACTCATCCCTACATCGAGAAATCGTTCGTAATGACCGAGATCCAGATCGGTTTCGGCACCGTCATCGGTTACATATACTTCCCCGTGCTGAAAAGGACTCATAGTTCCGGGATCGACATTTATGTATGGATCAAATTTTTGAATAGTAACGCTGTAACCGCGTTGTTTTAGAAGCAATCCTAATGAAGCTGCTGTAATTCCTTTACCCAAAGAAGAAACAACACCTCCAGTTATAAATACAAATTTTACCTTCTTCTTAAAGCCCATATAACCGGATTCCAAAGTTTTCTTTGGGATGTTAATTTACTAATTTTTTTTTAGAACTCTAGCCGGGTTTTAAAAGAATCTCAAAAAAACAGGAAAAAAGTTTCGATTCTTCTGAAATGATTAATTATTAAAGTGATTTAACAAGTCCCGAATATTTTTTTTCAACCTTAAAATCGAATTTATAAAAGTATTCCGGTCTGAAAAATCCTGTTGTTACATATTTTATTCCTTCGTTCTTCATTCTCTCAAAAAATTCTGTCATTATCTTATCGCTGATCCCCTTTCTCCTATATCTGCCTGATACTACAATTTTTTCCATGTGTGCCGCTTCATCCGAATTCAAGGTGTAAAAGAGTCCGCCGATAATATACCCCCGGTCGGAAACTGCAAGCAGATAATCGTGCTCCGGTTTGAATGTTACTAGTAAATTAGACTCAATAAAAATCTGGTGGAGTCTGGATATTTCTCTTGGTGAAACCGGTTTCCTGATATAAATGACTGTCCCTTCGTTATCGTCGTACTGAACTACCAGATTCGATGATGCTTTACCATCAACTTTATATTCCACAAGCTCTGCAGAGACTGAAGGCTTTAGATGAGGATACATAAGCCTCGTTATAAAAAATTTATCGGTTTCTGAAATATTATACTTTGCTGGTGAATTAGAAACTTTTAATAACTCTTCGAAACCCAGTGATTTTTCATCGCGATATTTTTCAATTATGCTTCCAAGAATATTCCTGAACTCTAAAGCAGAATTACGAAAGACAGTTTCGGAATAGAGTTTAACTCTTACTTCAGGATGCGAGTTTCTCAGTTCGTTCAGCCTGTATGTATCGTATAATTCATTTAACATTTGTGCCTGAGCCGCTGAATCGGCATCAGGATTAATTTTAAACCATCTCTTAAACCTTTTGATTGCAAAGTATAATTGCTTAGGTATAAATTCACCTTTTTCAACTTTAAATATGAATTCGATAAGCTGTTCTTCAATTTGTTTATGATATTTAATATCGCTTTTTCGTATTAGCTCATGTTTGAAATCTCTGAGTATTTTTAATCCGCTCCGTTCACCTTCGGAGTTAATTATTCCGGCAAACACAAAGCTCCATATTTTATTGCGCTTAAGAAACGGAAATTTCGATTCCGCTGATTCAATAAATCCATTATTAAAATTAAAAAACAGATCAATCAGCGAAGTGTACTCATATTTCTTCGACAATGAAATTACTTTTGTCCCGGTCTGATAATCATGCACAGGAATTATAAAATTATCTGTGCCTGGATCTGACAGTACGTATTTATAACCCGTAAGTCTCCAGAAATTAAAATATGCAGCGGCGGCATTCCAGACAAAGTAGGGCCAGATAAAGTATAGTCTTTCCTTTGAAGTTTCATCTTTCTTTTTAATCTCGCGCGATATGAATTTCCCAACTGATTCTCCGGGAATGTATTTGCTAGTCCATAAATCGAATTCCTCCCAGTAACCGCCGAAATCCTCGACAAGTCCCTCCATATACTTTTGTGAACCGGCAAGTATGTGAAGATTAATTTCATGAAGCACATCTGCCCTGTTACGTCCGTGATTCAATGTAAACAAAAGTTCGAATGAGCCCTGAAATCTTGTTTGGACAGAAACTCTGAACACAATTTTGTTCGGATATTCTCGTTGCAAACTTATCCATATACCACCAGGCAGTAAGTTTGCGAGTTGTACTATCTTACCTTTTGAAATCAGGAATATCGCTTCTCTTAATGCTGCGGTATGCATTAAACATGCTTTAATCTTAGTCGAGGTTTCATCATCTATTCCCTCTTCAAAAATAATTACATCTTCCCAACCGTACTCCTCGCTTGTTTCCATGTCAACAGCAACCAGCTGATTCTCACCCAGCCACAACCTGAAACCGTTCCTGAGTATTATTCGAGCCTCTTTGGCAAGTTCCGATACAACCGGCATATCATGTTTCAATTGATACTCAACAAAGACCTGCCGTATTCTATCGTAAGTGCTAGGGTGTTTAATTCCGTATCTGCTTAATAAATGAAATAATTGCGGAATTGAAGTTGAGCCGATTTCTTTCTCTCCGTAAATACGGACGTGGTCTCTTATGAGATTAATCAGGTAATCCAGTTTATCCGGCTTCCGGCTGGAGGAAACAATCGAATGAATCAAATGATCATTCAGCACATCATAATCAGAGTGAACGTACTTGTTAATAAGATTTATAAAAAATTCCGCTTCCAGGTTAAGAAGCCCAGTTTCAAGCATTTTTCTTCGTATTATAATCGAATCGCCATAGCGGGGTCTCATCAACAATTCAATTGCGTAATCATTCAATGCCTGGTCATCGCTTCCGATACAGGAGCGTATGTACTGAATACCCAGTTCATGGGACGTACCGCATCTGATTGCTAGTGTCGCAAGATGCATAGCATATGTAGAAAGTTCACCGGATTCCAAAATCTCGCAGAAGTATTTTTCGGGGAATTCGCCCCGGTATTTAATGGCTATCGAATCAAATTTAAGTTCAGGATCTTTTGGGATATATTTCTGCCACTGTATTAACGAGCTGCCTGCGAATTGATATAACGTGTTGTTACCAAGCCAGAGTTTAGGGTTGATGAGAATACTTTGAAAATCTATTTTTCTTGAATCATGTTTGTATATATAGTCACCGATCTGAATTCTGTTTTCATCTGTTGATTTCACTTCAAGTGACTCATTAAATTTATTTATAATTAATTTATGCTTTGTAAAACTTATATCGTGACTGAGGCAGCCTTTTTCCCGCAAAAACCAGTTGGGAATCCTCACTGTTATACCGTTATTAACCAACTCAGTATAATTCCTGCGGTACATCGGTTCGATTATATCATTAAAGTTTTTCTCAATCACCCTTCTTTTAAATGTTCCCTTGGGTGTAAGTTCTCCTTGTTCATCACTAATCGCTCTGGGGATGATTCTGAAATCTACTATCCTTTCGAACGGTGCGAGAAAGTTGTTTACAGTCACAACCAGGGATGAGAAGTATTCATGTTTTTCTTGTTCACTCATTTTTAAAAGTGGGGAATTTTCAATTTCATAATCCGGAAAAATTAATAATGTGTTGAACGGACGATGATCCCCGACTAGAAAGACCTGCTTAATATTTTCAAATTCTCTGAAAAAGTTTTCGATCTTTTGCGGTGCAATTGTCTCTCCCTTAATGTTTTTATAAATCTCTTTTTTCCGGTCAATAATCTCTATAAATCCATCGTTATCTTCACGCATAATATCACCTGTAGGAAGCCATCCATCGTTATCGAACACCTCTTCTTTTTTCATCCCGTAATAATTCATCATTACATAATTTCCTTTTATAAGCAATTCACCGTCCTGAGCAGTTTTAATTTTTATACCGGGCAGAGCCTTGCCTAAGGAATTTTCCCTGTAAGAATTAGGTGGAGTCATAGTAATTCCACCTGTTGCCTCGGTCATACCGAATCCGCTCATTAACTCAACGCCGTTTTTCTGGAAGAATATGAAAATTTCGGGTGGAAGATATCCTGCGGCAGATAGACCCCACTTAAGTTCACCACCGATAACCTGCATTACGGTTTCTCTGATTTCATTAACATCACTTAGTTCAATATCAACCTGACTGCAAATATATTCATAAAGCTGCACCCACTTTTTAGGTATACTGATAAATATTGTGGGCTTAACCATTTGCATATTCAGCAGCATGGTTTCTACTGACGGATCTTCCATAAAGATATATTCACAGCCCCAGAATATTGATCCCGTCATTTCAAGATACCGTCCGAAAGTATGGAAGAGCGGAAGGTAGCTCAGGAATCTGTCGTGATCACCAATAAGAGGTATCGCCATTGCACGGCAGAACCTTTTATAAACAATATTTTTTTGAGCAAACATTATTCCTTTCGGTTCACCGGTAGTTCCTGATGTGTACATTATTGTTGCAAGGGATTCGGGATTAATATTGCGGATAAATTTTTGAAGGGCAGTACTTGAACCAGAATTAGTATTTAAAAATTTTTCGAAGGATGTTACCCACTTTTCAGCGCTGATACCGTTTACTAGTATTACCTTCTCTAAATATCTGAGATCATTCTTTATCGATTTTAATTTGGATAGTTGCTTTTCGTCGTGAACGAACAATAACGGCACTTTTGTTTGGTTGAGAATGTATGATATATGCTGCGGCACGGAATTAGCAGGAACCATAACGTTAACTATACCAGAAGTCAAGCATGCCAGATCCAGACAAGCCATTTCAAAAGAATTTTCAAGCAGAAACGCACAGTGAATTTCTTTCTCTTCCTCCCCTTCTAAACTAGCTGAGAGGGCTTTGCTGTAGTGCCGCACTATATCTCTGGTCTCATCCCAGGAATAAGCCTTGATATTATTATTCTTAATTACTTTAAATAAATTCTTGGAAGAATAGTCCCTTACCCGTTGATCGAATAGTGTCTTGAAATTATAACCGGAAGCTGTTATCAGATCATAAATTAATTCCGCCCATCTGTTATCGTCATAAATTTTTTCAAGGAATTCAGGTGCTCTGAATAAGTCTAAATATTCATGTATGAAACCCTTTAAAAATTCATCTGAACAGTCCTCATTCTTAATTTTATCAATTAAAAATATTCCGAGAGAATAAAATTTATTGAAATCAAGGTGAGTCGCTATCTCCCGGGCAAACCTGGATGAATTTACACGAGACAGTAAAATAATCCACCGCTCTTTTCGTTCTCTGGAAAGCGCTTCAGATTGTTCTTCAACAAAGTCCTCGATTTTAACGGCAATATTTTTGAATAAGTCCGAAGCGGAATTGTCGTCTAATGAAGCCCTGCCAGCCGATATTTTTTCGATTAATACCTGTAATTCAGGCATATTGCACCTGACTTGTTTATAGAAATGAAACTATAAATATTAAAATAACTATTCAATAAAATTATTTATAATAACTTATTACGGGTCGGAATGAAAAAAGAGTGCACACTATTTAAGTGTGCACCCGGAGTAGTAATTACTTATTGATGCCTGCAATTTCTTCAAGCATTGCTGTGGTTAAAGATTTTGGTCTTTCGATTGCATAACCTAGTGCTCTGTCCCAGATAATATTAGCACATACACCCAGGGCACGTCCTATTCCGAAAAGTACAGTGTAATATTCATACTCTTTCAGACCATAGTACCATTGTATAACACCTGATTGTGCATCAACGTTTGGCCAGGGATTTTTAGCCTTCCCCTGTTCCTGAAGTACCGGAGGAGTAACTTTGTAAAGGAGGTCAACATATTTAAAGAGAGGATCGTCCGGAAGATGCTTTAAACAGAACTCCCGCTGAGCAGTGTATCGCGGATCGGTCTTACGCAATACTGCATGACCGAAACCAGGGATTACCTGTCCCGAGTTCAGAGTATCCCAGACAAACTGCTTCATCTCTTCTTCCGTTGGTATTTTACCTCCCATTTTATCATACACGCCCTGAATCCATCTCAATACTTCCTGGTTTGCCAAGCCATGTAACGGACCAGCCAAACCATTAATCATAGCTGAAATTGAATAGTACATATCTGATAAAGCGCTTGCAACAAGATGTCCGGTATGTGCACTAACATTGCCGCTTTCATGATCACTGTGAAGTATGAAATAAAGTCTGGATAAATCATCATATGGTTTATCGATGCCCATCATATGAGCAAAATTACCGCCCATATCAAGACTGGGATCAGGACCGATAATATCACCGTTCTTATATTTCAATCTGTAAATAAAGGCAGCTATTTCCGGAAGTTTAGCCAGCAGGTTTAGCGCATCTTCATAAGCGGGGTCCCAGTAATCCATCTTGCTGATACCTTCTTCATACTTCTTAACAAACACACTTTCTTTCTGCATGGAGACAATTGCAGCTGAGAACATGGACATCGGGTGTGCATCAGCAGGGAGAGCTCTTAACATATCGAATACATACTGAGGAACTTTTTTCCTTTTGTTGAATTCTTCTGCTACTTCGAAAACCTCCTGCTCAGTCGGCATATCACCTGTTAATAGTAGATAAAAGAAACCTTCCACGTAAGGCATCTCACATCCCGGAACTTTTGGTAATTTCTCCAGCGTTTCGGGAATTGTATAGCCGCGGAACCTGATACCTTCGTAGGGGTCAAGATACGAAATATCGGTTGTTAAACATTTTACACCACGCATACCGCCTATTGCCTGAGCAATTGTAACGTCGCTGATTTTTACGTCACCAAATTCTTTAACAAGTCTGGTTGTTCTCGGACGCCAGCCTTCGATTTTTTCTAAAAGTTTTTTCTTTAATTGTGACATAACTCCACCTATGGTTTTAAGTATTAATAAGTTTTTTATTTTAATTAATACAGTTTGTTAAGAATTGGAATATTTTTCCATTATTCTTTCTGCCGCTTTTCTTCCGGATATTACTGCTGTTTCTATCGTTGACGGTAAAAAAGGTTCAGTCCAGTCACCTGCTATAAAAATATTATCGTATTCATTTATCATATTTAATCTTAACATAATACTCTCTGAATTCGGGATAAATGTGGCTCTTTTCTCCTTTATTATTTTATAACTTAACATATTATCATGAGAAAATACAGGGAAATAATCTGATAATTCGGATATTATCTCATTAATAATCTGATTCTCTGATTTCTCCACCAAGTTAAACGCTGCACTTGTAACAAGTGTTATGTAACTTTTATGATTAAAAAGCCAGTGAATTTTTGAATTTAATAACCCATAAAACTTTTCCTTAAATACGTTCGCTTTTAACCATATGTTTACGGAAAGTATCGGAGAATATTGCATGGTTGAGTGTATTTTTTTAAACGAATTATTATTATCCATTATTCTGGATAATGCATACAAGGGAACTGCAGATACTAAAAATTCTGCATCTGAAATGACTCTCTTGCTCGTCACAATTCTTTCAAAAGAAGAATTATTAACACTTACCGACAAAACCCTTTCCGAAGTTAATACATTGCCGCCTTTTTCTTCTATATAACGTTTAGCGGGGATAGCAAATAAATCGCTTAATCCGGCTTCAGACAGTATAATTTTAGTCGCTTCATTTCCATCTAGAAACATTCGTTTGAGAATATTAACGAATACGGCTGCTGAAGCATCTTTTATTCTTGAGTTAAGAGTTCCGATCGCAAGAATTTCCCAGAAGTCCTTCATTGCATTTTCGTTTTGATGCTCCTTCTTTAGCCAATCCTCAACTGATAAATCGAGAATATCCTCCTCCTCGATAGTCATCAAATCGACGAAAAGGTCAACTACTCTTATTTTCTCCTTAAGTGTAAGGGCGTTATAGTTAAAAATAGATTTCGCCAAATTTAGAGGATAATGTGATGATTTTGCATGCAGATAATGTTCTTGCGAATCCCTGCTTACAAATACTACTCTTAACTCATTCTGGATGCTAAGTTTATCAAAACTTCCAATTTTTTTTAACAGTTTAATTGTCTCTTCATAACATCCCATCATAATATGCTGACCGTTATCAATGATGTCGCCGCTTTTTTCATGTTTGAATGAATACGATCTACCCCCAAGTTTCGGTGCTGCCTCAAATAATGTAACATCCAGTCCTGCATCGATCAGATGGCACGCAGATGTAAGACCTGCAATTCCTCCGCCGATAATTATAACGCGTTTATTATTCATTAATAAAACTGAGATGTGTTATTCGGTATTAATACACCAGACTATATTTTGCCCAAACACCAAGAGCAATGAAAACCTTTTCAAATTTGCTTACATTAATATCGCCCGAATATATATCGTAATTTCTTTCTTCAAGTTTCTGCAGAAGTTTGAAATAAATATGCTGCATCGCCCGGGCGGGAAACAGTGATGGCTTGTCTTCGAAGTTCAGTGAATTGTTTGCCTTCTCAAAATATTTTCTGGCTCTTGCTCCTTCGTAGCACATCAAAGTCTGAAAATTCTCGTTGTACTCATTCTGGAATATCTCAGACTCTGAATAGTTAAACTTTTTCAGATCGTTTTGCGGCAAATAAATTCTGCCTTTCATTGCATCTTTTTTAACATCGCGCAAAATATTTGTCAGTTGCATTGCCAGACCTAAATTAACTGCATATGTTTTCGTTGATTTATTTTTATAACCGAAAATTTCAATGCACATCAAACCGACAGTTGATGCAACTCTGTAACAATACTGGATAAGATCCTCAAAACTCTGGTATCTGTTCATTTGCAGATCCATTTCCATGCCTTTAATAAGTTCGAAAAACGGATCTAAAGGAATGTTGAATTTATTTATAATGACTGATAATTTATTTAATAATGTATAATCGGAATGACCTTTTAAACCTTTTTCTAATTCCAGTCTCCACTTGTGAAGATTTTCGAACTTGATATTCGTATCACCTGTTTCTTCATCAACTATATCATCTGTGCGGCGACAGAATGCATAAACGGTGTTCATTGCATCGCGCTGCTCGCTCGGCAGAAGATTAAACGCGTAATAAAAACTACTCCTGCTTTCTTTCGAAATTTCCTTTGCTGAGAAACCGTTTATGTTGTCCATGATTTAAGCAATAATTTAATCATATCGATTTTGGATAATTGTGGACGACATTTTAATGTATTATAATTAAAAAATCTTATTTTTTTAAGAATCTCCTCTCCGCCCAATATCGTCCACTTAATTTGAAGCCTTAATCTTCCGGATAATAAATCCAAAAGTTGCCTGCCTTCGTTAAAAAACTCCTGTACCCTGTCTACCTGGAGCTCCAATAAGGATTTAAATTTATCATTATTTTCTCTTAAGTCAAATTGATTTTCTGAAATCCCGTATTCACTCATTTCTTGCACAGGAATATAGATGCGGTTTTTCAATATGTCCAGGGAAATATCCTGATAGAAATTAGTCAATTGCAAGGCGGTACATATTTTGTCCGCTAATTCATTTGCTTTAGAATCCCGGATACCGTGCAATTCAAGAATTAGTCTTCCGATGGGGTTAGCAGAGTTTGAACAATAGGCAAGAATATCTGCAAATGTGTTATACCTTATAATAGTAACGTCCTGTTTGAAAGCACTTAACAATCGGTACAAATTCTCCTCACTGAGGTTGCATTTATCAACGGTATTTTTTAATGCACACCAGAATGGTTCAGTACATTCGCCCTTTAGTGCTCTTGTTAATTCCGATTCATATGTATTCAGATTGTGTAATCTGGCATCAGAATCTGTAGTCCCTTCGTCCGCCATATCATCAGCCTGACGTGCGAACTGATATATTACGGCAACGTGTTTCCTCAATCTTTTTTCAATGAGGAAAGAAACAACGGGGAAATTTTCGTAGTGCGAGGATGTGAATTCAAGTGCTTTTTTATAACCGGTATGTAAATTATTCTCATCCATCAGTAAAAAGTTTCAGATTATTAATATCTGGCACTTATAAAGTTTAAAAGAAAAAATCCGGTATAAACCGGATTTTTGAGTGAGTGCCCGGAACAGGACTCGAACCTGCACTGGCTTGCACCAACTAGCTCCTGAAGCTAGCGCGTCTACCAATTCCGCCATCCGGGCGATTTAATAAACTTTTTAAGAACTCTTTTCCGATTCCCGATTTCAATTGCTTTTCTCTTCGTATGGCTTCTGACCGGCTAATAAAATCTTCAGTATATATCAAAATCAAAAGGCGAATATGGGGCTGTTGACTTATTTGTTCCACGGTTATGTCTTTTAAGTCTTTCCTCAATACTCCCTGTTAAACCAACATATATATAATTTCTTGTCTTACTCCTAATTGCATATACTGTATACAAATTATCACCAATTTATCACGTCTACCAACCTGCCTGCAGGATTGTTCCGCCATCCGGGCTAAAACAATAAATGAACAATTCGGAGTGTAAAATTAAGTATAGAACTTAATATTCACAAAAAAATTATTTTATTTCGATAGCCTCATGAGCAAGTGTATCTACGATGGGATACTGATTAAAAAACCTTAGCGTTGTATCACGCTCTGCATTATATACCGGCGGAATATCAGTTATCTTAATCAGATCTGTAATTACCCCGGTTTTACAATCCGGTGAATCCATCCTCGGATCACCAAGTTCATAGATCGATTCTTTACAGAAATCAACGTATGCAAGCGTACCGTTCTCCGGGGCTATAAAATCTTCCCCGGGTATTTCAAGGCTGTCATAAACTTCTTTCATAAATTTTGCCCATACTGGCATAGCAGCCATAGCTCCCTGACCGTATGAGCCTGTAAACGAAATTCTCTGATCGTTGAATCCGACCCATACACCGCCTGCCAGCTGAGGAGTAAAACCCATGAACCATGCATCTTTGTAATCACCGTTTGTACCCGTTTTACCCGCACATGGGGCTGTAAAACCAAAATCTCTCCATATTCCTCTGCCGGTACCGTTCTTAACAACTGACTGCAGCATATTCGTAATCATGTAGGCCGATTCCTCACTAATAGCCTCGCTGCTGGATGGTGTAAATGCCTGAATTAAAATTCCGTCTTTGTCCTCAATGCTTAACAATCCGTGCGGTTCATTATATATTCCCTTATTTGCAATTGTTGCGTACACACTCGCAAGTTCCAGGGGGATTACTTCCGATGCACCGAGGCTTATTGCCGGATATACATGAAGTCTGTATTTTATTCCCATTTTATCTGCGTATAATTTTACCTTCCATAAATCCACATGACCTTCGATTATTAATCTGGCTGCAACGAGATTTACCGAGTTTGTTATTGCCTCCCTGAGAGTAAGGAATCCTCCGATATTATCTTCTTCGAAATTTGTGGGCGACCATCCGTTATAATCAAACGGCTGGTTTAAAATCGGATAAGCAGGAAAAAGACCGTTATCAAGCGCAACTGTATAAATGATCGGTTTAAATGATGAGCCTGGCTGACGTTTAATCTGTGTAACATGGTTCAGACCCGTTCCGATTTCAGTATCTCTTCCTCCAACCATTACCTTAATCTCACCGTTCTTCGAACTCAGCATGGTAAAACCAACTTCGATCCTTGAGCCGCTTTGCTGAACCGAATCAACGAATGCAACATTTTTCTTTAAATCATTATAAATTTTATTTTTGTCTTCGCCTGCTGCTCTAATATAATCGGGTCTTGCTTTTATTGCTTTATCAACTAAATCGTCAAGCACTTCTTTATTTTTACGCCAATCCCAGTATTGATCAAATTTTGTCTGATATGCATCAAGATGTTCAGTAACAACCCTATTGGCAATTTTTTGCATACGTGTATCAAGAGAAGTATAAATAGTTAATCCGTCCTCATAAATATTGAATCCGTATTCCCTCTGCATATCTTCGAGTTTCTGACGAATGTACTCGACAAAATAGGGAGCAACCGAACTCCTGTATATTTGCGAGGATGCTTCCAGTTTCAATTGTATAGGTTCCAGACTGTATATCTGATAATCAGCTTGAGATAAATGTCCTTCCTCAACCATTTCCCGCATAACGAGATTTCTTCTGGACAGCGCATTATTATATCTTGTAACCGGATTATAAACAACATGTGATTTTAAGAGTGCAACAAGCGTTGCTGCTTCGGGGACTGTAAGTTCCTGCACTTTCTTGTTAAAGTAAATCCTTGAAGCCATTTCAATCCCATATGCACCTTTACCATAAAAAGAAATGTTCAGATACATTTCCAGAATTTCATGCTTGGTATAAGACTTCTCGATCTGGACAGCCGTTATCCATTCTCTAATTTTTCTAGTAATGGTATCGAAGTAGGTCTCTCTTCCCGATTTGTATCCATATAACTGTTTGGCAAGCTGCATGGTTAATGTACTTGCTCCCTGCTTTTGTCCGAATAGAAACGTTTTAACCATTGCTTTAAGAAACCTGTCCAGATCTACACCCCAATGTTCATAAAACTTTTTATCCTCTGTAGATACTAATGCCTCAACTAAAAATCCGGGTATACTGTCAATTGAAATTTCAACTCTTCTTTCCTTGTAGAATCTCCCTATTTCTTCTCCGTCGAAACTGTATACAATGCTGGCAAGCTGCTGTTTGGGATTTTCAAGTTCTTCTAAAGTAGGAAGACCGTTTATGATATATTGATAGTAGAAAAAACCGCCTACAAGTAATAGGATTAATATAAAACTTAAACTCGACCAAAAAAGGTTTTTACGATGCTTACTTTTCTTTTTAGGATTTTGTTTACTCATAGTCATAAATCAATGATTTCAAATTTCTGATTTTCGAAAACACCATAGCACGGCTTCTGGAGCCAGCTGCCGAGGTTAATATAGTATCCGTTTTTATATTTAATATTTTCTCTTTGATGTGTATGACCGAAAAGGACGTAGTCGAAGCCCTCGTTAATTTTATTTTTTGCTGCTTCAAATACCCCGTCGATCTCGCCGTAATTTTTTGATTTTGTGTATTCCCTGCTTTTTTTACTTGTCTTACTCGCCAGTGCAATACCCAAATCCGGATGAATCAAAGAGTACATTCCCTGTATAAATTTATTCCGCAGAATTTTTTTCAGAACCAAATATCCAATATCATTTTTCACCAGTCCGTCACCATGTCCCATATAGAATTTCTTGCCTTCCAGATCGATTGAGAGACCGGATTCATATAAAATGGCATTAAGATCATTCTCGAAAAATCCGCGATGCAGGAAATCGTGATTACCTACTATGTAATGAATTTTAACGCCCGATTCCGATAAATCCTGTAAAGCGGCAAGCGATCTGAAAAATCCCTTTTGTACGACTTTTTTATACTCAAACCAATAGTCAAACAAATCACCCAGTATAAATAATGCTTTTGCACTCGGGATTATCTGATAGATAAACTTTGCAAGGACTTTTTCTTTTTCTTTTTCGAGCTCCTTATTTTGAAGCCCTAAATGTAAGTCTGCAATAAAATAGTATATTTTACTCTCCGGAAAAATATTAAGCCATATTTAATTTAACAAAATTAGCAATAGTTGAGGTTATTTAATACTGTTTTCCGTTTAATAATTTAATATTAGCAAGCAACCACTTGTCCGGATCAACTATAACACCTGAAATTCCATCATCCGCTTTAAGATTAAGCACAGTATCCCGGGATGAAATATTGAATTTATACCAGATCTCATTCCCGGAAAATGTTTTTACCAATACATCTAACGGAAAAGTAAAAGTTAAATTCTTCTGCAACTGAATCAATTTTAGTTCTATTATGGAATCTTTTAAAATCCAGCCATATCTCAGCTCGGGAATACCTATACCTTCATAGACCCATTGGTTAAAGAATTTTCTGAGGTTCTTTCCAGAGATTTCTTCACAAACCTCGATAAAATCTTCTGTATCTGCGTTTTTATACTTAAATTTTTCAAAGTAGTTCCTGAGAACTTTAAAAAATAACTCATCGCCGATTTCCCTTCGGAGCATATGGAGTACCCAGGCTCCTTTCTCGTATACAATTCTGCTGAAAATATCCGCACCTGGATTATAGAGAGTCCCCGTCTCGAAATCTTTCTTATATTTAATCATTGTTGATATAAGAGCTTTTCTATCGGATTTAGCTTCCCAGTAAAGAGCCTCACAATAAGTCGCAAATCCTTCATTAAGCCATATATCCTTCCAGGTTTTCGGACTTACCGCGTTACCCCACCAGTGATGTGCCAATTCATGAACTAGGATGTCGGTGTGGAATCTATTTCCAGATATGAAATTAGTCCCTATTCCTGTAATTGTCTGGTGTTCCATCGCTCCGTATGGCCATAAAAACTGAGCAACGCCGTAACCGTCATCTACAAACGGATACTCGCCAAAGCGTTTTGCAAAAATTTTGACGGCTTCGGAATGAATTGAAAAATCGTTTTTTGCTTTGGCAAGAAGGTCTTCGGAAACATAATAAATCAAATCCATAGTGTCAGTCCCGTCAAGTGATACATACCGATCACCGAAAGATTTGTAATCGGCAGAATATAATGCGATCAAATAAGTTGAAACCGGGTAGTCGGACACATAACAATACTTCTTCTTACCGCCTATCAGTTCAACGTTCAGTAGTCTTCCGTTTGAAACTGAAACTTTATCTGAATCATTAACAATGCATACTTTTACAATGGCTTTATCGTCCGGGACATCATTGCAGGGGAACCAGGTGTTTGCAAAAACCGGTTCATTAAGAGAATAAATAAAACTTTTACCATTGTAGGTATCAAAATTAAAGGAACCAAGACCAAGTTTTTCCGGAGTGCCTTCGTATAGAATTTTAACGGAATAATTCTCACCGGGGACGAAAGTTCTGCTAACTGAAATCTTATCGGAGTTATAACAATAATCAGTTTCAGAGCCGTTTACTGTAAATTGATTTACATCAAATCCGTCATTAAAATCAAAAGCTATTAATTCGCAATTTTGATCAACATTAAAGTGAATTCCCACCTCACCGGAGATGGTTTCAGAGTCCGGGAACAATTCAACCTGAATATCGTAGTGAGTTACATTGATAGGATTATTTGAATTTTCGGATTCCATTTTTTCTGCAATCTTCTCAAAACCCGCATGATAAAAAGCAGCAATTCCATTGAATGCAAATACAATTAAAAGCGCAACAAGACATACGACCGCTAAAACCGAAAATGTTACGATTAAAAATGTATATTTTTTCTTGACTTTCATATCCTCAATAATTAAATAGATAATCAGCGATATAGATGTCTAAATTAATCAAAACTTATTTTTATTTGTACCGTTAAAGTTAGGCAATTTTAATGATTTGTTTATTTGCGGTTCATATTAAAGTATGATAAATTCCAAATAAAAAGAGAAATAAATGGCATACACTGGCTCATCACTATTACGCAGCACGTTAACAATGATACTTGCCGGAGGATTAGGTGAGCGATTAAAACCGCTGACCGAGGTAAGAACAAAACCATCAGTACCTTTCGGAGGGAAATACAGAATAATTGATTTTGCACTTTCAAATTGCCTTAATTCCGGTTTACGAAAGATTTATGTACTTACTCAGTACAAATCAGATTCTCTAAGCCGACATCTATATGAAACCTGGAATATATTTAATCCTGAACTTGGTGAATTTATTTACTCAATTCCGCCCCAGCAGAAAATCAGCAACAACTGGTACACCGGGACTGCAAATGCTATTTACCAAAATCTGAACTTTACTGAAGATCATAAAATAGAACACCTATTAATACTATCCGGTGACCACATTTATAAGATGGACTATTTAAAGATGCTCCAGTACCATATTGAGAAGAAAGCAGATTTATCTATTGCATCATTTTATATCCCGAAAGATCAGGCTAGAAGATTCGGTGTAATCGAGATAGATGATAAGTACCGTGTAAAGTCTTTCATTGAAAAACCAAGCAATCCTCCGGAGATACCAGACAGACCGGGTGAAGCGTTTGTCAACATGGGTATTTACATATTTAAAGCGAAAATGATCAGAGAAATTCTCGATAAGCTTGAAAAAGAAGGAGTAAAAAACCTGGATTTCGGCAAGCATGTTATTCCTCAAATGATTAAGGACGGATATGACATTTTCTCCTACAGATTTGTAGATGAGAACAAAAAAGATAAACCATATTGGGTCGATGTTGGAACGATAGACAGCTATTATGCTTCAAGCATGGATTTACTCGCGGTCATACCCGATTTCAATCTTTATGACATTAACTGGCCAATAAGAGCTTCCCGCGTTCAGTCTCCTCCTGCTAAAACGATATCTCATGAAGGTGAACGGGTCGGACGTGCTTTTAATTCAATGATTACCGACGGTACAATTATTTCGGGCGGTCTTGTGGAACGATCAATACTTGGTTCACATGTAAGGGTTAACAGCTACAGTTATGTAACGGACTCAATTTTAATGGATCGCGTTAATATAGGAAGGCATGCGCGTATTAGAAGGGCTATAATTGATAAAAATGTTGTTATTCCTGAAGGAGTTGAGATTGGATTCGATACTGCTACAGACAAAAAACGCTTTAAAGTCTCTGAGACGGGTATAGTTGTAATTCCTAAAAATTACTTTTGGGAATTGTGAAATTAATTGAAAGAATGCAGAAGGGGCTGAAATTTTTCAGCCCTTTTTTTGTTTAAATACATAAATTTTGTATGCATGAAAAATTCAAACAGTGAAATAACGCTTAAAGACAAACTCGAAGGGCTGCCGGCACTCCCTGGCGTTTATCAGTTTAAGGATAAAAATAACAAGGTTATTTATATAGGGAAGGCAAAGAATTTGCGTAACCGGGTCCGATCCTATTTTCATAGTAAGATCGATTCACCCAAAACGAAAGCTCTCGTTAATAAAATATCTGATTTCCAATTAATTGTTACGGACAGCGAAATCGAAGCTCTTGTCCTCGAAAACAATTTGATAAAAGAGTTGAAGCCCAGGTACAATGTTAATCTTAAAGATGATAAATCATTTCCTTACATCCGGGTCACGAATGAACCTTTTCCCCAGATATATTCAACGCGCGACGTAGTTAACGACGGATCAAAATATTTCGGACCGTTCACTAATGTCAGGGAGATGAAATCATCACTCAAAATGATTAATCATATTTTTAAAATCAGATCGTGTAAATATTTTATTAATGATGAAACTATCGAGAAGAAAAAAATAAAAGTATGTCTCGATTACCATATTAAGAAATGCGATGGCCCCTGCGAAGGATTAATATCTGAAGCTGACTATAACAAAATGGTATATCAGGTTATTAAACTGCTCAAAGGAAAATCTGATGATTTGATCAAGGAATTAAAGGATGAAATGCATCTCGCATCTAAGGAATTTAAATTCGAGAAAGCAGCGGAGTTAAGGGATAAAATCGCCAGACTGGAGGTATATACCAACCGGCAGAAAATAGTTACATCTGATTTTGAAGATCGTGATATTTTAAGTGCTGCTGTAGAAGGTAAAGATGTGGCTTGTATTATTCTTAATATCAGATCGGGCAAACTGGTCGGTAAAAAGCAATTTCAGCTCAATTCTGCAGAAGAAGAACTAAAAAATATTTACGCTGCATTTATCAAATACTACTATAACGAACACGTTGAAGTCCCAAGAGAAATAATTATAGAAACGGATCCTGACGATAAGGAGGCAATAACAGAATTCCTAAGCAAGAAAGCGGGTAGGAAAGTCGCTTTCTTTACACCTAAAAGAAAAAGCGATTCACTTTCGCTCCTTAAAATGTGCAAGCACAATGCTGAGCTTTTCTTAAAGGAAATTCAACTCCAACGAATGAAAAAAGAAGGCAACCTCCCCTACGTTTTAACAGCTCTAAAAAGAGATTTACGACTCGATGCGCTGCCCAGAAAGATTGAATGTTTTGACATTTCAAATCTTCAGGGAACAGATACAGTAGCAAGCATGGTTGTTTTTGTTGACGGGAAACCTAAGAAAAGTCTGTACAGAAAATATATAATAAACTCAGTCGATGGTCCGGACGATTTCGCCAGTATGAGAGAGGTAATTCAGAGAAGGTACACAAAGCTTATTAGGGAGAATGAAGAGTTACCGGATTTAATAATGGTTGATGGCGGCAAGGGTCAGCTCTCTAGCGCAGTTGAGATCCTGAACTCGCTAGACATAACAAAATATAATATAATAGGACTGGCAAAAAAGCTGGAAGAAGTATTCTTTCCGGATAATCCCGATGCTCAATCCATACCAAAAACATCATCAAGTTTAAAATTGCTGCAGCAGGTTAGAGATGAAGCGCACCGGTTTGCAATTACATTTCATAGAAATCGAAGAAGCAAAAGGACATTAACAAGTGAATTAAATGAAATTAAAGGTATTGGACCGAAGCTGGTTGAAAAACTTCTTAAGACGTATAAAAACATGGATGAAATAAAATCATCAACTCAGTCAGAACTTGCAGAAACAATCGGAGCAAAAAAGGCTGAACTCATTTACAATCATTTTAATAATGTAATCCGCCGCTAACTAATCGGTTTTTGCTTCAGGTACCGGTTTCCCCACGAAATAAACAATCAGAAACAATACAATAAACATTGTAATCAATGAAATGAACGGATTAACTCCGAATGCGGAAGGCAGATATCCTATTAAGACCGCCGAGATACCTGTAATAACAGCATAAGGTAGCTGCGTATTGACATGATCGATATGATTGCATTTAGATGCAAGTGAGCTTAGAATAGTAGTATCTGCGATTGGAGAGCAATGATCTCCAAAAACAGATCCAGCCAGGACAGAACTTATAACCCCGTAAAGCACAGGATAATATACATCAGGCTGCAACCCAGCCGATACTCCGAGTTTGTGTGTAAGTGGTATAACAATCGGCATAACAATCGCCATGGTCCCCCAGCTGGTGCCTGTGGAAAATGCTGTAATTGCACAGACAATAAATATAAGAGCCGGAAGCAGCCTTGGATCCATCGTTTCACTTATGATAGAAATTATGTAATCTGCTGTATATAGTTGATGTGTTACTGAACTTATGGACCACGCAAAGACTAATATAATAACAGCGACCATCATTGACTGAATACCTTTCTGCCATGCCTGTATAGATTCCTCGAGAGTTAAAATTCGCTGTATAACACTCATTAATACTGCTACAATGCAAGCTATGAAACTCGCCCATAGCAAAGACGAATATGAATCTGAATGATTTATTATACTCTGCAAAGAATAATCATCAACTCCGTTTTGATTAAGGCTGTCCACACCGGTGACAATCAAACCGGTTATTGTCCCGAATAGTATGATTAAGATCGGAACTGCAGCATTATACCACCGGGGTTTACCTTCCATGTAAAATTCTGTATCGTCATTTTTTAATTTCTTATCAGCCGGGCTATTATTAGCTACAATTCCTTTGATACGCGCCCTCATTTCAGCCTTGTACATCGGACCGAAATCTCTTCCGGTTGAAGCTATCAAAAACACGAAAAATATTGCACCGAGCGGATAAAAACTATAGGGAATTGTCTGAATAAATGTATCATAGGCGTTGGCGTGTGATCCGATAATTTTTAAGCCATCGTTTATCAAACCGACTTCATATCCGATCCATGTACTGATAATCATAACACTAGTAACAGGAGCTGCCGTGGAATCAACAATATAGGAAAGTTTTTCTCTGGATATTTTCAGTTTATCAGTTATCGGTCTCATCATATTACCGATGATCAGAGAATTAGCATAATCATCAAAAAATATAAAAATTCCCATCAACCAGCTCGAAGTCATTCCGCTCCTGGCGGTTTTTGCGATATGGGTTATTTTATTAGCAAGACCTCTCGTTCCGCCGTTTTGAGTTATTATCCCGACCACTCCTCCAATAAGTAATGTAAACAGAATAATAAACATATGATCCCTGTCAATTACTGCATCTACCATAAATGTGTCGGCAACCCTCAGCAATGCAGCGAGTGGATTAAAGTCATATATAAATAGTGCCCCGGCATATATGCCCGCGAGTAGTGCCGTAACAACCTGTCGGACGATTAACGCAAGCAGAATAGCCAGTAAAGGAGGGATAATACTTAGCCAGCCCGGAAGAATACGTAATGTGCCTGCAATTCTATTTCCTCCGGTAATAATCTGATATGAACCTGGTTCATCAATCGCAATAGAAGTATCAATTATCGAATCCTTCACTTTAAATTGATAATCATATGTCCTTTCATTATTAATGATGAAGAGTGAAAAATATTCTAAGCTATCTTGTATTTCCTCAATAGTAACCTTAAAATTGATTCTGGAAAGATAAAAATTCGGGTAAGTAATTTGCTGCGCTTTTATTACTGTAAAAGGAATAATTAGTATTAATAGTAATAGAACTCTCTTCAATAGTTTTTGTAGTCAGGTTAAAAGATTGTACAAATATATTATTGTTGCAACAAAATGCAAAATATTTTTATTGAAGTAAAAAAAACGCCAAGCAGACTAACTACACAAGCTGAATACTGACCGCTGCTTCCTTCCGGATCTGACGGGGTTGAGTACCAGCATGTTAATTAGCGCTTGGCGAAATATTTAAAATTGAGTGTAAATTTATTCAATTATAACCGCATATAAAAGTAGTCTAATCAAATAACAGGTTTTTAAATTTAGAAAATTCATTATCCCAATTAAGTATCCCCGCTGTTGGTTTTAAGTTAAGCAGTATATTATTATAATTTACTGAATCACTAAAAACTTTATTTAATTCATCTTTCAGTTCCGCCGCTTCAATATCCACTATCCAGCCAACATTATAGGTCTCAATTATATCCTTCATTTGAGGCAGTGATGAGGAAATAACAGGGATGCCTGCAGCTATATATTCGAACATTTTATTCGGTAAGGCATAATAATAACTGAGACTAATATTTTCAATCAGTGCAAGTCCATAATCAGCCTGTGATGTATATTCATGCAATAATTCCTGTTGAATCTGTCCCAGAAAATGTACTCTTTCTCCAATTTTAAGATCATGAGCGAGTCTCTCAAGAGTACTTCGTATGTTTCCTTCACCTAAAAGAACAAAGTGAATATTGTGCAAGTCCTTTATTGCAGTTAAGGTTTTTTCAAGTCCTCTGCCTTCAAATAGAACTCCCTGATACAATAATATTTTACAGTCTGCCGGTATATTTAAAATATAACGTAGGTTTATTTCGTTTCTGATTTCCCTGAGTTTGGGTAAGTTTCTCAAAACGACTGTATTAGTTGTTTTATAATAATTCTGAATAAACTCCGCATCCATTGAGCCTGTGGTAATAATAAAATCCGCTTTACCGATAAACATTCTTTCGGCAAATTTAATAACGGATTGAGTAATTTTTTTATTCCTTAATCCTGCAAGAAAAGGGTACAGCTCCCTGCAATCGTAATAGAGTTTAGCCTTATTTAGTTTAGCAAAAACAGATACAAGCGGCAGTGTATATACGTCTTCAGCTATATAAATATCAGCTTTGCTCTTCCGAAGAGCATTGAAAAGAATTCTTATGAAGTTAAAATAATATTTTAATGATGAACCTGATTTATCCAGTTTGTTTACTGCAATCTTATCAGAATTTTGCGCTTGTATGCCCGACGCCCAGTCAAATGAGGTAACGTATACTTCATGTCCCATCTGAACGAGTGATGTATATAGATTTGTTAGTCTTGTATCGAGGTAAGCATTTCCGAGAAAGGCAATAAATATCCTTTTGGGTTTCATAATTATGAAGCTATAAAATTAAATGAAGAGTATTTCTCATAACCGTTTTCGCATCAAACTTTTCCTTGAACTCAATTAAACCTGGACTAGGTGTCATCGGATTTTCGGCAGATGTATCCTGCGATACACCGATATCGACGTAGCTGTAACCGTTTTCAGTAGAATATTTAACTACCTCGTACATAATCCGCTGGATAGGTTTTAAGTCCTGATATTCGTACAGGAGCATATTATAAAAACAAAGTGCACATGTTTTATTCACGAAAAACATCAGCGAACCTGCTATCGGAATATTTTTATAATAAACCATAAACAATTTTAAGTTTTCAGGAAGCAGTTCGTTCAACCTGATAAGATCCCTGTAATTATGCGTGGGTTTTACATTATGGCGCGCCTTATTTTTGACAAGAATCGGATAAAACTCATCGTACTTCTGATTTATCTCCACTCTGATTTCTTTGTCCTTCAGTGATTTCCTGACGTTACGACGTATTGTCGGTGAGAATCTTTCAATTATATCTTTTCCCGGTTCAAGTTTGATTGCACTTGAAATATAGTGTAAACTATATTTGAAACCGCACCATAGCATTGCGAAGTCAAGGTTCTGATTAGGTTTGTCTTCATAAACCACCGGAGGTGCTGTTAATTCGAGTTCCTTAATCCCATTCTTTCTTGAATAATTAATCAGTGATTCAACAAGATACAATGCTGTATTAAATTTAATATCTTTCGTTACTATCGAGCCGTAACTAGCACCAACAGGTGATTCGAACTTATTCCCAACAATTGCCCCGGGCAATACAGCCACTATTTCATTTTTCTCGAGAAACATCAGATGATTGAAACTGAACTTACCCGGCTCATGGTAATCGAAAAATTTCTGAAGGTGAAACATAGTCCCGTTATTAGACTGAAGTACAAATTTGTCCCAACTATCTTTCCATTCTTCTGTATACTTGATTATTTCCATTCGATAGTAATTATAATGTGCTAAAGGATTTTTATGATTAATGTTATTAACATATAATTTGCGGTGGCAAAATACAATTCTTTAACTCAGTTAAGTTGTTAATTAAAAGTGTACATTAAAGAAATTGTATGTGCACTTCCGAGGCTGAAATTAAAATTTGTAAATGCATAATCAAAATTCATACTGTCCCATTTTATACCTAACCCTGCGCTGATATCCCTGGCATCATACCCGCTTACATAACCGAATCTGATTGAAACAATATCGTTGTAGTTAAACTCTGCAGCGCTGTGAAAATGCGTGTCGGATACATTCAGATACTTCTGGAATCCGCCAATTATTATCAGCCTCGATCCGATATTACTGAGAAAGATATTGTATGCTCCTCCGATTCTTAAATCTGACGGAAGTTTTGTCTCAACATTTCGCAGTTCATCAACAGATCCCAAATTACGTAAAGAAGCTGCAAGATCAAGCTGCTCAATAATATTTTTATACATTAACCCGAAATCAAAAGCCAGACCGTTCGATTCGTCCGAATAAAGATTTTCATAGACGTACTTCACCGAAACTCCGGCACCTGCCTGAGAGGTAATATTAAATCCCGTACTAAGTGCTGTATAAAAATAATGGGCATCAAATTTCCCCTCGGGAGTATCGGAAGGCTTAGTGCGTATTTCAATATTACTTATACTTGTAGTATTGACGTTCAAGGCAAACGGCAGAGAAAGCAAATCGAAAGAAGCCGAGAGATTTTCACTGCTTAGATCCTGTATCCAGGAATTATGTCCGATCTGGATTTGTTTCTTTTCCAGACTTGTTAAAACTGCAGGATTATATATTACAGATCCCACATCATTCACCCCGACAATTCCGAAATCACTCATCGCAAGGTTACGTGCACTCATCCCAATTTTAAGAAATGAAAAACCGCTCTCACCTGCATTCTGTGCAGGCATTATAATTGGGAGAAACAATACTAACAGAATTAATTTTTTCATAACACACTAAAAAATAAAATTTAATCCAATAATATGCTGGTCGTAAGGTGAATATGGTTCAATAACAAAGGCATAATCTAAACCAGCTTGAACTGCTCCAATTCCCTGCACATATGAAAAACCCAGAGATGGTTTTGCAGGAAAATCAAAATTACTGATATTGATATTATCGATTCCACCTCTGATAAAGAGGTTTTCAAAAATATTATACTCGGCACCAAATCTCAGAAAATTTGTCTCACCGTCTATTCCCTCAAATTCAAGAGAAGCTAGTATTTTATATTCAACAATGCTGTAGGCAAGCGCTATTTTTTTTCTTACCGGAAATTTATCTTCAGTATTTGTGCCTTCCTGCCCGTACAGTTTTGTTGTGTCCCATTTATATTTGCTGTTCAAATCAGTAAGAGTTGCAGCTACTTTAACTTGATCTGAAACTGTATAAACAGCACCGATATCGAAGCCGAATGAGGTGCTGGTAACTTCATCATACAATTTGGAATAATAAAACTTGGCATTAAAACCAATTGCGAGTTTCTGAGATATTTTTAATCCTATCCCCATAAAGAACTGGTTCTCATAAGGTGAAAGCTCGCCGGTTTCGATTCCCTGATTATCTCTTTCGGCAAAATTACCGACCGATGCGTTTATTAATCCTATACTTAAACCTGCAACTGACCTAGGCGTTGCTCTGTTTGTACCGTCGGGATTTTTCTTACCGAGTTCAAATCTTTTTGTAAAATTAAGAAAATTTAATGATCGGTCCAGTGACAGAAATGAATATGATGTGTGAAAAGAATTATTTTGTTGAAATACACTCAAAGCAGGATTATAGTAAGCCGATAAGTTGCCAAAGTCAACAGCCGTCATTGCATTCGACATTCCCATTCCCCTGGCACCAAATCCCATACGGCTGAATGTACCTGCTTTACCCGCAACAGAAGAATGCCGGTCCTGAGCAAATAAAGTAACCGATATAAAAAATACTATTGCAATAAATTTGTTCACGTAAACCCCAGACCTACTTTAACACCATAATTTTGCCAAACAGCGGTTCCTGATCGTTAATATCCAAACGATAAAAATAAACTCCGTTTGGCACAACATTCCCGTTCTCATCGCGTCCATCCCAGAATTCGAACTGCTCATTAGACCCGCCCCTCGAAGCATTTTGCAGTAAAGTTTTCACAAGATTCATTCCAAAATCAAATATTCTTATTGTAACCTGTGCCGGGTTTTCATGGAAAGAGTATTTTATTTTTACCTCTTCAAAATTTGGTGAAAACGGATTTGGGAAAGCATATGTTTCATCGATACTCCCCTGCTGTGATGAAGCAAGGTATACAGTCCAAACTCCATTCCAAAAACCACTACTTTCATTGAGCTTAACAACACCATCTTCCGATCCTATCCATATATCGGTTGTATTATCCGTCATTTGTTTTGAATCAACCGCATTATAGCTCGAAGTTGATAATACAATATTTGTATGCGTATCCTTAATTACCGGTGGTGAAATCCATGAAACTCCTTCATCCCCGGAACGGAATATACCGTTATCTGTTGCAACAAAGATATGAGAATTTTCATAGTCAGGCTCGGAACCGAAATATTTGAAACCAAAGTTATGTGCTCTTTCGCCGGGCAGATAAACATTCCAGCTTTCACCGCTGTTGCCTGATGCACTTACTCCCCAGAATTCGGAAATGCCTTCAGCTTTCCATGTTGATGCCCATACGGTTCCCGTGGCTTTATCATAATCGAGAGCAGTTATAAAATTTCCGCTTATCGGATTTGATTGATTAGTATGACTGAATTTTACCCAGCTTATACCATTATCTGTGGATTTATTTATACCCCCGGCAGTGCCGATATACAAAGTTGAATCATCAATACCGATTATAGAGAATGCAGTATGGTTATACGAGCCCTCGCTGCCTGCACGTGGCTTGAGTTGAAAAGAAAGCTGATCCGTTGGTTTTATACTATCGAGTGTATCGGGGGGCAGAACCACTTTTTCCCATGTAGATCCGTTATCCGTGCTTTTACGAACTCCTCCGCCGTAGGATGCAGTCCAGACTGTATTCTTTGTAAAGCCTATATCCCAGGTTATATTCTGTCCGTTCGTGGCAACCGGCTCATGATCAAGAACATTATTACCGTAAGAAATAGTTGTAGAGTTAATATCATCTTCGGGTTGATCAATAAACACCCATGTTTCTCCGCTGTCGGTTGAGTAACGCAATCCGGCACCGTAATCAATACCATCTTCTCTGTAACCTGAAGCGGTCCATATAACTCCTTCGTATTGTCCGAGAGTAACAACAGAGTTGTCGTCAAAGTCCTGATTGTTGTAATAATTAGTCCAGTTAGCGCCATTATCAGTGGAACGAGAAAGACCCCGTGACGTAGCCAGCCAGATAATACCATTATCATCAACCAGTAAATCATTTATGCTGTTGCTCAACGGTGTACTGCTTTGTGACTTTGCTAGACTTATCGAATCCAGTTTATAGTTTTCGGGGAGCAGCTGAGCCGATATGTTTACCGTTGAGAACAGGTAAAGTACCATTAATATAATTTTGACTAAATTTATTTCAGCACGCATTTTCATTTTTGAACTACGATATTATGAGTAATTTTATTGCTCAACCGACCCGCTCTATCTCTTGCTTCAAATTCGAACCTGTATGCACCGATCATAACAGTATCTGTTTCCGAATCATTGAATGAATTTCTGAACGAAAAAATTCCATCCCCGGCAGCTGAGTCGCCAAGGTCGGCATTACCGGTATCGTCCATAGGGACTCTTCCGCGAAACTCGCCATTCGGTCTGTAAAAATCAAAATAAACCAGTTCGATATCTGACAAACCGTTGGAATCTGATGCTTCAACTGTGAAGGTGAATTCCTCCCCGATAGTTACAGAATCGGGCATAATAAGATCCGATAACACAGGCGCAACATTCGGTTTCCCTTTATCGAAAAGAAAATTTCCGAATCCGACATCTTTAGCAACATTCTCAATTGTGCGAATCGAAAATCTAACTACATAAACGCCTGTCGGATCCTGATCAGACATAGTGACTTTACCGCTGTATATATTATCCTCCGCACTTTCATCCCCATACGCGCTGCTACCATTATCTTTCATCTGGATGTTATTACCTTTAATAAAAGTACCATTGAGAATTTCCACATCAAACCAGACTTCATCTATTTCGGAGTCGTCCTCGAATCGAATCTTAACAACAAGTTCGGGATTCTGGTCAGAATATTCGAGTTTGGCAGGTACGACCAGTTCTTCAATTGATATATAATTGGTGGCAGGATCAACCACTTTGTCAGAAAAATCGTCGCAAGCTGCCAGCAAAAGGACAATGACCGAAACTATGTAAATTAACTTTTTCATTGTTTATCCTGATTTATCAAAGTGGTATAAACTGGCAGGTAAATATATAAGACTTAACATAAAGAAATTGCTCCGCTTCCAGATATATTAAATTTATAGTAGCAATCTCTCTATACGATATTCCTTTAATTATTGACATCAAATCTATGCAGCATGTAATTGTTTGTCAAGTCTTAAATCAGTCTCACATACCCGGCGGCAGTGTTAGTACAAATGGTGTGGGCGAAAAAGAAATTATAAGTATAAACATGCTTATATATCCTAAAACACGTCTCATGCCGGTAATCGGTTCGAACACAGGAACGGGAGGGTGCTTGACTTTTATAATAAAAAAAAGAATAACACTCCAGAAAAGCCAGCCTGACCAGCCGAAATTTATTCCAAGTTCAAAGAAAGATTCAACAATGCCGAACACTCCCATGAAGATTAAAATGATCATGGAAATACTGGCAACAATTTCGTGTTTTTTCTCGCCGAACATTCCGAACAATATGTGCCCGCCATCGAGTTGACCTACCGGGATAAGATTCATTGTAGTTACAAAAAGACCGAACCACCCTACACACAGATACGGATAATGGTAAATTTCCGACATGGGAGGAAAGAACTGACCCGGATCGACAAATAAATTTCTCAGCAAAATAAACAGGATTGAATCACCGAATTCGAGAGAGATTGCACCTTCGCCGTATTCCGGTTGAAAATAGTCAGGATGTATCGAAAGGATATAATTTACATCGGGAACATTCATGAATCCGTAGATTAGTATCAAAAGACAGATTACAAAACCTGCCAGAGGTCCTGCAATACCGATGTCAAACATTATTTTATTGTTGGGGATGCTGCTTTTAGTTTTAATAACCGCACCCATAGTACCGAAGTTCAGAAAAAACGGAATAGGAGGAAAAGGGATATAGTAAGGAAGAGTAGTATCAACACCATGATATTTGGCTGCAAAGTAATGCCCGAATTCATGGAATGATAAAAAAAGCAGAATTGTTATTGCATATGGTAGTCCGTTTTCAATCAAGGTGGAAAGTTGCATTGGTCCCATTGTACCCGAAGTCCATTCAGCTCCGGCAATTGTGGTAGTGATAAAGGTAACAATAAATAATCCAATATTTATAAGCGGATTACTTTTCTTCGGTTTTAATAATTTGCTAAAGTCCCAACTATATGTGGGTTCACCGTAATTATCGTTCATTTTATAGATCCAGGTTAAATCCTAAAGACATATATGATTTATTGACATCATAAAATTCGCCGTGAATGCTTTTACCATTATAGTAATGAAAATAAATACTGAACCCCTGCCCGTCCTTTCGCCCGAATTTTACGCCGGCGTTGAACGAATGATTGGTCGTATATTCAATTAAATTTGAAATCCGTAAATCGTATGCAATAAAAGGTGTTATATATTCAGATAATAACTCTCCGTAAAAATAATCAAATCCTAACTGATAGTTATCATTTCCGAGGTAACCCGGTTCGATATGATAGTTATAGGTAATACCGCCATAAATTCTAAGACCCTTATAATAAATAAAAGTGATAAACTCAATTAACTCTTTACTGTAAACAAAAGGATTTCTGTTTTCCATCCATGATGCCTCGACGTTATTATAAAGTCCATCCACGAGATGAGCACTTATGTGACTTAATCTCAACCTTGCCCCATAAGAATATTCATCTTTACTGTTTAGGTAACCGAAATTCAAACCGAATAAATAGTCAATTGTTTCAACAGGGAACTTAAATTTTTTTTCACTGCGTAATCTTGAATAAGTAAATAAGTCGGCCCCGATCGAATAGAATTCTTTATAGCTTAAATGTGCTCTGTAAATATCCAGAGAATTACCTATTTCGAGTCTTAAATTCTCATCACTCAGATTAAAAAGAAATCCGAGTTTCGGTTCAAGATAATTCGCCGTTAACGGCTGTATCATTAATCCACCCGGGAATAATCCGGTTTTACTCTGAGGCAGAACTGTTATGCATACCGATACAAGAATTATAATTAGTCCAATTTTACGGAATGATTTCATTCGTCATCACTCCTTCTATATATTCTTCCTTTCCACTGAACATTCCGGTTGAGAAGAAGAATAATAGGCAGTGCAATCACGTACAGGATAAAATAAATTTCAAATACTATAAAATGCATCAGTTTTAAGTTGAGTTTCAATTTGGAGTAGATTGATTTCAGAAAGAAATAATCTGTAAAGAGTTTAAATAGAAGCATGTAAACTACGTTCTCAGTTAAGAAGAATGGAGCAGTTATAATCCCGATATGGCTTAGGAAACCTGTCGCCATTACAGAGAAACCAATAACATCACTGTCAAGTCCTCCCACTCCCCATCTTTTCTTTTGTGAATAAAGTGAAGTTATATCATTACAGGCTTTTGAGGTAACAAGAGCATCTTTATCGAGAGGATAAATTATTTTGTATTTTTTTAATTTGTGCATCGTCATTAACAATTTAAAATCTTCTGTAACCGAAAACGGAATAGCTTCGTACCCACCTACTTCCTCGTAAACACTGCGGCGATATGACATATTATTCCCTATACAGCTCAAAGGTTTTCCGATGTTCATCATTCCTCCGGCAACTGCAAGAAGGTAAATAAAATCCACAGACTGCATAGCATGGAAATATTTGTCTTCATTCTGGTCTGTATATCCGCAAACCATAGCAACATTATCTACATAGTAAGATGAAATGGTTTTAGCCCATGTTGACGAAACTATACAATCTGCATCTGTGGTAAGTATAATTTCTCCCTGTGTCATACTGACAGCATTTGCTATAGCATTTGCCTTTCCCTTTAATTTCCCTATTGTACCTGCCGGCTGTATAAGTTTAAATTTTTGCTTGTCTTTAATAAATTCTTCGACCAACCTGTAGGTATTATCGGTTGAATGGTCATCAACAATCACAATTTCGATTTTATTATCGGGATACTTGAGATTATCCAGGGAATTCAGGCAATCTAAAATGTTGGTTTCTTCATTTCTTGCGGCAACGATAACAGTAACTGTCTTTAATTTATCATCATCCAGTTTTGAATATTTTTTATTAGCACCTATTAAAAAAATTATAGTCTGTATAAAATAAAGAGTAATAACAAATCCGAAAATCAATTCAAACATTCAGAGGGTTCTCCAAATTCAAAGCCTTTTTCTTTTACGGAACGAAATGTAAGATTCAACGATTCAGTTATGATTTCTCCGCATTTAACATTATCGTGGAATACAATGATAGAATTTCGTGTTAAATAATTTTCGATGGCAAATTTAACAATATTTATATCATTTTCGTAATCAAAAGTTAGAAGGGACCACATTATATTCACCATATTAAAGTTAAATAACTCTTTCTGCAATCCCGGTCTCATTAAACCGTAAGGTGGTCTGAAATACCTGGGAAATATGCCATAATTGTTTTCCATTATATTATTGAATTTCAATATTTCATTATGAGCTTTTCGCTTGCCCACTGTCAGTAAATTAGTATGAGAATAAGTATGATTGCCGATTGTATGCCCCTGATATAAAATAATTTTCCCAAGTTCCGGAAATTTTTTCAAGTTCTCGCCGACACAAAAAAACAAAGCTTTTATAGAATTTTTCCCGAGAGATTCCAGAATAACAGGTGTAGTCTCCGGATTGGGTCCATCGTCAAAGGTTAGTAGTATCTTGTTGTTTTTTGATTCCCAGATTGTATCAGGAAATACCGTTCGTAATATAAACGGAGGTCTGAACTTAAATTTCATTATCTTTTTATTGTCCTATCTTTCCATTTGAAATTGCCGAATAAACCCATCACCGGCAGAATTACTATGTAAGGGATTTGAATGAATTGAGCAATTATAAATATGTTGAAAATCCTTTTTGAATAATAAAATGTCAGACCTTGTTTTAATACTCTATACTCACAGATGAACTTCAACGCCAGCAGGAAAATCAACACCGGCAGGAATACTAAAGTTTTAAAAAAAGATAAAATAAAGGATAGTGGAATGGACAGGTAGAAAAGATAAATTATAATTAACTTAGCAACAAAATATTTATCTCTGTAAAAAATACCTTTGCTTGCCCACCTTCGCCTTTGCTGAATAAATTCTCTTAGTGTTGTATTAGTTCTGGTAAATACGAGTGTGGACTTATTAAAACAGAATGAAATAGACGTATCAGTTTCTCGACTAATTCTCTGCATTAGTAATTCATCATCGCCTGAAGACAGTTTGTAATCTTCATATCCTCCGAGTTGAATAAAAATATTCTTTCTGAAAGCCAGGTTAGCTGATGAGCATATAGACGGTTTTCCATTACCGGTTAGTCCCGCAGCCACCAGATTAAGCCCCGCAAATTCAAGCTTTTGGAATTTTTGGAACAACGTCTCTTCTTCAATAAAGGTTACCGGTCCGGCGACCATGGAAACGTCCGGCTTAAAACAAGTAAGCATAACCTTGATCCAATCGGGCGGGACTATGCAATCAGCATCGGTTAAAAATATAATTTCGCCGGAAGCTTCATCAACAGCCTTTTCTATTGCCCGCTTCTTATGAGCTCTGTCTTCTGTATTATTATTATTATTAATAATCCGCCAATTACTCCTTCTAATATTCTCTTCGATAATCGAAGCAGTGTCATCGCTTGAATCATCATTTACATAAATTATTTCAAGGTACTTATCACTATAATTAATATTATTAAGACTAAGGACATTCTTACGGATTATTGCACTCTCATTCCGGAAAACAACAATCACTGAAACTTTTACCGGAATAAAGTTACAATTGCACGAATCAGTAATTTTTAACAAACCTTTTCGGATGGTGTTAATAAAAACATAGTAATAAAAAGCCGGCAGCAATATAATTAAAGTTAATATCATCTTTTCGACAGAAAATACAGTCCCGCGAATGAAGGAAGTATAAAATTAAAAAAGAAAATTATTAGTGACGCGCTGAAACCAATAGCCGGAGCAATGGCGAATGATTGTGTGAAATACACAGCTGCTCCCTCACGTACACCTATCTCACCGAAGGCTACTGGCGGGATCACTATCTTTACGAATAAAATCAGGTTAGCTATATAGAAATAAAGCAGAAAGTCGAAAACACCCGTAAACGAGTAAATCAAAAGAGCAAATTGAGAAGTGAATGTTAAGTGAAAAATAAGAGCAATTGCAATAATTTTCGGTATAAAATTCCCCTCAATACTTTTCAACGTAAAAAAATATTCTTTAATTCTTAATCTATGTTCTTTGGGTACAACATATTTAACTAATTCCTTTAATCTTCCCCGGATGATAATAGTGACAGTAATTATCAATGCAGCAACCAAAAATATTATTAAGTAAAAGTTGATGATCTCTTCGGTCGAAACGTAATCTTTTTCAATCATGAATATGTTAAACAGTATTAATCCAATTATGAAACCAATCAGCAGTGTAATGCCTTTATCAATAAAAGTCGCAAATGCAACATCCACCATTCTCTTATCTTCAAATAATATTCCTCTGGAAATGTATTCGCCAAATTTCATTGGCGTGAATATACCGGCGCCAATTCCCACGAACAGAGACTTGAGAATTTTCATGTTGTTATTTACACCAAGTTGACGATTACAAACAAGACGCCATTTCTGAAATTGAAGGAACAGGTTAAGAATTGTAAGTAACAGCACCATCAAGATTATAAAAATATCGGCTGTTGAAATCAGCCTTATTATTTCCTTGTAATCGACATAAACAGTCAGGAATATAATCAAACCGGCAGCGGTTATGATTTTAATCGCATACAATATTTTAGATTTATTTTTCAAGTGATATGACTTTTAGAAAAAACTTTTACAATACACATTGTCCTATAAATTACTGAATAATTGAAAAATGGAAATTATTATTTCAGAGTAAAATAGACTTAATTTTTTATAAAAAATCGACAAAGAATCCGGCACCGATTCTTGTTATTCTTCTTGCGTAGTATTCGCTGAATATATCATTACCGTGATAATGAGATAAATAAAATATTATGCCCTTTTCGTACCATCCTCCGAATTTTATACCCAGCATATTATTATAACTTAATTTATAATCCGGCATTCCGGCATACCTGTTATGATGAGCTATAAATATATTTGTATCTCTATTCAGAAACTTTCCGGTAATTTTACCGGTGGATATTTCAAAACCTGCATTAAAAGAATACTTTTTAATGAGATGTGGTCTAACGAGTGTCGCGTATGCAACACCGGCATAGTACCTGAGCCGTGCTTCTGAGAGTTTTAATGTATGTGCAAATGTAATTTCTCCGAAATCCTGTGTAAATGGTATTGGTCCGATATTATCCTTCCATCTGTCGTTTATATTATCGTAATGACCGTCAACAAAATGCGCACTGTTATGAATAACTCTCAGTCTCAACTGATAAATTGCTGTTCCAGATTTGATTTGTAGATTCGCATTGCCTCCGAAGAAACCATCTATTGCATCTATTTGCAACCTCTTCCCCTGATAATTTGTTGATAATGCATACGCCATGAATTCAATACCGGAAGAAAGTGAGGCTGAATCATTGAAGTAATATTTGATAAGGTCGACGTTATTCCCGATATCGACCTTTAGAAAACCGGTCCTGGGGAAATACAGAACTCCCAGTCTGGCTTCTTGATGGTTAGCTTTTAATGGCATAAATTGCAGACCTGATGGAAGAAATTCCAACATCTGCTGAGAAGTTATTGCCTGAGGTAAAATGAACCACAGAATAATCAGTTTATTGAGTATATTTTTCATCAATAATAATTTAATTTTGCAATATAAATACAAATATGTTAATTGACGGTGAATTTTCATAACGTATCAGCAACTATATTTCATATAGTCTAAAGGGACATTCCAATGTATATTAAATATTCTGATTTACCAGGCTTCAGACGATTGTTTCTGGATTACTTGTACGATTTTGATAAAGTTAAAAATTTTTATAATCAAAACTACCGTGATACGGAAAACTATGAATCCAAGTTTTCGGAAATTGTACAAAAAGAACGGTTGCACAGATTTATTTTAGCTGATATTATTTCCGGGCAATACAGCGATATTAAAAAGTCTAAACTCGTCGAAGCAAATATTGAATTGCTCAAATCTCCTAAAACACTGACTGTTGTTACCGGACAGCAGCTTTCCATTTTTGGAGGTCCTTTATATACCTTCTATAAAATTATAACTGCCATAAAACTCAGCCGGCAATTAAAGGAAAAATACGATACATATAATTTTGTACCTGTATTTTGGCTTGAAGGTGATGACCACGACTTCCACGAAGTTAAATCAGTAACTATCCTCGATAAAACAAATGAACTCAAAAACTTTGTGTACGATGATGGTTTGGAAGATGATCTGAACCGTGGCAGTATTGGGAAGTTACAGTTTAATGACAACATTACTACTACGAAAAAAGAATATTTTGACGGCTTACGCGACTCTGAATTCAAAGAGGAAATTGTTAATCTCGTCGACGATGCGTACCAGCCAGGTAAATCATTTGTTAATGCATTTAAGAAGATACTAAATAAATATTTTGGTGAATACGGATTAGTTGTCATAAACCCGCAGAGTGATAATATCAAAAAATTACTGCGTCCCGTGTTTAAAAGAGAAATTGAATACTTCAGGGAGCATTCCGATTTTGTAATAGAACGAAGTGCTGAGCTGGAGGATTTGTATCACGCTCAGGTTAAGGTAAAACCTATTAATATTTTCATACACGAACCGGACGGCAGGTATTTACTCGAACCTGAAGAAGAAAATTTTAAGTTAAAAAATAAAAGAAAAAAAATCACCCAGGAGGAGCTGCTGAAGAGACTTGAAGAAGCACCTCAGGATTTCAGCCCTAATGTTCTGCTAAGACCGATTTGTCAGGATTATTTATTACCGACAGCTTTTTATATCGGAGGACCCAGTGAGATCGCTTATTTTGCTCAGGTTATTCCGAACTATAGCTACTTCGATATACCGCAACCATATATTTATCCGAGAGCCTCAGCGACAATACTCGAAAAAAATATCTCCGGCTTAATCGAAAGGTTCGAACTTAACCTGATAGATTTATTGGGGGAAAATGATAGAATAAAAACAGAAGTATTATCCAGTATTTCTGACGAAAATGTTGACAAACTGTTTTCAGAAATAAAAAATGAAATACAATATGCGATTGAAAAACTAAAAGAGAATATTTTTTCCATCGATCAGTCTTTATTGGAAACAGCCGGAAAAACCGAGGAAAGAATCAATCATTCTCTTGATGTTCTTAAATCAAAAGTTGAGAAAGCAGTTGAGCGCAAGCACGAAACAGTGTTGAGACAGATCGATAAAATCAGCGCGAATATTTATCCAGGGAATGAATATCAGGAAAGAGTAATTAATTTTACATCATTCGCGGTTAAATATGGTGCAGATTTGATAAAAGTGCTGATTAATGAGTTGTCAATAAATAAGTTTGAGCATCAGATAATTGAGCTGTAAACCGTCAACTTCCAAGTTTTTTCAACTGATTGAGAAAATCCGGATTCGAAACAGCCACACATTCAAAATTCCTGATTTGCATACCGGCACTAATTTGACTTCCCAATACAGCAAAAGTCATTGCGATACGGTGATCGCCTTTTGAATCAATAACGACACTGGTTTTTGTCGGATCACCTGATAATTCAAATCCATCAGCGAATTCATTAACTTTATAACCCAGTAATTTGTAATTATCACAAAGTGATTTTATCCTATCCGATTCTTTGTACCTCAATTCTTCTGCATTTTCAATTTTAAAGTTTCCTTCCGCAAAAATTCCGGCAACTGAAAGAATCGGAATTTCATCAATAATATTTGGGATTAATTCCTTATTTATCACAACATTACGTAGATAACTGCTTCTCACAACAATATCGCCGAACTTTTCTCCTGAAGTCTCCCTGATATTTTCAAAAGATATATTTCCACCCATACTTTTCAGAACCTCAATAACTCCAGTCCGGGATTCATTCAGCAATACGCTTTTAATCCTGATTTCGGAATTCTCAGATATCAATCCCAATACCATAAAGAATGCGGCAGATGATATGTCAGAAGGAATATAATACTGATTTTTTTCAGGATAATATGATTTCGATACAGAGATAATGCTCGCGCCGTTTTCTTTTTTCACGGGTAACTTAAGCATTGTTTCAGTATGATTGCGAGTATTGAATTTCTCGACAACTACTGTAGTTTCATCGAGATGGAGACCTGCCAGAAGTATTGCGCTTTTAACCTGCGCGCTGGCAACTTTTAATTCATGTTTAACAGCAATAAGAGACTTTACCGGATTAATATGTATTGGCAATGTACCGTTTGATGATATTTGTATGTCAGCACCCATCGATAATAACGGATCAACAACCCGCCTCATGGGTCTCTGTGAAAGTGATTCATCGCCAATTAGTTTTGAACTGAAACTTTGTGCTGCAAGTATCCCGGTTATTAAACGAGCCGTTGTCCCTGAATTACCACAGTGAAGATCTTTAACCGGTTTTTTGAAACCGTTAAAACCGGCTCCGTTAATAATAACCAACTCGTCCTTCTCATCAATTCTGCAACCCAGCGCACGAAAACAGCTCATAGTCGAAATCAGATCCTCCGACATTAGACAGTTTTGAATAGTAGATTCCCCTCCGGCAAGGCAGGAAAACATTACGGAACGGTGTGATATTGACTTGTCACCGGGAAGCGACAGTTCCCCCTTAATGCTTTTAACATTCTCTACCTTGTAATTCATTTATCACACCAATCATTTATAAAGTTTTCAATCTCATCGTCAGACAGTTCCGAAAAATCATACATGCCTTTAAGAGCTCTTTGCCTCTGTGCTTCGAAAAGAGTTACAGCAGTCGCAACGGAAACATTTAAACTCTGGATCATTCCTCTCATCGGTATATAAATCTTCTTATCGGCTTTTTCAGCTGCGTCTTCAGAGACCCCTCTATGCTCATTCCCGAATACGAAAGCTATTTTCCCGGTCATGTCGATATCATATATACTTACTGCTGACTCATCGAGCAGGGTTGCATAAATACTGAATCCTTCTTCCTTTAATGTGGAATAGCATTTATCAACACTATTAAACTTTTTGCTCTTCACCCATTTCATTGCCGAAGCGGAAGAGACTTTACTGATTTTCGGGAATTCCTCTAATGTATAAAGTAAACTTACATTCGGGACACCGACTGCATCACAAGTACGGTATATAGCGCTCACGTTATGAGGATCATGAATATTCTCAATTACTACTGCCAGGGCATGCTGCCTGGCTTTTATTACTTTAGAAATTTTATTAAGTCTTTTTTCAGTTTTAAATTGACGCAATTACTTATCGAACACTAGTTTAAAGATTTGCTTTTTACTTGTTCCCCGGGCTTTATCAATTATAATTTTAAGATCCCCCGGAAGGTTTAAATAGTAGCGGAGCAGTTCAACGACATTATTTATGGCTGTCTCCTCTTCATGTGCCCAACTCTCACATCCGTTTATCGAGGGAATTTCAGCGGTATACCCGTCTCCTGTATCTTTTACGATTAAATCGAGTACCACTAGTAACCACGTTCTCCCGTATCATTGCCGGCTACTATTTTTACGCTCGCACTGGCACCTATCCTGTCAGCTCCGCTTTCAATCATTGCCTGCGCATCTTCACGTGATCTTATACCGCCGGAGGCTTTAACGCCGACAGAACTTCCTACGACGTATTTCATCAGAGCAACATCACTTGCGGTTGCACCGCCTTTGCTGAACCCCGTGGAGGTTTTCACAAAATCGGCTTTGGCTTCCTTGCTTATAACACAGGCTTTTACTTTTTCTTCATCAGTAAGCAGTGCCGTTTCAATAATTACCTTTAATATTGCTCTGTTTCTTTTCGCCGCCAGAGCTACCTGATTAATGTCAGTAAACACATAGTCGTATTTACCCTGTTTAAGCATACCGATATTTATAACCATGTCGACTTCCTGAGCCCCGTTTTCAATCGCCTGCTCAGCTTCCTTTCTCTTTATTTCAGTTGTTGTTGCTCCCAGCGGGAAACCGATTACAGTGCATACTTTAACCTTGCTGCCTTTAAGTTGCTGGGAACATAGTTTAACATAACACGGATTTACACAAACCGAAGCGAACTCATATATTTTAGCCTCATCGCATAATTTGATCATTTCATCTTCCGTGGCTTCTGCCTTTAATAAAGTATGATCGATCATTCTTGCTATCCCAACATCTTCAATATGCCCGCCTACACCAATCCCGGCAGCAATTCTATCAGCACCATTTTCAATTATCTTTTTAACTGTTTCCGGCTGATCAATAACGTTTCTTTCCCAGCCCTGGCACGTATCGCCCACACAGTAAAAATCCTTTAAAGCTTTCTCCGTAAATACCTGTGAGACAATCCTGTCAATTATTGAAGAAGCCATTAGCTTACCTTTTAATTAATGTTTTCAATTTTTTGAAAAGCCTTGTAAGTATTAACCAGAAGCATTGCAATCGTCATAGGACCAACACCACCCGGAACCGGTGTGATATAAGAAGCCTTTGCTGAAACAGTATCATAATCCACATCACCCACTATCCTATAGCCTTTCTTTGCTCCGGAATCATCTACCCTGTTTACACCAACATCTATAACAACAACCCCTTCTTTAACCATTTCAGCAGTAATGAAACCCGGACGACCCATTGCAGCAATCAGTATGTCAGCTTGTTTTGTGTATTGCGTTATATCGGAAGCACTGTGACAAATTGTAACTATTGCATTCGCTCCCTCTTTCTTCTGCACGAGCATGTTCGCCACAGGTTTGCCTACTATGTTGCTTCTGCCGACTACCACAACATGCTTCCCACTGGTTTCAATTTTATATCTTTTCAATAACTCCACTACACCGTTAGGCGTACAAGGTAATAGAGAATCCTTCCCGATCATTAAGTTCCCCGTATTAATCGGATGAAATCCGTCTACATCTTTCTCAACAGCAATTGTTTCTATAACTTTATCTTCACTGATGTGGGAAGGGAGAGGAAGTTGCACAAGAATACCATGATATTCAGGATTATTATTATAACTTTTAACAATACTCAGCAACTCTTCTTCCGAGATATCCGCGCTAAGTTCTTCTATTTTTGATTTCATCCCAACTTCGGTACAAGCCTTGCTCTTCATATTAACATAGACTTTCGAGGCAGGATTTTCACCCACGATAATAGTAACAAGTCCAGGTATTTTATTTGAGATTGATTTTAACTTGTCAATATTTTCTTTAAGCTCACTTCTTATTTCCGCTGCAACCGCTTTGCCGTCAATCATTGCCATTCAATATTTCCTCAATTTAATTTATATGACATATTATACTCTTTTCTTAAAAGTTCAATCAGCTTTTTATCATTGAGTATTTCCTTTGCAAAAGGATTGGAATTCTGCCAGCCCAAAAGTCCTGTTTCCCGGAAATGTTCCAGACGGCGAATAGATATTTCACAGAAAACCGGATCGATATCAATGGTACTGCACTTTCTCCCTGTTCGTTCAGCAGCAAGAAGCGTCGTACCGGAATGCGAGAAGAAATCAACAACTCTATCATCAATTGCACTGGATACTTTGATTATTCTTTCAATCGCCTGAAGAGGCTTTTGGGCGAAACACCCGTTAACGTTTTCCTCCTTTAAGTGAAATACCTGCTGAATATCCACCCATACATTGCCTGCGCGTATTTTATCCGAATGGCTTCTTTCAAAATTTTCGGTTATTTTACCGTTAACTTCTTTATAGTAGCCCCGCAATATTTTGGGAATATCAGTATACACATTTGCCGAATTAAATACCGGTTCACCTTTCGAATAAAATAATAATTCCTGTCTGACACTCATCCAGTTTTTCTGTGTACCGTAGCCTCGTTGATTCCGCATTGTAATCATATTTTGAGATTTAAAACCCGTCCCCTTTATCATTATGATAAATTCAGCGAAAGGCTGAAAATGTTTTTTATAATCAGCTCCGAGCCAGACATACAGCGAAGAATTTTTCGTGAGAATTTTCTCAGTATTTTTAATCCATTTGCTGCACCATAAAATAAACTCATCAACATTCATTTTTTTGAATGCAATCAAATTATACGGAGGATCGTGAACAGCAAGCGTAAATTTTTTTTTGCCAATAAAATTTTTTATTTGATCCTCATCGGTGCAATCAATACATCCAACGGAATGTAATCCTTCGGGATCTTCCCACTTCTCACCGCTCTTCAGCCTGCAGTAGTTCAAGAGAATTTCATAAAGCTTCGAATCCTTATCCAGACGTGGCAAAGGGAAATTATTCATTTCTAATTTCGACCTTACGATCAAATTCAGGCAGTAAAATTCTTTCTATTTCTATTGCTTTGCCGGTTTCGGAATCAACAACAACGGATAAACCGCAAAGATGTACATTATCCAGTGCAGTCTGATATTTCTGAGGTGTCTGATACAAAAATCTGTTGATGGCTGCATCTGTTTTCATGCCGATAACCGAGTCGTATGGTCCGGTCATACCCACATCCGTAATATAAGCCGTTCCATTGGCAAGTATTCTTTCATCACTCGTCTGTACGTGGGTGTGCGTTCCTGCAAGAACACTTATTTTACCGTCCAGAAAGTTAGCAAGTGCCATTTTTTCAGCTGTTGCTTCCGCATGAAAATCCACAAAGATTACCTTTGTTTCCTGCTGAATCCTACCTACAGCCCATTCCGCTGTCCTGAAAGGACAATCGATAGCAGCCATGAACGATCTGCCCTGCAGATTTAAAACACCCACTTTACCCTTTTTAGTATCGGTAATGTAATACCCGTTTCCGTAAGTTCCCTTAGGATAATTCAACGGTCGCAATGATCGGGGTTCGCTTTTAAGGTATTCCTGCGACTGATGCTTATCCCAGGTATGATTACCGCCTGTAACCACATCAACTCCCATGTTAAATAATATGCTGCCTTCTTTCTGGGTAAAACCTTTCCCATCATTGGCATTCTCACCGTTGATAATAGTAATGTCGGCTTTAAACTTTTTCTGCAGGCTGCTCAGCCACGTCTGTGTCATTTCCATGCCGGGTTTACCGACGATATCGCCTATAAACAATATATTTATATTCATAATACTCAGATAATTATAAAGTAAATATATTCAAAATGACTCCAATATAAAACCGCTCTATTGTCAGTAAATATAAATTCAAAATAAATATTCCTAATTATTATTTTAAGGGAAGATGGTTATATTCGGAAGAAAAAAAAGTAAACATTGTCCGGATATAAAAATTCAGATAAATTAATTAAAAAGAGCGAATTTGCAGTTTTCGACTTTGAAACCACCGGCACATCGCCACAAAACAGCCGTGTAATTGAAATTGGAATTGTTAAAGTCAAGAACAGCAAAATCGTTGACCAGTACTCGACACTTTTCAATCCGTTAACTGAATTGCCTTTTTTCATAACCCGGTTAACCGGCATAAGTCAGGAAGATGTTGATAACGCTCCTTTATTTGAAGAAAAACTCCCTGAAATTATTTCTTTTATAGGGAATAGTGTTCTTGTTGCGCATAACCTGAGTTTCGATTATTCATTTTTGAAGAAGGAACTTCAAATTGCAGGTTATGAATTGCCCGGCAATGAAACGATGTGTACGTTAAAGCTTGCAAGAAAATTATACCCCGGATTGAAGAGCAAATCGTTGGGAAGTCTGATCAAATATTTTAATATAAGAATTAAGAAGGCTCACCGTGCGGCTGAGGATGCCAGGGCAACTGCGAAAGTATTGATCAGAATGTTTGATGAGTTGTATAGTGAACACAATATCGAAACTCTCGATGAAACGATAAAATTCCAGGCATCAATACCCGAAAGAAAAAGTTTCAGATTAGTAAAAAAAAGTCTGCTTAACGACTTCTCAGAAATCGGAGAGGGACCTGGGGTTTATTTATTCAAAGATCGCGAAGGTAATGTAATATATATCGGGAAAGCTAAATCTCTCCCGAAACGTGTATCAAATCATTTTTCGAGTACAGCGGTCCGAAAATCCAGGAAGATAACCCAGAGGGCTGTAAGGCTCGAGCACATTGAAACAAATACAGAATTGACTGCACTAATACTTGAAGCGGAACTGGTAAAACTGCACAAACCCTGCTTCAATTCGCAGCTTAAAAAATATTCTCAGAATTATTTTATTTGTTTTAATAAGGAGATCAAGTACAACATACCTAAAGTTACATCCAAATTTGATTTTGACGGGAATGATTACTTCGGTCCGTATAACAGCAGTGATACCGCAAGATCGATGGTCGATATCGTTAATCGGACTTTCATGCTGAGAGAATGCACGGATAAAGAACTGGCTAAAGGTTTAAAATGTTACCTGAGCGATATTGAAAGATGCCTGGCTCCCTGTATAACAAATTCTATTGAACAATATGAAGAAGAGCTTCGAAGTGTATATGATTTTCTGGAGGGGAAAAATCAGCATGCTGTCGACAGGTTGCTACTTAAAATGAAAAACCTTGCCGGACAAAAAAAATATGAAGAAGCAGCCGTTATCAGAGATACTATTAACCTTATACTAAATCAGCTTCATAAGACACTCATACTATCCTCCCCTGTTAATAATGCATGTGTACTTGTTAAAATTAAAGGTGCACGAAACGATGATTATATATTACTGGTTGAAGGAAAAGTTTTTATCCGGAACTATATACTTGAACACGCACAGATTTTCGAACAGGCAGTTATTGATTTTTATGCTGGCACACAGCATTTATTCAGGGAGCTGAGCAGCAAGGATCTCGAAAGATTGAAAATAGCATTGAGCTGGTTTGTAAAACACAGAAACCGACTCAGCGTTTATTATCTTAAAGAATTTGATTCGGCAGATCACCTAATCCGAACAGTTGCAATGAATCAGCGATAGGTTTTTACACCTATCGCTTTAAAAGTATTTTTTTAAATATTTTTTAGTTTTGAATACCATTCACTCGATTCTGTGAGCAGCTTATTAATTCTGGCAACCAGCTTATGAGGATCGGAAAGATAGCCTTCAAGAAGTAGGGAAGATTCGTAGAGCTGGTCTGTAGCATCTTTAATAAATTCATCGTTCGGGTTCGATTTGAAGACCTTCAGCATATTACGCACCAGCGAATGATCCCGGTTAATTTCCAATATTTTTTTGGGAACTGCCGTGTCCTTGTTCACAATACTCATAATTTTTTGCATCGACGACGACATAGTGTTATCGGTGTTAACCAGGCATGCCGGGCTGTCCTGAAGTCTGCCTGATACCTTAACTTCGGTAACTTTATCGCCAAGATATTCTTTCATTTTAGAAAGAAGGCTTGTTAACTGCAACTCATCATCTTTCGAAAGATCTTCAACTTTTTTCTCAGATTGTTCAACATCATTCAGATTATCCAGTTTGTTTAAATCCGCCTGATCAACCGATTTCAGATCATAATCCTTATACTTGAACAAAGAACTCATGATAAACTCATCTGCGGGATCGGTAAGATATAAAACCTCAATACCTTTCCTCCTGAATATCTCGAGATGAGGATCCATCGCCAACGCTTCCCTGCTGGCACCGAAAAGATAATATATTTCTTTTTGATCAGGCTTCATACGGCTTACATACTCAGACAGTGATGTCAGCTCTTTATTCTTAAAATTATTGGACGAATCAAATCTAAGCAGTTCCATATACTTTTCTCTGTTAGCGTAGTCACCGTAACCAACTTTAAATATCTTCCCGTGTTGTTCCCAGAAAATATTGTATTTCTCTTTATCCTCTTTCGAAATTTTTTCGAGTGTATTCAGTACTTGCGAAGTAACGCTGTTGGAAATCTTTGTAAAGATTAAATTTTCCTGAAGTGTTTCTCTTGAAATGTTCAGAGGTAAATCCTCCGAGTCCACAACACCCTTCACAAAGCTCAGGTACTCTGGCAGCAAATCTTTGTTTTTGTGCTGGATTAATACTCTGCGAACATATAAATCGAGACCATAATCCTCACGGTTAAAACCGAAAATATCAATATTTTTCGAAGGGATGAACAGAAGACAGTTAAACTGGATTGGAGCATCAACCGATTTGTGAATAACCTCCAGCGGTTCCTCGGTATCATAACTCAGGAATTTATAAAATTCGTTGTACTGCTCTTTTTTAACAGAGGATTTCGGTTCTCTCCAGATAGCTGCAACCGTGTTTACTCTGTTGTCACCAATCTTAATCGGGAAGGATACAAAATTGGAATGTTTCTTTATTATCTCTTCAACTCTGTATTTCTGAGTAAACTCCTTCGAGTCGTCCTTTAAAAAGACTTTTATGCTTGTCCCTCGCTGAGCCGATTCCTCTATTTCTTTTATCTCATAGTTGCCCAGTCCATCAGATATCCAAAGGTATGAAGCAGAATCTTTTTTATAAGACCTGGTTTTAAGTTCAACTTTTTCGGCAACCATAAAAACCGAATAGAACCCGACACCGAATTTACCGATGATATTATTTGCCTCAGCCTTAGATTCGCTGAGCTGCTTTATGAATTCAGCAGAACCGGATTTGGCAATTGTACCTATATTCGTGATAATCTCCTCTTCAGTCATTCCGATTCCCGTATCGGTAATCGTTATTGTGTTCGATTTTTCGTCAAGCTCGATCACAATTTCCAAAGGTAGTTCGCTTTCATCTATTTCGGTACCTCGATTAGATTCAAAGCGTAATTTATCCAGGGCGTCAGATGCGTTCGATATCAGCTCACGAAGGAATATTTCCCTGTTCGTGTATAACGAGTGCACCAGAATGTTTAACAGTTGTTTAACTTCTGCCTTGAACTCGTAATGCTTCGATTGATGTTCTTTGGTTGTCATAATACCTCCTCAATGTTCATCTAGTCAAAAATCAATATTTTCAGTAAATAAAATTAATGTATTTGTAATTATTTGGAAAGGTTTGCAGGAAACTAGTTCATAACAAAACGAATTATAATGTACCTGATAATGAGGGCTGAAATTAATATCAGCAATATATCAAACAGTATAACTTTTAAAGAAATTTTTCTGAAACTGAAGGAAGTTTTTACGCCCCGCCAGCCGCATTCACGACACCTGTAGATATTGAATATTTTTGACCTCTTGATTATATTTTCCCGGAAATTCCTCGCACGAGACCGTCTTAATGCTCCGGCAGTCTTGCATTCGGGACATGTATCAAGCGAGGCATCTTTATGGATAGTTTTTAAAATCATATAATCGCAGTTATAATTTTAATCACAGTAATAATTAAAAATAATGAAAATATCTTTTTTATTACGTATGGATTAATCCTCATCGTCAGCCCTGCACCTATAACTGCCCCGATAATTGCAGTAATACCGAGAATTAATCCCGCATGAAGATAAATTATTTCCTCTGAATATTTCATATTAATTAAATACGATATGGTCGCAACGATCATCGTAGCTGAAACTGCTGTTACAGATGTACCTACCGATTTTTTTACATCCAGACCAAATAGGTAGTAAAGTACGGGCACATAAAACACTCCTCCGCCTATACCTCCTGCAGCGGATATAAATCCTATTATCAATCCCCAGAGGATAAGTAGTTTATCATTTAATCTGAATCTGAAATTACTATCGATTTTCGAATCGAAAAAAAGCAGTATTGCAACAACGAAAAGAATTACAGCTAATAAGAATTCCACAAAATTCATGTTGAAATCAGATATAAAAATCGGTACTGTAAAAGCACTTAAGCCGCTGCTAACACTTAATAGTAATGCTTTTTTAAGATCAATGTTTTTATGCAGCAGATGACTAAAAGCAGAGCTTGAAGAAGCAAAACTTCCGGCGAACAGTGAGGTGGAAATTATCATCAAAATTGTATTAGAAGAAATTCCAGGATCCGGATTATATAAGAATAACAACAGAGGGACGAATACCAATCCGCCTCCTATTCCAATCATTCCTGAAAGAATTCCGGCAGTAAAACCCCCGAGAATAAGAACTAACAGTTCAATTATCACTGTATGCCAGTGCAAGTAAATTTATATAAGTCTTCTCTTCACCAAGAATTTTCAACGCCAGTTCAATTTGTTTATCGTGCGTTAGTGATTCAAGAATTCTGGCATCCCTGCCTTTTATTCTTGCAACCAGCTCTTTTCTGATATTCGAGACAACATCATCTCTGTAAAGTTCTAATTCATCTATTTTAAGATCATTCAGCTTTGAAATTAAATTTTCAACATCGGTTTTCACATCAACGCCGTAACCTTCTTTTTCTACCAGTTCTTTTAACTCCTGAAGTAATTTTTCGGACTTCATCGAGTAACTATATTCCTGCGTACGAAGGTAACTTATAAATTCAATAAGGTATTCATCCTTCGTAAAAGTATCCAGACTCATATCAGAATTATTATTAAAAAAACTTGTAGCAAATCTGAAGAACATTCCCCGTGCCAATAACTGCTCCACCTGCCGGGAAGAAGAATTATTTGTTACGACGGTATCCGGTTCGATACCGCCTGAAGCGTAGACCTTCCTATTATTATCTGTTTGATACTCGTGTACAGATTTAATAGGATTATTCGTGATAACTTTGTTCTGATCGGAATAGTTTATCTTCTGAATACATCTTCCACTGGGCGTATAGTACCGTGCTGTCGTAATTTTCAAAGATGAGTTGTAAGGCATAGGAACAAGTGTCTGCACAAGTCCTTTCCCGAATGACTGCGTACCAATTATTATACCTCTGTCGTGATCCTGAATTGCTCCCGCTACAATTTCAGAAGCTGAAGCTGTTTGCTCGTTAACAAGTACTACCAGCTTTTTATCGGATGCTACCGGCTCTTCCTTTGCAAAATACTTCGTGATTTTCGTAGTATCTCTGCCGATAACGGAAACTATCAGCTGGTCTTTTTTAAGAAATTTCTCCGCGACATCTATTGCCTGATCAAGAAGCCCACCCGGATTACCCCGTAAATCCAGCACAATCGCTTCGATTTTTTTTTGTTTAGATAATTCACCAATGGCTCGTCTTATTTCATCCCCGGCAGATCTTGAAAAGCTGCTCAACTTAAGATAAGCATTATTCGAAGCTGCAGGAAAAAATCCGTAATAGGTAATATTTTTAACCTGAACTTCCTCGAGAGGCATGTTAAAGATCAGGTTCTCGTTATCTCCTTCTCGTTCAATCACCATCTTCACAATTTCCCCTGGTTCTCCCTGTAAATATTCACCGATCAAATCATAATTCTCTCTGGTAATCGAGACTCCATTAATTTCTTTAATTATATCTCCAATCCTTATTCCCTGTCTTTGTGCAGAATAACCTTCAATCAAGTCAATAATGGTAACCCTGTTGTTTCTTAATCCGACACTGGCACCGATGCCGCCATATTTTCCTTTTGTCATGAAATCAAGATCTTTCTTCTGCGTTTCATCGATAAAATTTGTATATGGATCAAGGGTCGTGAGCATACCTTTTATACCGCTCAGCATAAACTCTTCAGGATCAATATTATCTACATAATTAAGAGCAACCTCTTTGTATACTCTTCCGAAGAGATCTATACTTTTTGATATTTTAAAAAATATATCCTCATCGCCTCTAATAAATCCGGTCACAAACAGCAATACAGGTAAAGCGAGCAAATATCTATATTTGTATTTCATTTCATTTCCTGTTTAAATCAGAGATTTTCAATTTCTTTTACAATCTGATCATGAATTTGTTCAATTGAATTCAGACCATTGATAATACGAAATCTGTTTTCAGCTTCTGCAAGTTCAAGATACCCATCCCTTACTTTTTTATAAAAATCATCTACCGATATTTCAATTCTATCCCATGATTCCGGTTCAAATTTGTTTCTCCTGCGTTTCACTTCATCTAGAGGTATGTCGATGAAAAATGTAATATCAGGGTTAGCAGCATCTATTGCGAAGCTCTGAATCTCTTTCACTTTATGTATGTCGATTCCTCTTCCGTATCCCTGATATGCAATAGATGAGTCATGGAACCTGTCGGAAATTACATAGTAGTTTTTTTTTAGAAGTGGAATTATGATTTCCCTGACAAGTTGAGAGCGGCTGGCGGAGAACAATAAAAGTTCCGTTTCAATTGTCATATCATGGTTTTCACGGTCCAGTAATATTCTTCTTACCTTCTCGGAAATAAAAGTACCTCCCGGTTCACGAATCAATTCCACATTCTGTCCTTTGCCTCTCAGGTAATCGGCTAATAATTTTACCTGCGTGGATTTGCCGCAGAAATCAAGTCCTTCAAAAGTTATGAACATAATCAGTATTGTTTAATGATGTAATCAAGTCTTTTGGGTCTGATGTCAATCAGACTTGTAAATAATGGTATTTTAATCTGGGGTTCTAAGAAACCCAGTGTATCTTCAATTGCCTGGCTGAAATTAACGAACAACTTAACAGAACTATTATCCAATCTGCCCAGCATTTTAATTCCGCCTCTGAGGATTACATCTACTCTTTCGGGAAATAGTGATAAATCCCTGGAAGGAGGAACACCACGCCTTTCTACGAATACATTCTCGAAAGTCTTATCTACAATTTTCTGGACATCAAATTTTACAAATACCTGCTTGAATGGAAATGTTACATTTTCGATCTCTGCAAGAGTAATCTCCTGTGAATACTCGGCATCAAGTGAATTTACTGTTACTTTTTCTGTATATACAGTATCTATATTCTGAATTACGGATTTTGGACCGGAGATCATAATAGTGTCCGGCTCGATTGTTATATCAGAAACAAGTCCGTATCCCGGTTTAAAATTAAGCTTAATACGTTCTGAAATTTTTACGTTCTTATAATTAATTCTTTCGAGAGAGTAATTAATTTGTTCAGGCTCAATCATCATTAATTGCAGACTTGACGGCAGCCAGGAACTTTGCTCCAGCGAATTACGTACTCCCACTTCGTCGGAAATTGCTGTTTCATCTATCACTATGTCGAGATAATGAGAAGTACCGAAAGTTAACTGAGCAAGTTGCCAGCCTTCGCCTTTTAAGCTCAGACTTATATCTTCGGCTGAAATATTTTTTAATGCGTACCCTTCAGGTATATTATGAAACTTTACAGGGATTTTTATCGTAGCCGAATAATCTGCCGAGAATGAAATAAATACCCATAATACAATCGAGAATATTGCAATAGACGATATTGTTACAATCTTAGATTTCATGTCATAAATATATAAAAAGGGTCATAACCATAAAATGAAATAATACTGACGTTGATACAGGAATGATCTTAATGAGTATACAATTATATTTCTTTGAAGTAATCAAGCAAAGTTTGTCTGTTCGCTTTCGAGATATCCCTTCCCTTTATCGGGAACGATTTTAAACTTCTTGCGAGTTTTCTTAATTCATGTACATTCAATTTTTCAAGCTCAGATAATTCCGGCAGGTTAGTAACGGCTTCTTGGTCAGATTCTTCCCCGCTCTCGCCGGATAATTCCTGTTTTGCCTGTTCGCGAAGAATTTCGAGGTGTGATTTGGTTGCTGGAGTTTCTGTTGGTATTTGTCCGGATTCTAATGTTGCTGTATCAATTACATCTTCTTCCTGAAATATCTCCTCTTTGATATCCTCCTTTACAGGCTCCGGAAATGAATTTTCCTCAACTATCTCTTTAAATTCTTCTGCCGCCGCCTGCTTTACTTCAGCTTTTTTAGCACTCCTCTTTGAGGGTTTATCAGCTTTTTTAACCATCCCGGTTTCACCCGGAGAAGGTGACAAGATTCTTTCTTTACCTTCAACAATGAAATCAATTTCTGAATGAGGACGTGGGATTACATGTGCGCTGAGTAATTGTCCAACCCGCTGAGCAGCCGCGGCACCGGCTTCAACGGCAGATTTAACTGCTGCTACTTCACCTTCAATTTTAATAGTTACCAAGGCAGCCGTGCTTTTCTCTTTATTTATTATCCTTACATTTGCTGCCTTTGCCATGGCATCGGCAGCTTCAATAGCACCTATTAATCCTTTCGTTTCTATTAAACCCAAAGCGAGTTGCATCATTCAAACTATTTTGCTTTTTGGGGAAGAATAAGTTCTACATCTGAATGAGGACGCGGAATTACATGAACCGAAACCAATTCACCCACTCTCTGTGCAGCTGCTGCGCCGGCATCTGTGGCAGCTTTAACTGCACCGACATCACCACGGACCATTACAGTAACATAACCACCGCCGATTGTCTCTTTGCCGATAAGCTCAACCTTTGCAGCTTTAACCATAGCATCAGCGGCTTCAATCGAACCAACCAATCCTTTGGTTTCAATCATTCCGAGTGCATCTAGTGTCATAAAATGTGCTCCCAAATTTGATTAAAAATCTTTTTTGAAAATAATTTAATAGGGTATAAATGTCAATTAAATAAAATATATAAATAATGCTTTAATTTGTTGTTTTCAGATAGTCTTCAAGAATTACTGCGGCTGCATTTTTATCGAGCAATCCCTTATTACGTCTTTTCTTTTTAGATACTACACTGCTAATAACTCTCTCCTTAGCTATTGCAGATGAGTACCTTTCGTCCACGTAAACAATCTCGTACTTATATTTCTTATTTAATTCACCTGCAAATTTTTCGACTGCTCCCGTAACATCAGTTTTTGAACCATCCTCCTTTACCGGGTAGCCGACAACAATTTTTTCAATATCAAACTGATTAATTATTTTATCAAAATTACTCCAGAAATTGGAATCATTACTTAAAGTTTCCAGCGGGTATGCAAATATCCTCAGAGGATCTGTTACAGCGATCCCTATCCTTTTTTTACCGTAGTCTAAACCCAGTATTCTTTTCTTTTCCAAATGAAATTCAATTATTTACGTCAAATCGGCTGACCGAGAATATTCCCTGCAATTTTTTCAACCGCTCGATTAACCTGTTTAAATGTTCAATATCTTTTACATAAACTGCAACAGTTCCATCGAACATCGAATCGGAAGTATTTATATTAACTGATTTTATATTCGTGTTCTGGTAATGAGTTATTGAATTTGAAATCTCGTTAAGTGCACCCGGACTATCCTCCCCGCGGATTTTTATGCCTGCCACAAACTGTGATCCATTAGAATTAGGCCAGTTTACGGGCACAAGTTTATGCTCCCCGTGTTTCAGCATGTTTATCAGATTTTTACAATCCTTACGATGAATCTTTATACCTTCCCCGATTGTTATATAGCCAACTATGGGATCGCCCGGAATCGGACTGCAGCATTTGGCAAATGAATATTCAAAACCTTTATGCTCTCCCTGAAAAATAATGTTTCCCGTCGTTGTTCTTGCGAGGGTTGCAAATGATTCGTACTCAAGTTCGGGAGCAGGCTGTTCTTCTTTTTGCTCCACAGGATTAAGTATTGAATCCAGATCGACCTGATTTTTAGCAATTGCTGCAAAGAAGTGTTTTGGGCTGTCGTATTTTAGTTTTCTCGCAAGTTTATTAAGTTCATCTTTTGGAAAGGACTGCTTTAATTTCTTTAATTTTTTCTCCCAGACTTCCTCGCCTAATTCTACAACTTTCTCCTCCTCCCGGTTCAGATATTTACGGATATTTGACTTTGCTTTGTGAGTTTGTACAAATTGCATCCAGCTTCTGTTCGGGTGCTGATTTTTCGATGTGATTATATCTACCTGATCGCCGCTATGCAGTTCAGTATCCAGAGGTACAATTTTACCGTTTACTTTTGCTCCGATACAGTGATATCCGACATTACTGTGTATTTCAAACGCAAAGTCAACCGGAGTTGAATATATAGGAAGACGTTTAAGGTCTCCCTTTGGTGTAAAAACATAAATTTCATCCTGATACAAATTCAACTTAAAACTAGCCAAAATTTCTTTTGTCGCTTCGTTGTGAGATGCATTTTCAAAAATATCGCGGATCCAATTAACCCATTCCTCAAGTTCAGTATCAGAATGAAGAAGATTTTCCTTATACTTCCAGTGAGCTGCCACACCTTTCTCCGCAATTTCATGCATTTTTCTTGTTCGGATTTGTACTTCTACTAATTTTCCTTCCTGTCCAATTACGGTATTATGAATGGACTGATAATTATTTTTTTTAGGAATGGAAATGTAATCTTTGAATCTGTCTGAAATTGGCTTGTATAGTTGATTTATTACTCCCAAAACATAAAAGCACTCATTCGGATCATTACTTTCGAGTATAATCCTGACAGCAAGCAGATCAAATATTTGTTCAAAGCTGAGATTTTGCTTCACCATTTTTTTATAAATACTGTATATATGCTTAGGTCTGCCACCTATCTCAAAATCTATATCATGCTCCTTAAGTTTGCTGATAACAGGGGCAATAAATTTATTTATGAATGCTTCTCTTTCTTTTCGTTTATTCTTAATTTTTTTTGCAATTTCTTCGTAGGCTTCCCTATTTAAATATTTGAAAGAAAGATCCTCCAATTCCCATTTTACTCTTCCAAGACCGAACCTGTTTGCGAAGGGAGCATATATTTCAAGCGTTTCCAGTGAAATTCTCCTCTGTTTTTCCGGAGGTACATATTCCAAGGTTCTCATGTTATGCAGTCTGTCAGCAAATTTAACCAGTATTACCCGAACATCTTTTACCATTGAGAGGAGTAATTTTCTGTAATTTTCAGCCTGAGTGATTTCATGTCCTGAAAAAACACCACTTATTTTTGTTACTCCATTAACGATTTCTGCTACTTCGTCACTGAATTCCTTGGAAATAAATTCAAGATCGAATTCAGTATCTTCCACTACGTCATGAAGCAAAGCCGAAATAACAGATATATCATCGAGAGGAATCTCCGAGGCTACAATGTTTGCAACAGCAAGCGGGTGAAGAAAATAAGGATCTCCCGAAGCGCGGATATCATTTTTATGCGCTTCAAAACTTAAATTGAATGCTTTTTCAATCAATGTCTGGTTAACTTTCGGGAGATTAACTTTACAACTGTTAATCAACTGAGCGAGCAAATCCTGATATTTCTGCTCTGTTACTTCCATAGTCGTAGATTCTAAAATTATTTATTTATTTTAATACTAAATTTAATGAGAAAATTCAATTATTCGAGATAAATCGGAGTGCCTTGTTTTTCAGGTCTCCTGCCTTCCTGAATCGATCTTGCTGGGTTTTATCATTGATTGTTAAATTCAGAATTCCGTCACAGTTTTCAATTGCAGATTTATAATTTTTATTCGTAAAGTAGAGTTCAGCTAACTCAAGCATAATCTGGATTTTACGGTTTCTCAGCCCTGCCTTTTCGTATTCGTCTCTAAGTTTAATCAAGTGGTTAACAGCAGAATCGACTTTATACAATTTTAAGGACTTTGCATAAATATGTCTGAATAGACGGCTCGCTGGATATAACTCCAGAATTTTTTCACATACTCCTGAAGCCGATTTATAGTCCTCCTTACTAATATAAATCCAGAATAAAGAGTATGCAGCTATTAAATTATTATAACGAGCCCTGTGAAAAGCATCAGCAAGCATTTTAATACTCTTATCCATGTCATCTCTTACGAAAGGAAGCCAGCTTAAAAATTCTGATTTTTCCGAGCGCCAATACAGGTATGTTCCCACTGCAACCTGGGCTTCAGCAAAATTATTATTTATTTCGAGACATTGGCTGAAAAGCGACAGGGCTGTAAATCCTTCGATAAATGCATCAATAAAGTTTTCGTTAAGCGCCTTGTAATAAGCCTTAAAACCCTTAGCCAGACCTGCATAGTACAAATTCCATATGTTCTCATCATCGGTATCAAGAAGTATTTCACTTTCATAGATGGCATCATTCAGCAATGAATCGATAATTTCCGTTTTAAATTCTGTACCCTCTTCAAATGCCTGGGTTATCAAAGTTCCGGCGAGGTATATCTTGCCAATCGGATTATCTTCATACTTTTCATCAATACTTTTAAATATTGAAAATGCGCTGTCGTACTGTTGTGTAATAATCAATCCGGTTCCACGTATCATCAATGAATCAATATATTCAACAGGGATTTGCTGTGCATTAACTGTGAGATGTACGAAGAAGAAAACTATTAGTTTACAACGTACCAAATGTTCTGTCACCTGCATCTCCAAGTCCGGGCAGGATATATCCGTTTTCATTTAATTGTCTGTCGAGTTGTGCAGTAAATACAGGAATTTCGGGATGATCGTTCTGCAGTTTCCTGACACCTTCGGGAGCTGCAATAAGGCATGCCATAATAATATCATTTGCACCGCGCTTCTTTAAAAAAGCTGCAGCGGCAGAAGCGCTTCCCCCTGTAGCTAGCATTGGATCAAGTATAATTACTTTCGATACATCGAGATTTTTGGGAGTTTTATAATAATAATCCACGGGTTGGAGAGTCTGTTCATCACGTTGAATTCCGATATGCCCTACCTTAGCCTCAGGAATCATTTCAATAAAAGAATTTACAAGACTCAATCCGGCACGGAGTACGGGAACGAGTACAATTTGCTGTTTGAGTCTATGTCCGGTAGTTGTTTCTAGCGGCGTTACTACTTCCCTTTCCGATAATTGGAACTCTTTCCCAATTTCTATAGCGAGACAATAAGCAATTCTGCGGAGAGCCAGTCGAAACTGGTATTCTTTAGTTTCTTTGTCTCTCAAATATGTCATATCTCTTCGGATTAAAGGTGAATCAATAATCGTAAGGTTTTTCATCAATTATTCCTTCTAATTTTTCGACCCAGAATTGACAACAGATTAACGAAAGGTGAAAGCGGAGGTGTATAATTAAAATATAAATCGTCTAGTGAAAACGCTTTAACTCTGTTTTGTATCAGTGATGAAACAATATCCGCATATCCGGTAACCTCATTCTTTCCGATAAACGAAGCACCTAAAATATATCCTGAAGATTTATCGTAGATTAATTTTCCGAAAGTTTTCGAGCTATTCGGCATAACTTGGGCTTTATTTAAGGCAAGAGCTGTTGCGGAGACTGCCTGCGGAAAATAATTAACAGCTTCGTCGAGTGTTAATCCCGCCTGAGAGTAGGCAAGCTCAAGAAACTCAACTGCAATATTTTTGATAACCGGTTTGTAAATTTGACTAGAGCCGGCTGCATTTGCACCGGCTATATGACCAAAAGAATGTGCAATCGAAGCCACCGGCATATAATCTTCTTTTGATGTAATAAAATTTTTAATAATAATGTTATCTCCTGCAGCATATAAGTTTGGATCCGAAGTCTGCAATTTATTATTAACAACAATTCCATTATGTAATCCCAAATCCAATTTACTCATTTGTGCTAAAACGGTATTGGGCATAATACCGGCAGAAACTATAATTAAGTCAATTTCAATTAATCGACCTTCATGTTTATACTGTACAACCTTATTATTCTTTATGATATATTTCAGCGATTCGATGCCGGGAATAAACTCAATCTGCAGAGATGAAAGTCTGTCTTTAATAATTTCCTGAATTTCGGGTTCGCTGCCGGGAAACGGATTCGAAAATTTTTCCCCGAGTTTTACTGATAAGCCCCTTTTCCGGAGAGCAGAAGCCGCCTCAAGCCCAATATAACCTGATCCAATAATCAAACACGTTTTGGGATTGTTTTTGCTGATAAACCCCAGAAGCCTTTGTAAATCACTCACGAATTTTAACGGGAAAACATTTTCAATTGAGAAAGGAATTTCCTGAATCTGCCTGGGGACAGATCCCGTGCATAAAATCAAACTGTCATATTCATAAAATATTTCATCATCCGAAATTAAGTTTCTGACCTTAATTTTTTTTTCTTTCCTGTTAATGCTGTTCACGAAATGGTTTGTGTATACTTTTACTCCCTTTTCCGCTTCAAATTTTTCTTTATCATAGAATATTATGTCATTATAATTTTCTATTTCCCCGGATAATACATAAGGAATTTCACATGTACCTGTAGATATATATTTACTGCCTTCAAACAGAGTAACTTCTGCATCAGGATTCACCCTTTTTGCTTTAGCCGCAGCAGCCGGACCGGCTGCGTTCCCCCCAATAATCAATATTTTTCTGGGATTGTACATTTTCAGTAAGTTTGGTCCTCAGCAGGATTTTTATCTTTAAATGAAACCGTAATCGGTACACCGAAAAAACCGAAATGCTTTCTTATCAACCTTTCTACAAATCTCCGGTAAGAATCCGGAATAAACTTTACTTCGTTGCTGAAAATTAAGAATACAGGATACTTCTCTCCAACCTGGGTTATATATTTAATTTTTATTTCTTTACCTCGCGGAGTTGCCGGTGGCGGTGTCCTTTCTATCTCCGGCAGAAGTACATCGTTAAGTTTACTGGTAGGAATTTTGTTCTTCCTTTCAGCACTAATACTTTTTGACATTTCTATTATTTTAAAAACTCTTTGCTTCGTAAGCGCGGAAATAAAAACAACGGGCAAATAATCAACCGTGCCTAATTTAGCCCTTATAGAATTTTCATAATGTTTTGCAGTGTTAGTTTCTTTTTCAATTAAGTCCCATTTGTTAACAGCAACAATAATGCCTTTCCGCCTTCTTACCGCTTCATCGATAATTTTCTGATCCTGACTTTCAAGTCCAAGTGCAGCATCCAGCATCACAACCGCTACATCACACTCCGCAATTGCTCTGAATGTTCTAACATTTGAGTAAAACTCTATGTTCTCCTTAACCCTGGTTTTCTTTCTTAAACCGGCGGTATCAATTAAAACAATTTCTTCTCCATAATGCTTCAGAATTGAATTGATACTGTCGCGGGTAGTTCCGGGAATATCCGTAACGATACTCCTTTCGATACCCAGGAGTGCATTAGTCAATGAGGACTTTCCGACGTTTGGTCTACCTATAATAGCAATCTTAAGTCTTTCATCCTCTTCAAGATAATCATCAGGAAAAGGAAGTGCCTCTATAAGATCATCCAGCATGTCGCCTACATTTCTGCCGTTGATAGCGGCGATATCGTAAACGTGACGGAGACCAAGCGAATAAAACTCATTTTTGTTCAAGCTTATTTCTTCATTATCCGATTTATTAACAAGAATGAATGACGGCTTCGACGAGGCTCTCAAAATGTTTGCAATTTCGATATCAACAGGTACAACACCCGAGCGGCCATCCGTAACAAACAATACGGCATCTGCTTCGTCAAGAGCTATCTGAACCTGCTCCTTAATTGCAGTTTCGAACAAATCGGTAGAGTTTGGTACGTAACCACCGGTATCCATAACTCTGAATATTCTACCATTCCATTCCGCATCTCCGTACTGCCTGTCCCTGGTTACTCCGCTGAGATCATCAACAATAGCAAGCTTTGAACGGGTAAGCCTGTTGAATAAAGTTGACTTTCCTACATTCGGTCTTCCTATAATTACAACTAGTGGTATTTGCATATTTAAACTTTAATTAGACGAAGGGAAAAATAAATAAAAGTGATGCTGAAATCAAAACCGGATAGCAGGCAGGAATAAATATCACAGTCCTATTTTAAGATTCAACTGAGGGAAATATTCTGTATAATACCCAACCTGTTGCTTTTCGATGCTCATGTTGACCGACACATTTTTATTATACCTGCTTGCAGACCACGCAGCATCAATAGCACTGATTATATGATTTGTGACGATGACAATAACCGCTTTAGAGGCGATGTTATAATAATCGTTGGCTTTGCCTCTTAGTCCAGAATAATAGTCGAAATTCCTTGTCACCGGGTCTTTTTGACCTGTTACATATGTAAAGAGCGAATTCTCGTCGAAATCATTCCAGCCGGGATTAAACTGAGGGTACTTGCCGATCATCTCATAATACTGTTGCTCTCCGAATTTATCGAGCCTGTGTGAATACCAACCTCCTATATCACTCTCAAGCTGATTGAGAACATCCCAGTTAACCTGAGTACGTGTATCCTGGTCATAGAAAAGATCCGAATAATCTTCAGGATTTACATTCGCTCCGATTTTATTATTTAAATGATCAATATTGTCAATTGTCCACCGGGCATATTTTGCTGCATCCCAGTTTACGTTAGCATAATTTTCAAACAGTAATGTCTGATCATCGCCTTTTTTGTTGTATGACAGACCGTAATAAATCGCAGCCGCTTCAATAGCTATAAATATTGCCGATTTAATATAACTCTCGCTGTAAAACTCGCCGGCTCCCGGCAGAAGAAACGAGAAGAGACCTGCAAGAAAAGGTGATTTAAGATCAAGTTCTATTTTATTATTTTCGGAAACGATAAACGACTTTTTCGACAAATCCATGACGATATATTTATCGTTCATTAAGTCTCCGTTAAGCTGTACTTTATTTTGCTGTCCGGAAACCGATACTGCACAAATAATTATAATCAAAAATGTTTTCATGCTATTCTTAGTTTTTAAAAGCTAAAATCAAATAATACTCCGCCATAAAATCTCCATTCCTTACCGTACTCAACCTGCTCCCCTCTCACCTCCCGGACATATTTATCAAATGAATAAGCTGCATTGAAGAATAAACTCGTAGGAAATAAATAAAATGAATTCATTTTAATTCTTATTTCAGCACCTGCCCCTTTTTTAAAGTCATTCAGTCCTGGCAATGCACCAGACCATGCGTTTCCGAAATCCGCAAAAACCGACATGTATATTTTATCAACGTAGAGGTGACCAACACGCTGATCAATATTTTTTAGCAAAGGAAACCGATAAGTAAGATTAAACCAGCCCAATTCGTTTCCGCTTACAGAATAAAAAGGATAACTTTTCATGCCGGTTAACCCACCAAGGTAGTAATCAAAGAAATCAGGAACTGCAGGCCCCAGTATAGAAGCAACTCTCAGCTGTGCTGTTAAAGTATAATCATGATAGAGCTGAAAATATTCTTTCCAGTTAAGCTCTAGTCTGTGGAAATTGTAATTGTTGTAGAGAGGTTTAAGAATACCGTCGGCAACTTCATATTCCCCATCGTTGTTAAACTTATTGAATTCATAATTATACTGAAACTCAACATCTCTTCCGACCGGGTTAATATCTGTATCAATAGTCGGTATTATCATCTTATGCCTATATTTGAACTGCAAATTCCTGCCGATTAAATACTTATCGTTTGTTGTAGGATACAGCAATTTTTCGTTCGGAATTATAAAACTTCCAAGAGTAGCTACATAGTCACTGTATATAAATCTGAACTCAACTTCGTTCCCTTCGGCAAATATTTTGTGCCTGGCGGCAAAATCAACTTCAAACAAATTGTATGTAACGTCAGTCGGGACAATATAATCGTACCTGGTTACGCCTGCACTATCAACATATTCACCGAAGTAAATATCAACATCTGTTTCCCTGCTTACACTGTACAATTCGAAAGTTAGCTGCGGAGTAAGTCCCAGATCATATATAAGCGGGAGTTTATTCCTGTATTCAAAACTAAGATATGCGTCGCGCTCAAGATTTTTGTTAATCGAAATACCAGCAAATAAACTGTATCTGTTCAGGTAATCATTCGATGCAAGATAAACACCGGGTTTTATTTTGCCGAGTACACTGTTCGATATATTATAATTATCGAATCGGATGAATGGGAAAAAGCTCATGCGTGAAAAGAATCCCGAGTATGGTTTTATTTCGTAATCGGGTGTTTCTCTGTCGTTAAAATTAACAAGTCTGTCCAGATTAAAATTATCAATATCACCATTCGGTTTATAATGATTAAGCGGAGGATTATTAATCCATACGTAGTGATTCTCAGAATTAACTATTGTACCCTTGCCATCCGGCAGATAAAATATTTTATATCCGGTTGAAGTATATCCCGCATAAACAATATTTCCGTTGTTATCCATCTCCGGCATAAATGCACCGCCGACAACATTAGTCAACTGTATACTTTCTTTATTTTTAAAATCGTAGCGGTAAAGATTAAAGATACCCGATTTATCTGAAGAGTATACCATACTGCCGTCGTCTGTAATAAATGGATTACGTTCATCTGCATCAGTCTGAATTATAAACTCCAGCCCTGAGCCGTCTGTTTCAACTTTAGCTATATCCCGGGTCTGATGATATGAATATCCAAAAAAGATTGACTTGTTATCCGGCGAGAATTTAGGATTAAATACCTGTTCGCCATTTTCGAAGAATGTAAGTCTTTTAAAGTTACTACCATCCGAATCCACAATACCGATATTTGAAGTTCCATCCTTCTGGAATATAAATGTTATTTTTTTACCGTCATGAGATAGTGACGGATTATTAGCTCTGATACCGTATGTTAGTCTTTTTTCATCATCCTTCTTTATATCATATTCATACAGATCGTGAATATTATTCCATTTAGGATTATGTTCACTCAACTTGGCATAGTATATTTTCTCGCCGTCCGGTGATACACCTAACGAAGACCTGACATTACTGGTTATACTTATCTCTTCTTTAGTATTCAAATCGTATCTGTAAATACCCGATAAACCGAAATAATCGCTCCCCTTATTCGAGATATAATATATGTAGGAACCGTCGGCTGAAAACACAGGATAAAAATTCCCGAACCCTACAGAGGCTATCATATCTCCCTGCACAGGATTATCAAGAACATCTTTCATACGTTCTTTATAATCATATTTCAGAAAGCTGCTCCATTCATCATAAATTTCATTACCGTCTTTGCCAAGCACATCTTCAAATGCAGCATCGATTGTAAAATTCGTAAACTTCCCAAGCGCATTGGTAATTTCTCTTAGTTTGTCCTCACCGTATTTTTGCGCAATGTATCTGGTAAGTGCAAACCCAGAGTTATAAACAGATTCATTACCGAGACTGGTTTTATTAAACACCCCCATCTGATTCCAGGTGAGCATGTTCCCGTCAAGTGCATAACAACGCAAGATCATATCTCTGTGCGTATCCCAGTTATCGTAATTAAATTCCGTCCGCATATATTGCGCTGTACCCTCTGCGAACCAGGCAGGTATATTTACTGAAGGCACCGGATACGAAACTATAAAGTTCGGAAATCCGTACAGAATATCGGGGCGGCGCTTATCTTCGTAGTTAAGATACTGCAGGTAAAATGCCGGTACAGACCTGTTTGTTTTCATACTGGCTTGAATCTGAACCATGTGTGTGAATTCGTGTGATATTACATTCCTAAGCCAGTTATGAGAACCTCTTAAATCGAAATCCAGTGCCGAAGCCCATATCTCGATTTTATTATCGAAGAAGAAAGTCGCACCATTTGAATAATCATCTATATCTTTTATAACAAAGTGTACAGGACCCGGATCATATTCATACAGTTTGGTAATAGGGTCCCAGACTTCATCGGCAATTTTTGCCACTAATTTTGCTGTACGTTCTGCTTCTTCATGAAAGTGAACAAAGACGTGTTCGCCTTTGATAGTAAGCCAGTTGTACTCAGGCTCGAATTCATTATACTGTGAAAACAGTTTTGATGCACATAGAAAAACGGCAAGAATTAAAAGGATTGATTTATTACGCATAGGTTAATCTGTTCCGGTTAAACTTTATTTAATAACTGCAACTTTTATTATTTTATAGTCACTCGTGCCCGAACTGTTCTTCACATTCATGTGAGCTAAATAAACTCCGCTCTGAATATAGCTCACATCCCAGAGCACTTCATTGTCAAATCCGCCAAGTGCTTTATAATTGATTTTATCGACATAATCTCCGGCAAGATCAAATATATTTATTTCAACTTCAGAATCCTCAGACACATAAAACCTGAAGTAAGCTTCAGTATCATAAACAGGATTAGGCCAGCTGTAAGCCCTGTTTTTGGGGAAAAAGGATTCAATTTTGTTTTGATTATCAGGTTCACCGAGCGAAGATGTATTTAATGAATTACCTTTCTCCTGGGACCAATCGACTTGTAACTGACTGTCCGATAACTCCCAAATACTAATCGTATTATTAATATCATTAAAAATAACTCCAGTACCATTATTACCATTGAATATTAAAGGTGAATTATTTATTTCATAACCTAAAGACACTGGGAAGGGAGCTATTATTTTACCGTCATTCCCTGAGAATAAATAAACATTTCCGTTATCTGCGCTGATCAACACATCAGAATAATTATCTGAATTGAAATCGAGAACTAAAGGTGTCCCAACAAAGGAAGCGTCATCAGGACAATAGATCGGGAAATTATCGGCGACACCCCCGCTTGCATTATAAGCATCAATCCTGTCATTAGCATTTACAACAAAATAATTACCGCCATCAGACTTCAGATCGCCGGCAGATAAATGAGTAGCCGGAAGCGAGCCTGCAACCGGTATCATAACCGGATCTGAATTCAGATTCTTAATCCAGAGTGAATTATCATTTAAGAGAACCGCTGACGTATTTTTATTATAAGCATAGGTAGTTATAATTTTCAAAGGTATCGCTGGAAGCGGAATTAACGATGAAACATGATTTTTATCCCAACTCCAGCTATCATCACTAACTACGGTCCTGTTTATATCAATTTCCGCTATATCCCTCACAGCATCATTGAATATTTTTAATTCCAGTGCTGAAGTTATTTGATACCCTGTTGAGGATGTGGCAATATAATCCGCTATACTGCCGGAATTAGTTCCGATACTAAAAGACAGTGGATTTGTATTTGTAATAACAGGACTAGTTGTAAATTCTGAAATGCCTGTTATTGTCCGGACAATAGCACCTGATGACTGGTAAACAAGTAATGTTAGTTCATTCCCGTCTGAGAAGATAAAGTAATCATTAAATTCATCGTCATAAAATGCAGGTTTAAATTCAGCTTCAATATCTCTTTCTGAAATAGTATTACCTTCAGCATCGGTCTGAATAATTTTGGATTCAGAAATGAAATAGTAATAACCTTTGTCGGATGCGTTTACCCATCTTATATTTTCATCTGCAGGTAATTTAAATGAACTTATTTGTCTAACAACATCACTTCCAAAGTCTAAGTCGAAGCTCATAACCTTGCCGATACCGGAAAAATTCGAAAGAGTAATAAGACTATTTGCACCTGTGTTCGATTTTGACGAAGGTTTTGTGTTATCTGCGAATCTGTTCGTATAGAATTCTGCGGGATTAGAGCTGTACCATGTATCCTCTTTTGAGCCTTCACCTATTACGATGTCGCCGAAAATGGTCTGGAACTCCTCGCCAATATCCGGGATTCCGTCAGCCTCGACAACTGCAACGCCTTTTCTGAACTTATCGTTGTTAATCTGGTTAAGAGTGATCTTCTCATTAATAACAGTTTCATCGATATGCCATATAACTAATCCAATATCCGAAAAAGATTCAAGGTCACTGTCGTTTCTGTCGAATGCAGGCAACGCCCAGTCGAATTCATCTACGTCAGTAACAACACCCGACAGCGTATCAATATTAAATGAAATAAAACTTGAATAATCTTTGTCAAAACTTTTTTGAAATGTTTGATCCCCGACTCGGTATGTTATTAAGCAGCCGTCACCATTCGCGTCACGCGACCGGTTCTCAACAAGATAATACTCAGAGGAGTTGATTGGTATCTTCACAAGGGTTGTATCGGAGAATCCGGCTGATTCTTCGACGGTAAGATTTATTTTCATATCAGTTAAAACTAATTCGACCGGATCAACCCATCCAAGATATATTTTTTCCCATGGAGAGGGTTCAGGCGGAAATAAACCGCCGAAAGAGAAAATTGATTGCCCATCCATAAGACCGAATCTGCCAATAGCACTCAGTCCGGTTTCAGTATTAAACAGATCCGGCAGTCCTAAATGACTGGCTATACTTGCAACGATTAAGCCGTTTATTGATAATTCAAGCAAAACCTTTTCACCGATTCCCGACAGTTCCCTCGATTCAGTTTCGGGAAGAATCATCGTGTTTGTTATTTTAGATGATAAGTTTGAAACCTGAAAACCGTCGAACTGATCACCTAAAATACTTTCAAATGCATTATAACTTAAATATACCGACGGGAGATCTCTATCGTTACCGATACTTCCGGGTACATCGATGTCACGTCCTACTCCGGCATGAAATATTGCAAAGAGATTATAATCCGCAGGTTCAGCAATCATCGTATTCCGTTCCACATGAGACCAGACCTCCGAAGTCATATTAACCAGCCTGGTAAAATCATCCCTGTTTGCCGGCTCGGGAGAGTACTCTCTCATAATTTTCGGGAGGCGGATAATCTGCTCAAGAATCGTATATTCAATAGTCAGTTTCCCGTTTGATACTTTTTCAAAATAGTTTTTAGCAAATAAAAGATGATTGGAAAAATATGTCTTATCGTGAGGAAGCGGATCGATAATATCGTTGCCGTAATTTTCTGAATAAATTGAGCCGAAGGTTCCGTCGCCGAATGTTGCATTATCTTCATCCGGTTCGAACTCAACCATAACGGCTAAAATTTTAAGAGTATCGGGCACATTAAGTTCATTAAAAGAATTTAATTGGTACGGATTAATTTTACCCACAAAAGACTGGGCAGAAATACTGCCCATTAAAATAATTATCAGCAATGACAGAGAATATATTTTTTTCATAATAAGTTATAACCCTCTCGGAAATCCTATAACCTGTTCAGGAGTAGCACCCCAGCCTATTAATAGTGAGAACCTCAGAGTATCGGCAAGCGGATGATTCTCGCCATCTTTGAAAACGCCTGTTGATATGTAACTAAAATCAAAACCATACATGTCGTATCGAATCCCCGCGCCAAGGGTCATGAACTTTCTGTTTCCGTATGACGGATCTTCATAAAAATAACCTGCTCTAAGCGCAAACATGAAATCCTGCGGATCACCATACCAGTACTCAAAACCCATTGTAGTAACAATGTCTCTCATCTCTTCACTGAACGGCTGATCGCCCCAGGCTGAAAATATTGCTTCGTAAAAGTCTTTTCGTTTTGAAGCCGATTGTGTTACAGTGCTATCGCCAACATTTCTGAAAGCCTGACCTTTATCGACAAGAAGTTTGCTGAAATCGAGAGTGTATGTCAATGAGTTGAATTCATCTTCGAACAATCTGACTGCAAATCCCAGCCTGAAATTTGTCGGGATCGGATCAGCCTGAGCCTGGTCGATGTAGGATATTTTAGGACCAAGGTTGCTAAGGTTCATCCCTATACTAAGTTTATTGCCGTAATCCCCAATAAAAGGAAGATTAAGTTCTTCGGGTCTCCACATTGCAGAGACATCGAAACTTACAGTGGTGGCAACACCGGAACCCTGTTCATTTTCGGTAGGTTTATCAGATAACCGGCTGTGAATCAGCCTGAAATTTAATCCCAGACCCCAGTCGGAATGAATTTTTGTAGCATATCCGAGCGTTAGCGCTGCATCAAATGACCGGAAGGTGCCTATCGGTTCGGGACTATTAGAAGAAGTACGTACGAATTCTCCGTAGTTCATATATGTTATACTTGCGGTCACACTTCCTGCAAGATCTTCAATATATTGTCTGTAGGTAAGGTAATCGTAAAACAAGTCGAGGTTAAATTGAGGAAGCCATTTACTGTGAGTAAGGCTTAACTCAGAACCGGTAAGAAAAGCAATCCCTGAAGGGTTCCAGAAAATTGCGGCAGAATTGTCAGCCAAACCAGCACCTGATTCACCAATTCCAGCTGCTCTTGAATCGGGAGCGAGCAGCAAGAACGGAACCGCCGCCTCTCCTTGAGCATATATTTTTGTATTAACTAAAACCAGCGATGTTAATACAAATACCATCGTTACTAATTTCTTCATTATAAAATACCTCCGGATAAAAATTCTTGTTTAAAAATTTAATATTAATGAATCACAGCTAATTTACCAAGAATACTTTTAGTGTAACCGCTGTCTGTTGCTTTAACTATAAGTTTATATAAATATGTCCCGGTCGCCAATTCACTTCCGTCTGTATCTCTGCCGTCCCAATGGATTTTCACGAACTTATCCGGGACAGCATTTGATTCTAATTCTTTGATCATCCTTCCGGCAACGGTGTAAATCTTAATCTTAACATCAATCATTTCATTCAAGTTATGCTGAAATGTAAATGACGTATTCCCCTTAAAAGGATTTGGATAGTTATATACATCCTTCACAGCAAATTCACCCGAAGTAACTACCGTAAAATATGTTTCAACCGATGAAGGATTATTAAAAACATCCCATGCTTTTATTTTAATTTTATGTTCACCAACCGGGAAATCAGTAAACTGATAATCAATAACTCCTGATTTTCCGCCGGAATTTTTATCACCTATAAAATAATTTGAAAAATCAACCGGGTTTTCTTCATCATTATCAATGATGCCCTCTAATTTATGCCCGACACCTGTCCCTGTTGTATTCAGTCCTGTACCATCTGCTAACTTAACTAGCAGGTTAAAATCCGGATTTACAAGGTATGCATTTTTATCAGTCAGGTCATCAAAGTACACGTCTATAAATGGACCTTCACCATCATCGGTAACTGTTGTATCAGTTCCCCCGACAATTATATTCTTTGTAAAGCCTATTCCATCCTCGGTCTCATTATACAAATAAGCGACGACCTTTCCGTTTTTATTTTCATACGATATATCTTTCGGAACAGTGAAAGAAGTTTCGAAGCGACCATTTTCAACATTAACCCTACCCCTGAAAATTATCCCTCCCTGTTCAAGTATATTATAATTGATATCATCAAGATGGACCATTTTCTCTGAATCAAAAACCGTTATTATCCCTTCACCGTTGAATGCAGTATTTACACTCCCTGAGCCATCCGTGACCGAACCTTCAATTTTAACCTCGCTTAATGCTTTTATATTTACGGTATCCATTAATGAAGAATTGTTAACTTTATCAATGCTCACCGGTGTATAAGGTCTGTTCAGCTTAACAGCAGGGTCGCAGAACAGGTGAAACTTCTCGTCATTATCATCATTACGTCTCTGCTTGACCAGGAAGAACGCTTCGCCTATTGTAGGTTTTAATGTCTGATCCATCAGATAGGAATAGAAAGAATTATTTATTGCTGCATTTGGCGATGAATAAACCAGCCTGGCTGCCGAAAACCCTCCGATCATTCCCCGATCCTGCAGAAGAAGCATTTCTTCGGTACTGCTTATACTTTCCGGGTCATCGTATCTTCCGAAGTCGCAGGTTGCTGCAGTAAGGAAAAAATATTTATCGTTTTTGAATTGTGAGATGGAAGTAGTTCTCTCAAATACATTTTCGTGTGCCCATACGTTCGGATTACCATGACCCGTAAAATTAAGCAAAAGTGTCCCGTTGTTTACAGCATCAATTATCGCCTGATTAACTGCCGGTTTTCTCCTGCCCAGACCTGTTATTACCGTCGGATACTTTGAAAGGAATATTTTGCTCAGATCGAAGGATGGGGGTATTATTCTGTTTGCAAGTTGTTCGGACTGATCAGTGTGGTCGTCGCCGTCATTGCCACTGCTTGTTAAGCCGTCATCAGCGACGAGAGTAATCCTGTTCCGCCAGAGTCCTTTTTGGGAATCCTTTTCGTAGCTAATTATTTTATCGATATAATTTACAGCATCGGATACGCTTACAACATTAACCCTTCCTACAGCAAGATCGGCTTTCTGATCGTTACCGACAATTCTGGAATAATAATCGTCATATGGATAAGAACCTATTTCATCGAGCGATTCGGGAGTTTGAAAGGTCGGTATAAAATTGTTTGATGCATTATCTGTATTAAAATAATCGTATGTACCGTCGCCAAGCAGTAAAACAAAAAAGGGTTTAATCTGCCAGTTTAAATATGCATATCTAAGAAAATTTCTTATTGCTGTCGGATCGACGATACCCGTCGAAAACTCGTTATAAATCTGATCTGCAAACACAACAACCGACGAAAGTTTATCAGGTGCTTCATTGGCTCTATAGTTTCTCAGCCTTTCCGCCTCTGCTGCAAATTTTTTGTCCGTTATAATCAAGTACTCAGCCCCGGGCGCCGTACCCTGAATGTCAGAGTTTTCAATCTGCGAGATATCACTAACTGTGAAGAAGTTATCACTTGTAACTGCAAAATATTTCCTCGACTGATGTATAGTTCCGTTAACTTCAATTGTCGCTTCGCCGCCGCTGATAATTCTGGGTATTACTTCAATTACGCTTGATGAATTGGTAATATCAAAAACACGTATATTTGAATTGCTAAAATTAAAAAGCCTCATTTCAACCGGTGCATCTACTCTCTCGGAGAAGAATAATATTTGATCGTTATATGCACGCAGAGATTTTTGGAACTGAATTTCCATATAATCAATGTATCCTCTGGCATCAGAGGAACTTGAAGAATAATTGAATTTAACTACACTTCTGTCATTAGGGACACTACCGGTAAAACTACCGGTAAAAACAGTTGAGGAGCCCCATTTGTACAATGCTGATCCTGTACCGTAAATCACCCTGTTAACTATTAATTGATCATTTTCAGTAACTGCAAGCGAATACTCCGGACGGGAACTGTTGGCAAATCTAAATTTGTATTTTATTTCACTACCGGGTATTAATCCGTTCAGGCTGTTAATATATGTAAGTGTACGATTTGAAGAACTTATTTCATCACCCCAATAATCTCTGCCAGATTTTCCGATATTTATAGTATCAACATCAACATACGCGAAACCGGTAGTGATAGTCTGAACAAATGGATTTCCGGAGTTTAGGGATTGCTGAATTTGCATTCTCTTACCGGGACTGCCACCGGATGTAATAAAATAGTAATTCACCTTTGAATAATTATGCCGTTGTCGCACATATGCCGCCTGAATCGAGTCGTATGTCCAAAAAGTTGTACCTTTGCCATAGAACAGGATATAATCATCACTATCAAAACTGCCGTCCTCTTCACCTACAACCTGTATGGGAATTTCGACCATGTTTTCGATTTGTGTTTCAGGATTTTCAGGCAGATTTAATCCGCCGTTATTAAAAATTTTTATTGTCCTCGGGTCCACTGTAGAGGCGGAAATACCCAAACTGCCCAGTTGCGATAAAGGTATACGGTAAATACCTTCGTTTACTGCTGCAAATTTGTACCATATACCATTGAATAAAGATGAGTTGGCTGCCTTTTTTAACTTTTGCTGGTCGATTCCCCAGTCAGAAGCTTCAGAAAAATTTAGCAGAGAGCCTGCGAGCTTTTTTTCTTTTACTTGTATTAGTCCGTTTCTGCTCTTCGAATATGTTACTTTAAAACGAATTCGTTCATATTTTTTAATTGTATTCGTTACCGCATCAAAATAAACAGGCGATAGTTTCAAGGTTTGAACTTGAATATTTCTACTGATTCCGAATTCACCAAATGAAACGGGATTATCCTCATTCACAATTCCATACGCTACTGATTCCTTGACGAGCAATTCAGGATTATCATTATCTCTGTAGTCGGGGATAGGTAGTATTTTACCTTCAATGAGTTTGAACTCTGAATCAAGAATTTCAATAATATTACCGTGTTCTGAAGGCACACCAATATTTACGAGTTCAACCGGTATTGCAGGTAAACCCGCTGCAGATCTTTCATCCATTACACCGTTCAACAGTTCTATCCGAAAGTATTCCTGATTGTTTATATTAACTTTCGCAAAGACGGTATAAGAAGGTCTGTAATCAATGATAATTGCATTAGCATCTGATGAGATTAAATTAAAACCCCGGGAGGCAAAAATACTTAATGAAGAAAAAAGGAAAAACAGTATTGAGTATTTGCTATTCATCAATTTAATCCTATTATGGAGCTTAACAGTTTAAATATACGATTTAACCTATAGAAGCCAATGTAAAAATCGTAGCAAATACTCTATATTACAATTCTCCCTTTTAATGATGCAAAAGTTACTTAACATCTTACTTAAATGTCAAGTCAATTTGGAATTCACGATAATCTTTTGATCAGGATCAAAGTCCCAGTAAATCCTTTTCTTTTTTCATAGCATTTATACAGAACTCAATGTGTTCATCCAGTTCAACTCCCAGTTCCTCTGCTCCTTTTCTGATATCCTCCCTGCTAACCGCACGTGCAAAAGCTTTATCCTTTAATTTCTTCTTAACTGATTTAATCTCAACCTCTTCGATTTTTCTGTTTGGACGCACATAAGTAACAGCCGTTATAAATCCGGCAAGTTCATCGCATGCAAACAGCACCTTTTTCAGAAGTGTATCACGCGGCTCATTCGTATAATCAGCATGAGAAAGAATCGCCTTCCTGAAATTCTCATCGAATCCTCTCTCCTGTAGTAATTCAAAACCTTTATAGGGATGCTCCTCTGCTGATGGATACATCTCATAATCAAAATCATGAAGAAGCGCAACGTTGCTCCAATACTGTACGTCTTCGTTAAACTTTTCAGCGTAAGCTTTTACGCATGCTTCTACTGCATAAGCATGCTTAAGAAGACTGTCGTTTTTAGTGAATTCCCTGAGTATTGAATGGCAATACTCTCTGTCCCTCATTTTATCCATCATTACATCCTCAACTTTTCTTTTTATTGTATTTGATTACTGAATCCGGATCATAACTATCACAAAGCTCCGATATAATACATTGAAAACATTTTGGTCTTCTGGCTATGCATATATTTCTGCCATGGGTAGCGAGCCAGTGCGAGGAATTTATCCAGTATGATTCGGGGAGTAATTGTTTAAGCCTTGCTTCAATTTTCTCAGGATCATCAGAATCGCTAAAGCCTATCAGATTCGAAAGTCTTTTTACATGTGTGTCCACAGCAATCGCGGGGATACCGAAGGCATTACCTGCAACAACACTGGCTGTTTTCCTGCCGACACCTGGCAGTTCGACAAGTTTATCAAAATCCCTCGGGACCTGCCCGTTATAATCCTTAATCAGAATCAGACAGCACTTCTTAATATTCTTTGCCTTCTGCTTATAAAATCCTGTTGAGAAAATATCCGCTTCAAGCTCTTCGGTTTCAACATCAACATAATCTTTCGGGGATAAATATTTCCTGAATAAATCGCGTGTAACAATATTAACTCTCTCATCAGTGCACTGAGCTGAAAGAATTGTTGATATAAGGAGCTGAAATGCAGAATCGTATTCAAGGGCGGGCTTCACTCCCGGATACACCGTTTTGAGTATATCCATAACCTTAACGGCTTTCCTTTTTAATTCTTTATCAGACACTATCGATCCGTTTAAAAATAAAAGAGAACCAGTATAGTTCTCTCATATAAATTCAAAGAGTATTTAACAAAGATGTAGCGCATACGGGATTCGAACCCGTGATCTCAGCCTTGAGAGGGCTGCGTCCTGGACCACTAGACGAATGCGCCATTAACAGGTACAAAATTAAGAATAATTCACAAATATTTTCAAAATAAAAAAGGCTGTATTCTTATCGATTACAGCCTTTTCTTAAATAATACTTTTATGGTTATTGAATTGTGAAAGGATCAGTTATGGTCTGAATTACCTGTCCACCATTTACATCATAACCTGTTATCCTGATTCTTCCGGTAGTAGTAGTAGCCGGGACATTCCAGGAGAATGTATTCAGCTGATCCCAGGCTGTCTGCGTATAACCCAAAACAACATTTGCCCAGGTTTGACCGTTATCAGCAGAGTACTCGATATCTACACTTACAATATCCTCGCTATTATTCCAGGTAATATCAAAAACAGTTCCCGCCGTCAGCACACTCGATCCGATAGGCTGAACAATATAAACAAACGGTCTGAAAACAGTCTCGAGATTATCCAGTTTGAACGTACCATCGCTTATATCGGAAATTGTAGCATCTGTAGCATCTTCAATTTTAATCCTGCCAAGACTTACATCTACATTCGGTGGATCCCATTCGTAACCACCTGTATTAGGAACGTTATTTGCAACCTTCTGCCATGTTACACCGTTATCATAAGAGAAATAGATGTTAACAAAAGTAATACCTGCTGATTCCCAGACAAGCATATGACCTTCATCATAATCCCATTCCTCGCCGCCGTTAGGTGAGATTAAATTAACATATTTTACCGCTGGCTGCACCGTAAAATAACCGTCCGATTCATCAAATATGGAGACTGAGTTTGCATCCGAAATCCTGAGCAGGCAATTGTCACTTTTTGAAGTCAGGTTTAATACGGTACTTACATCCCAATTGTAGTTGCCATCGCTTGGTGTGCTGGTAGTAATACTGGTCCATGTCGCACCGCCGTTGGTTGAAACTTCAATTGCAACATTCTCTACAGCTTTTGAATTCCATAAGATATTATGAGTTTCATCCTGAAGCAAAGCTTCGCCGCCGTTAGGTGAAATAACCGTAATGCTTGGCGTCTGCTGGGGCAGAATTGTAAAGTTACCGATACTTCTTGCCCGCGGCGCATCATCATAAGCGTCATAAATTTCTATATAGTACAGGTTCGACGGTACAGAAAAACTAGTCAATAGTTCACCCGTGTTAGGTGTACTTGAAGTCAGTGTATAGAATGAGGGTTCATCAAATGAACCTAAACCGTTTGTCGTTGTGTATCGGATACCAACGTTCTCAATCCCTGTAGCGTTCCATTGAATTGTGATTGCTTCTCCTGCATCGTATATTTCACCGCCGACAGGGCTGATAATTGTAATAGACTGAGCCGGTTTAACAGTAAACGTGCCGTCGCTCTCATCTGTCGGTACGTCGTCGTCTGCATCTTTAACGCGTATTTTACACTGAGGCGAATTCAATGTGATAGGAATCGACCATTCAATTGCGCCTGTGTTGTCGATATTGGTTGCAATCGATTGCCAAGACAATCCGTTATTGTTCGTAAATTCGACAGATACTTTTGAAACTCCGCTTCCAGACCAGGTTATATTCCGGGTTGTACCTGCTTCGTACAATTCTCCGCCGTTTGGCGCCAATACATTAATTGTCTGTTCAACCTGATTAGTGATTTCAAAATACGAATCGGAAATATCCAGAGGTGCATAGTCGTCGGCATCGCTTATTCTAACCTGGCAGAGAAGCGAATTCAAGTCGGGGATATTTTCCCATGAAAAAGCACCGTCGCTTGGAGTTTCTGATGAGATAATAGCCCAACTTGCACCGCCGTTGGTTGTATATTCAATTTTCACATTATCAATATTCACTGATGTCCATCTGATTGTCGTTGCCGTACCGGTAAGGAAGCTTTCGCCTCCGTTAGGCGATATTACTGTAATGCCCGGTTCGGGTGATATAGTAAAGAATTCATCACTATCGTCGGAAGGCATACTGTCATCGGCATCGCTTATTTTTATCTTGCAGTTTGTTGACGCGGTTAACGGGATCTGTGTCCATGTATAGTATCCGTCAGAAGGAGTTGATGCAACGACTGTGGACCAGGATATTCCGTTGTTTGTTGTAAGTTCAATCTTAACATTTTGAATACCTGTATGCTGCCATGTAATCTCCTGGGTTGTTCCTGCCTGCCATGCTTCGCCGCCGTTTGGTGAAGTAAGAGTAATTGTTTCGTTCTGGTAAACTATTTCAAAGTTGGCGTCGGATTCGTCAAAGAACTGGTCGTTTTCAGCATCAACAATTCTAACCTTGCAAAGTGAAGAACTTAAGCTGGGCACAGCATTCCAGTTGTAAATTCCGTCACTCTCAGTGTTATTTACTATATTATCCCAGGTTGCCCCATTATTGGTAGTATAATCGATGTTTACAAATTGTATACTGCTGGACGTCCATTTAATGGAGTAACTTGAACCAGCAAAAAGTTGTTCTGCACCGTTAGGCGATTGTACAGCTATACTCTTTACAGGTCTCGCTTTAACCGTAAACAATCCCGAAAAATCTACTGGTGAATCGAGCTGCGAATCGCTGATTCTAATTCTGTAGAGGTTGGAAGGTGTAGTGAACCGCGCTTCATAAAATCCAGCAGCGCCAGGGGCATCTTCGGTTAAAGTTATCCACTCATCATCAAAGAAACTTGCTTCGGGGTCGTAAATTGCATCGCTCAATGTATATTCTATTTTTATCTTCTCAACGTTCTGGGCTTCCCATTCGATTCTGTTGGCATCACCCGAAATCCATACATCTCCTGATTCAGGTTTAAGTATTTTCAATGATCCTGCCTGTCTAATCGTGAATGTACCGTTGCTTTCATCTGATGGTTCATTGTCTTTCGAATCACGCACCCTGATTTTAGCCTGAGTGGAATTCACATTCGGAACGGTCCAGTCAAAAGAGCCTGTATTTTCAACCCGCTCGGCAATTGTAGTCCAGCTTATTCCGTTGTTGGATGAATATTCAATTCTAACGGAATCTATCCCGTTGCTCGCCCATTGTATAAGTTTGGAAGTGCTTGCTTCCCATAACTCGCCGCCGTTGGGTATCTGAACTTCAACAGTCTGTTCAATCTGATTGGTTATTGTAAAAACCTGATCGGAAATATCAGAAGGAATTCCGTCGCTGGCATCACTAACCCGTATCTTGCAAAGAGATGAGTTTATGTCTGGTATTGTAGTCCACGTATAATTCCCATCGCTGGGTGTTGTTGCCTCAATTACACTCCAACTAGCTCCGTTATTTGTAGTTAGCTCTACCTTAACATCTTGAATGTTCTCGGAAGTCCAGGTAACGTTATTGCTCGTGCCTGTCTGAAGTATCTCACCCCCGTTCGGAGTCTTAACGGTTATACCAGGTTCCGGAAGTATTGCAAATGTCCCGTTGCTTTCATCGAATGGTACACCGCTGTTATCGACATTCCTGATTCTTACCTTACAATTGTTCGAAGCAGTGTTGGGAACCTGGTTCCATGTATAATAACCGGAACTCGGAATATTCTCTTCGATAGTAATCCAGCTTACACCGTTGTTGGTAGAATAATCAATCGCTACCGATGTTATACCTGTAGAAGTCCACTTGATAGTCTGTGTCGTCCCCGAATTCCATTCCTCTCCGCCATTCGGAGTTTCCACAACCAGTTGCAGACTGGGGTATTGAGAAATGGTAAAACTGTTATCCGAAAGATCAAACGGAACACCGTCGGCAGCGTCGCTTACTCTTACAACACACAATACAGAGTTGTGAACCGGCAGCGGATTCCACAAGTAATATCCTATGTTCGGTGTACTCTCAACGATTGTATACCAGCTCCCGCCATTATTGGTACTGTATTCTATCTTTACATCTGAAACCGATTTAATCTTTCCTGTTCCCTGCGAGCTTGAAGAATTTACCGAATACCCTGCAGCAATATTGCTCTTGCTTTTAATCGTTCTTTCGTCGTTTAATTTAATAAGCCGCGATGCTTTATCACTTCCCGGATTAACCGGAACACTTAGTGATTGTGAACCTGCATCAGGTTTTGAGGTGTTCCATTTAATATAGTGTCCGGAACCACTCAACCACTCTTCGTCTCCGTTCGGTTCCATCACGGTTATAAATACTTCCGGTTCGATATTAAAAACACCATCGCTTTCATCCGAAGGAAATCCTCCATCGGCAATATTTGTCACCCTTATCTTTGCGTTGGAAGATGGTGAGTTAGGAATCGGGTCCCATGTATAAAAACCGTCGCTCGGTGTGCTTGCTACAATTATATTCCAGCTTACTCCATTATCAAGTGTATACTCTATTTTAACGTTTTCCACTTCCGAGCTGTACCACCTGATAGTCTGGTTCGTGTTTCCCGTCCAGCTCTCGCCGCCATTCGGTGCGACTACTGAAATATTTTTAGGAACACTTATTGCAAATGTTGCATCACTTACATCACTTAAAGTATCTGATTTTATATCTGAGATTTTTACAAGGCATTGAATAGATGTTGAATTAGGTATCGGGTTCCAATTATATATCCCTGAATCTGCCGGGAAGCTTTCAACAATCGAGTTCCAGGTGCTTCCGTTATCTGTTGAAAATTGAATTTTAACATCACGAATACTCACTGAAGTCCATTTTATGTCGAATTCTTCGTCGACGATCAGTACTTCGCCGCCGTCTGGTGCATCAACTTTCAATGATTTCTGTGCAGGTTCCAGTATACTGAAAAACCCTGTACTCAGAGCAGTAACTGTTGAATCGAGAGTAAATATTTTAATTCTGCACTGTGCAGAAGGTGTATTCGGAACAGGATCCCAGATATAGCTGCCCGTGTTTTCTATATTCGATATAATATTTATCCAGCTGCTGCCATTATTCGTCGTATATTGAATATTTACATTCTGCGTAACGTCGCTATTCCATTGAATCTCGTAGGATTCAGCTGCTACAAGTTCAGTCCCTGAAGCTGGTGTCGAAATTATAATAGTTTCTTCGGTAGGGGTTACGGTTCCATCATCGGTTGATTCTTGTTTGAGCTCGCATGATATCAGTATCATCAGCATTAACATCGATACAAGCACTAGCACTTTTTTCATTTCAACCTCTTAATTTTTTAGCAATAAATGAAGCAGTACAAAAAATTGGTATAAATTGCATGATATCAAGAATAATGGTGCAATTCAAAGTAAGTAATAAATTTAATTTTATCAATTAGACTGTAAAATCAATATAAGCGTATTTTCGACAAGTTCTGTGCCATAAAGCAAAATAATAAAATTATTTATAGAATCTATATGAAATTTTACTTTAGAAATTTCTTTCGTTTTTAGCCGAAAATAATCGATTTAATTTGAATACATGTTTGCTGGAGTTTTTGCCGATAAAGACTTAAAAATTCTACCGGAGGAGAGATGAATATTTTACATGCTGACAAGTAAAAAATACATTTGACCTGTAAATACAGTCGAAGTCTCATTAAATCTAATTTAAGCCGACATTAAAGTAAATATAAATTTCGCACCTCTTCCATCCTCGCTTTCAACCCAAATGTCGCCATTATTTTTCTTTACTAATTCTTTGCAAAGAATCAAACCCAGTCCGGTACCTTTTTCCTGCCCTGTGCCAATTTGCGTGTGATGCACATCTATCTTAAAGAGTTTGTCAATATCAGACTGCTTTATTCCAATTCCCTCATCTTCGACACAAAACTGAATTTTCTCATTTATTCTTGTTGATGTAACGGAAACCTTCCCGCCGTGATGCGAAAACTTGATGGCATTTGAGATTAGATTTCTCAAAATGGTTCCTACCATTTTGTAGTCGGCAATAACCAAATGATCCGGATTTATCTTGTTAACGAGAGATAAATTCTTACTTTTCAGAGATTCAAAATATAGTTCGCCCAGATCATTTGCGAGTGAATGGACCTGGACTTTCTGTGGTTCATAAGGCATCCTGCCCGTCTGAATTCTTGACCAGTCTAACAGTTCGCTTAACAGATTGTGGGCTTTCTGTGAAATCGAGTTTATATCGGATGCAAACTGCCCTATCTGGTCAAGTTCAAGTTCACGAAATTCACTCGCAAGTATTTCGGAATAACCGATTACGGCACTGAACGGACTTATTAAATCATGCGCAACGATAGAAAAAAATTTGTCCTTGGAATCATTAAGGTTTTTTAATTCCTGGCTGTATTTCTTTATTTTCTCTTCCGCCAGTTTCTCACTGGTTATATCGCGTACACTTCCTTCAATAAATTTATGCTGACCTGAGATATCATCAGAAATACGGACAATTAGAGACGCTATAAATTCCTGATTGTTTATTGTTTTAAGTTTTGCAGCATAATCTCTCAGGTACAGATCAGCTTCAAGCGCCAGCGAAAATTTTTCAAATTCCTCCGGTGTTGAAAAAATATCTGAAAATATATAATTCTTGAGATCCGACTCCCCTTTACCGAATTCAAATAATTTTAAGAAAGAAGGATTAACCGTATTGATCTTAAGCGTTTCGATGCTGGCTTTAAATAAAGCTTCGGTAGAATTTTCGAAAAAATCTCTCGCTTCAAATGTCTTCTCTATACTTCTTTGTCTTAATCTGTAGTTGATTGATGATGCAACAATACTTAACAAACTTATAATTATTACATAAACAACCGAGGCATACATGCTGGGAAGAAAATAAATTGATTTATCCGTGAGCAGAATGGAAGATGCAAAAAGTATATTATAATAAATCGCAACAATTATCTGATTCTTCAAATCCCAGTTAAGAAAGAGAGCGCTCGTAAAAAGAACGAGAGCCAGCAGATGGGAGTTAATATATAAACTTTCAGGTATGGTGATGATTATTGAAGCGAACGATGCGATTATTGTCAGAAGAAGAACATGTATAAGAATGGTGGGGTGTTTCTGCCCTATTTCGAAATTAGAGATAACCAGGATCAAAAATCCTATGCCTGTTGCGATTAGCCGTCCGAAATAGATATCAAATGAAAATTCTGCAAAGTATGTAACCTCGAACATCAGTGCAAATGCACCTGCTATAACAACTATAGCGGCAATTATCTGCAGAGGCAGTATAATAAGTCTTTTATTTTCCAATTCGAAATATTTGCTGCGTGATACAACCATATTAACGAAACTTTTCAGAAGATTCTTATTCGGGAACATAGGCAATTTATAAATTCTTGAAAAGATTATTTATAAGTTATTAATTCATACAAACATTACAAAAATAATAAGATTCATTTATAAACCGGTTTTGAAAAAATTGAAAATCTCCGGTTTTGCTAAACCGGAGATTAAATAAACTGCAAAAGTTAATCGGAGTGTTTAAGCAGGTTGATGCTTCCAGATCTGTTTTTAATTTTGATAATATTGTTACTGTTGCCGACTTCTGAAGCAATCGATTTTTTACCATTACTATTATAATAATTTAATGTAAGTGGAAAATCCGAATTTATTTTGCCGTATTCAACTTCTAAATTGAACTTTCCTGAAAAACTCTTATTTAACATTAAATTCACATCGCCATGCTTATTTGAAATATCCACATATTCCGGCTCCGAAACCATTTCAGTTTCTACCGAGCCGCTAATATTTTTAATCATAAGTTTTCGTGACTTTGCATCCTCCAGAATTATATTGCTGTATCTGGTATCTGACTCCCAATTTCCCTTCAGATACCTGCACTTTATTTCGTTACTTCGCGATTTCAATAAAACATTCCCATTTACAGAATCTAGATTTATCTGCGAATACTCATCGTCTATTCTCAGATTGCTATTTATCCTGTGCAGTTCAATGCTACCCGAACGGTTTTCAATTACTGTCTCATTGAATCTTTCCCCGGATATGTCGCAGACGAACAATTTCGAATAAGGACCTTTAAACCTCAACCCGCTGATGTTTGATATATCAGCGATCGCACTTCGTGTAAGGATAATTACCGAATCGCGTATCTGGTGAAGTTTAATATCCGCGTATTGTGCATCAATGTGCAGACTCCCCGAAACAGTTTCTGCCTCGATCCTGGAACTTCCTGATCTAATATCTACGTCACCGTCGCATCGTTCAGCATAGATTTCAGTATATGGTGCATTGATATCAAGCCTTCCTGTAAATGAATCTATTCTTACCTTTGAACTGCGAGTTGAAAGCTTCAAACCGGGTGAACGGCAGTCTTTGATATATACCTCGCCGTAATCATTTTCTATTTCCCGGACTTCAGTACAATCAGAAAGTCTGATTGTATTTCCCCTTCCGATAATATTCAGTTTCCCGGACATACCTTCGAGATTTATTTCACTGTATCGTATCCGCGCAGAGAGACTGTTCTTATCGGGGATATAAATATATCCGGATATATCAATACTTACTGAACGTTTAAAATCCAGAGTTAAAATATCCCAAATACTGATTGAGGGATTATAATCGATCGCTTCAATTCCGATTGTATAATGAAAATCGTTTTCCCGGAATACAACATCGAAGCTTTCAATATATTCCCTTTCGAATTCTTTTTCAGAGCTTTTGATTTTAACATTTAACTCCACCATAGCCGAATCCTTAGCCCAGGATCGGAATTTTACTTTAAGTCCCGATTCGCCCATAAATTCAATTAATTTCTGCGGATTAATCTGAAAGGATTTTTTAATATGTTTTTTTTCTGTTGCTGTTGAACATAAAGATGCCATCAGCAGAAACAATAATAATATCTTTTTCATTTTGGTTCTCCCTCTAAAGAAATTATCTCATCAAGTATTTGCGGTTTCATAAGGTAAAGAGTTTTTAATCTTTGCTGCTTTACACTGGAATAATCTTTATAAAAAGCACTGATCTGAATTTCCTGAATTGCTTTGTTGATACTTGCCAGGCTTTCATTTTTGTTTAGTATACCCTCATCGGGAGTTTTTATCTCACTTTGTCTGATCCGCTCAGCAACAAGTTTTTCCAATCCTTCAGTAGCAGTTAAGTAGGTTTTATTCATACGTACGAGTTCAGGCAGAGAATCGTTATAAAAAGTCATATAGATACTTCGAATCCCCGCAATGCTAAACGAAATTATAATTGCCGACATAATGCCGAGGGCATAGCTTCTGAGATCAATTTTGAACAAATTACGGTCTGCCGGTTCCGCAATACTATCCCGGATTTTCATCCACATTCCGTTTTTTAATACAGGTGAGTGATAATCGCTGGTATCATAATAATCTGAGTACTTTTTCATTTAATACCTCCGTCCGATTCAATTCTTCTACTGAGTAATTCTTTTGTTCTGCATAGAATTGTCCGGGAGAATGAAACGCTAATATTCAGAACTTCAGCAATTTCTTGGTGAGAGTAGCCTTCAATCTCTTTTAATAAAAACACGGTACGTTTTAACTCATCAATATCCTTAAGGTAAAATTTCAGTTCATTACTTATTTCAAGTTCGAATTCTTCAACCGGAATTCCTTCCGCTGCATTCAGTTCTGTGAAATAAATTTTACCTGTTCTGAATCTGTCTTTTTTCATTTCATTCAAAGCTATACCGAATAACCATGTTGAAAATTTTGATTCTCCTCTGAATTGATCAATTTTGCCGAATACTATGATAAATGCAGTCTGAACCCAATCAGCTACTGAATCATCATCGCAGCTGAATTGCTTCAGAAACCGGAAACATTAGCCTCATATATTCTTCTAAAAGCTGCGTTTTCTCCACTTTTCGCAGCTGATTACTAATCCTGATTCTTCCATAAATTTCTGGTTTAACTAATTCTTAGATTGAATACCGGGTTAAAATGTTACAACCGGTGCTCAAAAAAGTGGAGTTACTAAAAAGGATGTATTAACCAATTTAATTATCATCAAAAATTCAATGACTTCAGATAATTTTACTGAATATTCAGTTATTTTATTTAACTTTCCGTGTATCTTTTTCACAATCTTATTTCCCCTGGAATAGAACATTTTATCCTTTTATATTGTTACAATCTAACAACAAACAGAAAAAGCCGAAAATGTCACAAAAAAATATCACTGCTTATCACCAGGAATTATTTAATCAATTTGGATACAACTTCGGTTTCGTCGCCGATTTACTTGAAAAATATCTGGATAATCCGGATTCAGTTTCTTCGGAGTGGCACGGATACTTCGACCTGATTACTGGTAATAAAAATGGATCTGAAAAACGAAGTACAGAGATGAATGTAATTTCTCCTCAGGAAAATGTGAGAAATAGTTTTAAATCCGCACATTCTTTTGAGATTTCTGACGAAGGCCGGACAAACGTAATAACGGGAGTCGGAGCGAAAATAATTGAGAATATGGACGCTAGTCTGAACATTCCTACCGCCACTTCTCTCAGAACGATATCTGTTAAACTACTGGAAGAAAACAGGAGAATTATAAACACTCATCTCCAGAGAATGAACAAGGGCAGAATGTCTTTTACACACATAGTCGCCTATGCAGTTGTATTAGCGCTGAAAAAATATCCCGGAATCAATAATTCATTTGCAATAGTAGAAGGTAAACCTAATATAGTCGACAAACCGTATGTGAATCTGGGTATTGCAGTCGATACCGAACGAAAGGACGGTACACGCTCCCTGATAGTTCCGAATATTAAAAAAGCAGGGAAAATGAATTTCCATGAATTTTATGAAGCGTATAATAATATTATTTCAAAAGTAAAGAACGGAAATATTGAACCTGCAGATTTTCAGCGTACAACGGTAACGCTCACAAATCCCGGGGGAATCGGCACAGTGTCCTCTACACCACGTCTGATGCTCGGACAGGGCTGCATAATAGCAATTGGTGCTATTGATTATCCGGCAGAGTTTAAAGCGATGAATCCGTCCGCACTTGCGAGTCTGGGTATCGGCAAAGTAATGAACATCACAAGTACATACGATCATCGGATAATACAGGGAGCTGAATCAGGAGAATTTCTTAAATATATCGACAGTTTACTCAGAGGTGAAGAAGTTTTTTACGAAACCATTTTTCACGATCTCGATATACCACAAAATCCTGTAAGTTGGGGAATAGATACAACCACGAAAGAGGCTGCTCCTGGCGAAAATCAGAGTGAGATAGAAAAGCAGGCTCAAATACTTGCATTGATTAATATGTACAGGGTTAGAGGACATCTAATTGCCAATACTAATCCTCTCTCGTCCAAAATTGGATTTCACAAGGAACTCGATCCTTCCTTTTACGGATTTACAATATGGGACTACGACAGGAATTTTGTAACTGCAAATTTAAAAGGGCTTGAAGCCGGAACATTAAGACAAATACTAGAAGTCCTGCATGCAACTTATTGTGAAAAAATCGGGGCTGAATATATGCATATTCAGAATCCTGAAGAAAAAGCCTGGCTTCAGTCAAAAATGGAAACAATCAAAAACAAACCAGGTTTTTCAAACGAGGCTAAAACCCGAATAATCGAAAAGCTGATAGTAGCAGAGTCATTCGAACACTTTCTCCATACAAAATTCATCGGGCATAAAAGGTTTTCTTTAGAAGGTAATGAAGCGGTTATCATTGTCCTGGATGAACTGCTGAATACTTCTGCGTCAAACGGTGTTAAAGAAGTTATACTGGGAATGGCACACAGAGGAAGATTAAATGTGCTCTCCAATATCATCGGTAAATCGTATGATAAAATATTCTCTGAGTTTGAAGATAATATTGATCCAGATTCATCGCAGGGTACCGGCGATGTAAAATATCACCTGGGTGCGACCGGTCAATACGAAACAGAAGACGGTAAGAAAATTAAAATATCAGTGTCTTCTAATCCCAGTCATCTTGAATGGGTAAATCCGGTAGTTGAAGGGATAGTGCGCGCAAAGCAAACACGTATTCACGATAGAGAAAGGAAACTGATAATTCCTCTGCTAATCCACGGTGATGCTGCATTTGCCGGACAGGGTATCGTAGCCGAGACGTTAAACCTTTCGCAATTAAAAGGATACAGAACAGGTGGTACAATTCATATTATAATAAACAATCAGATAGGATTTACTACTGCACCTGAAGACGCGCGCTCATCGCCATACGCCACCGATGTCGCTAAAATGGTTCAGTCCCCCATTTTCCATGTCAACGGAGATGATCCGGAAGCCTGCTTATGGGTTACAAAACTAGCTTTTGAATACAGACAGGAATTCAATAAAGATGTGGTAATTGATGTAGTCGGATACAGGCGTCATGGTCATAATGAAGGAGACGATCCTGTTTATACGCAGCCTTTAATGTATAAAAAAATAAAAGAGCATCCTTCTGTCAAACAAATTTATGCGGAAAAACTAATTAAAGAAAATATAATTACTGAAAAGGAAATAAAAAAACTTGAAGATGAATTATATGGCAGACTGGATAAGGCTCTGAAGGATTCGAAAAAGAAAAAAAATGATTTTATCCCTGACAGAACGCTCGCAGTAAGTGAGGATGAATACAAATCAAAAAAAATCTTGAGTGATACAAGTGTCAGTTTTGAAAAACTCTCGAAAGTAGTAAAAGCTATTACAACTTTTCCTCCGGATTTTACACCGAATCCGAAGTTAAAAAAGCACATAGCAAAAAGAAAGGAATTTCTGACAGGAAGAACCGACATTGACTGGGCATTCGGTGAGGCGCTTGCGTTTGGTTCACTTTTACTGGAAGGAGTGCCTGTAAGATTAAGCGGACAGGATAGTGCCCGCGGTACTTTCAGTCAAAGACATTTGATACTAACAGATATTAATAACGAAAAAGAAATAATACCCCATAACAACATCATCGAAAATCAGGCAACTCTTGAACCTCTGGACAGTTTGTTGTCTGAAGCCGCAGTGCTCGGTTTCGAATACGGATACAGTGTAGCTGATCCTCTTGCACTTGTAATATGGGAAGCACAGTTCGGCGATTTTGCAAACAGCGCTCAGGTTATAATTGACAATTTCATTTCATGCTCCGAAAAAAAATGGAAACTGCCCAATAAAGTTGTTATGCTTCTTCCTCATGGTCAGGAAGGGCAAGGACCGGAACATAGCAGTGCAAGGTTGGAAAGATTTTTAATCCTGTGCGCCGAAGATAACATGTACGTAACTTACCCTTCAACTCCCGCTCAGTATTTTCATTTGCTGAGAAGGCATGTTCATTCGGGACTTGAGAAGCCTCTGGTTATTATGTCTCCTAAAAGTATTTTAAGACTTCCCGCTGCCAGATCTGGTATTGCAGAGTTTACCGAAGGTCGTTTTGAAGAGGTAATTGATAATGTGCTGACCGATTCAGATACAGGTATTAAGAAAATAATTCTTACAAGCGGTAAAGTATACTATGATTTAATAAAATTCAAAAGCTTAAATAGTATTACCGACACAGCAATCATCAGAATCGAACAGCTCTATCCTTTCCCTGGTATGGCTATTGAAAATTTATTAAGCAGGTATCCCACAGTAAAAGACATTAGATGGGTTCAGGAAGAACCTAAAAATATGGGCGCGTGGTATTTCATATTTCCGAGATTGATTGAGTTAATTAAACCGAAACAAAAATTATTATATGTCGGACGACCCGAAAGTCCAAGCCCGGCTTCAGGTTCAGCAAAAATAAGTACAAAGCAGCAGGAAGATCTTATCAAAGGAGCTTTTAAGTAAATTATTATTTTTCTGAAGAAGAAGTCTGGTCGAAGGGGAAATGGACTTTAATGCTGTCAAGTCCGGATTTTAATGAGTCTCTGTAGCCGAAGAAGTCTTCAATCAGATTTTTATTTATAGGGTGAGATGACGGGAATTCCTGTTTTAAGTAATTAACCAATTCACCATTCTTCCAGAATCTGAAATCAAGATGTGGTCCGGTTGCAAGACCTGACGAACCGACTCTGCCGATTATCTGACCCTGCTGCACTCTTTTACCCGGCGTAATACCCTTAGCGTAAGAAGAAAGATGCATATATCCGCTGGAATAAACCGAGTTATGTTTAATTTTGACGAACCGTCCGCCCTGTTTTGTCCATCTAACATCTGTAATCAAACCGTCGCCAACCGCTTGGACGGGTGTCCCATGCGGTGCAGCATAATCGATTCCGCGATGCGGACGGTAATATTTCAGAATTGGATGAAAGCGTTTGTTAGTATATCCTGAGCTGATTCTGGAAAACCTTAAAGGTGCTTTCAAGAAGGCTTTTCTAAGGCTGTTGCCTATCTCATCGAAGAATTCATCCTTCCCGTTCATGTTGTAACGAAATGCATAAAATGGTTTGTCTCTGTGCGTAAAAACGGCTGCATTTACTTTCCCGATACCTATAAAATTATCATTCACGTAATTCTCTTCGAAAATGACTTTGAAGAAATCTCCTTTTTGAATAGCATAAAAATCTATCTGCCATGCATACACATCGGCAAGTTTTGATGAAAGCAGATCGCTAATACCGTTTTCACTTAAAGTCATATAAAGCGAATTATCAATTACTCCGGAAACACTTCTGATTTTGGTAACAATATCTCTGCTTGCTTTAAATACTTCAATTGAATCTGTTAAATCGCATACAACATAATTTATAGGATCGATCTCATAAACGAAATATTTCACCGCAGCTATCGAATCGCTCTGATAGTAAATCGTATAATTTTTATCAGATTGTATTTTGCGGAAATCGAATACAGGGCGGGCAGCTTTAACAATATTAATTATTTGCTCAAAATCCATATTATGTGCAAGGAGTATATCCGATAAAGTTTCGTTTTTTTCAACAACGGATTTGAATTCTACCAACGAATCTACTTGCAACCTGTATTCATTTTCATGCACTTGATTTACAGCCGTCGAATCAGCGATTACATCTGATTCGTCCTCGGAATAATCCGGGATTAAAATAAAGATGTAGATTATAATTGCGGGAATAAAAAAAAGAAACAAAAAGAGTTCTTTAATTCTCGGCTGCATCTTCAATTAGTTTTTTCCAATACTCTGGTAATAATATCAACTGAAGATATACCTTCTGCTTCAGCATTAAATGTAGGTATTATCCTGTGTCTGAGGACAGGGAGAGCAAACATTCTAACATCATCAATCCGAGGCGAGTATCTTCCCTCAAAAACTGCTTTTGCTTTGGCAGCAAGAATTAAATATTGTGAAGCTCTGGGACCAGCGCCCCAGTTTACAAGGTTTTTGAGTACATCGTTCTCAGGAAGCGAACCGGGACGAGTAGCCTTGACGAGTTTTACTGCATACTCAATAACATTTTCAGCAACAGGCACTCTTCTTACCAAATCCTGGTATGATTCAATAGAGTTCTTCGATATAACCTTTTGCAGTGAAGGTTTATAGTCGCTCGTGGTTGATTTTATAATTTTTATTTCTTCATCGTACGAAGGATAATCAAGCCATAGATTAAACATAAATCGATCAAGCTGGGCTTCCGGGAGCGGATACGTTCCTTCCTGTTCAATCGGATTCTGTGTAGCTAAGACAAAAAAAGGTTCATCCAGTCTGTAAGATGTACCCGCTGCCGTTACCTTATGCTCCTGCATAGCTTCCAGCAATGCAGCCTGCGTCTTCGGCGGTGTTCTATTAATTTCATCAGCAAGAATAATATTTGCAAAAACAGGTCCGTGAATAAATTTAAATGATCTTTTCTTGCTTACCTGGTCTTCTTCAAGTATTTCTGTTCCTGTAATATCGCTGGGCATAAGGTCCGGAGTAAATTGTATTCTGCTGAACTTCAAATCCAGCACCTCGGCAACCGTTCTTATTAATAAAGTCTTCGCTAAACCCGGTACGCCCACCAGCAAGCAATGTCCTTTAGAAAAAAGACTTATTAACAGGTTATCAATTATTTCATCCTGTCCGATTATTACTTTAGAAATTTCAGATTTAATTTCTGAAATGGACTGCTTTAACTTTTCAACTAATTGGATATCGTTTTTATCAATAGATTTTTCCAATTCTTTCCCCTAGACTTTTATTTCCCAGTAAATTTTCTGCTTCAGTTCTTCAACCCATTTCTCATACAATTTTTCCCGTTTTCTGAACTCCGCAAGTCGTTTAATATCGTTGAAATCCTGTTCAAGATTAGCCTTATGTTCAGGAGTTCTGTCAATTAGTTTTACTATATGAAATCCGTAAGTTGACCCATCAATATCAAGTCTTTTGGGGAATCCGATTTCCCCTGGCTTTAATTTATAAACTTGGTCAAGAAGCTGTTTATCTAGCTGTCCGACTTCAAAAGTACCAAGTTCACCACCGAATTTTGCAGTTTCCTTATCGTCGCTGTACTTACCAGCAAAGTAAGAAAATGATTTCTCCGAATTCAAAATGCTGTCCCGAATATCAGTTAGAAGTTCGATCGTTCTTAAGTCAGCTTCATCATCACTCTTAGCTTTTACAAGAATGTGCCGCGCATTAATGGCTTCACCTTTTCTTTCTATAAGTTGAATTATATGATATCCGACCGGGGACTCGATGACACCTGATAATTCTCCCGGTTCTAATGAATAGGCAGCCGCTTCAAATTCCGGATAAAACACACCTCGTTTTACTGTTCCGAGATCGCCACCCTGCGAAGCACTCCCCGGATCATCGGAATGTTTTTTTGCTAGCTCAGCAAAATCGGCACCGCTTTTAATTGAATCAAGTAGTTGCTGGGCAAATTCTTTTGCTTTTAATTTAACCTTCCCCGAAGCTTTGGGATTGATAAATATATGAGCTATTTCAAATCTTTCCGGTATAAGTCCGAGTGAATCCTCATAGTTTTCATAAAACTCTTCAACTTCCTTGCGTGTAACCTCAACGGCTCCGAATTTTTTCTGCTTAACTCTTTCAGCCATCATATTTTTACGAGTATCGTCCCTGAATTCCCTTTTAATTCTCTCAATACTCATACCGTATGTTTCTTCAACAAGCTCTCTAGAGCCATACTGCGATATAAAATAATTCATCTGATAGTCCAGCTGCTGCATTACTTCTTCATCGGAAACTTCAATTGTATCCAGAACAGCCTGAGCATAAAGTAATTTATCACTAATAAGCGCATCTAAAACCTTCGCTCTTAAATCTGGATCCTCAGGATTTAACCTGCGTTGTGCAGCCTCAAGATTAATTCTCAAATCAAGTTCTGATTTCAAAATTATTTCATCATCAACAACGGCAACTATTTTATCAAGGACTTCCTGTGTAAAGGAGGAAGTAAAACTCATTACCAACAGAAAAAATATTTTTCTTATTACAGTCATCGATTAACCTTTTATTTCAATTTCATAATCTTCGAGCAACTCCCTGACAAAGTCGTCGATTATTTTTTGTTTATACTTTACCGTCAGGCTTTCCTTAACCTTTTCTTTTACTATTTCGTAATCGGGAATTGTCCCCGGTTCATATTTTCTGACCAGTTGAACAACCAGATATGAATTTTGTTCTGATTTAATAACTTTGCTGAGTTCGTTTTCATCGAGATACCTGATTGAATTATAAAAATCCTTAGAGGGACAGCTGAAGTCGTAATATTTTTTATTTGTAAATATTGAAATCGCATTCTTGAACTCTGAAGGAAATGTTTTAACAGCAGAAGAATTAAACTGATCTATAAAACTGTGAGCGGTTTTTTCATCACTTAATTCTATTCCGTTAAGAAAATACAATTCATTGGAAAGCACAAAATTCTGTCTGAACAATTCATAATGTTCTTTAAGCTCTTCTTCCGTAAAATCCCTACTGGAATTCTTCACTTTCGATTCGATCAAATAATTAATAATCAATTCCTTTCTTATGCTCTGCAACACTTCGTCAATATTTTCGTCGTTATTCTGTTTAATAGATTCCTGAAATAATACTTCATTCTTTACCCAGTTATTAATAAATGCATCACGCTGCTTCACGTTTTGGAAATCGATATTCATATCTTTCAAATCACTCTTTTTAAGATACGAATTCTCGACTTTCGCCAGATAATTCTCCGGGACATTTTCTTCTTCGCTGCAGCTTAAAAGAATTACTGCAAGAAAAACCAGCTTAGTTAAACTTGTTCTCTTTAAATGCTCTCTCAAGTACTTCATAATATTTTTCAGGTTTATATAGTTTAGTCAAACGATCAATGTAATCCTGTTCAAGTTTTTTGCTTAATACCTCCTGATAATCACTTGATACCTCAGGTTTTGCTTCTTCAAACGTTTTAGGACGTGCGGGATATTTTTCAATAAGTTTGATTATTGCAAAACCGCCGCTCGTTTTGAATGGCTCAGTAAAATCGCCCGGCTTATTTAATCCGAAGGCTATTTCCGCTAATTCATTACCAGCAACCTCTGAGATATCGTAACGTCCATTTCTGGATTTGAATCCCGATCTGGTTGTATGCATCGCGGCAAGGGTGTCGAATTCCGAACCGGATTTTAACTGTTCATAAATTGCTTTTGCAAGCGAATCCTGCCTGACCAGAATTTCAGCATATTCCACCCTATCATTGTATTTGTAATTCTCGCTGTTCTGTTCGTAAAAATTCTTAACTTCATTCGAATCGAGGATTAGTTTATCCCACACTTCGTCTTCCTGCAGTCTGAAAATGTAGATACCGTTCTTGTAATCTTTCATCAAATCGGCAAATTCCTGGTTTTCCGCATCAAGGTTAAGTGCGCGTTCCTCCAGCACCAGCTGGTCGGAAAGTTTGTCTGCTGCACGCTGAATAAATCCTGTTCTCTGGACTTTCTTGTTTACAAACTGTCTATCGGAAATAGCAAATGCGAACAGACTGTCTAAAATCACAGACTTTTTACCCACAGAAATAACCGTATCATTACCGTATTTTTCATGCGCATAACTGTTCCAGTAGCTGTTGTTGATAAGAACGGTATCACGCATGTTCACCAATCCGTTAATCAGGTTCTGATTAATCGAATAGTTATATTTTTTCTTAAGGCTGTCGATGTATGATTTATAATCATCATCATAGGTCGATCTTTTATACTTCTGACGAAGCTCCTCTTTCTGATCCTCGAATGAAGGGTAAGGTTGTTCATCAACAAGTTTAATAATGTGATAACCGAAATTCGTCTTTACCGGTTTTGAAATTTCTCCAACTTTCATATTGAAAACAACTTCATCAAAGGCCTTTACCATTCGTCTTCTTGAAAAGTATCCCAGATCGCCGCCATTTGCAGCGGTGCCCTGGTCCTCAGAATACTGTTTTGCCAATTCTTCAAAATTCTGACCGTTTATTATCTTATTATAAATTTCGTTTATTCTGTAGTAAGCCCCCGCTGAATCGGTGCTGTCGATATTCGGAGTAGCCTTAATAAGTATATGGCTGGCTTTTAATTTATAGCGGATTGGCTGCCGGTCGGTAACTTTTAATATATGGTATCCGTATTGCGACGGAATAGGTTTAGAGCATATCTCACCTACCGGAGTACTGTAAATAGCTTCTTCGATATTAGGCAGTATCTGACCTGAAGTTACCCAGTATAAATCACCATCATACTTTTTCGAGTAACCATCCTTTGAATATTTATCAACATATTTGCTAAAATCCGCACCCGCATTAAGAGAGTCTATAAGCATTTCAGCGGTCTCTTTAGGATTAGAAACCATACTGTCCTGCTGAATCATGATATGACTAATCCGGATTTCATCCTTCCCTCTGTCATAAAGCTTCCGAAGACCGGGGATAACAATTTCTCTTTCAGTCACATATGATGCACCAACCTGTTTTTTATAGTCGTTAAGTTCACTGATAATCGATTCATCGGAAGGATAACCTCTAACCTCGGCATTTCGTAATTTCATTCTGAAGTTCAGGTATAAATCAAGAAATTTTTTATAATTCTCCAGTGAATCTTGACGGGCGTGTTCAATACCACCAACATTCTTTGCGTAAGCTTTTTCAAAATCAGAAAGTGTCACCTCTGTATTTCCAAAATCAGCAACTATATACTCCGATAATTTCGGAGAACAGGAAAAAATAAATAACGAAATAATTCCGATGAGTAGTATCAAAACACTATTTTTCATTATTAAAACTACCTCCCTAATCATTTTAAATTCAAGTTTTAATTTTACCCATAGATAGACTGAAAATCAATGTAAGAAGTAATCAAAGGATTATTTGACATTCCTTTTAAGTGCGGAGTTCCTTTCCCAGAAAACACCCTCATGAAAACCCTGTATCGTTTTATCTCTATCGGCTAATTCGAGTCTTTTTTCCGCAATACAAGCATACTTTTTATCAATTTCTATCCCTACGTAATTTCGGTCCAGCTTTTTTGCAACTACTGATGTTGTGCCCGATCCAAGAAACGGATCAAAAACAACTTCACCAGGATCCGAGCTGGCGAGCAGAATTTTAGCAAGTAATTTTTCCGGTTTTTGGGTCGGATGCTCCGTATTTTCAGGCATCGACCAGAATGGCACCGAAATGTCATTCCATATGTTTGATGGATGCGTTAGTCTGAAAGCGCCGTCATCATCATTCTGCCAGTCTTTAGGTTTACCTTCATTATCCCTGTATGGTGCGAGTACGCGGCGTTTCAGCATTACGGCGTTATGATTAAATTTATAATTTTCAGATGCTGTACAAAACCAAATATCTTCGGTATTATTTTTCCAGTTGGTTTTTGAACCGCGACCCTTTTCCCTTTCCCAGGTGATTCTGTTCCTGACAATAAAATACTTACTGAGCACAAGATGCAAAGAGGTTGAAGATTTCCAGTCTCCGCAAACATAAATTGATGCATCCGGTTTAAGACATCTTACCAATTTTGATACGAACGATTCAATCCAGGCTGTGTATTCATTAATTGGTCTTTCCCTAAACAATTTATTATTGAAATTCTTCCTGATATTGTATGGCGGATCGATGAAAAGTAAATTAATAAAACCATCCGGCAGGTAATCAATTATATCGAAAAGGTTTTGATTAATAGTCTTGTTTAAAATTTCCTTGAAAAGAACAGTTTCGCTAATTTTCACTAACCTTTTCGAGTATTTCGAAATTTCACCACGCCTTAACATTAAAGACCGGTTCATCGGGGCAGATTTTTTATTCATACTCTTTTCAACAATCTTAATTACCGGACTTTAGCGCCGGGTACGATTTTATCATCAGTTTGAAGAATTTTCAATTCCCCATCTTTATTCTCGACTGCCAGAATCATTCCCTGTGATTCTAATCCCATTAGTTTGGCGGGTTTCAGATTGGCCACAATAACAATACTTTTATTTAGCAATTCGTCCGGAGAATAGTGCTCTGCAATTCCTGCTATTATTTGTCTTTCGCCACCGGCAGTTTTAACTTTCAATTTCAACAGCTTTTTACTCTTTTTTATTTTTTCAGCTTCAAGAACAACAGCAGTTCGCAGATCAATCTTTGAAAATTCTTCGTAGCTTATCATAGGTTCGTTATACGAAACCTGTTCGACGACACCAAGTTTATTTATTTGTTCGCTAATTATTTCATCATCAACCTTTGAGAATAATATTTCCGGAGTCCCTAACTCATGTCCTTCAAATAATCTTATTGTTCCGCAATTCACCCATCCTGCAGAATTTGTATTCAGCATCCTGAACATTTTACCTGATGCATCCGGTATAACAGGTCCGAATACTTCTGCAAGGGTACTGATAATCTGGACACAAACGTTAATGGTTGTGCCGCACTTATCTTTATTCGATTTAATAGTAACCCAGGGTTCCGTATCATTAAAGTATTTATTTGCCGCGCGTGCAAGATTCATCATTTCGAGAACGGCATCTTTTATCTTATAATTTTCAATCAACGAACCGATTTTTACAGGGTATTCTTTAATCATATCAATCATTTCGCTGTCAATTTTCTGTAGCTCGCCCAGTGCCGGAACTTTATTGCCGAAATGCTTCCGGGCAAAGACGAACGTTCTGTTCACAAAATTACCTAATATGTCTGCAAGCTCGGAATTGTTCTTTGCCTGAAACTCCTTCCAATGAAAATCCGTATCCTTGTTTTCCGGAAGGTTCGATGCCAGTGTGTATCTTAGCGAATCAGCCGGGAATAGTTCTAGAAAATCTGAAACATCAATACCCCAGCCTCGCGATTTAGAAAACTTTTTCCCTTCAAAATTCAGGAATTCGTTTGCGGGCACATTCTCCGGAAGAAGATATTTTTCTTTATTACCGTCGTTCCATGCCATTAACATTGCAGGGAATATTATTGTATGAAATACTGTATTATCTTTGCCGATGAAGGCTATGTACCTGGTGGAAGTATCCTGCCAGAAATCCTTCCATCCATCTTCGTTTCCTTTCGCTTTGAAAAACTCCTTTGTCGCCGAAATATAACCCAGAACCGCTTCGAACCAGACATACAACACTTTACCATCAGCACCGTTTATCGGTACCTTAACACCCCAGTCCAAGTCGCGTGTTACGGCTCTATCCTTAAGCCCGTCTCTGAACCATCCCCTGCAGTACTGAATTACGTTGTCTTTCCATTTATATTTTTCATTACTTTCATTAACGTATTTTTCCAATCTATCCTGGAACTTGCCCAGAGGGAAATACCAGTGAGAAGTTTCCTTTAACAGAGGTTCTTCACCCGAAATTTTGCTCCTGGGTTTTATTAATTCACTCGGGTCATAAAGTGAACCGCAATTTTCACATTCATCGCTTCTGGCTTCCTCAAAACCACATTTGGGGCATGTACCTTCGACATATCTATCAGGCAAAAACATCTGTGCTTTATCATCATAAAACTGAAAAGACTTTTTCTCAATCAGAAGTTTTTGTTCCAGATAACTCTTAAAAAAAGTCTGAGCCGTTTCGTGGTGGATCGGGCGACTTGTTCTTGAATAAACATCGAAAGACATATCGAACTTTTCAAATGCTTTTTTATTAGCCTCATGATAACGGTCAATTATCTCTTTTGGCGATACACCTTCTTTGTCGGCACTTATAGTTATTGGAACTCCGTGTTCATCCGATCCGCAGACATAAAGGATATCTGAACCCTTGGATCGATGATACCTGACAAAAATATCGGCAGGCAGATAAGCCCCGCTCAGATGTCCCAGATGAATTGGTCCGTTAGCGTAAGGAAGAGCAGATGTAACCAGAATTTTTTCTCGTTGCAAAATAAATCCCTGTAATTTTTAGAATGCAAATATACTAAAAATAACACCTTTAATTCAGAATTAACCCTATTAAAGTCGTTCTATTTCAGAAGAGTAAGCAAGGCAGAAAGTCTATGTATTTCAAAAGTTGGAGTAATTCCGGTCAAGTTTGCCTTTTGTCCCGGGTTATACCAGCACGTATCTATTCCGAATAAATTCCCCCCCAGAATATCTGAACCGAGATTATCACCTATCATCAAGGTTTTATCTTTTTTATTATATTTTGTTTTGTTGAAAGTGAATTTAAATATACCCGGGTCAGGCTTCTGAAGTCCAATTTCCTCTGAGATAATATAGGTTTCAAAATACTTACCAATAGCCGATTTGTTAAAGCGCGGTCTCTGTACCTTAGTTAAACCGTTCGTAATTATCACTAACCTGTAGTTTCTACTAAGCTTCTTAATTAACTCTAACGCTCCGTCAATTAAAAATACAGCCTTCGAGAGATTATGCAGATACAAGTCGCTGAATTTCTCTGCATCAATCCCAATATTTAATGATGAGAACAATCTCCTGAATCGTTCTATTTTAAGATCATCTGCACTAATTTGATTCAGTTCAAAATCCTGCCATAACGACTTATTTATATCACTATAGGTTTTACGGAAGTTGTTGAAATCAGCATTGATCTTGAATGCCTGCAGTGATGCTGCCAGTGCAAAAGATTCACCTTCATTATAATTGAACAGTGTATCATCTGCATCGAATATAAGTAACTCATATTTCATGTTAAAAAAAAGCCCGGGATTCAATCACCGGGCTTAAATCTCCATTTTAGGTTATTGTCAGGATTCAATCCCTTTATACATTTCCTCTATCAAATCTTTATACCGTTCTTCAATCACCTTTCTCTTCAGTTTCAATGAAGGGGTCATCTCGCCGTCTTCAATCGTGAATGGTTTTTCAAGAATGGTAAACCGCCTAACCTTTTCATACGCAGCCAGTCTCTTCTGGAACTGCGACAGGTCTTTCTCGAGCAGTTCATATACCTGCTTGGATTTGGTTAATTCAAGCGGATCCGTGTACGCGATTCGATGTGCATCGGCATATTCTTTTATTGCTTCATAATCGGGCACAATAAGTGCGGTGATGAACATCCTCCGGTCTCCTATTAATATGAACTGGTCGATATATTTACTGGCAAGAAACATATTCTCAATCGGAGTAGGTGCAATATATTTCCCTGTAGATGTTTTAAATAAACTCTTTTTACGGTCAGTTATAATTAAGAAGCCCTCGGCATCAAAAACACCAATATCGCCTGTATGCAGCCAGCCGTTTTTTACAGTCTCTTCAGTCTCTTTTTTATTTTTATAGTATCCCTGCATTATATTTGGACCATATGCCAATATTTCACCGTCCTGGGCAATTTTAACTTCAACGCCCGGGAACGGCTTTCCAACGGTACCGAACTTATAATCGTGCAATCTGTTTGCAGCAATTACCGGTGATGATTCGGTAAGACCGTATCCCTCAATAATTAAAAGCCCGACTGCTTCAAAGAAAAATCCCAAATCTCTCGGCAACGCTGCTCCACCGGAAACAATAAACCGAATTCTTCCGCCAGTTCGTTCTCTAAGTTTTTTAAATACGAGTTTATCAGCAAGTTTATGCTTGACCGACAGTGCTATCGGCACAGGTTTATTATTTCTTTTAAGTTCCATAAACTGTCTGCCGGTTTCAATTGCCCAATTAAATATTTTCTGTTTCTTCTCGGGCTGCGATTCTACGTTTTTAATAATACGAGAATGCATTCTTTCGAACAATCTTGGAACAGCGGTAATAATTGTAGGTTTTATCTCGGTCATATTCTGAGCAATTTTCTCAATACTTTCTGCATATGCGATTGTGCATCCGCCTGATAGTGCCGTATAGTACCCCGCCATCCTTTCAAAAATATGGCACAAAGGGAGGAAGGACAGGAACACATCATCTACACCAAAATCAAAAGACTCATGAGCTGCCATCATATTGGATACAATATTTTTATGGGTCAGCATCACACCTTTCGGTTCACCCGTTGTACCGGAAGTGTAGATAATGGTACAAAGATCATTCTCATTGGCAAGTGCGGTAGTTTCTTTAAACAATCTGGGATTATCTTTTTTAAATTCTTTCCCCTTCTCTATTATGCTTGAGAATTTAAAAATATTATCGCCTTCGACGTTTTCAATCTCATTCATTATAATTACGAACTGCAGTTTTTTACATTTTTCCCTAATCTTCAAAATTTTATTCAACTGGAACTGGGTTGAAACTATAATACCGACTGATTCCGAATTATTCAGTATATATTCAATTGTATCGGAAGTAGAGATGGGATACAATGGGACATTTACTGCGCCCATTCCCAGAATAGCCTGATCGGCAATAACCCATTCCGGTCTGTTTTCCGAAATTAAAGAAACTTTGTCCTCTCTTTTTACACCTAATGCAGCAAGTCCCAAAGCAAAGTTTTCGGTTCTTTCGTATAATTCGCCATAACTAATATCCCGATAAATATTATCTGCTTTATACTGAAGCACGGGTTTATTTTGCTTTGAACCGAATTCCAGAGTAATGAATTCAAACATTTCAGGTATTGTAGAAAACTTTTTAAGAACAGGCATTAGCATCTCCTTCTTAATAATAGCAGATGAAAATAAAACTCACAGGTGCAAAATGCAACTAATAAAGATCTGGAAGGCTAATCAATTAAACTTTAATAAATATACTCCGTTTGTATAAAAACCAAACCAGTAAATACCATAGTGCAACATAGGTTAATGCAAAAGCAAGGCTGGCGTTAATCGGTTCCAGCCACGAAACAAAAATATTTTTGTAGATAAGGGACTTAAGAGAAATTTCTGATCCATCGGATCTTGTAAATTTTATTAAATACATGGCTCTTCCTATAATACCAGAAAGGAAAAAGACCGTGATGGCATTCAATCCGTAAATCTGAAACGGTACTGCCCATTTTTTGTAATTAAGAACATCTATAAACCAGTAACAGAAAGCCAGAAAATTCAACGCCAAGCCGGCAGTGTAAAGTACGTAGGAACTTGTCCAGATATTTTTATTTATCGGGAACCAACCATCCCATATATAGCCTGACAACATTAATACGCCGCCTGCTACAAACATCCATACGGTTTTTACTGAACCGTCTTTATCGCTTTTTAAAAGATGCCCGGTAAGAACTCCTATTAAAGCCGTAGATATAGCCGGGATCGTGCTCAGCAAACCTTCGGGGTCCCACACTTTTGTCGCGCTCCATAAATGTCCGCCGAGCAATATATTGTCAAGCCAGGCTCCTAGGTTTGTAGTCGGTTCCAGATTTGCATAACCTACACCTGGCACAGGAATAAGTGTTAATAGTCCCCAGTAAATCAAAACAAATAATAAAGTTAATACCACCTGATAACGAATACCGGCTTTGAGAAATATTATTGAAGTAATCAGATATACAATGGCAATCCTCTGAAGAACTCCGGGAATACGTATAGTGGATAAATCAAAATACGGGAATCCTGCCAGAATCAAACCAAGAACAAACAGGATGATACTTCTTCTCAGTATCTGGAATATCAGCATTTTCTGATCATCACCCCGTTCTTTTCTTTTTGTTAATGAAAAAGTAACCGCAACTCCCACGATGAATAAAAAGAACGGGAATATTAAGTCTGTAGGTGTACAGCCGTGCCACTCAGCATGACGAAGCGCGGGATAGATGTGGCTCCACGAACCCGGATTATTTACGAGTATCATTCCGGCTATTGTAATGCCTCTGAATACATCAAGCGACATAAGTCTTTCTGATTTCAGCAAACTGATATCCTTTTACGATTATGATTAAGTTCAAATTTATTATTCTGAATCGAACGAGACAAATACTTTCTTATTGCAACAGAAAATTTATATAATTGGGCTTTACTTTCAGGAATATTATGAAAATTGTAAGAAAATTATACGACTGGGTTCTGCACTGGTCTCAAACACCTTATGGACCGATTGCTCTTTTTATTCTTGCATTTGCTGAGGCATCCTTCTTCCCCATTCCGCCGGATGCTCTTCTGATCGCTCTTATTCTCGGGCACCGGAAAAAAGCATTTTCATTTGCGCTGAACTGCACTGTAGCGTCTGTTCTCGGTGCAATGCTTGGTTACGTTATCGGACATTTTTTATGGTGGAGCGGACCTAACGAATTTTCCTCCCTCGCATTATTTTTCTTCAATAATATCCCCGGATTTACTGAAAAGATTTTCTTCGATGTAAAGGCTCTGTATGAAGAATGGAATTTCTGGATAATTTTTACAGCCGGATTTACTCCCATTCCTTATAAGGTTTTTACAATCTCCGGTGGAGCGTTCGAAATTAATTTAATCATGTTTATCCTGGCTTCTATAATCAGCCGTGCCGGCAGATTCTTTCTCGTTGCGCTGTTAATCTGGAAATTCGGGGAGCAGATAAAAGGTTTTATCGACAAATATTTTAACTGGCTTGCTGTTGCGTTTACAGTTCTGCTTCTGGGAGGATTTGTTGTTATCAAATATTTGTTATAAAACAGCGGGGGCTTTAACCCCGCCTGCACAATTATTTAACAAGCTTCTTTGCCCTGGCAACTATATTATCAACTCCAAAACCGTATTTATCGAAAAGGATTTTGAAAGGTGCCGACGCTCCATATTTATCAATACTTATTGAATCGCCTTTAAGTCCCGTATATCTTTCCCATCCGAGTTTAACACCTGCTTCCACGCTCAATCGTGCTGTAACATCCGCCGGTAGCACGCTTTCCCTGTAATCATCACTTTGAGATTCGAACAATTCCCAGCTGGGGAAACTTACTACTCTGGTTTTAATCGAATCCGCTTCCAGTTTTTCAGAAGCCTGCAGAAGTAAATAAACCTCTGATCCACTACCCATTAAAATTATATCGGGTTTTCCCTCACAATCCTTAAGTATATAAGCCCCTTTCTCCAGGTTTTCTGCGCCAGAATACACTGTTCTGTCGATCACGGGAATCTTCTGACGCGTTAACAATATTGCTACCGGACCGCCGTGATGAGTAATGGCTACTTTCCAGGCTTGTGCTGTTTCATTTGCATCTGCCGGTCTTATAACTACCAGTCCCGGTATCGCGCGCAGGGCAGCAAAATGCTCAACCGGTTGATGCGTAGGTCCGTCTTCACCCAATCCGATACTATCATGAGTGAATACATAAATCGGACGAATATGGGACAGAGCAGCAAGTCTTATTGCCGGACGCAGATAATCCGAAAAAACAAGAAATGTACCACCATAAGGGATTATGCCTCCGTACATACATATACCATTCATCATACTCGCCATAGCATGTTCCCGGATACCGTACCTGACGTACCTGCCGGAATAATCATCCGGAGAAAAATTCACGTATGATTTTACTTGGGTATTATTAGACGGTGTTAAATCTGCCGAACCTCCAAGCAAAGTGGGCAGCTTTTCAGCTATTGCAGTAAGGACATTGCCTGAAGCTGATCGTGTCGGGACACCCTCACCATAATTTTCGAACACGGGCAGACTGTTTAACCAATCATTACCAAAGTTACCGTTCATAACTTCATCAAGCAGTTTAGTATCTTCGGGATAATTACTACGATACCCGGCATATAATTTTTTCCATTCTTCTTCATACAAAGGAAGAGTATTTTTTAATTCATTAAAATGTTTCTGCACTTCATCCGGTATATAGAAAGTTTTATCTTCCGGAAATCCGAAGAACTGTTTTGTAAGCTTAACCTCTTCCTCACCCAGAGGCGAACCATGCGAGCCTGCAGTACCTTTTTTATTCGGGCTCCCGTAACCGATTACCGTATTTGTAACTATTAACGATGGTCTGTCTTTTTCATTTTGTGCATTAATAGCAGCTTTTTCAAGCTGTACGAGATCATTCACATCATCTACATACTGGACATGCCAGCCGTACGCCTCAAATCTTTTACCTACATCCTCAGACATCGATAGTGCCAGACTTCCGTCAATAGTTATTTTATTGTTATCGTAGAAAAATATCAGGCTTCCCAGTTTATTGTGTCCCGCAAACGATGCGGCTTCATGGGAAACGCCTTCCATCAGATCACCGTCGCTGCATATTCCATATATATAATGATCGATAATATTTTTATCGTTCTTATTAAACTTTGATGCCATAAATTTCTGCGCCAATGCCATTCCGACAGCATTGGTGAAACCCTGCCCCAATGGTCCTGTTGTTGTTTCAACACCTTCTGTTAATCCATACTCCGGATGTCCGGGTGTAATACTCTCCCATTGTCTGAAACTCTGAAGATCTTCCATAGATACTTTGTAGCCTGTAAGATGAAGAACACTGTACAGGAGCATACTTCCATGACCGGCTGATAAAATGAATCTGTCGCGGTTAATCCACTTCGGATTTCCGGGATTATGCTTCATAAGTTTTGCATATAATAAATAAGCAATAGGGGCACAGCCCATCGGCATTCCGGGGTGACCCGAATTAGCTTTCTGTACTCCGTCTACAGCAAGGAGTCGTATCGTATCAATTGATAATTGCTGGATGTTTTTACTCATTTCATTTTCCCTTTTATTCTTAATAATTTCAGCTTTCCGAGTGTATTATTTTCCCGTCAACAACGGGAGTGACACAAATAAGCGGATTCTCAGGAACGTTAAATTTAACAAATATTTCCTCAAAGAGTTGAAAATGCATCCCCCGTTCCTCAAGTTTTGCGAAATTACGATATTTCATAAACTCGCCCTTCGGATTGACCGGGGCATCGAATCTATAAGCATTTTCAAAATCAATCAATACACGGGATTTTAGAAATTTTATTTTCTGAGAATCCCCATCATCACTTTCATATGCTTTTGCCCGAAATCCTGTTACCTTTTCGTTATCTATTATCAGATAGATGTTTAAAATAACTTCGTTTATATTTTTTTCTCCTCTCCGGGTAGATTTTTATTTTTCAATGCATAATAGCTGAAAGAAAGTGCGAGCACAACTGCAATTTTGCCTTGTATACTTTCTTTAATGCTCCACATAAAATCTGAAAGCAAAAAAACCGTATTTGCAGGTATGAATGTAATTAAATAGCCCGTTAATAGTATCAAATTAAGTTTTTTCACGAATTGATTTTCAGTACGTATGTATACAAAAAAATAAACCAGCATTGACAAATATATTATTGCGAAATGAAAAAGACTGTACAAATTTCCCAAGGGATAATCATAAACAGCGTACAGAAAAGTGCATCCGGTTATATCGAAACTGCCGATTACAGCCGCGTAATAAAAAATGAAAAAGAGAGCGGGGATAAAAAGCACCTGATGCAATTTACGATTCCCCTGGAACAGGTATAAAGCTATTAATCCGCCAAATGTCGGGATCAGTGTTATTATTAAAAACGCGAAATATACAATAAATGTGTCATTCATTCCGAAATAGCAGATCATAAATTCAGTTGCCTGATATGCAGCTAATAAAATTACAAGAAAAATGATAAGTTTATTAACGTAATTTTTTTCTGCGAATACCAGTAAGTTTAAGACGAAAACAAGCTCAACACAGGCAATCAGAAGAGATATTAAACCGTCGAGGTTTCCCAAATATACTCCACATCATGATTATTTGACTGCAAAGATAAAAAATACGGCCGATATTTTTTTAAGTTAATTAATAGAAATAACATGCAGGAGATCTGATGACCGGCATTCAGATATTGTAATTCAAATACAAATTTAATTTTCAATAAGTTCTTCGCTAAAGTATTCGGGTGGTTATATGATGCATTTCAGATAACGAATCAGCAGATCAACGAAAAACTGAGCTCCTGATTACTTAATTTTAATCTCGTGAATTCCTCCTGCAAAATCCTTTTGGGATCTGATGATGATTTTCAACTCTTTGGTTCTTACAGTTTCAAACAGAACATCACAGTATTTATCTTTTTCAACACTGTACTGTTTGGTAGTGTATACTTCCCGCCATTCATTCCCATCTTTATACATGATTCTCCATGATTCAGGTATGCGGCATTCTCCCCTCCCGGTGTCGTCAAACCAGTAAACCTCAGCCTTTGATATCTCAGAAATCTCCGGTAAATCCAGAAGGACCCATTCGTCAGTACCTTTATTGGGCCACCAGTGAAAGAATTGAACAGACTCGTCGCCTGAACTGTCCGGTTCAAATTGATCATTGACAGCCTGCGGGTTTTTGCCAGATGAGACCGAAATTGTACTCAATGATGCAAGAGTCGGTCCGTTTCTTGGTTTGATAAAATTTTCGTCTCTTGCAAGCCAGACGCTCATTTCTCCGCTGCCTCTGTGAGCCCATGAATAATATGGAATTGCCGTTATCTCCTGAAGATGAGACTGAACTGTGTTTTGTGAATCATACTTGTAACTCTTTACCATTCCGTGAATTGTATTAACTCCGTTCAGGAGGTCTTTATTAAATGTATAATACAAAACCGTGTTGTCATCCAGTAATAGGTTATCGACCACCTTTCCGGAATTATCTACCCACTCAACGCAATACACAACCGGACCCAGTTGCAAAGCTACTTTACCAATGTCGGACTTAACTTTTTCACTGGTTACTATTCTATGGATTTTCATCGGCAATTGCAGTTCAATAATATCATTTTTAAACCACTCACGCCGGATGGATATAAAACCGTTCACTATATCAAAGTATTGTTTTTCTCCATTAACAAGCAGGGCTGGTTTATCACCTTCTTCAAGAAACGAATATAAATCGCCCGCTATAGGCCTCCCCAAACTCCAGCCGGGAACTCTCAGACTAATCTTAAAATCAGCTGACTCATTTTCCGGTAGAACTGTAATTTTTATTTTACCGTCCCACGGATACTCTGTTCCCTGAATCATTTTTACTTTGTTACCATTGACTGTCAAATCAGCTGTAGAAGAAGCGTAAAGAGTAACGAATAATTCATCATCCTTGAGCGCATACATTCTGGAAGAAAGTGAAGCTATGAATCTGGCAATATTGGGAGGACAGCATGCACAAGTGAACCATGCAGTTCTGAAATGAGAACCGTACGAGACCAAAGGATTCGGATAAAAGAAAAGATTTCCCTCCATGCCTATCCCTGAAAGGAATGCATTATACAAAGTACGTTCAAACACATCCAGATATTTACCATCACCGTAAAGCTGAAACATCCTGTAATTCCACAGCATATTTGCTATTGACGAACAGGATTCGTTATAAGCACTTGCATTCGGCAAATCATAGTTGCTTCCGAATGCTTCTCCAGAACCGGTAGAGCCGATGCCTCCTGTAATATATATTTTTTTACCGGTTACATTTTCCCATAATCTGTTTACTGCATTTTTATATGCATCATCATGAAAGAGTGCTGCGATATCTGTCATTGCAGTATACATATAAGCGGCACGGACTGCGTGTCCTACAGCTTCCGTCTGCTTAACCGGCGGTATATGATCCTGCGAATACTCACCCCACGTTTCTCTGCCGGTTAATTCCTTCCCTCTGCCCCTTATATCAAGAAAATACTTGGCTTGTTGAAGATACTTTCCTGCGCCTGTAACTTCATATAGCCGGACCAATCCTAACTCTATCTCCTGATGACCCGGAGGAATTTGCAATCCGTGAGGATTAAATACGGAAATAATTAATTCTGCATTCTTCAACGCAATATCAAGCAGTTCATTTTTACCTGTTGCGTTATAATACGCTGCAGCCGCCTCGTACAGATGACCCATATTATACAGTTCATGACTCCACTGCAGTCTGGACCATCTTTCAGGACCTATACTTTTTTTTATTGATTCCGAAGGCACGTCGCGGGGGGGATATAAATAACCGTCTTCATGCTGGGCTTTACCGATAATCACAACAAGACTGTCGATAGCATCCTCAAGTTCCGGGATATCATTCTGCATCAATACGTAACTTGCTGCTTCTATTGATTTATAAATATCGGAATCATCGAACTGATAACGAGTGCAGTATTCTCCTGTTTTAATGCCTGCAGCAAACAGCAAATTATCAATTCTGCGGCTTACTTTTAATTGATTGAAAATATGAGGTACTGTGATATCACGATTTACTTCATACCTGAATTTCCAGAAACCTTCAGTAAACAGCACATTAGATACATCGACCGTTCTTATTGGATATAAATTTATCGGTTGCGCATGGATTGAATATGGTATGACGAGTAAACTAAGAATAAATAAAAGTATCTTCTGCATTGTATTACCGCAAAACTGTTAATTTAATTATACTAGACCAAATAACTATTATGTCGTTATGCCTGCGAGGAAATTCTTTATCCGGCAATATCAAATTCATGTATCCGGATTGTAAAATTTTTTTCTTCACCTTAGTCAAAATTAAAAGCAGATTATAAATAAAGCTTTATCGTAAGACCAATTAATTTTTAACTCAAATCATTATTGTAATATGCGTATCAGAATAAAAAACGGAAATGAATACTCCTCCTTAATATTTTTATTAACGAAATATTACGTCATCATTTAATTTTTAACGTTACAACCGATTTAGACGGCAGATTAATTTCAAGACTGCTGCCGTTTAACTTATAATTTGAGAATGATTTTACATTCACCTTTTCGTCTTTCCCGAAGTCATTATAATCATTCATATTCTCCGAAGTTATAATTTCACCGGTTAAAGTTTTGATCTTATCAATCCCTCGAAGCTCCACGTTTAATATTATATCTTTGTTCGGATTAATATTTGTAAGAGACATATTTACAACACCTTGATCATCCTTAGAAACTGATGCACTTATACTGGGTATACTATTTCCCTGCCATGAATAGTTTTCACATTTCAGATTTATAGGAAGAAGTGTTGCATCCTGGTGCACTCTGTACATCTTAAACAGGTAATATGTAGGAGTTTTAACCATCAGTTCATCTTTTGTTAATAACATTGCCTGAAGCACATTAACAGTTTGTGCAATATTCGCCATCTTAACTCGTTCAGCATTGTTGTTGAAAATATTCAGGAACAAAGATGCAATTACAGCGTCGCGCAGTGTATTCTGCTGGTATAAAAATCCCGGATTAGTTCCCGATTCAACTTCATACCATGTGCCCCATTCATCAGCCATTAGTCCTATTCTGTTTTCCGGATCATATTCATTCATTAAAGCTATCTGCCTCTTAAGCCTATCCTCCATTACGAGAGTGTTATTAATCATATTAAACCATTCATTCTCAGTGAATTGTGTAGCAGATCCTTTTTTAGCCCACCCCGGATAAACGGAGTAGTAGTGAAATGAATAGCCCTGAATCAAATGTCCATATTGCTGCGTCTTTTTCAGAATGGTCTCGGTCCAGTCATAATCCGAATCTATTCCACCGCTTGCGATCCTGAATAATTGACCTGCACGCATGTATGTTGAATAGCGCTTAAACAAATCCGCATAGTAATCCGGGGTCATGTTCCCACCACAGCCCCAGCTTTCATTGCCTACAGCCCAATATTTTACATTCCACGGTTCTTCCTTTCCGTTCTTTTTCCTTAAGTCAGTCATAGGACTTTTATTACCCGAGTTCACATACTCTACCCAATCGGCAGCTTCCTGTACCGTTCCGCTGCCGACGTTGACACAAAGATACGGTTCGGCGCCTATCAGTTCACAGAAATCCAGGAACTCGTGCGTCCCGAAACTATTATCCTCTGTTACGCCGCCCCAGCTGGAGTTGATCATCGATGGTCTTTTCTCCCTGGGACCTATACCGTCCTTCCAATGATAATAATCAGCGAAACAGCCGCCCGGCCATCTTACTACTGGCGGATTGATTTCCCGAAGGGCTTCAATCACATCGTTTCTTATACCGCGCGTATTCGGTATATGCGAATCTTCTCCAACCCATATCCCCCCGTAAATGCAGCGACCGAGATGTTCGGCAAAATGACCGTATATGTTTTTATCAATATTAACAGTACCCAGATCAACATTTACAATCAGTTTGTTATTCTTATCAGAGGCGATTATTGAAACCCATGTTAAAATAAGTGTCAGAATTAATAGTTTGTCTTTTTTCATCTTGCTACCTCGCATTGAAAATAAATAGTTTAACGGGATATTTTTCTTAAGGGACTTTTTTAAAGATAACCTTTTGCAATGTTCAGCTCAATCTTTTTAAATATTATTATTCTGCATTATTTTACTTTTTTAATTTATAATTGCTTGTATATTCACAAAATAAATTCATAAGTTTTGTTGTTCGTAAACCTATCCCAATTTTGTAATTGTCTATTTGTACAACCGGTATTATACCCTTACTTGTTGAAGTCACAAATACCTCAGCTGCCATCAGAAGTTCTTTGAGAGTAACGGTTCTTGTTTCAACAGTATAATTTTTACCGGCAAGATTAAGAATAATTTTACGAGTTACTCCTTTAAGGATATTATCTTTTGGAGTCACCAGTTTATTATCGATAAACGCAAAAATATTACTGCGGGTACATTCGGTAACTCCGGAAATTGAATGATAAAGAATTTCAAAAGCCCCGGCCTGTTTCATTTTATTATTCAATCTGAAAGAATTAGCATAATTCGTGGATTTTATTTCAGGGAGTTCGCGCTGAAATTCAACTGAAACCAGTTTACCTCCCTTGAAGTACAAATCATCCTGGTAAACGTATAATTCTTCAGCAATAATAATTAAACGAGCATTTCCTTTTGAAGATGAATCGCCTCCGGTAAGTATCATTCTAACGGATGGATTAATAAGCTCACTCTTTTTTATCAGCTCATAAGCTATATGCTTTAACTCGTTCTCGGAAATCGGGACTTGCATGTTTAATCCCGCTGCCGATTTAGTAAATCTATAATAGTGATCAGCGAAATGGAACAGGTATCCGTTATAAGTTCTTACATAATCGAATATCGCCCAGCCCCTTTGCAAACCGCTATCAGTTATACTGATTGATGCTTCTGCAACGGGTATTATCTCGCCTTTGATATAGCAGTAACTTTCCGGAGTTTTCATAAAATATTAAGAAAGAATATGTACAAGTTTATTATTAGACCAGGAAAATCTGATACCAGCGAATTACTTCACCGGGTAATTTAAAATACCATTTAAGAAAATATTTTACAGTTGGCTGATCAACACAATCATTTTCAGATAAAGTATTTTGAATAACTTTCTAATCAGTTTAGCCGTTAAAAATCTTTGTAATATATTTTCAGACCGAAATTGTTATTTGCCCTGTCCACGCATGGTATTTTTAATTCTTTATCCTGATTTCCTCTTTTCACAAGAGCAAAGCCGTTTTCTGGGTTTGATAATATTTTCCTGATGTCATCTCCTTCAATTCTTATGGTATGTGTTCCATAATCGTATGATTCTTCATAGCTCATTATGAATATAAAATTATTTCTGATAGAGTCAGCGGATATGTCAAAATCCTGATCCTGCCAGTTCATTGAGGAAGGTATTAAATATACATCGGCACTTAGCGTTACCGTACTGCCGAAATCCGAATTATAACTTCCGCTTAAGTAATCAACAAGATGGTAGTTGTTCCCGATGCGGGCTGAATTCGGCTCATACATTATTATTGCAACATCACTATTAATGTTTTTCCCAAAGGTTTCCTCAAGCACATTAATTGTTAATGTAATATTCTCTATGTGTTCTTTCCCCTGACCGAGTTCGATTTCGGCTTCATACGGATTTATTTCACTGCCTCCGATAAATTTCAGTATATAATCCGCACCGAACAAATCTTCAAATGAGTAATTTCCGCCTGCATCTGCTACCGCAGTCCTATGGTTATTGATCGGAAGAGTTTTAAGATCCAGCGTTGCGTAAGAAGCCGGAGTACCGTCATGAAAGGAAACTGTTCCATAAATCTGTGCATTTTTCGGATCAGGCTCCGATGAGTTTTCCTTACAGTCTGAAAAAAATGCTATTGATATAACACAAACAATGATTGTGAAGATATTTGAGCGCAATAAAGTCCCCTTATATTGTTAAATTAAATATACAAAATGACCATTATTCATCTCATCATAAAAATACAAAATTACTCCGGCAAAAGTTGGCAAATGTATGCTTAATCTGCTGAACTGATATTTCCAATTATCATCGGGATTACTCCAATGAATGCTGCGGAATTATTTGAAAAGCGAGGACTGAAGACAATGCTTTTCACAGTGCACGTTTGCATCATCGGAATAATTCAGATCAATGATAGGAGACAGCGATCTGGATGAATTTCCTATGACACTTGAATTCCGGCTAGGATACCTGTTATAAAGATGGGAAACCGATGGAGGGGAGAGAACAAATTTTAAAAGACTCTTCAACAAAAATCAATTCAGTCATTTTAAATAAAAAAATATTTTCCCAATAATCCTGATTTTATATAATCACTTGGGTTCAACCGGGTCACCGATTTTAAAATAACCCATTTCATTTGCAGTTAAATTACAGTAACAGAGCAGATCAACCTTTTTAATATCCGGAATACCATTTGTAAAACATTCTTCGGATATATAAGATTCAATTATTTCACCGATAAATAGTGTATGATCTCCCAATTGAATACTTTTAATTACCCTGCATTCAATATTGATGGGGCATTCTTTTATCAACGGTGCATTATCCAGCAGACCCTTAAAAACGGTAAACCCACATTCACTTGCCTTATCATGTTCGCATCCTGACACGTTACCGCAATAATCTGTTTGGTTTACCAAATCCGATGAGGGAACATTTACTGAAAAAGTTTTATTATTATTAATGCCGTTAAGCGAATATCTTGAATTCCTGATCGCGATCGACATTGTAGGGGGAGTTGCACTTGTTAACCCAGTCCATGAAACTGTTATAAAATTCGGTTTACCATCAACTACCGTTCCTACAAGCACTACCGGTCTTGGATTAAGCAACTGCTTTGCGCCCATAGCCGATTTTTTCATTTTATTAGTTACAACCATGATTTATACTTTTTTATGTTCCACTAATGTTTTTCTGATTAACAGAAAATGAATATCATTTAATTGATTCAAAAACTTTAATATCTCGGGATAAAAACTCACATAATCAGGGAATGATGATCTGTCAGCTTCATAACTCTGCATGAGAGCATTCAATCCATGAATATAAATGAATCCTTTCTGGTATTCACTTTCCAGGATCTCATTGCATTTATCAACACCTTCGAGTGAATTGAAAAACCTCGCAACATTTACTCTCACAAGATGCTCATTTACGCACGTTCTCCAATCACCGTAAGCCATGGCTGCCATCCTGTCGCGTATAGGTTCGAAAAGTTCGTCGTATTTATACACTTCCTGAACATTTGCTTCGGTAACAGGATTAACAAAAGAATGACTGAACTCGTGCAGCATTATATATTGGAAATAAGATTCATCGCCGAAATCCGGGATACCTTTGGAGCTACCCAGTGGTCCGCAGATATTGTATACATCTTCACCCTCTGATGATTGTACTAATGCTCCGTAACCGCCTGCATGAAACAATGATGCAGGAGTAATGTAATAATTATTTTTACATGAACCGTAATAATCTTCAAGGATCTGGATGTAATCCTTATTTCCTATTGTACGTTTAATATCATTTTCAATTTTTATAAAATATGCCTTCTGACTCCCGATAAAAGCCGGGAAATCGGTATCCTGAGCAAATTTCCTTAAGGCGTTTGCAAATGATTCCAATTTGTTTCCTGAACCGGCTCTGGCTATTAAATAATCAGAGTATTCCGTTTCCTGATTAAAGTCCGGAGGATTGCTATGATAGAGCACAAAATTTGGAGGGGCATCATAAGTAAATCCCTTATCCGTAAGTTCCTGTGAAAGCCTTACCGCTTCATGACCTGAATACTTCTTAAAATATTTTTCAACTTCTTCTTTGTAACGGCTCTCGTATTTGGTATGTCTCCTATCAGCCCACGTTGTAAAATGCTGTACGACTGATAACAGTTCAATTCTGGTATCGACTTTTACGATCATGGGCGAATTTAGCTGAATTTCTTCCTCAAGAGGGATTTCGTCATATATCGGTTCTGTGCTTGAATCGCCACAGCCAGAATAAAATAAAAATAACAAACAGATAAGTATAATTTTTCTCATTTGTTAAATCTGCTTTCAATTTGCTATTTCAATTGACCTTATTAAAATGTCAGAAAGTCTGAGATTTATATTGCCTTCTAACAAATTCTGTTAATAAAATTAAAAACGATAAATATCTAACCATCTAAAAATCGTTTTAAATTTTCACATATAAAACATTTCCAGCCCGCAATACAACTTTCCCTTCTGAACTCTGGTATATCCTCCGGAAAGTCTTCAATAATATTCATGGATACTTTTAGAATAGTAAGACTATTACTTTCAGACAATTCAAAAACAACCGACGCATCCCCTGGATAACCCTTATACTTCCAATTATACATTATCATTCCGGGAATATCAACATTGGTAATTTCCCACATGTGAAGAAAATTTCTTTCGCCGCTTGCTACATTAAATTGAGTCTTAAATCCCTTCACCGGTTCAAAAGCCGGAATATTATCAAAGAACCATTGGCGCATTAAATCTACATTGGTAACCGCATTCCATACATCTCCGATGGACTTATTAAATTCCTGAACTACCGCAATTGGTTCGTCTGTTTTTTTCATATGCCTTCAGTTACTGTAGAAATAGACTCCCTCAGGAATTCTCTTAATTAAATATCAGTTCTGTTCTAAAGATATAAAGTAAACTCCAGTTCGTCTCTGATGGGCAATCCGTTTTCAGCCACCATCGGAATGTCCGGTTTAATCTTCCTTGAATAATCAACTGCATTGGGAAAGATAGAAGTAAGTCTAAAGCAAAGTCTCTGATAAAAATAAATGCATTTAATATTATCATTTGTTGTTACTAACCATAATCTCCCGCAATTATTAGTAATTGCCTCCTTTTTTACAAGATCTACCAGGTGTGACCCGATACCTCTGTCCTCGATGACACTATTGAGAGTAACAATCTCACAACTATCACTTTCGAAAACATATGTAATCAGACCGACATTCCTGCCCTCCTTCTGGGCTACAAATCCTTGCAGTTCACCTGGGGCATAAACGGTTTTATGCACAACAACTTGCCCGGATCTCCAATGTTCTTTAATAAACTCTTCAATCCATTCTCTATCCGAATCATTAATTTTACGATACGTAATATTCACAATATCATGTCCGATTAAATTCAATTACTACGTTACTTTTATTATTCCCTTCCTCTGCATACCTGTGAGCTTCGGCAGCCTGTTCCATCGGAAAAATTTTATCGATTATCGTTTTTAATTTACCCTCTTCTACAAGATTTTTAATAATTCCAAGGTCTTCAGATTTATCAACTGCCAGTGCACAAATTACTTTTTTATTTGCATTTAATGTACGCAGCATCTCATAAAGCTGCTTCATCTTAAAACTTGCAAGAAGATAACGCCCCCCGGGATTAAGGGAGTTTTTACATTTAGAAAACGAACTTCTCCCTAATATATCGTAAATAACATCATACGTTTCGCCTCTTTTTGTGAAATCTTCTTTTGTATAATCAATTACCAGATCCGCTCCAAGCGCCTTTACAAATTCCATTCTTACTGAACCGCATACACCGGTGATTTCCGCACCATAACTCTTTGCCAGCTGAACAGCTGCTGAACCAATTGCTCCCGATGCGCCGTTCACAAGAACCTTACTGCCATGTTCAATGTTTACTTTCTTAAGGTGATTCATTGCCATTAGCGCACCATAAGGAATTGCACACGCTACTTCAAATGAAATTTTGGAGGGCATTAATGCGATGCTGCTGTTTTCGGATACACATATATATTCTGCATAAGTACCCATCTTTTGTCCACGGTATCCGAAGACTTTATCGCCTGGTTTAAAAAGCTTTACATCCGCACCCACCTCCTCTACAATGCCTGCAAATTCACTACCGAGAATCGGATTCCTCGGTTTACTCAATCCGAAAGATAATTTTGCAGGATACCATAGAAGACCTGGCATATTAAACTCGCTCGCAGTAATACTTTTAAAATTACGAGCTGTTAAATCACCATAGTTTACCGATGCCGCATAATTTCTGATAAGTATTTCATTTCTCCCTGTTGCTGGTTTGTCCCTTTCTTCAACATGAAGAACGTCCGGTGGTCCGTAATCAGTATAAACAACTGCTTTCATCTAATTATCCTTTCTTGATTAATTTGGTTTAACTTGTTGCTTTTAAACAAAAGCCAGTATGTCAATGAAAGCTCCCCTACTATCCCCGGAATTAATACGATCGAAATGAAAATATCTTTATATAAAATATAGTCTGCAAAAATAAAATTCGCGAAGCTGTCAATTAAATATCCGAAACCTGCAATAATGAGCAACATACCTGTAATGTTTGAAATAAATTCTGCCTTGATAATCAAATAACCGGTTACCAAAAGGTGGAGTCCGAAAAAAATCAATCCTACAAGCCAGGCTGAATTGAATGCCATGATGGTATGCATTACCTGCATATTTAAATACTCTTTTGAAAAATCTGAAGACACATGATCTATACTCATTAAGTTCAGAACATCTACAAGTATGCACAATGCAAATGTAAAAGTTGAAACATTTATCAACCTCAGAAGAGCTGCAAATAACGAAACGTCCTTGTCAATAATTTTAAATATCTGATACAGTGCCCAAACAAGAAATGCATCAAAAATAACCATGATGATAAAGCCGATTATGCCTGTCCTGAAAAAAAATTTATTAACTGCTATGTTATCTACAATAGCTTCGGCATCTCCCGGGACATAAAGCCCTTCAAGCACAAAAAAATTTGAGTAAATACCTGTTACAAAAATTATGAGATATGCAATACCGGCATATTTCGCTACTTTGGTTATAGGAACATTTAATCTACTATACGACATTTACCAGCACCTGCCCTTCATCATTAATTATTATAGAACAATCTTGCAGATTTTTAAACATTAATTATAACCGGAATCAGGCATAGATATAATTAACACTGATCAATAAATTGACACTAATTATTAAGAATTAAATGGTTTTTACACAGGATTTATTTCAGCATTTGCGTAATTTTGAGCCTTGTAGTTTGAATATGTTTATATTCCGGCATTATTACAAGAAGAATTAACTCTTTAAGTATCGTTCTTTCAGAATATTAATATGATGACGCTCATGCGCAACCATTATATACCCGAGTGCACGGATTGTTACGGATGTTTCCGGGAATTTTACTATTCTCTCCCAGGCTTCATCAGGAAAGTGTCTGAAAAGTATAAGATTTGACCTCCGGACTGATTCATATTCTTCAGCGAGCTCCGATAAACTTAACCTGCCAAACTTTCCTTTACTGACAAATCCGTTACCGTCAATTTTATGGCTGTCAAATTCCTCGCCTCTGCCTGAGCATAAAGCTTTGTAACCGGAAATTCTCTCAGAATCACATAAATGACCGAACACCTGTTTTACTGTCCACTTGTCGGGTGCATAACTGTAGTTATGCAAGCGATATGGGATTGTTTTCATGAATAGAATGGTATCTTTCATCTGGGCGGACATAACTTCGAGCAGTCCGTCCTCGGGAACCAGACCGATAAAACCCTTTAATTTTTCGCTGTATTCCGAGCTGTCAGGATGTCTGTCTATCATTTTATTCCTTTCATAATATTTAGTTTTTCTCCGCAACAATCAGCAGACCGTTGCCTTTTTTATGCTTATATAAGTAATCAACCATCATCGAAGCAAATACAATCGGATAGACAGCAATCACGAATAAGATTAATAAAATAAACGAGATAAGGGACGGAAGTTTCTTAAAGAGATACAATCCCAATGAAAATAATTCGTACGCAAGTTTACCAGGTATGCCGTATACGAATGAACTAGATGTAATTGTAAACCCACTATCACTTAATTTACTGAACATTTCTTCCGGTGAATAATGCCTTTTTATTCCCTGCCGGGTATCATAGTCGTTTTTAATAAAATACTTCGTAACTATTTTTTCATAAAAGGGAATTACCCTGTCATAATAAACCGGGATATAAAGAAGCAACTTACCACCGTATTTAAGGTTTTTCTTAAAATTTGCCAAAGCCTTTGTATCGTTTTCAACGTATTGAAGGACTGTGACACAAATAATTAAATCCATGGAATCGGTCGGGGCAAAATCTTCAATTGCTGCCTGTACGAATCTGGCATTATTCAATTTGTTTATACGGCTGTATTCAGAACAAACTTCCACATTACCGGCAATTTTATCTACGCCCAGGAAAAATGATTCGGGATAACGAGACAATAGTGGTAAAATATATACTCCCGCCCCGCAGCCGGCATCATATAAGCTGAATTTTTTAGGCAGTGTATTCAAAATTTTCCGTAGTGTTTTTTTCATGTACCAGACACGCAGTGTTGTAGCAGACTCTATAAAATGATGAAGACGCAACAGAACCGGGTATCGGAGATACAAGCCGGGATATTTATGTGAATTAATTTTATCGGAGATTGAATGCTGCATTTCGTTTACATTATTTTATCAAATCAGTTTCTATCCGACTGATACTTCATCGGTCAATAGTAAAAAGCAAAATACATTGCTCTACAAGGTATTACTATTCAAAAGAATATGTTCACGGACTCCATATAATTACAATCAAATAATATAGTAGACTATAGTCTAAGGTTACAAAGAAGCATAGCTAAATGGCACAGAGAATTATACTTAAATGATGGCAAATACTATAATCAAATATTTATAGGATTATAATGTAATGAATAATAATAAACCTATCTTTTTAACCTGGCTTCCATTTCATCCAGCTTCACCATCAACTCCTTGTGACGTTTCTCCTGTTTCAAAGCCAGCAGGAATACCTGAAATGCTATTGGGACAAGCAGAATTACTATTATTGTGGTTCCCATTAATTCCCCCTCAATCACAAAATTAAAATTATTTTAATCATCCATGATACAATAACCAGCAGAAATATTAGTAAGAGTAAATTTTTAATTATTCCGGGACTGAATGATTTTTTTATATTTCTCCCCGACAACAACTCATAAACCGATCCGCCTGCTATAACTGAAAGTATAATTCCGATAATAAATCCGAGCGGATTGTAGCGCAGTGATTCACCGAATTCAGCATTTGCGAACGAATGCAGCGACCTGGCTGTACCGCACGTCGGACATTCGATACCGGTGATGTCTTTAAATCCGCAGACGTAAAATGAGTAATCAGAAGGATCAACTAAATGAATCAGTGTCAGTATAATAACTGTTAATAAAATTACAGTAATATTAATTAACCTGCGGTTTTTATACTGCGTGAATGTAAGTTCCATATCTTTAATACCAATTAGTAAAAATACATTTCATCAGTCCATATTCTATCACATTCTAAATTCGCTGTCTTCTGCAGGAATTGTCGGGAATATTTTATACTGCTCACCAAACTGTTCCAGAAAATATAAGCTGAAAGCTCTGAAAGTATAACTAAACGGCAGAAGTACAACATCTCTTATATAAGGTATAATTAATAAAATAAATCCCATGCAGCACGTAAAGAAGCCTGCAATAATAATGGCTATAATAAGTGCAATAACAAGCCCCAACTTGAACAAACCAAACAAAAGGAAAGCGCCCATGTTTTTTGTGAACAATTCTAAAAAATTCCTCCAGGCTTCAACAGCTCCTATCTTGTTTCGGTACATGATGGGCACGATAAAATTATCGAGGAAACTTTCGATATAAGCGAATATTACCAATGTTGCTAAGAGCGCCAGCAAACCTAAAACGATCACCATTGCATATGATCCAGTGAATCCCTCATCAGAATATATATTGTAGGCGATTATGAATCCGGTAATAAAGTAACCCAGCATCAACATAAATACAACAAGGCCGTAAACGAGGCGCCACAAGAACAGACTATTGCCTTCGCTGCTGTATTCGTACCAGGGTTTAACAACTTCCATCTTATCATGCACAACATTATTCAGGAATGCGAACTTACCGCGCGAGCTTAGCCAGGTAAAAAGAACAATTAATCCTATGACAACAATTATTCCGAAAATAATAAATACCGTCCAGAACATATTGTTGAGAAGCCAGTCGTAAGCAGTTTCAGGGAAATGAAAGAAATCGTAGGCATCGAAATGATAATCACTTTTGTAGTTACCTCCGCCTCCTCCGGCGCAGTCGGTTAATCCCGCCAGAAATGCGGTAAATCCGACGATAAACCATTTTTTAATATCAAATGGTTTGAATAAAGCCTTTTTCATCAGATTCCATCCGTCAGATAAAGGCTCGGCATATCTAACCATTTTTGCCCCCGCTTAATGATTCAAAATAATAAACAATTAAAGCCGAATTTTAATAGTCGTTTCCAGTCAAGAAGTCCGGAACCGATAAAATTACACCTCCGGTTCCGATATATTCAATACGATCACCAGGTTTACCGAAAATAGTTTTATAGGCATTTTAAGCTTTCGGTCCGATCATATTTTCGGGTCTCACTTTTTCATCGAATTCTTCTTCAGTAAGGAGTCCCAGTTCAACAGCTGCTTTCTTTAGAGTGGTGTTTTCCTTATGTGCTTTCTTTGCAACTTTAGCAGCATTATCGTATCCGATATGTGGATTCAGTGCCGTAACAAGCATCAGCGAATTTGTAAGATAATGATCAATCATGGTTTTATTAGCCTGAATACCAACAACGCAGTTGTCAGTAAAACTTTCACAGGCATCCGATAATAGTCTGATAGATTGCAGAAGATTAAAAATCATTACGGGTTTAAAAACGTTAAGCTCGTAATGTCCGGTTGCACCTCCGAAATTAATTGCAACATCATTACCCATAACCTGTGCACAAACCATCGTCACAGCTTCAGACTGTGTAGGATTAACCTTGCCAGGCATAATTGAACTTCCCGGTTCATTTTCCGGAAGCAGAAGCTCCCCTATTCCGCATCTGGGACCCGAGCCCAGCATTCTTATATCATTTGCGATTTTCATGAGTGAAGCAGCAAGTGTTTTCATCACACCGCTTGCTTCAACAATTGCATCGTGTGCAGCAAGTGCTTCGAACTTGTTGGGAGCGGATTTAAACTGCCTTCCTGTTATTTCGGATATTTTTTTTGCAGCGAGATCGGCGAAGTCTTTGTGTGTATTTAGCCCGGTTCCAACGGCGGTACCGCCCAGAGCCAGCTCACTCAAACGAGGAAGGCATCCATTAATTCTATCCAGTCCATATGTAAGCTGCTGGACATACCCGCTGAATTCCTGTCCAAGTGTAAGCGGAACTGCATCCATAAGGTGTGTTCTGCCTATTTTAATTATATCCTTAAACTCATCGGCTTTAGCCTGGAGTGCATCACGGAGTTTTGTAACCATAGGTATCAATCTCCGGTAAATCTCCTCAACCGCGGCTATATGCATTGCTGTCGGAAATGTATCATTCGACGACTGGGCTTTGTTCACATCGTCATTTGGATGGACAGGTTTTTTGCTGCCTAACTCTCCCCCTGCAAGTTCTATGGCACGATTGGCAATAACCTCATTCGAGTTCATATTTGTCTGTGTCCCGCTGCCTGTTTGCCACACAACAAGCGGGAAGTGCTCGTCGAGTTTACCGTCAATAACTTCGTCGGCAGCCTTCAGGATCAAATCACCTTTCTCTTTCGGCAGCATACCAAGTTCAACATTAGCAAGTGCGGCTGCTTTTTTAAGAACTCCAAGCGCTCTTATAAGTTCCCGCGGAAACCTTTCCCCGCCAATCTTAAAATTCATAAGTGATCTTGCAGTCTGTGCACCGTAATACTTGTCGGAAGGCACCTTTACTTCGCCCATTGTGTCGGTTTCGATTCTAAATTCCATTTTAAGCTCCTACTTTAAATAAAATTTTATATTATCAAATTAAAAGATGTCACTGTTAAAAACAATGATTTATCAGAACCGGAGTTCAAAATCAGCCGGGTGAACTAGATTATTCGGATTAGAATAAAACGATAATTTTTTCAAATGATTGCCCGAAATATTTAAATTTATTCAAATCTTTTACGATAATGGTTGTAGGATTAATGCGTCTGGAATAAATTATTCCGGATTTGGGAACCAATTTCCAATTGTTTTACTAAAAAGGATTTTAGTAGATATGTCTGAAGTTGCAGTTAATAATTCCTCTAACAGAATTAAGCTTGTGAGCATCGTAAAAGCTTACGAGGAAAAGAAAATATTTAAAGCCTTTGATGAAATTGTGAAGAACTGCAGCAAAACAAATTCACAATATCAGGTTCAGATAATTCAACCCGAAAACATGCCTAACTATTCTCTAATCGTCACTGAAGTTGCAAAGGAAGATGCATTCGATATAGCAAAATTTCTAACTATTGAGAGGATACCACTGTCGACCGAAGACCCTCTGCTTAAGATTGCGATTCAGGAAGGACGCATCGCATTAGAACAGAATCAGGTGGATGTAATTCATAAGATGCGTAAGCCTGTTGCTTCCGGATCAGAAGAGCAAAAAGGAAACAAAGAAGGAACGCTGGATAAAATTATAGAATCGGGGGATTGGCAGCTGCTCCTTAAAGTAGTAATGAATACTTCTGTACATAACATAGATAACAGCAGAAAAATAAAAGAGAAACTTCCCGGAGTGCTGGATGCAATTCTTAAAAACATCAGTGATAAGCCGATTGAAAAGGTACATATGGCTCAGAGGAACGTTGAAAAACTCGTTCAGATTGCACTGAATCATCACCTGAAAGCGCTAAGATTCAATGCGCAGATGCAAACTGCCGGCAAAGCCGCTATATCTATCTGCAGTGAATATCCTAAACAGTTTATCCCGGAACTTATAGAAATGTCAAATTCCAGTTCTACAGTCCCTTATGTAAATATAAAAGCGTTCATGACACTTTATGAAATCTTTAAGGATAACATTGAAGAGTATAAACTTGATATCCAGTATTCAGTCAAAAATATAAATACAAGATCGTTAATAGCTATATCGCAGTTATCTTTCGATATGACCGAAGAAATGAGGACGGAGTTTAACAACGCTATAGACTTTTTCTCCGAGATGCGTCAGTTGATACAAAATGAATAATATTATCTTACCCTTCTGCCTCCGACAAACCGTTGATTAAAATAAGTACTTTTCAGCGAAGAAATGGTTACGCCCATTGTACTGCTTGCATGAGCAAACAGATCGTCGCCCAGATAAATACCCACATGACCCGGAAATGATTTAATAGTTGTATTGAAAAAAACGAGATCGCCGAATACCAGATCTTTCCTTCCTACTTCAGTCCCTGTCCGGTATTGTTCGCTGGCAGTTCTTGGCAGACTAAATCCTATCGAATTAATCAGAACATTCTGTGTGAAAGCCGAACAGTCTATCCCGTTAAAATCGGAACCGCCGTAAACGTAGGGTGTGTCAAGAAATTTTATGACTTCAAACAGAATTTTCTCTCTGTCTGTTAATGTATTACTGAGTTTTTCGAGGTGCCTGAGATTCTTTACAAATCCCTTCGTATCTACAGGTACATCTTCAACCGGTTTTTCATCAAATTCATTATTGCCGGAAGGATTTAAATATATGGCGGATGCTTTGCTGGTATCTGTTACAGGATCTTCTTCCGAAGAGAATCTGTTTTTTTTCAGATTTGTCTCACTCTTACCCGATGAGGGCTTATTGTAGCGGCTGCTGTAACTGGATGAGGAACAGCTTAAAATGAACAGAGAGAGGTATGAATACAATAAAAAATATTTTATGAACCTTATGCCGGGCATAATCAGCCGAGGTATGATCTCAGGTTCTTGCTTCTTGTTGCATGCCGAAGTCTTCTGATCGCTTTTTCCTTTATTTGCCTCACACGCTCCCTCGTGAGATTGAACTTTTCACCTATTTCTTCAAGTGTTAACGAATGCTCTTTGTTCAGTCCGAAATAAAGTTTTATAACCTCGGCTTCTCTCTCAGTCAGGGTAGAAAGAGCACGTTCTATCTCGTTGCGCAGAGAATCACTCATTAGTGTAAAATCGGGAGAAGGCTGTTCGTCGTTTTCAAGTACATCGAGCAGTCTGTTTTCCTCACCCTGTGAAAACGGAGCATCCATTGACACATGCCGCCCCGAAATCTTAAGCGCATCGGACACTTCAGTTAAATCCATTTCTAATTCACTAGCCAATTCCGATGCACTCGGTTCACGTTCATATTCCTGTTCAAGATTGCTGTATGCACGTCCGATTTTATTGAGCGCCCCTACACGGTTCAGAGGCAGACGAACAATTCTGGACTGCTCTGCGAGAGCCTGCAGGATGGATTGCCTGATCCACCAGACCGCATAAGAAATGAATTTAAAACCTCTTGTTTCATCGAATCTTTTAGCCGCTTTTATCAAACCAAGGTTCCCTTCATTAATAAGGTCGCCAAGCGATAAACCCTGATTCTGATACTGTTTGGCGACACTCACAACAAATCTTAAATTCGCTTTAACCAGCTTTTCCAATGCTGCCTGATCGCCGTTGCGAATCATAATAGCCAGTTCAATTTCCTGATCCGGCGTAAGAAGATCAACCTTGCCGATTTCCTGGAGGTATTTATCTAACGATTGACTTTCCCTGTTTGTATACTGCTTGGTAATTTTCAAAATGATTTCCCCTGGCTTTATTCTGCGTGAATTGAATCGACAATACCCACAATAGATGCATCAACAGGCGCCATATCGACATCCATTGGAATTACCGCTTCGCTGGCGGTGATGTAATATATCATTTCCCCGGGACCCGCACCTGCGGTATCGACTGCAATAATGGGATCGCCCAGACTTTTCTTCTCCGCTGTGATAGGCTGAACAAGCTGAAGCTTGTAGTTCTTTACAGCTTCATACTTTCTTGTTGCCCATATGGTCCCTATAACTACTCCCAGATGCATCAGTTCTTTAATAGCTCTTCAATTTTTTCTTTAATTGAAATATCAAGTTTATCTACTATAGCCATAATTACAGCATCAACCGGTTTATTCTTAGTTATTGATGTCTGCCTGGCAGAACTTCCCTGCGCAACAAGTACTACCTCACCGACACCCGCTCCTACCGAATCAACGGCAACAACAGTTTTGGACTTTGGAGTGTAGTCAAGGTTCAACTCCCTGACTATTAAAAACTTTGAGCCGACGAGATTCTCATCCTTCCTGGTTGACCAAACAGTACCGATTACTTTACCTAAAACCAATTTAACCTCAGATTGAATTTTTATCTACTAAATCTATACCCGCAAATTTATATTTTTCTTTTTTATTTGTCAGCACGGGGAGTCTATTTATTTTTGCTGCAGCACAAAAAAGAGCATCGCGCACATTATCGCTTTTTCCTGCGTATTCTTTTGTCAACAGGCTGTAACGTGCATGCAGACCGAGTATATTCAACGTGCGCAGCAGTTTATCAACGTTCGATATCTGAGCATCATTATTACATGCAAGAAAAAGTTCAGAAGCATTCAGCACGGTTGTAAAGCATGTGCCGTTGAGCATTGCTTTTTCGAGTGCTGTTTTAGATCCGGGGTTTCCTGTTAAATGTTCTGCCAGTACATCCGTATCAACTAAAAATTCTTTTTTATTTTTCATTACCTGAAATTCTCTTCATGAATTCTTTATCACTTATGCTCCCCTTACACACGTATAATTCCACGACTAATTCAATGGGAAGGATTTGATTTTCACTTATTGCATTTAATTCATCCATCTTAATATCGTATTTGCTGATCTTATCTTCAGTTGAGCCGTTAACATCCTTAAAGGAATGTGCAGTATACTTATCACTCATATAAAAAGCTGGTGCCTTTCAGATTGTTATTAATTCTGAAGAAGTGAGCTACAGTCTGTGCAACATCTGAAAAGGTTTCCCTGGTTCCCAAATTTCTTCCCTCATGATTTTTCCGGTAGAACAACAATGGCACATATTCCCTGCTGTGATCAGTACTAACGGAAGTTGGATCATTCCCGTGATCTGCAGTAATTATCAAACAGTCATTTTCATCAAGCGAATCCAATATTCCCGGCAGGTTTTCATCAAACTCCTGCAAAGCTTTATTAAACCCCTCAGGATCATTTCTGTGCCCGTAATAAACATCAAAATCAACCAGATTTGCGAATATCAGGCTGTTCTTCTTTTCACTGCAGGCTATTTTAATCGCTTCAACACCTTCATTATTCGATTTCGTTTTAACAGAAGTTTTAATTCCGCTGTGATTAAACAGATCGTTTATTTTCCCGATCGCAACAGTTTCGATATCTGAATTATACAGGTAATTAAGTATTGTGTTTCCTGTGGGCTCCATTGAAAAATCTTTCCGATTTGTAGTACGAGTGTACTCTCCGGATTTTCCTGTAAACGGTCTTGCTATTACTCTGCCAACGGAATTTTTGTCGATCAATACTTTTTCACGCGCGATAGCGCATATTTCATACAGTCTCTCAAGTGGTATTACTTCTTCGTGCGCAGCGATTTGAAATACAGAATCGGCAGAAGTATATATGATGGGGAAACCAGTTTTAACATGCTCGTCGCCTAGTTCTTCAATTATTGCCGTGCCTGATGCAGGTTTATTGCCTAAAACACCTGCAATGCCGGTTTCTCTTATAAAATCGTTTACAAGTTCTGCCGGAAAACCTTCGGGATAATAAGGGAAATCAAAATCCACTTTTAATCCGCCTATCTCCCAGTGTCCCGTCGTAGAATCTTTCCCGGGTGAAACCTCTTTCATTTTCCCATATGAAGCAAGGGACGGAATACTTTTGGGGATCCCTCTTATCCTGGAAATATTTCCCAAACCAAGCTGCTGCAGTTTCGGCAGAAAGAGCCCGCCTAAATGATCTGCAAGGTTAGCAAGAGTATTACTACCTGAGTCGCCATACTTCCCGGCGTCGGGCAGCTCTCCGATTCCCACTCCGTCAAGGATTATAATGACAAAGTTTTTCAAGATTCCCCTTATAAGCTTTTTACAGCATTGCCGCCTTTTTCCAAAGCTTTGTTCAATGCAAGTTCTGCATTGTAGAATACTTCTTCAATATCGGATTTTGTTGTAGCGTTGGCGACTCCCACGGAAACAGTAAAAGTCGTTTGTTTAGACGCGACTGCAATAGGTTTCCGGGCAATTTTTATGCGCAGTTTTTCTGCCCACAGAAAAGCATCTTTTACAGGTGTGTTAAAAAAATATATTGCGAACATTTTATCGCCTACCCGTCCGGTAATCGCGTATTCGTCGCACTCATCTTTTATCATTGCAGTGACCGTCTTTATTACCTTCGGAAGCGGATCACCTTCAAACAAGGAGACTTCCCCAAGAAATTCATCGATCTGCAGAAGCAGGACCGATCCGGGCACCTGCATTTCTACAGACTTCCGCAACTCGAGTGCTACCGCAGCCAGAAATGATTTTTTATTAAGGAGACCGGTTTCAAGGTCGACTGATAAATTACTTTTAAGTACTGAATGTGTGGAATATGAATAGACGATAAATGAAAATATCTTGGTAGCCTTCTTCAAAAATTCGATATCGCTGTTTGTATATACACTTTTCTTAAGACTCTCGAAGCACAGAACTCCGAAATTCTGCTCGTCATAAGAAAGCGGTATTGCAAGGAAAGAACCGTCAAATGTTACATCCTCATTTTTAGTATATCTTGGTACAGAGGCATTCGATGTATCGTCCAACTTTACAGGTAAGCCTGTAAGAACTGCCTTGCCTGCCAGCGTTCCGTTTAATTCAATCTCGAGATTTTCTCCCACGTATTTCAGGGAAGTCTTGTTGCTGATTTTAGATATTTTAAATTTATTATCAAATGCAGAATAGTTAATGAATGTAAATGCATCCCAGTAAATCAAAGATTTTACCGAAGATTCAATGGCAGAAAACAGTTCATCCTCAGTATCAAATTTTTTATCGGTTGCAAGAATATTCAGCAAAGATTTAAGTCTCTGATCAGCCTGGTTTGAAGTAAATTTTTCATCAAAGAGTGATATAATTGAAGAGATAACCCTGACGAATCTGCCTAGAGAATAAATTGTTTCGATACCGAATGCGTCAACGACTTTTGAATCTATTGCCAGAACACCGGATAACTGATCACCATAATATAAAGGTACACCAACGAAACTTCTAATCCCCTGAGGACGGCTGTAATATCTTATAACATCCTTTTCAGCCTTTTCAGGTATATCCGTCAGAAGTTCAGGTTCCTCCTTCTGAACTATTTTACTTAGTATATCATCTTCAACCTCGAACTTCTGTAAAATGATATCGCTCGAACTTGAAGCAAATCTTTCAAGTGCCAACTTCTGTTTTCTCTTGTTGAACCAGAAAAAAAGAGCCGAATGCGCGAGGTATGATTCTTTTACTACCGACAATATCTTGGAAAGTATAAAACCGAAATGCTCATCGTGGCTTACATCGTCGGGTAATCGTTCTGTTGCAATGCGTGTAAAATTTTCTTTAAGATCCGGTGGCTTAAAGTATGTTCTCCCCTGCGGTTTAATTCCACCCATTACATCCTCAGCCGAACGCACTTCGATTTTCTTGTTCGACGAAATAATTTTAAAATCTTCACCGTAATCTGTTTCATAATCAGCTTCATTCTCTTCATGGACGGGTTCTTCCGCTTCAAATTCGTCTTCTCTGTACGGCAGATCTTCCTGTCTTATCGAATCACGAAGGAATATGATGAACGCAACATAAATAACAAGCAGAACGGCTGCTACAAGTCTGAGTAAAAAATCTTCCGTAAAAAACTGCACAGCTGATAGCAGCGGGATAAGGAGGAAAATAAAGATTCTTTTTCTATTTCTGTGGTCCCAGGGCATAAAACTCTAAAAAGTTTTTCGATTGTGCGAAATAATAATAAAAGTTTGCGTAAATATCATTAATTGAATGTATCAACAAGCAATTTATAGACTTCTTTTCTGCCGAAACCTGTAACTGATGAATAATAAATTACCCCATTCGATTCATCAGTGTTAAATTGCTTTTTAATAACTTTCTTTGATCTTGTTAATTCAGACTGCTTTAATTTATCAGTCTTAGTCAGCAAGAGAGTATAGGGAAGATCCAGTTCTTTCAAATAATTGTTAAGTGTTAGGTCCAGTTTCGTCGGTTCGTGGCGGCTGTCGATCAGATGTATAACATTAGCTATATATCCTGAGCCGGATAAATATTCTTCTATCATCTTCTGCCACTCATTACGTTCCTTGATTGATACCCTGGCATAACCGAATCCGGGCAGATCAACAATATAAAATTTACCATCCACCAGGTAATAATTTATTGTGCGTGTTTTGCCAGGTGTGGAACTGATCTTAGCAAGTTTTTTCCTTTGGAAGTATGAATTTATGAATGATGATTTTCCCACATTCGAGCGTCCGCAAAGTACTAGTTCCGGCAGCCGTACTTTGGGTACTCCGTTCAGAGAAGTAATAGATTTTACGAACTTAACTTCGTTAAACATAATTTTAAATATATTTAAAATAAAAAGAGTAACCTCGAAAAATCGGGGTTACTCTTCAATTTTTTTTGCTTCAGGAATTATTCTTTGTCTTTTTTTGATTTTGTTGATTTAGAAGACTCTGTCTTTTTGGTTTTCGCACTACCTTTTGCGGCTGTTGATTTCTTTTCTTTTTTTGCTTCCGTTTTCTCTTTTTTAGGTTCTACAACTTCTTCAATAACCTCGGCATCTTCAACAACAGGTTTTTTATCAGCTGCTTTGGTAGTCTTCCTTGTCTTCCCGGCAGTGGTTTTCTTTTCTTTCTTTTCAGCAATTACATTATAATCAACAAGTTCAATTATCGCCATATCAGCAGCGTCACCGACCCGCGTTCCCAGTTTAACCACTCTCGTATAGCCGCCCGGTCTGTCACCGATTTTAGGAATAATTTCCGAAAATAGTTCCTTCAAAACTTCTTTATCTTTAATGAACTGCGAAACAAATCTTCTTGCATGCAACGTATCAGCTTTAGCCTTGGTTATCAGCGGTTCAACAAAAGATCTGGTTTCTTTAGCTTTAGCAACAGTAGTCTTAATCTTTTTATGTTTCAGAAGAGAAGTAGCTAAAGCACGTAAGGTAGCGGATCTGTGCGAAGCCGTTCTTCCTAATTTTCTTCCTTTTACTCTGTGTCTCATTGTGTTACCTTTTTTTCAGGATTAGTTAGTTTCAATATCATCTTTTATATAACGGTCGACGTCCATACCAAAATCCAGACCGTAATTTTCAACTATTTCAATTAATTCAGCGAGAGATTTTCTACCGAAATTTCTGAACTTAAGCATTTCGGACTCATCTTTCCGAACTAAATCACCAAGGGTTTTGATATTGGCTGCTTTCAGACAGTTATGAGATCTTACACTCAGTTCAAGATCATCGACACTTGTAAGCAGAATCTTTTTAATTCTCTCGGTCTCAGCATCCTTTTCGCTTTCTACTTTATGCTCTTCCTGCTCAACATCAAAGTTAATAAACATATTTATATGATCTCTGAGAATACTCCCCGCGTTAGACAACGCATCTTCAGGAGTCAAAGATCCGTCAGTTGTAATTTCAAGTGTCAATTGTTCAAAATCATTGCTCTCACCGATACGAACGTTTACGACATCGTAAGTTACTTTCCTAATCGGTGTATAAATCGAATCAATAGGAATAATGCCGATTGTCTGATCAACTATACTTTGCTCATGCGACGGGACATACCCTTTCCCGAATCCGAATCTGAGTTCCATAACAACTTTGGCATCTTCGTTTAAGGTAGCAATATGCTGCTCCGGGTTAAGGATTTCAACGTCGGGTGAAGCTTTTTGCAAATCAGCACCGGATAATTTACCAGGACCGTTAAGAGAAAGATCGATTTTATTGGCTTTCTTGTTTATGATTCTCATCCTGATTTTTTTAAGGTTCAAAATCAGGTCGGTTACATCTTCAACAACACCGGGAATATTAGTAAATTCATGCAGAACGCCGTCTACCTTAATAGCATTAATTGCGGCACCAGTGATTGAAGACAACAGCACTCTTCTGAACGCATTACCTAAAGTTACACCAAATCCTTTTTCTAACGGCTGAACGGTAAACTTTCCGTATGTACCAGAGGCTGTTGACTCTTCCAGCACAACACCTTCCGGCATTTTAAGGAACGCATAGCCCATTTAATTTCCTCTTTCTAATTATAAATTATTTTGAATACAACTCAACAATCAGTTGCTCATTTGCGTTTAATGGAATGTCTTCCCTGTTTGGTACTTGCAAAAATGTACCGCTAAGAGTTGCTTTTTCAACCTGCAACCAGTCGTATAAACTGTCTTTTGATCTACGTAATGAATTGTGTATCACATCAAGTTTTTTGCTTGAATCAACAACACCAACGATATCGCCGGGTGCAACGGAATACGAAGGAATAGTTACCTTACTTCCGTTAATCATAAAGTGTCCATGAAGTACCAACTGACGTGCGGCTTTTCTCGACGGAGCAAAACCAAGTCTGTAAACAACATTATCAAGTCTTCTTTCAAGAAGTTTTATCAGGTTTTCACCTGTTACACCTTTTTGTCTGTTAGCTTTTTCGAAGTAATTTCTGAATTGAGTTTCAAGAATTCCGTAAACTCTTTTAACTTTCTGTTTCTCTCTTAACTGAACACCGTACTCTGAAAACTTAGCTCTTCTAGACAAACCATGCTGCCCGGGAGGGTAGTTTCTTTTTTCAATAGGACATTTCTCAGAATGACATTTTGCCCCTTTAAGAAAAAGTTTCTGCTTCTCTCGTCTGCACAATTTACAAACTGAACCAGTATATCTTGCCATTTAACGTATTCTCCTGATTATACTCTTCGTTTTTTAGGTGGTCTACAGCCGTTATGCGGAATAGGCGTAATATCTTTAATTGACTGTATCTGCAAACCTGCTGTATTCAGGGCTCTGATAGCAGCTTCTCTTCCTGCACCGGGACCCTTAACAAAAACATCAATACGTCTTAAGCCTAAATCGTAAGCTTCCTTGGCAGCCGCTTCAGCGGAAACCTGCGCAGCGAAAGGCGTATTTTTTCTGGATCCTTTAAACCCGTTTTTACCGGCAGACGACCACGAAATAGTGTTACCATAAATATCGGTTATAGTGACGATTATATTGTTGAACGATGCCTTAATATGAGCAACGCCAACTGAATCGACATGAACTTTCTTTTTTGTCTTTTTAACTGACTTAGCCAAAATTCAACTCCTTATTAATTATTTCTTACCCGGGGCTTTTTTCTTGCCTGCAACAGTTCTTCGTTTACCTTTTCTGGTTCTGGAATTTGTTTTCGTCCTCTGCCCCCTAACCGGTAAACCTCTTCTGTGTCTTAATCCTCTGTAGCAGCCGATGTCCATCAAACGTTTAATGTTTTGCTGAACTTCACCTCTTAAAGCGCCTTCAACTTTATATTCAGTTGTCATAACAGATCTGATTCTTGCGACTTCGGTTTCTGTTAATTCAGAAACTTTCTTATCGGGATCAACATCGGCTTTTTTCAATATATCTTTGGCAACGGCTTGCCCGATACCGTAAATATAAGTCAATCCGATAAATGCCTTCTTTTGTTTTGGTAAGTCAATACCTGCAATTCGAGCCAAGCTTAATCCTCCTAGCCTTGTCTTTGTTTATGTTTAGGGTTTTTGCAAATAACTCTCACAACACCTTTGCGTTTAATTATCTTGCAGTGTTCGCATATTTTCTTCACAGATGCACGTACTTTCATCTCTGCTCCGTTTATTTATATCTGTATGTAATTCTGCCTTTATTCAAATCATACGGCGAAAGTTCAATAGATACCTTGTCACCAATAAGTATTTTAATAAAGTGCATTCTCATTTTTCCTGAAATATGAGCCAATATTTCGTGACCATTATCAAGTTTAACCTTGAAATGAGCGTTAGGTAACGTTTCCGTTACCACTCCGTCTACTTTTATTGCTCCTTGTTTCGCCATTTAACTAATAGATAAAATTTCTGCTTTTCCGTTAATAATTGCTATAGTGTGTTCGAAATGTGCCGAGGGTGAATTATCAGCCGATACAACAGTCCAGCCGTCATCAGCCACATTTACTCTAAATGTTCCCATGTTAACCATCGGTTCAATTGCTATTGTCATGCCGTCTTTAATCAAATGCCCGGTGCCTTTTTTACCGTAATTAGGAACCTGAGGGTCTTCGTGCAACATTTTTCCGACTCCATGACCGCATAAATCCCGAACAACACTGTAACCGTTTTTTTCAACTTCCTCCTGAACAGCAAAAGATATATCGCCTATCCTGTTACCCTTAACAGCCTGTTCAATTGCTAGTTGAAGAGATTTTTCGGTTACTTCCATTAAATGTTTTTTCTCTTCGCTAATGTTTCCCACTGCAATACTTATTGCAGCGTCGCCATAATAATTATTCTTAAGAACACCTACATCAACCGATAAAATCTCCCCTCCCATCAAAATCCTTTCGGAAGGAATTCCGTGTACAACTTCCTCGTCGATTGATGTACACAACGAACCAGGAAAATCAATTGATCCCGCCTGTGAATACCCTTTGAAGGCAGGAACCGCATCATTACTTCTTATATAATCTTCGGCAATCTTATCAAGTTCTAAAGTTGTAACACCTGGCTTAGCATGTCGTTTAACCAACTGTAGTGTTTCGGCAACTATTTTACAACTTTCTCTTATCTTATCAATTTCATTTTTGGTCTTAATAAGAATCACTAAATACCGCCCCGACGACCTTTCATTTTACCCGATTTCATAAAACCATCGTAATGCCTCATTAAAAGATGAGACTCTATTTGCTGCAATGTATCTAATGCCACGCCTACAATAATCAAAAGACTTGTACCGCCGAAGAAGGAAGCAAAACTTCCTGATACTCCAAGTTTCGAGACGAATGCCGGAAGTATCGCAATAATGGCAAGAAAAATTGAACCGGGTAATGTAATCTTTGTAAGTATATTATCAATAAACTCGGCAGTTTGCTTTCCGGGTCTGATTCCAGGCACAAAACCGCCCTGTTTTTTCATATTTTCTGCAACATCCTGCGGATTAAAAGCAATAGCAGTATAAAAATAGGTAAAGAACACTATCATCAAACCATATATAACCGAATATGTCACCGACTGCCAGTCGAAGTAGCCGGCAAGTGCCTGCATAAACTCGCTGTTCGGGAAAAACGCCAGAACGGTACCTGGTATAAACATAATAGCCTGTGCAAAAATTATAGGCATAACGCCCGCCGTGTTAACTCTAAGCGGAATATACTGTGTAACTCCGCCGTAAACTTTTCTGCCGACAACTCGTTTGGCATATTGAACAGGGATTCTCCTTGTTCCCTGAGTAACAAGAACGATACCCGCAATAATAAGTCCCATAAATGCAAGAATTACTATTTCGATCACAATATTTCTTGTCCCGGCGCTTATCAAGCGCACTTCGTCCAGCAATGCAAAAGGCAGGCGGTTGATAATATTTATAAAGATTATCAACGATATTCCGTTGCCTATCCCTTTTTCGGTTATCTGCTCGCCGAGCCACATCATAAAAACGGTACCGGCTGTCATTAAAATCACTGACTGGAATATAAATCCAACTCCCTGAACTTCAGCAGGCACAACGGGTGCACCGTTAACATCCAATGGAAGTACTACGCCGGTAATTATACCGATAGACTGAAAAGCGGAAATCGCAACAGTGCCATAACGTGTCCACTGTGTAATTTTCTTTCTGCCTTCTTCGCCTTCACGCTGAAGTTTCTGAAGATACGGAATTACAGCCCCACCGAGCTGAAGAATAATTGATGCACTTATGTAGGGCATTATACCGAGTGCGAAAACCGCCATCTGGCTGAACGCACCGCCGGCGAACATATCGTACAAACCAAGCAGGTTGTCTGATGTTCTACTAGCCATAGCAGTCGACAGCAGGTAAGAATCGATACCCGGCAGAGTTATATGCGAACCTAGGCGCACAATAAATAAAAGAGCTAAGGTATATAATATTCTTTGTCTCAGCTCATGAATTTTAAAGATATTCCGAAATGTGTCTTGTAATTTTCCCATTAAACTTTAATCTCTTTAATAGTACCACCAGCGGATTCAATTTTTTCTTTTGCGGAAGCACTGAAGCCGTGAGCTTCTACTTCCAGTTTCACTTTCAATTCGCCTCTACCCAAAACTTTATAAGGATAATTGGCTTTAGAAATAACGCCGTTTTTATAAAGCACCACAGCGTCAATTTTGCCATCAGTTACTTTTTCCTCGTCGACAAGCATCTGCAATTTATCAAGATTTACTGCCTGATAATTTATCTTAAAGATATTGGTAAATCCTCTTTTGGGAACTCGTCGCTGTAAAGGCATCTGACCGCCTTCAAACCAGGCTCTGTAATTATAACCAGCTCTCGATTTCTGACCATTCATACCTTTTGTCGAAGTACCACCTCTACCGCTTCCTTCACCTCTACCGATTCTCTTACTTGGTCTGGTTGAGCCCTTTGCTTTATTTAAGTTACTTAAAACGTCCATTTATTCCTCTTATTCTTCAATTTCGTCTACTTTAACAAGATGTATTACTTTTCTGACCATACCTCTTATCTGAGGAGTATCATTATGAATTTTAAAATAATTCGGTCTTCCAAGACCCAAAGCTTCAATGGTTCTTTTTTGATCTTTCGGTCTGTCGATAATACTTTTAGTCTGGGTTACTTTAATCTTTTTAGCCATTCTAATCCTCAATTACGCATTAAATATTTCGGATACTTCCATTCCTCTTTTAAACGCCATATTTCTGGCATCAATCAGATGCAGTAAACCGTTAAGTGTAGCTTTTACCTGATTGTGAGGGTTGCTTGATCCCAATGATTTTGTAAGAACGTCCTGTATACCAGCTGATTCAAGAACAGCCCGGACGCCACCACCGGCAATAAGTCCTGTACCGGGTGAAGCAGGTTTCAGCAACACTTTCCCTGCACCATATTTACCGATAATCTCGTGAGGCACTGTTCCTTTAATTACTGGAACTCTGTACACATTTTTCTTTGCATCGTCGATACCTTTAGAAATAGCATCGGTTACTTCGTTAGCTTTGCCTAAACCTACACCCACGTGACCGTTACCGTCGCCTACAACGACAATTGCGTTGAAGCTAAATCGTCTACCACCTTTAACAACTTTTGCCACACGATTTATGTGTACAACTTTTTCTTTTAATCCTTCAAGACCAGAGACTTTTTTGTGCTTCAATTTCAACTCCTTAATTCAAAAAATTCAATTATATGGCTGCCCGAGGAGGATTCGAACCTCCACATACGGCTCCAAAGGCCGGTGTCCTACCATTAGACGATCGGGCAATGCAGTTAAAATTCTAAACCTCCCTCTCTTGCACCTTCCGCAACTGCTTTCACTCTGCCGTGATACATATACTCGCCTCTATCAAAAACTACTTTTTTAACATTGGCTTCAGCTGCTTTTTTAGCAATGAGGGTTCCAACCAATTTAGATTTTTCCACTTTAGTTTTTGCTTTCTTTAAATCCTCCGCTAATTCGGCAGATTTTGTAGAAGCAGCTGCTAAAGTCTTGCTGCTCGAATCGTCAATAATTTGGGCATAAATGTGATTTAAACTTCTAAAAACTGATAATCTGGGTTTTTCAGCAGTTCCAGTGATTTTTCTTCGTACTCTTTGTATTTTTCTGGCTCTTCTAGCTTTTTCTTTCTTTAACATTCTTACATCTCCTAGACTTTATTTCCCAGCCGTTTTACCAGCTTTCTTAATGATTACTTCGTTTGAATATTTAATGCCTTTACCCTTATAAGGTTCGGGCTTTCTGAATGATCTGATTTTTGCTGCAACCAGGCCGACAAGTTCCTTATCGATCCCGCTGACTTTTATCTGTGTAGGAGCAGGAACTTCAAGAGTAATATCCTTAGGCGGTTCAAAGTAAATAGGGTGCGAATAACCTATATTCAGAAGTAAATTTGTACCTTTTAATTCAGCTCTGTAACCAACCCCTACTATATCCAGTGACTTTGCATAACCTTCAGTAACACCCAGCACCATATTCTGGATAAGTGCTCGTGTTAATCCATGAAGCGATCTGTTCTCTTTCAAATCGCTGTTCCTGGTAACAACTAATTCTTCGCCTTCAATTGAAATATTAATTTTCGGGTGAGTTTTTATACTCAGTTGTCCGAGTTTACCCTTTACAGTAACTTCACCATTCTTGTGTGTTACCTCAACGTCTTTAATGTTTATCGGTTTTTTACCTACTCTTGACACTTCTATACCTCATTCAAATTTTTACCAGATGTGGCAAATAACTTCGCCGCCAATGGATTCTTGCCTTGCTTGTTTATCAGTTAGTAAACCTTTAGATGTTGAGATAATTGCAATACCTAAGCCGTTAAGCACTCTCGGTATATTATCCTTCCCAACATATGTTCTCAATCCCGGCGTACTAATCTTTTTCAATCCCGAAATACTCGGTGAACCTGCTACGTATTTAAGATGAATCCTTAGAATATTCTGTTTATCATCTTCTATAACATTAAAGTCACGTATAAATTTCGAATCTTTTAATATTTCAGCCATTTTGGTTTTTGTGCCTGAAGCCGGAATATCAACAAATTTTTTACGCGCTTTAGCAGCATTTCTAATTCTTGTCAAAAAATCTGCAATCGGATCTGTAACTGGCATTTAATAATTCTCCTATCTAATCAATTACCAACTGGATTTTTTAATTCCCGGAATTTCACCTTTCAGAGCCATTTCTCTGAAAACAAGTCTTGATATTCCGAATTTTCTGTAATACCCTCTCGGTCTCCCGGAAACCAAGCATCTATTTCTTAAACGAACAGGCGACGCATTTTTGGGAATTGATTGCAGAGCTTCGTAATCGCCTTTTTCCTTTAATTCTTTTCTTAGTTGAGCATATTTGTCAACCATTTTTTTTCTTTTAGCTTCTCTCGCTATTAAAGATTTCCTAGCCATTTATAACCTGGTTTTATTATTGTTTTTTTCTAAATGGTACACCGAAAGCAGATAGTAGTGCATATGCTTCCTGATCAGTTTTTGCTGATGTTACAAAAGTAACGTCGAGTCCTCTAATCTTACTGATTTTATCTACATTAATTTCCGGAAAAATGATCTGCTCTTTAATTCCCAAAGTGTAATTACCTCTGCCGTCAAACGATTTATCTGAAATACCTCTGAAGTCTCTTACACGCGGCAGCGCAACTGATATTAGTCTCTGAAGAAACTCGTACATTGCATCGCGCCTAAGTGTAACCTTGGCACCGATTTTCATCCCTTCTCTTAATTTGAAGTTTGAGATTGACTTCTTCGAAGTTCTGACTGATGCTTTATAACCACTGATTGTTTCAAGCTCGGCAACTGCAGAGTCCAGCGCCTTGGAATCCTGAACAGCTTCACCAACTCCCATGTTCAATACTATTTTTTGAAGTTTGGGTACTTCCATTACACTTTTGTAAGAAAATTGTTCTTTGAGTTTGGGAACAATCTCTGCTTTATATTTCTCGAGCAACGCCTGAGGAATTTTTGCCGTTACGGCTTCGGCTGCTTTAGCATCCTTTGCAGCTGCTTTTTTCGATTCTTTTTTAATATTTTCTTCTTTCTTTGCCATTTAAAATCTCATTTTGAAATTGATTACAACATTTCTCCGCTAGCTTTGCTAACTCTAACGCTTCGTTTTTTATTCGTTTTATCGTCTAAAATTATCTTTTTCCCAATTCTTGTGGGCTCACCCGATTTAGGATCAATAACCATAACGTTCGATGCATTAATTGAAGCTTCTTTCTCAATTATTCCGCCCTGCGGATTCTGCTGGTTAGGTTTTGTGTGTCTTTTCCTGATATTAACACCCTCAACAATCACCCTGTTTCGCTGCGGAAAAACTTTTAATACTTTACCGGTTTTACCTTTGTAGTTCCCGGCAATTACAACAACATTATCATCTTTTTTTACTTTCATTTCTAAATCCTTAATTAAAGAACTTCAGGGGCTAATGAAATAATTTTCATAAACTTTTTATCTCTTAATTCTCTGGCAACAGGTCCGAAAATACGCGTACCGCGCGGTTCGTTCTGTGCATTCAGTAAAACAGCTGCATTTTCATCGAATCTTATATACGAACCGTCATTTCTTCTGATTTCTTTACTAGTTCTTACAATCACTGCTTTGGAAACTTCACCCTTTTTAACACCGCCGCCGGGTATTGCCGATTTAACTGATACTACTACCAAATCCCCGACTGTCGCATATCTTTTTCTGCTTCCGCCCAACACCTTAATACATCTCACCTTTTTTGCACCCGAATTGTCGGCGACTACCAGGTTTGTTTCTTGTTGTACCATTTCTAAAACTCCTTATCAGAACCAAATTATTTTGCTTTTTCTACGATTTCTACCACCCGCCATTTTTTATTCTTACTTAAAGGACGGGTTTCCATAATTTTAACAACGTCACCAATTCCGCACTCATTCTTCTCGTCGTGCACCATAAGTTTAGTTGTCTTCTTAAAGTATTTTCTGTAAATGGGATGAGCAACCCTTCTTTCGATAGCAACAGTAATACTCTTATCCATTTTATTCTTAACAACTACACCCAGGCGGGTTTTTCTAAGCGTTCTTGTTTCCATAAAACTTTATCTGCTCCTAGTTTTTTTCAGCTTTCTTATTGATTCCGCGCTCTCTCTCGTTAAGAATCGTCTTCATCATCGCAATATCTTTCTTAACTAATTTAAGTTTGGATGTATTGGTTAAATTCTTCATTTCATGCTGGAATCTCAAATCAAGAAGGTTAGCCTCCTCTTCCTGAATTCTTTTAATTATTTCTTCATTCGACATTTCGCGTATTTCGTAGATCTTCATTTCTAAACCTTCAATAATTAATTTTCGTAGTCGGGTCTTACAGCTACTTTTGTTTTTATAGGCAATTTGTTTGAAGCCAGTTTAAATGCTTTTTCTGCCACTTCTCTCGGTACACCCGAAACTTCAAACAGTATTCTGCCCGGTTTAACAACGGCAACCCAGAATTCAGGGTTTCCTTTACCTTTACCCATTCTTGTTTCAAGAGGCTTCTTGGAAACAGGTTTATCAGGAAATACTCGGATCCAAACTTTACCGTCTCTTTTCATTGTTCGCGTTATAGCAACACGACATGCTTCAATTTGTCTGCTGGTAATCCATGCAGCGTCGAGGGCTTTTAATCCGAAATCACCGAAATTTACACTACTTCCTCTGTGGGCTTTACCGGTTCTTCTGCCTCTATGTGACTTTCTGTATTTTACTCTTTTGGGCATTAACATGAGAATAACTCCTGCAAATCTTTATTCTGACAACCTTTTACCTAAAATTTCACCACGGCAAATCCAGACTTTTATGCCGATTGAGCCGTAAATTGTTTGAGCAGTCGATGTTGCATAATCAATATCGGCTCTTAAAGTATGAAGCGGAATTCTGCCTTCTTTGTACTGTTCGGTCCGAGCCATTTCGGCACCGCCTAATCTGCCCGAACACATAACTCTTATGCCTTCAGCACCCATTCTTCGTGCAGCAGTAATGCCCGATTTCATAGCTCTTCTGAAAGATATCCTTCCCTGCAGCTGCGAAGCAATATTATCCGCAACCAGTTTGGCATCCAGTTCAGGTCTTTTGATCTCAGTAATCTGAACTTTAACTTCCTTGTCGGTAATCCCTTTCAATTCCTGCTCTAACTGGGCTATTTCTTTACCGCTTTTACCAATAACTACGCCGGGTCTTGAGGTGTGAATGGTGAGAATCACGTTTTTGGAGGTACGATCGATAATAATTCTGCTAATACCTGCTTTTTTTAGCCTGTTTCTGACGTATTTTCGAAGTTTTTCGTCTTCCTGCAACTTGAGTGCGTAACTCTTGCTTTCGTACCAGTTGGATTCCCAACCGCGAATAACACCTACCCTAAAACCTATTGGATTAACTTTCTGACCCAAAAAATCCTCCGATATTAATCTTTTGTCGCTACTACTATTGTTAAATGATTTGATCTTTTTCTAACTCTGTATGCTCTACCCATTGGAGCAGGAAGCATCCTTTTCAAAGTAGGACCCTGATTAACATAAGCCTCTTTGACAATTAAATCGGATGGTTCGTGCTTGGTTTCTTCATCTTTGTTATACAGATTAGCAACTGCCGATCTTAAAACTTTTTCTGCGTAATTAGACGCGTGTTTCGGCGAAAAATGCAGAATCTCAATTGCCTGATCTACCGATTTGCCTCTAATTAAATCTATCACCAATCTCATTTTTCTTGGTGATGATGTTATGTATTTATGAGTCGCTTTAGCTTCCATTTATCTAATCCTTAAAACCTGTTCTTACTTTTTAGCAGCTTTTTCAGCTTTAGTACCTGGGTGACCTCTGAAAATCCTGGTCGGTGCAAATTCACCTAATTTATGACCAACCATGTTCTCGGAAATATAAATAGGAATCATTTTATTCCCGTTATGAACCGCAATAGTATGTCCCACAAACTCAGGACTAATTGTGCTGGATCGTGACCAGGTTTTAACAATCTTTTTTTGATTATTGTCGTTTAACTTCCTGATTTTACTCAGCAATTTAACATCAATAAAAGGACCTTTTTTGACTGATCTTGGCATTTTTTACTCTATGCTTTTCTTCGTTTAACTATGTATTTATCTGATGGATTTTTCTTTTTCCTCGTTTTAAGACCTTTAGCTTTCTGTCCCCAAGGTGAAACAGGGTGTCCGCCTCCTGAGGTTTTTCCTTCACCACCACCCATCGGGTGATCTACAGGATTCATTGCAACTCCTCTGGTCTTGGGTCTTCTTCCAAGCCATCGGCTTCTTCCTGCCTTACCCAGACTAATGTTTTCGTGATCTGAGTTACCAACACTACCATAGGTCGCCATACATTCAAGTTGTATATTTCTTACTTCACCCGAAGGAAGCTTTACCTGTGCAAATTTCCCTTCCTTAGCCATCAGCTGAAGTCCCATGCCGGCTGACCTGCCCAGTTGACCGCCTTTGCCAGGCTTCAATTCTACGTTGTGGATAAAACTGCCTAATGGCAGGTCTTTCAATTTCAACGCATTACCGACTTTAATTTCAGCTTTGTCGCCCGACATAATAGTATCGCCGACTTTCAATCCATCGGGAGCAAGTATGTAGCGTTTCTCGCCATCGGCATAATGAAGTAATGCGATTCTTGAAGATCTGTTAGGGTCATATTCGATTGAGAAAACTTTAGCAGGAATATTTATTTTATTTCTCTTGAAATCGATAATTCTATATCTTCTTTTATGACCGCCACCTCTGGCTTTGCTTGTTACGCGACCATTATTATTTCTTCCGCCGCTTTTTGAGAGAGCCACGGTAAGAGATTTTTCTGGAGTAGCTTTTGTTACTTCGTCAAAAGCTGCGATAGACATGTATCGCGTTCCGGGTGTATTTGGTTTTAATTTTCTAATTGCCATTTGATAAAAGCTCCAATTCCTCTATTCTCTAAACCTCACCAAAGAGATCAATTGACTGACCTTCTTTTAATGTAACGATTGCTTTTTTATATTTTGGTGTTCTTCCCGAAAATTTTCCTTTCCTGGTGAATTGGGTTTTTGTTTTACCTTTGTGTCGGATAGTATTTACCGAAACAACTTCCACCTCGAATTTAGTCTCAACCGCCTTTGCTATTTCAATTTTATTAGCATTTATATCAACAACAAAACCGTACTGTTTATATTTTTCGTTAAGATCCGTCATCTTTTCGGTCAGCAGTGGTCTTATTAAAATATTATGCATCTTTTCCTCAACACCAATTAATTTAATGTACTTTCTAACAGTTCAATTGCACCTTTTTGAAGAACGAGTACCTGGTTATTCAATAAATCGTATGTAGATGCTTTAACAGCTTCCTTGACAAACACTTTTGAAATATTCCTGCCTGATTTATGCACATTAATCTGATTTCCGTTCGTAAGTACCAGGGTTTTCTTTCCTGAAAGATTTAACGCGCTTAGAATTTCCGAGAAGTTTTTCGTTTTTGGTTCGTCAAAATTGAAATCCTCCACAACCACAATCTGATCGCTCTTGGCTTTAATAGATAAGGCAGACATTCTTGCGAGTCGGTTTACTTTCTTATTAAGCTTCTGCCTGTAATTTCTTGGCTTCGGACCGAAAATCGTACCGCCGCCGATCCATAAAGGTGAACGGGTTGTGCCTGCTCTTGCAGTACCCCTACCCTTTTGTCTCCATGGCTTTTTCCCGCCGCCGCTAACCTCGCTTCTCTCTTTAGTTTTATGAGTACCCTGTCTTTGATTTGCGAGATATGCTTTTACAGACAAGTAGATAACGTGATCATTTGGTTCGATGGCAAATATTTTATCTGATAATTCAACCGATTCGCCAGATTTTGTACCATCTATTTTAAAGACATCTAATTTCATCACTCAACCACTTACTTTTTAATTTCAACTATGCTGTTCACAGATCCGGGGACAGCGCCTTTAACTAACAGTAAATTTTTCTCGGGAATAACTTTAACGACCTTTGATCCGGCAATTGTAGTACTCTGATTCCCGGTTCTGCCAGCCATTCTTGTACCTTTAAAGACCCGCGATGGATAAGAACTTGAACCGATTGAACCCGGAGCTCTCAGTCTGTCGCTTTGTCCGTGGGTTGTACCGCCTACTCCGCCGAATCCGTGTCTTCTCATAACACCTTGAAAGCCTTTCCCTTTCGACTTACCCGTTACTTTTACTTTATCACCAACAGTAAAAATATCAACGGAAATTGTGTCGCCAACTTTATATTGAGCAGTGTCGAAATTCTTAAACTCTCTCAAAACAGCTGCCGGAGTTAACTTTACTTTCTCATAAAAACCCTTTTCAGGTTTTCTAAGATGTTTTTCCTTCTTTAGTCCGAATCCTAACTGTAAAGCATCGTATCCGTCTTTTTCTTTTGTTCTAACAGCAAGTACGCTGCAGGGTCCTGTTTCAATTACGGTAACAGGTACAACCTGACCGTCCGCAGTATAAACACTCGTCATTCCCAATTTTTTTCCTAACAAACCAGGCATTTTATATTCCTATAACTTAATCTCTATATCAACACCCGCCGGAATCTCTAATTTACTCAGTGAATCGACGGTTTTGTTATTTGAATTATGAATATCAATAATTCTTTTATGTGCTCTTATTTCAAATTGTTCTCTTGACTTTTTGTCAACGTGCGGAGAGCGCAAAACAGTGTATACCGATCTTTTTGTTGGCAGCGGAATAGGTCCTGAAACAACAGCGCCGGTACTTTTCACCGTTTTAATGATCTTTTCTGTAGATTTATCAATCAATATATGATCGTATGATTTTAATTTGATTCTTATCTTTTGACCAGCCAATTTATAACTCTCCTGAAAAATAATTCCCGGCTACGAGAACCGGGATAAATTTAATTATTCATGTATTTTAGTTACTACACCAGCACCAACTGTTCTGCCGCCTTCACGAATAGCGAATCTCAATCCTTCTTCCATAGCAATCTCGGATATCAATTCAATTTTCATTTTCACGTTATCGCCGGGCATAACCATTTCAGTACCTTCGGGAAGAGTAGCAACGCCTGTAACGTCAGTTGTTCTGAAATAGAACTGCGGTCGGTAACCACTGAAAAACGGTGTGTGGCGTCCACCTTCATCTTTCGACAAGATGTAAACTTCACAATCAAATACTTTGTGAGGAGTAATTGAACCAGGTTTAGCCAGAACCATACCTCTTTGAATTTCTTTTTTATCAATACCTCGCATGAGAACGCCTGCGTTGTCACCAGCCAAAGCTGAATCAAGTTCTTTTCTGAACATTTCGATGCCGGTAACAACAGTCTTCTTGTGCATGCCAAGTCCGATGAGTTCAACTTCTTCCTGAATCTTAACCTGTCCTCTTTCAACTCTGCCGGTAGCAACCGTACCACGACCTGTAATTGAGAAAACGTCTTCAACCGGCATTAAGAACGGTTTATCAACATCTCTCTCCGGAAGCGGAACGTATGAGTCAACAGCTTCCATTAGCTCCCAGATGCTGTTCAGTCTTTCGTCTGAATCCGGAACTGAATCATCTGAAGAAGCTTCCAGTGCCTGAAGAGCTGACCCTCTGACTATCGGAATTTCATCGCCCGGGAATTCATATTCGGTAAGAAGCTCTCTTAATTCCATTTCAACGAGGTCTAATAATTCTGGATCATCGACCATATCAACTTTGTTCATATATACTACAATTCTGGGTACACCCACCTGACGAGCCAGCAGAATGTGCTCTCTTGTCTGGGGCATAGGACCGTCTGTAGCTGCAACAACCAATATAGCGCCGTCCATCTGAGCAGCACCAGTGATCATGTTTTTCACATAGTCGGCGTGACCCGGACAGTCCACGTGAGCATAATGTCTATTTGCAGTTGAATATTCAACGTGTGCCGTAGCAATGGTAATACCTCTTTCCCTTTCTTCCGGTGCATTGTCTATACTGTCGAAAGTTCTTTTAGCTGATAAACCTCTTTTACTAAGAGCCATAGTAATGGCTGCAGTTAGAGTAGTCTTACCATGATCCACGTGACCGATAGTACCTACGTTTACGTGAGGCTTACTACGATCAAATTTTTCTTTTGCCATCGAGATTACTCCTTGTTATTTCTAATTGATATTTATGCTGTTTCTAACTTTTTATTTGATAATTTTTCCGATAATTCATCGGCAACCGATTTCGGAGCTTCAGCATAATGCGAGAACTGCATCGTGTAAATAGCTCTTCCCTGCGTCATCGAACGTAATGTGGTGGCATAACCAAACATCGAAGCCAAAGGCACTGTACCTCTTATTACCTGAGCATCCCGGCGTGCCATAAAACCTTCAATTTTGCCTCTTCTTGAATTAAGGTCACCCATAACGTCTCCCATGTATTCTTCGGGAGTTATTATTTCGATTTTCATAAGAGGTTCGAGCAATTTAGGCTTGGCTTTCAACGCACCTTGCCTGAATGCCATAGAACCAGCAACTTTAAATGAAATTTCGTCCGAGTCAACATCATGATAAGAACCGTCGTACAGTTTCACTTTAACGTCTACTACAGGATATCCTGCAATAACACCGTTTCTCATAGATTCCTGAATACCGTTCGATACCGGATTGATATACTCTTTCGGTATAACTCCGCCCACAATTGCATTTTCAAATTCGTAGCCTTTACCTGGTTCATTAGGCGATAATTCTATCCAGACATGACCGTATTTCCCGCGGCCACCCGATTGTTTTACAAATTTACCTTCAGACTGAACAGTTTCAGAAATAGTTTCTCTGTAAGCAACCTGTGGTTTTCCCACATTGGCTTCAACCTTAAATTCTCTTTTCATTCTATCTACAAGAATTTCAAGGTGAAGTTCGCCCATTCCGCTTATTAAAGTCTGACCTGTTTCTTCATCCACCTTTACTTTGAATGTAGGATCTTCGTCTGATAATTTCGCTAGAGATTCAGACAATTTATCCTGATCGGCTTTCGTTTTCGGCTCAATTGCAATTTGAATAACCGGTTCGGGGAAAGCCATTTTTTCAAGAATGACAGCATCATCAGATGTGCATAAAGTATCACCGGTTCTTGTATGTTTCAATCCGACAATTGCTGCTATATCCCCGGCTCTGATCTCCTCCATATCCTCTCTTCTGTTTGCGTGCATTAAGAGAATTCTGCCAACCCTTTCTTTCTTGTCGGAGATGGAATTAAATATATAACTGCCCGCGGCTAATTTGCCCGAATAGACTCTCACATAAGTTAATTTACCTACATAAGGATCGGTCATTATTTTAAATGCCAGAGCAGCAAACTTTTCATTTTCATCAATTTTTCTTACAACATCATCATTTTTATGAATGTGATGTGCATGTAATTCGCCCACATCATTCGGTGCGGGTAAAAACTCTACAACAGAGTCCAGAAGTTTTTGAACCCCTTTGTTTTTAAAGGATGAACCGCAAAGAACCGGAACAATTTTCAGCTGAATAGTAGCTTCACGCAATACAGCTTTTACCTCAGCTTCGGAAATTTCTTCACCTTCAAGATACTTTTCGAGCAGCGTATCGTCGACTTCACTAACAGATTCAAGCATCAACGTTCTGTACTTATTTGCCGTCGGGATCAAATCTACCGGAATATCAATATCTTCAAATGTCGCACCTTGCGATTCCTCATGATACATTCTTGCTTTCATCGTCATAAGATCAATAACGCCGGCGAATAAATCACCTTCGCCGATCGGCAGTGTTATCGGAACAGCATTAGCACCCAGTCTTTCTCTCATCATATCCACTGCATGATAAAAGTCAGCACCTATACGATCCATTTTATTAACGAACGCAATTCTGGGAACCTTATATTTATCAGCCTGTCTCCAAACTGTTTCCGACTGAGGTTCAACACCACCAACAGCACAGAAAAGCGCAATAGCACCGTCCAAAACCCTCAGGGATCTCTCAACTTCAACTGTAAAATCAACGTGCCCGGGTGTATCTATAATATTGATCTGATGATCTTTCCAATAAGCAGTTGTTGCAGCGCTGGTAATAGTAATACCTCTCTCTTTCTCCTGTTCCATCCAGTCCATTGTTGCAGCGCCGTCGTGTACTTCACCCAATCTGTGTACTTTACCTGTATAGAATAATATTCTTTCGGTTGTCGTAGTCTTGCCGGCATCAATATGAGCCATTATGCCGATATTCCTAACATTCGATATGTCAACCCGTTTCGCGGACATCTAATTTTCTTCCTTCCCTACCACTTAAAGTGAGCAAACGCTTTGTTTGCTTCAGCCATTCTGTGAGTATCATCTTTTTTCTTTACCGAAGACCCCTCGCCATTAGAAGCAGCGATTAGTTCAGCAGCAAGCTTCTGAGCCATGGATTTATCTTTTCTGTCTCTCGAATAATTTCTAATCCATCTCAAAGCTAATGCGATTCTTCTTTCCTGTCTAACTTCCATAGGCACCTGATAAGTAGCGCCACCAACCCTGCGGCTTCTAACCTCAACCATGGGCTGAACGTTGCTGACCGCTTTTTTAAATACATCCATAGCGGGTTTCTTAGTACGCTTTTCTACAATGTCGAAACATTCATAGATCATTTGTCTTGAAGTTGACTTTTTACCGTCCCACATCATATAATTGATAAACTTCGAAACAAGTAAATCATTATACTTTGGATCAGGTTTAATGTACCTCTTTTCAGCTCTTCTCTTTCTCATAATACTCTAATTACTTTTTAGGTTTTTTTGCACCATATTTAGAGCGACCTTTTTTTCTATCTTCCACGCCGCTTGTATCCAATGTACCTCTGATTATATGATAACGTACACCGGGTAAATCTTTAACTCTGCCGCCTCTTATCAACACGATTGAGTGTTCCTGCAGATTATGACCTTCACCGGGTATATAGGCAGTAACCTCAATTTGATTTGTCAACCTCACCCTGGCAACTTTACGAAGAGCAGAGTTTGGTTTTTTAGGCGTTGTGGTATAAACTCGAGTACACACGCCTCTTTTCTGCGGGCATGCGTCCAAAGCCGGGGCTTTGTTTTTCGAAGTAATTACCTTTCTTCCTTTCCTAACCAACTGGTTTATTGTTGGCACTAAAACACCTCCATTTAAAATAAAGTGCTTAAAAATTCAGACTCTCAATTTAGCAGTTTTATTATGTAATGTCAAGAAACTAAATCCTGTTTTCAATTGATTTTACAACGATTTAGTTGCTTCCCTTTCTTCAGATTTAGACGCCTCGGTTTCAATTGATTCCTGTACTTCTTCACTTGCTAAGATGATGTTATTATACTTCTTGAGACCCGTCCCAGCAGGAATAAGGTGTCCCATTACAACATTTTCTTTCAATCCGTTCAGGAAATCCGCCCTAGCTTCAGTAGCAGCATTTGTCAATACTTTTGTAGTTTCCTGGAACGATGCCGCAGAAATGAAACTTTCTGTTGAAAGTGCAGCCTGAGTAATACCTAATAAAACGTTATCGAATGTTGCAGGTTCAGCATCTCTTACTTCCAATTGCTCCTTACTTTTCCGGGATAGATCGGCATTCATTTCTCTGGATTTAGCACGAGAAATAAGTTGCCCGGGATGATACCTTGATTGACCCGGATTTTCAATATATACCATTCCTCTGATTTTATCATTCTCGTCAACTACTCGTACCCTGTCAATGTAATCTTCATCAATAAATTTGGTATCACCAGCAGAAATGATTCTAAGTTTCTGAAGCATTTGCTTTACGATAACCTCGATATGTTTATCATTTATTTTAACACCCTGCAAACGATAGACTTCCTGAATCTCATTAACAAGATATTCCTGAACAGCGTTTGTACCTTTTATCTTTAGAATATCATGAGGATCAATCGGTCCGTCGGTAATTTTTTCACCAGCAGGTATTTCATCGCCTTCTTGTACAAGTATATGTTTACCGTAAGGAACCGAGTAGACTTTCTGATCCATTCCATCGAGTGATTCAATTATAATTTCACGCGAACCTTTCTTCTTAGCACCGAACTTAACAACACCCTCTATCTCCGAAACTATAGCAGGATCGTGCGGGCTTCTTGCTTCAAATAATTCTGTGACCCTCGGAAGACCACCGGTAATATCCCTACTTTTAGCAGCTGATTTAGAAATCTTTGCCAGTATTGTACCCGGTTGAATGGTTTCGTTTTCGTCTACCGAAAGATAAGCCCTGGTCGGCAGGTTGAATACTTTTTCATTACCCTTGTTATCAGTTACCAAAATGCTTGGTGTTAAATTTTTATCCTTTGATTCAATAATAACTTTCTGAACGTGACCGGTCTGTTCGTCAGCAATTTGCTGGTAAGTAACGTTTTCTACCAGATCAATAAACGAAACCGTTCCGCCCGTATCAGTTAAGATAACTGCATTATACGGATCGTGGTTATATAGCGGCTGACCTTTTTTCACTTTGGCGTTATCATTAACCATAAGCTCAGCGCCGTACGGAATATCGAATTTCTTCAGCTGCCTGTCATCCTCATCAAAAATACCCATTGAACCACGGCGACCGGTTACGACCTTAACTTTCCCGAAAAAGTCTGTCTTTTCAACAAAATTTATTTTGTCGAATTTAACAATACCGTCTATGTTGGAATCAACCTGAGACTGTGAAGCAATACGGGATGAAGTACCGCCGAGGTGGAAAGTTCTAAGTGTCAGCTGTGTACCTGGTTCGCCGATAGACTGTGCAGCTATAATACCAACAGCTTCGCCAATTTCCACCAGGTGACCGGTAGTTAAATTTCTACCATAGCACTTGGCACAGACGCCTCGTTTCGATTCGCATGTCAGAACAGTCCTTATATAAACAGAATCTATTAACGCATCGTCTATACGCTCTGCAATTTCCTCATCGATCAACTCGCCTGCTTCGATAATAATTTCATCGTTTCTCGGATCGTAAATATCTTCCTGCGCAACCCGTCCTGTAATTCTTTCGGCAAGCGGTTCTCTTTCAAGTTCAACGTCCTTCAGTGCCGATATATAAACACCTCTGATCGTACCGCAGTCTTCTTCAGAAATAATTACATCCTGCGCCACGTCGCACAATCTTCTTGTAAGGTAACCGGCGTCAGCAGTTTTTAATGCCGTATCTGCGAGACCTTTACGGGCACCGTGAGTAGAAATAAAGTATTCGAGCACCGACAAGCCTTCTTTAAAGTTGGCGACAATAGGGTTCTCGATAATTTCACCCGATTGACCGGTTAAACTCTTCTGGGGCTTCATCATCAAACCGCGCATTCCTGCCAGCTGTCTAACTTGTTCCTGCGAACCTCTGGCGCCCGAATCGACCATCATGTGAAGCGAATTGAATCCGTTTTGATCGGAACGGATTTTATCCATCAAAGTTTTACTAACATTATTTGTCGTATGTGTCCAAACGTCTATTATCTTATTATAACGTTCAGCGTCTGTTATAAGACCCTGTTCGTGTTCATTAAGAATCGATGAAACTTTTTTGTTCGATTCTTCAATAAGGTTTACTTTTTCGTCCGGGATAAGCATATCACTGTAACTGATAGAGATACCAGCAGCGGTAGAATACCTGTACCCAAGGGCTTTCAGATCATCAAGAAATTTAGCAGTTACAACATTCCCCAGCTTTATAAACATTTTATAAATAAATCCGCTGAATACTTTTTTAACCAGCAGTTCATTCCAGTAACCCATTTCTTTGGGAACGATCTGGTTGAAAATTATTCTTCCGATGGTTGTGTCATAAAATTTATCATCAATTTTCACTTTAACTTTTGCATGTAGCTCAACAACTTTTGTATCGTAAGCAATTATTGCTTCTTCGGGATCACTGAATATCATTCCCTCGCCTTTAGCACCATGTTTAACCTTAGTCAGGTAATAACAGCCAAGTACAATATCCTGTGTAGGGACTACAATAGGACTGCCATTCTGCGGCGATAGTATGTTGTGGCTTGAAAGCATTAACAACGAAGCCTCCAACTGTGCCTCGTAAGACAACGGGACATGTACCGCCATCTGGTCACCGTCGAAGTCAGCATTAAATGCCGTACAAACCATTGGATGAAGCTGTATTGCTTTACCGTCTATCAATAACGGCTGAAATGCCTGAATACCGAGTCTGTGAAGAGTAGGGGCACGGTTTAAAAGCACAGGATGACCCTGTATCAATTTTTCAAGTATATCCCAAATAACCGGATCTTTTCTGTCAACAGCTTTTCTTGCACTCTTAACTGTTTTAAAGTGTCCTCTCTCAATAAGCTTTCTGATAATGAAAGGTTTAAACAATTCAACCGCCATATCCTTGGGCAAACCACACTGATGAAGTTTTAATTCGGGTCCGACCACAATTACAGATCGACCGGAATAATCCACCCTTTTACCAAGCAGGTTCTGTCTGAAACGTCCCTGCTTTCCCTTAAGCATATCACTTAATGATTTAAGAGGTCTGTTGCCATCGCTTCGTACTGCACTTGCTCTTCTGGAATTGTCGAACAGGGCATCTACTGCTTCCTGGAGCATTCTCTTCTCATTCCTTAAAATCACTTCAGGAGCTTTAATATCTATTAGTCTTTTAAGTCTGTTGTTTCTTATAATAACCCTTCTGTAGAGATCGTTAAGATCGCTCGTTGCAAACCTTCCTCCTTCGAGCGGAACAAGCGGTCTTAATTCCGGCGGAATAACCGGGACTACACTCATTACCATCCATTCGGGCTTGTTGGGGACTTTCTCTTCATGTTCTCTGAACGCTTCGAGTACACGGAGTCGTTTCAGAAGATCATTTCTTTTCTGTTGGGAAGTCTCCGTAGCGAGTTGAGCTTTAAGAATTTGAAAAGTATTTTCCACATTAATACTTTTCAGAAGTTGCTTAACGGCTTCGCCGCCAATTTTTGCAAGAAATTTATTCGGGTCATTATCTTCAAGCGAATCGTTATCGTGAGAAAGGGTGCTTAAAATTTCGAAGTACTGGTCTTCGGAGATAAGATCTTTTTCTTTAAGACCAGTAGGACCCGGATTAATAACAACATACGATTCATAATAAATAATCTTCTCCAGCTCTTTTGTCGTCATTCCGATTATATTACCAATTTTTGACGGAAGCGCTTTGAAGAACCAGATATGAACAACGGGGACAGCCAGAGAGATATGACCCATCCTTTCTCTTCTTACACTTTTCAGAGTAACTTCAACACCGCATCTGTCGCACACGATACCTTTATATCTTATGCCTTTATATTTACCACAGGCACACTCCCAGTCTTTAACCGGTCCGAATATTTTCTCGCAGAATAAACCGTCTTTCTCGGGTCTGAACGATCTGTAGTTAATCGTCTCTGGTTTAGTTACTTCACCGTGTGATCTGGATAATATATCATCGGGACTAGCCAGACTAATGGTTAGCTTATCGATCTGTTTTATTTTAGCTTCTTGAGTTCTTAACCTCATGAGGTTTCTCCTTTAAGAATTAAAAAATTTGTTTAACTAATTGACTTTAATATCAAGCCCCAGACCCTGAAGCTCTTTGATCAATACGTTAAACGATTCCGGAATTCCCGGTCTTTGTAGATTTTCACCTTTTACAATTGATTCGTACGTCTTTGCTCTACCTGTAACATCGTCACTCTTAACGGTTAAGATTTCTTGCAGTACATGTGCAGCGCCGTAGCCTTCAAGCGCCCAGACTTCCATTTCACCGAATCTCTGTCCGCCGAACTGTGCTTTACCACCTAATGGCTGCTGCGTAATTAATGAGTATGGTCCAATAGACCTGGCATGAATTTTATCGTCGACCATATGCCCCAGTTTAAGCATGTAAATATATCCGCAGGTAACAGGTTGATGGAATCTCTCACCGGATCTGCCGTCGTATAGAACTGTTTTGCTACCTTCGTTGATTCCGGCTTCTTTTACATATTCTTCAACTATACCTACGCTGGCGCCGTCGAAAATTGGTGTCTCGAATTTAACACCAAGTTTTTTGCCAACCCATCCCAATGCAGTTTCGTAAAGCTGACCAAGATTCATACGGGAAGGTACACCAAGAGGGTTCAATACGATATCTACCGGACTTCCGTCCTCGAGGTAAGGCATATCTTCCTGTGGTACTACTTTGGCAACGACACCTTTATTACCGTGTCGACCTGCCATTTTATCTCCGACGGATAGTTTACGCTTTTTGGCGACATAAACTTTAGCAAGCTGAACTATTCCCGGAGGAAGTTCATCACCGCTTTGTATTTTTAATTTTTCTCTCTTGTACTCTTCGTCAATTTCAGATCTGATCTTAAAATAATTAGTGTACAAGGTTTTTATCATCTCATTATTTTTTTTGGAACTGAACCAGTCCTGTGTATAATCGAGTTTTGTTACGTCTTCGATATCAGCAAATGTGCTGTCCTTGATTGTAGTATTATTTCGCAGAACAACTGATCCGTCCAGGTCGCGGACACCAGTTGTAGTCTGACCGGCACATATTTTTGTAAGCTTCTGCTGAAGTTTTGCATAATGCTGTTCTTTCAGTTTATCGAAATTATATTCCAGCTGATCAAGTTGTTTTTTCTCTATCTTCTTCGACTCAGCATCTTTTCTTTTTCTGCTGAAGAGCCTGGTTTTTATCACGGTTCCTTTCAGTCCGGGAGGTGCTTTTAATGAAGCATCCTTCACATCGCCGGCTTTATCACCGAAGATAGCTTTAAGAAGTTTTTCTTCGGGAGTCGGATCGGTTTCACCCTTTGGTGTAATCTTTCCAATAAGAATATCACCCTCTTTAACTTCTGCGCCTTCCATAATGATACCGAATTCATCAAGATTCTTCGTAGCTTCTTCGCTCACATTCGGTATATCTCTTGTTAATTCCTCTTCGCCGCGTTTTGTTTCTCTTACCTGAAGTTCAAACTCTTCAATATGTATCGATGTAAAAACATCATCAGCAACAAGGCGTTCGCTTATTACAATTGCATCCTCAAAGTTATATCCGCGCCAAGGCATGAAAGCGACCAATACGTTTTTGCCGAGTGCAAGTTCTCCGTTGTCAATCGCCGAACCATCAGCCAACACCTGACCTTTTTTAATTTTGTCGCCTGTTTTGACGATTACTTTCTGATTAAAGCATGTTTCCTGGTTTGTACCCGAAAATTTTGTTAAAGTATGTTCAACCCTTCTGTCATCATCGAATCCTGTCAGCGCTTCAAAACTGCTTTGGTCAATATCATATTTTACAATAATTTTCTGTGCATCTGCATATTCAACCACACCGTTATCTTCCGCAATTATCATCGATTTCGAATCTCGTGCAACCTTGTATTCCATACCGGTTCCTACGATTGGTGCTTCGGTAACCATCAACGGAACCGCCTGTCGCTGCATGTTCGAACCCATAAGAGCCCTGTTGGCATCATCGTGCTCGAGGAACGGAATGAGTGAGGCTGCTGCACTTACTATCTGCGAAGGTGCTACGTCCATGTAGTGAACCTGATCGGGAGTTACAACAGGGAATTCACCTCTGTGACGACACTTAACGCGCTCACGAATAAAATTACCCTGCTCATCAATGGGAGCATTAGCCTGTGCTATAGTAAATTCGTCTTCCTGATCGGCACTAAGATATTCAACGTGCTTGGTGACTTTACCGTTTGTTACTTTGCGGTAAGGTGTTTCGAGAAATCCATAGTTATTAACCCTTGAGTAAATCGTTAACGAGGATATAAGCCCGATATTCGGACCTTCGGGAGTTTCAATGGGACACAACCTTCCGTAATGAGAATGGTGTACGTCACGGACTTCAAAACCGGCACGTTCTCTTGTTAGACCGCCCGGACCGAGCGCCGAAACTCTTCTTTTATGTGTCAGTTCTGATAAGGGATTCGTTTGATCCATAAACTGTGACAACTGGTTTGTACCAAAAAACGCATTTATAACACTGCTTATTGTTCTGGCATTAACCAGATCCTGCGGCTGCATATTTTCGGTATCGCGCATATTCATACGTTCCCGGATTGTTCTTGACATCCTGGCAAGGCCAACATTATACTGCTGCATCAGTTGTTCACCAACTGTTCTTACACGTCTGTTGCCAAGATGATCAATATCATCAACGCTGACGTTTCCGTTTTTCAGAAGAATAATGTTCTTCATAATCGCGATGATATCTTCCTTTGTAAGTATTTTAACATTTTGGGGAATATCCAGCCCCAGTTTATCGTTCATCCTGAAACGTCCAACTTCACCGAGGTCGTATCTTTTATCATTAAAAAACAGTTTATCGATAAGCGCCTGTGCAGTGTCCAAATCCGGAGCTTCACCCGATCTTAACTGTCTGTAAATTGCATAAAGAGACTCTTCTTTAGTTTTGGAGGTATCTTTGCGTAGTGTGTTGAGTACAAGATCCTGTTCAATATTCGATTCTTTACTGATTAATTTGATTTCATCAATCTGCGATGCTTTTATTAAGTCAATAATTTCTTCCGTTAATTCTCCGTCCTTCGCTACATAAATTTCTCCGGTTGAAAGATCGATAACATCCTCAGAAGCTACCCGTCCGTTATGTTCCATCGGATCCAGTTTTTTGGTCTTAACAACTTCAACCAGATTGAACAAATTTAAAATATCTTCATCTGCTTCAAATCCCAGTGCCCTCAGTAATGTTGTAGCCGGAAACTTTTTTCGTCTGTCGATATAAACGTACATTATGTGATTTATATCCGTTGCAAATTCAACCCATGATCCGCGAAACGGAATTATTCTTGCTGAATAAATTGGTGTGCCATTAGGATGAACAGTCTGAGCAAATGCAACGCCGGGTGATCTGTGCAGCTGCGAAACGATAACTCTTTCAGCACCGTTTATTATAAATGTTCCCCTTTTAGTCATGAAAGGCAGATTGCCTAAATATACTTCCTGTTCAACGGAGTTTACGTATTCTTCAGTTTCATCATCCTTGGTAGAAAGACGAAGTTTTGCTTTGAGCGGCGCACTGAATGTTAAACCTCTTTCTTCGCATTCAGGTATCGAAAAGCGTGGTTTTTCGATGTAATACTCAACAAAATCCAATCTATAAAATTCTTTATTATCCAGAATCGGGAAGTTTGTTTGAAAAACCTCCTGAAGCCCTTTATTTTCCCTTTGAGAGGGAGGAACAGTTAACTGCAGAAAATCTTCAAACGATTCGGTTTGAATATTCAGCAGGTCTGGCTGTTCAATGGCTGGTGTAATTTTTCCGAACGAAATTCTGTTGGTTAGCTTATTTATATTTTGCTTATCCAACCTAAACCTCCATAATTGGTAAAAAATTTTGCAGTTTTTATACTGCTTATATACATACAAAAGTGGCAAAACGATTTTTACGTTTTACCACTTTCAATTTTATGGGGAAAAATCAAAAATTATTACTTGATTTCTACTGTAGCGCCGGCTTCTTCAAGTTCTTTTTTGATCTTTTCTGCTTCGTCTTTTGAAACACCTTCTTTAACCGGTTTCGGAACTGCGTCAACTAAATCTTTAGCTTCCTTTAAGCCTAATCCGGTGTGAGCTCTTACGACTTTAATAACGTTTATCTTTTTGTCACCGAAGCTTGCAAGAATAACATCGAATTCTGTTTTTTCTTCAACAGCAGCAGCATCTCCGGCGCCGGCTACAGCTGGACCTGCCATCATAACAGGTGCTGCGGCAGATACACCGAACTCATCTTCCAATGCTGTTTTCAATTCTGAAGCTTCAACAAGTGTGAGAGCTTTAATTTTCTCAACGATTTCAGCTACTTTTTCTGACATTTCTTTTTACTCCTTATATCTTTTTAATTTCAATTTCTGATAACTATGCGGCTTTTTTCTTGCTGATTTCATCAACAAGGCTGACTATATCCCGCATCACAGCGCTTATTGCACCAACTATTCCGGATATCGGTGCATGGATACTGCCCACGATTCCTGCCATTACTTCTTCCTTGGTAGGTAGTGTGGCTAAAGTTTTTAACTGATCACCTGCGTAGAATGTTGTATCTATATAACATCCTTTTAAGGAAAATTTCTTCTTGTCGTCATTGAATTTCTTAATAACTTTGGCAGGAGCACCAAAATTATCCTCACCGGTGAATGCTATACCGGTCATTCCGATTAGAAGCTCATTAAAACCGGAATGAGAATTCAAATCCTCGAGAGCTTTCTTTACAAAGGTGTTTTTATATACCTTGTATTTAACACCCTCTGACCTGAACTGTTTTCTAAGACCGTTTATTTCCTCGACGTTTATTCCGGTATAATCGATCAGGTAAACGGCAGTAGAATTTTGAAAATGTTCCTTAATTTCAGCGATGATTTCAGCTTTTTCTGTCTTATTCATCGAACACCTAATTCATTTTACAATGTGACATTAATTTGAAGCATTTATTTATTATGAGTGCGTAATTACTTTGCCATTACCGAAGCTTCATCTTTAGAAACCTCTAAACCGGGTCCCATTGTGCTTGAAAGGAAACAGCTTCTTATATACTGACCTTTTGCAGATGATGGTTTCAGTTTTATAATTGTCTGAAGAAAAGCCTGAGTGTTTTCAACAAGCTGCTTCTCATCAAAATTAAGTTTACCAACTGATGCATGAACAATGCCTGTTTTATCTACTCTGAACTCGATTTTACCTGCTTTTACTTCTTTTACCGCAGTTACAACATCAGTCGTTACGGTACCGCTCTTGGGATTAGGCATAAGACCTTTCGGACCAAGCACGCGTCCTAATTTTCCGAGCTCGCTCATCGAATCCGGTGTGGCTATAACTACATCAACATCTGCCCAGCCTTCCTTAATTTTTTCTAGGTATTCCTCAAATCCGGCATAATCAGCTCCTGCATTCAGTGCTTCCTGAGCCTTATCGCCTTTTGCAATTACCAGTACTTTCACCTCTTTACCGGTTCCATGTGGCAGACTTACAGTACCTCTCACCATCTGATCAGCGTGCCTTGGATCAACACCAAGTCTTACAGCACAATCAAGTGATTCGACGAATTTTACCGTTGAGCCGTTTTTGAGTAATTTTACAGCTTCCTCAATTGTATAGACTTTTTTTGAATCAACTGTTTCTTTTATTTTTCTTATTCGCTTTGATGCTCTCATTTCGCTCTACCAAACATTTAATTATAAATAATTAATCTTCTACAGTTATACCCATGCTTCTTGCAGTACCTGCGATCATGCTCATCGCGCTTTCCACATCAGAAGCGTTAAGGTCTGCCATTTTTGTTTCCGCAATTTCTTTAAGCTGAGCTTTTTTAACTTTTGCAACCTTATTCTTATTGGGCTCACCCGAACCTTTCTCAAGCTTCAGAGTTTTCTTAAGCAGCACTGCCGCTGGAGGAGTTTTAGTAATAAATGTAAATGATTTATCAGCATATACGGTGATAACAACGGGAATAATTAAGCCTGATTTATCGGCAGTTTTTGCGTTGAACTGTTTGCAAAACTCCATGATGTTTACACCTTTTTGTCCCAGCGCCGGACCAACGGGCGGAGATGGGTTTGCTTGACCTGCCGGTATCTGTAATTTGATATACCCATCAATTTTCTTTGCCATAATCTTAACCTACCTATTTATTTTTCTAATTCTGCCTGAACAAAATCTATTTCCACCGGAGTTTTTCTTCCGAATATCGAGACCATAACCTTTACTTTCATCTTTTCTTCATTCACTTCCTCGATCATTCCAGAGAAGTTATTGAATGGTCCGTCAATAATTTTTACAAAATCCCCTGTTCTGAAAATAGTTTCAGTTCTTTCTGTTTCGTCGTTTTTAGTTATTCTGCCAACTATCCGCTTCACTTCGTCGGGCAGTAAAGGATTCGGCTGATTTTGTGAACCAAGAAATCCCATAATTGAAGGCATATTTACTATAAAATCTTTTACCCGGTTATCCAGTTCTGCATGAACCAGAATATAGCCTGGGAAAAAATTCTTTGTTTTTGTCTTCTTTTTACCGTCCTTAACTTCAAAAACCTTCTCAGTGGGAACCAGTACTTCCAATATTTTGGATTGCAGTTCGTCGCTGTCCTTCAGTTCAGCCTCAATTAGCGTTTTCACCTTGTTCTCGTGCCCCGAGAACGTTCTTACTACGTACCATTTTGCGTTGGGATTTTCCACTATTAAAATAAACCTTCTAATAACTTTGAGATTGACATATCAATTGCATATGTAAAAGCTGCAATAATTAAACAAACTACTATCACTATAACCGTGGATTCCTTAAGTTCATTCTTTGTTGGCCAGGTAACTTTTTTCATTTCCTTGACCACATCGTTAAAAAAATTGATAATCTTTTCTTTCATATAATCTTCTGCATTAAATTAGCGTTTGCACGTCAGGAGGGAGTCGAACCCCCAGCCTGCGGTTTTGGAGACCGCTGCTCTGCCAATTGAGCTACTGACGTATTTATTTAGTTTCCTTGAAAATAACGTGTTTTCTTGCAACCGGATCATACTTTTTAAACTCAACTCTGGCTGGATGATTTCTTTTATTTTTTTTCGTCGTATACCTGTAACCAGTTCCGGCTGTACTTTCTAAAATTATTGTCTGCCTAGCATTTTTAGCTTTTGCCATTGTTTCTCCACTATAAACTAACTTTTTACAAAATTCTGCTCCGAGAATCAGAGCTGGCCATACCGATAAATCGGGATTACCTTAGACCAATTAAGTATACTCTGCTAACTGATCTACAATAAAAAAAATTTGTAGAGCTGATGACCGGGATTGAACCGGTGACCTCATCCTTACCAAGGATGTGCTCTACCAACTGAGCTACATCAGCTTGCACACAAACACAAGGAATTCTTAAAATTCCGGGTATTTTCTGAGCGTGAGACGGGACTTCCCGATGTAAATCGGGACGACCAATTCTTTTTCAGTCTGTTGACGTCTCGCTCTCAACAGAGCGGGAGACGGGACTCGAACCCGCGACCAACAGCTTGGAAGGCTGTGACTCTAGCCAACTGAGTTACTCCCGCTTTTAAGTTTTCAACATTTTTAAGAACAAATTTTTATTCGAACACACGATAGTATACCAACTGACCTGCCTACCGGCAGGCAGGGTTACTCCCGCTTGTTTATTCAAAACGTAAAAAAACACTTTAACCAGCTTTTAAGCTGATTCAAAAATTCAAAATATATGTCCAGTAATTAATTGACGAAGTACTCGAATAGAGAAAGGCTCAATACTCTCCTTCATCAATTTTCTGCAATTTCGGTAGATTTAATCCGTACTACCTGTATGTTTACACGGTGGGCAGGGAGGGAATCGAACCCCCTCAGGCTTAGCCAACGGATTTACAGTCCGCCCCAACTCTCCAGCTTTGGCGCCTGCCCCTCAGAAATAAAAAGAACTTCGCCGAATTTTGACGAGCAACAAAAATAATTTGATTTTTTATGAGATGCAAATAATTTTTGATTTGAGCGAATAAACCTCCTCACTAATAAATGATAAGAAAATTAAACGCTCTGAATGTTGGAAATATTAATTTACCAGAACTAGTTATAACAGGTGATGCCCCCAATAATCTCTCGCCTTCAACTTTAAGATCCCAGTTAAATTCTCCGTTGTTGTTAAATGATATGACGTTTTGTTCTGATGGGCTACCCAGCTCTGTTGCACCTATATAAATATTCCCATCTTTATCATTTATTAGCGGACTAAAAATGTGTTTTGTTCCGAGGCTCTGTTTCCATCTTAATATTCCTTTGTAATTAACAGAGTACAATGTATCAGCACCAAAAAAAATGTTCCCGTCAGAGTCAATTGTTGGTTCCGTATTATCCATAATAAATTGAGTATCAAATTCGAATTTCCAGTTCAAATCCCCCGAAGGATTAAGAGAATAAAGT
>JAFGMI010000023.1 GCA_016927595.1 Melioribacteraceae bacterium | reverse complement strand
GTCCTCCTCCTTCATAAAAACTCAATTTTCCCGAATCGTACAAATTTAACAAGTAATAATTTCCGAGTGATGTTGAATAATTATTATCAGTTCTGGTTCCTTCGGAGATTCTTTTATTTCCGGATACTGAAATATCAGTAATAATTGATTCGTCAAGATTCTCATCACAAAGGCTCAGGTTAAAGTCCAGATGCAGACGGATAATAAGGTTAGAATTACTGTGAATACTATACGCTACTGCATAACCATTAAGCAGATAGACGCTAACAACGTTCGCTTTCTGATTCAGTGAATCTTCATTTCCGTTTATGCCGACACGTGCGTTCAGAAAAATTGAGGATATTATGGTTAGAAAAAAAAACATATTTAATTAATTTCATATGAATGCCCCTCCGATAGTTTGTTATTTATTTTAAATGAATCTTCTATATTCAGAGTCAGGCAATAGCGTGAGATAATAACATCGGATCGATTTTTAACGGGAGCAAATATTTATAGAAAAATTACATTATACAATACTAATTATCAATAATTTAATTATTGAACTTTATCCGGGCAGGCAAAATTATATCTTTCCGATTGTTAACTATGCTATTGCTTTCACAATAGTTCCGACAAAATCCAGTTAAAATCATTTGCGGATATTATTGCATGATACTGCAAAATTATCGATATAAATTTAATGCAGTACAATTTTTCACTTAGGATAAACCACTGTAATTCTTATATTTGAGTCCAACATTTTTCACATCAAAAATACTCGCGAATTTGCTGAATGGATAAAAAGAAACTCAAGCTGGTCCTGGAGGATGGTGCAGAATACACCGGGTATGCTTTCGGTTATTACGGATTTACGGAAGGCGAAGTAGTATTCAATACCGGAATGGTCGGTTATCCCGAAACTATGACGGATCCTTCCTACTGCGGTCAGATTCTTGTCTGTACTTATCCCCTGATTGGAAATTACGGCATACCGCCTAAAGACATAGAACACGAGGTATTGAGAAATTTTGAATCCGATCATATCCAGGTAAAAGCTCTGATTATTTCGGACTATTCCCATAATCACTCACACTGGCAGGCGGAAAAATCTCTGGGTGCGTGGATGGAGGAAGAAAAAATTCCGGGCATATATGGTATCGATACACGGTCGCTTACCCGCAAACTGCGCGAGAAAGGTACGATGTTGGGCAGAATAGTTTCTGAGAATGAAAAAATTTACAATTCCATTGATGATCCCAATGAAAGAAATCTCGCTGCCGAAGTATGCATGGATGAACCGAAGCTTTACAAAAAGGGCGATAAGAAAATCGTGCTTGTAGACTGCGGTGTAAAGAATAACATAATACGAGCATTTTTAGGACGTAATATCAGTGTGCTTCGTGTTCCTCATGATTACGATTTTATGAATGAGGACTGCAACGGCATAATGATTTCCAACGGTCCCGGTGACCCCAAGAAGTGTATATCTACAATCGGGAATACGAGACGCGCCATGGAGCAGAACATTCCGATACTCGGAATTTGTTTGGGTTGTCAGATACTTGCGCTCGCTTCAGGAGCTGATACTTACAAGTTGAAATACGGTCACAGAAGCCATAACCAGCCTGTAAATGAGACGGGAACACGCAGGTGTTATATAACTTCGCAGAATCACGGCTATGCTATTAACTCCGATACACTTTCACTTGACTGGCGTGAATGGTTTATTAACGACAACGACGGCACGAACGAGGGAATAATCCACATTTCAAAACCGTTCTTCGGTGCCCAATTCCATCCCGAAGCTTCTCCGGGTCCGGACGACACAGAATTTATTTTCGACATGTTCGTAAGGGCATTAAAATGATTAAAAAAGGCAAACCAAAAAAAGTTCTTATTCTGGGTTCGGGTGCCCTTCAAATAGGTCAGGCCGGCGAGTTCGATTATTCCGGAAGCCAGGCAATCAAAGCTCTTAAAGAAGACGGAATAAAAACTGTATTGATAAATCCTAATATAGCTACAATACAGACTTCAGAACATCTTGCCGACCAGGTTTATTTTCAACCAATTAAAACGGAATTCGTTGAAAAGATAATCGAGAAAGAAAGACCTGACGGCATACTGCTTGGGTTCGGAGGGCAGACAGCACTTAATACGGGCGTAGATTTATACGATAAGGGAATACTCGACAAATACAACGTAAAAGTTTTAGGAACACCTGTAAGCTCTATCAAAGATACAGAAGACAGATTTTTATTTGCCGAGAGAGTGATGGAAGCAGGGTTAAAAGTCGCTGTAAGTAAAACGGTTCACAATGTCGAAGAAGCGAAGAAAGCGGCTGCTGAAATCGGTTACCCGGTAATGGTAAGAATTGCCTATGCTTTGGGTGGTTTAGGTTCGGGCATTGTAAACAACGGGGATGAATTAACCGAGAAAACCAGACGCGCTTTTTCCTTCACGAATCAGATATTGATCGAGGAATCGCTCTACGGCTGGAAAGAAATCGAATATGAAATTGTGCGTGATAAGTACAATAACTGCATCACTGTCTGTAACATGGAAAATTTTGATCCGATGGGGATTCATACAGGTGACAGCATTGTTGTTGCCCCGGTTCAAACATTATCCGCAAAAGAAAATTTTAAGCTTCGTTCAATCGGAATAAAACTGATACGGCATCTCGGTATAATAGGCGAATGTAACATCCAGTATGCGCTGTCTCCCTTCGAAGACGATTACAGAATAATTGAAGTTAACGCCAGATTAAGCAGGAGTTCAGCTCTCGCATCGAAAGCTACCGGATATCCTTTGGCATTTGTTGCCACCAAACTTGCAATTGATTATAACCTTAACGAAATCGAGAACATTATAACTAAAGAGACGTCATCTTGTTTTGAGCCTGCTCTTGATTATGTTGTTCTTAAATTCCCGCGGTGGGACCTGCAGAAATTCAGTAAGGTGAGCCAGGAACTGGGCTCCGAAATGAAATCTGTCGGAGAGGTGATGGCAATAGGAAGAAGCTTTGAAGAAGTGATGCAGAAAGCTATCCGTATGCTCGATATTGGTATGAACGGTCTCGTATGCAACAATATTGATACGGATAATCTGAATGAACAAATAGAGACGCCGACGGACAAACGGGTTTACTTTATTGCAAAAGCCCTGATGAACGGATACAGTATTGACAGACTGCACGAAATGTCCAGAATTGACCGGTGGTTCCTTTACAAGATGAAGAATATAATTGAACTAAGCAGGGAACTTAAAGGCAGAAAACTATCGGAGATAAGCCGTGAAAAATTTCTGCTGACTAAACAGAAAGGTTTTTCCGACAAGCAGATTGCCATTCTAACCGGTAGTGAGGAAGTGGAAGTTCGTAACCGAAGAAAGGAATTAAAAATTATTCCTGCCGTGAAACAGATAGATACACTTGCTGCGGAATATCCTGCGCAGACAAATTACCTTTACATGACTTACAACGGTTTTGATGACGATATTTCTCCGGGCGAGGATGATCAGATAGTGGTTCTGGGAGGCGGTCCTTACCGGATCGGGTCGTCAGTTGAGTTCGACTGGTGCTGTGTTAACGCTGCTATGACTCTGGAGGAACACGGATATAAATCGATAATGATAAATTATAATCCCGAGACAGTGAGTACTGATCACGATATATGCAGTAAACTTTATTTTGAGGAGATGAGTCTTGAAAGAATACTGGATATTTATGATAAAGAAAATCCGAAAGGATTTATAGTATCGATGGGCGGACAGATCCCTAACAACCTTGCAATGAAACTGTACAATAATAATGTACCGATTCTTGGCACATCGCCAAAACAAATACATAATGCCGAAAGCAGGGATAAATTCTCGGCAATTCTCGATGAACTTGAAATTGACCAGCCCGAATGGAAAGAGCTTACCGATCTCGAATCTGCTAAGGAATTTTGCAGACGTGTTACGTACCCCGCATTGATAAGACCAAGTTATGTATTGAGCGGTGCTGCAATGAGTATTGTATTAAATGAGGATGAACTTGAAGAGTATCTGAAAAAAGCCTCCGATATAAGCCAGGAACATCCCGTAGTTATAAGCAAGTTTATTACAGATGCACGTGAGATAGAAGTGGACGCAGTTGCAGATAACGGGGAGCTTTTCTGCTACGCTATTTCCGAACATGTGGAAAACGCCGGCGTGCATTCAGGAGATGCAACAATAGTATTACCGCCGCAGCGGACTTATCTTGAAACAATGAGACGAGTTAAACTGATTACAAAAAACATAGCAAAAGCCCTGGAAATTACCGGACCATTCAACATCCAGTTTATAGCTAAAGATAATGATGTAAAAGTAATCGAATGCAACCTGCGTGCTTCGAGAAGTTTTCCGTTCGTATCAAAAGTACTTAAAATAAACTTCATCGATATTGCTACAAAATTAATGATCGGCGAGAAACCGCCGCGTATAAGCGGCTCCTCCTTCGACCTCGATTACGTTGGTGTCAAAGCCTCGCAGTTTTCGTTTACCAGACTGAAAGGGTCTGATCCGGTGGTCGGTGTCGAAATGTCCTCAACAGGAGAGGTTGCATGCCTGGGAGATGATTTCAACGAAGCCTTTATGCTCAGCCTTTTATCAACGGGTTTTCGTTCGCCGCAGAAAGGGGTGCTTCTTTCGACCGGCACACTGAAAGAAAAGGCGCTGGTGCTTGATGAGTTAAGAATGCTTTCCAGACTGGGGATTAAATTTTACGGTACTAAAGGAACCGCCGATTTTTACAGTGAAAACGGTATACCGGTAGAACCCCTGAACAGACCCTATGATAATGTTGAACCATCGATTCTTACTTACTTAAACGACGGGAAAATTGATCTTGTAATAAATATACCTAAAACTACCGAAAAGACAGAGCTTGACAGCGATTACCTTGTAAGAAGAAAAGCGATAGATTTAAATATTCCATTGATTACAAATACACAAATAGCCAAAAGGTTTATAAGAGCTTTTCTGCAATTTGAAAGTTCCGAGGCAAGTATTAAAAGCTGGGCGGAATATAGTTAACAACATTACTTCCGTTGATAAGAAGATTCCGGAAATGCAGATTATTCGTCGGAAAGACCCAGGTAATCCATCAGTTTATTGTGTGATTCTTCAGGGAGTTCAGCATTGTAAATTTTATAGAACTGAATTGTGCTTTCAACCGAGTGAAAATACTTCTGACAGCTTTCACAATTCTCAAGATGTTCTTTGATGGCAACGCATTTAGGTGAATCGAGGTCTTCGCCCAGGTTATCACAAATGTGATTCATCACTTCTTTACAGGTTATTTTATTCTTTTCCATTTTTAAGGACTTTGTTTAGTTCACTTCTTAAAAATGCTCTTGCTCTATGAAGCCTTGACTTTACAGCCGGAACGGATACATCAACGACATTTGCCGTCTCCTCTGTTGACAATCCTTCAACGTCCCGCAGAAGAAAAACAATTTTGTAATCCTGAGGAAGTTTCTGAATGGCGTTATCAAGAATTTCTTTCAGCTCATTATTTTCAGCAACCTGATCAGGCGTAACTTTCCACTCGGCTATCTCGGATTCGTCAATATATAATTCATCATCGTCAAGTGAATCAAAGAACTTGTTCTTGTTTGAACGAGCCTGCATTAAACAATGATTCGATACAATAGTATAAAGCCAGGTTGATAATTTAGACTTACCGGAAAACTGGCTTATCGATTTAACCATGCTCAGAAATGTTTCCTGCATGGTATGCTCAGCCCTGTCCTTGTTTCTGCAGACTTTAAAAGCAAAATTATATATAGTCTGTTCGTAATTCTTTACGAGCTGGGCTAGTGCCTGCCTGTTTCCTTCTTTTGCTTTTTCTATTAACTCTGGTTCGCTCAAAATATTGGATGCTGTTTGTTTAAAAAAGATTCGTGATTAACCAGTAATAAATCTAATGACTAAACGGTATCACCTGTTTTCGAGTGATTTCCAAATATACCAGCTTGCAACGGATTCGTAAGGCGACCAATTATTGCGTCTTGCGATTTCAAGCATTGTAGATTCATCCGGCAATTTTCCGAGTCCGTAATTTAACATTATACCCTTTTTAATACCAAGATCTCCGGTCGGAAAAATATTCAGCCTGCCGAGCGTAAATATAAGAAACATTTGAGCTGTCCAAATCCCGATACCCTTAACTCCGGTTAATATTTCAATTACTTCTTCATTACTTTTATTTCGTATTCCTCTTAAAGAAATTTCTTTAGTGGTTAGTTTCTCCGAAAGATCCTTAATGTATTTCAGTTTTTGCCCCGACAATCCTAAAGAACGCAGAGTTTCTTCACTGGTCGAAATAATTTTTTCGGGGCTGATTTTATTTCCATAATGCGTAAACAGCTTCTTTTTGATGGAATTTGCCGATGCCCCCGAAAGCTGCTGGCTAATTATAGATTCCACTAAATCATTGAAGTATTTGCCATTAGGTTGTAAATTGCAATTACCGTACTTTTTTATTATTCTTTGTAAAACTTTGTCGTGTTTTGATAAATGTCTGTTTGCTTTCAATAGATCTTTTTGAAACATTCGCGAGATCCTAAAATGGAAAATCAAATAAAAATTGCTCTGCAAAATAATAAGTTGCTTAAAAACATCCTATTCGAAGATATTGATCTCTCTAATATTAAGGGCAACTTATTAACCGTAAGTGAAGGTCAGATTTTATTCAGAGAATCAGATGAATCTGATAAGATATATCTTATCGTAAGCGGTGAAGTTAATGTACTGCATAAGAAATCAGGTTCGAAAGCAGTTTCTTTAATATTTACAGACAACGACTTTTTTGGCTGTGATGAATTTATCGAAAACAAAAAAAGAAAGTCTACAGCTGTTGCGCTTAGAGATTCATACATCATCACTTTATCCAAGCCTGAGGTTGATAATTTGATAGAACAGAATTTTGAAATCCTGAATAATATCTATGCGAATATTCAAAAAGAAGAATTGGAAATCGGAGAAGAGGCGCCCGAAGCCGGGGATCAAGTTCCCGAAACACCCCTCCCAGCCGAAGAGCTCTTTTCTTCTGATTCAGCTGAACCCAAAGCTGAAATTCATTCGGATGAACAACCCGCTGAGGACCTGGAAAGTTTTTACAGTTCACTTGAAGAGCCGGGTGCCTCAAACGAATCCGAAATAATACCTTCAGAAAGTTCTGTACAAGGAGACGATGATCTGGATTCCTTTTATGCTTCACTTGAGAGTCAGTCTGATAGCAATATTTCCTTGAATTCAAAAACGGAGGATATAAGTGGTTTAGATGAATATGAAAAAAGTTACAACTTCAGTAACGACAGTAGCAAAGAAACTACCGAAGCAAATAATTTAGCCGAGGATCCTGGCAGTACTATTCCATATGACGAATTACCCGACGAAATTTCATCTGAGTCTCCCGAACCGGATTCTGTCGCTTCGGATATTTTTGATGATGAAAAACCGGTTGAGCAGGAAAAGGCGGAAGTTGAAGAGAAAGTTATTCCTGAACCGAAGCCTGAAGAAAAAGTAAAAATTAAAGCTGATAAATTTACAGAAGAAGTGAAAAAAGATATGTCAAAATGTGCAGAAACAGTGGAATTCCTGGAAAAAATCAACAAGGCGGCAACGCTTGTAAATACCAACATTCAAATTGACGATGTTCTTAAAAATATTGTTAATGTCGCCTGTGAATTAACAGAAGCCGACAGAGGAACTTTATACCTCGTCGATAAGGAAAAGAATGAGCTTTGGTCTAAAGTTGCGATGGGGAATGAATTCAAAGAAATTAAACTTCAGATAGGTGAAGGTATCGCAGGCTGGGTAGCTGAAAAAGGCGAGCTGATAAATCTTGAAGATGTACAAAACGACCCGAGGTTTAACACATCTTTTGATAAGTCCAGCGGCTATGTAACCAAAAGTATGATTTGCTTCCCTGTCCGGAACAGAAACGAAGACATCGTAGGTGTGCTTCAGTTACTTAACAGCAAAGGAGGGAAATTCTCTTCTTTGGATGAAGAACTCCTCGAATCGTTATCAATTCATGCAGCAATGGCACTGCAGAATGCCGAGCTGGTTGAACAGCTTATTTCGGGGGAGAGGATATCCTCGCTGGGTAAGATGGCGAATTTTCTGATACAGGATATTAAAAAACCTATACTGGTTAGTAAAAGATACGCTGAACATCTTAAAGCAAAAGAACTGAGCGAGGATGTGTCCAAAGTAGTTGATATGCTTCTGGATCAGTTAAACCATATCGCAGATCTTGTTCAATCCACATCTGCATATTCAGAGGGACAGATAGTTATAAGAAGTGTCGTTACACGATTGAATACTGTTCTGGATGATTATATACACAGACTTGAAGCATTCGTCAGTTCCAGGGGCTGCAGCATTACAAAAGAATATGATAAAGATGTTAACGTTAAAATATCGGAGAAGCAATTTTTCCAATGCTTCCAGCATATAGTTAAAAACGCCTGCGACGCAATGCCCGAAGGCGGTAATATTACAGTCACGACAAAACTGGAAAAGAATGCAGTAAACATTTTTATAAAAGATAATGGTCTTGGGATACCTGAGAACCTGCAGTCCAAAATATTTGAACCCTTCATGTCGCATGGTAAAAAAGAGGGAACGGGACTGGGATTATCAATCACAAAAAAAATAATCGAAGAACACGGCGGTACAATCAAGGTGAAAAGCGAAGTTGGCGAAGGAGCAACATTTATTGTTACATTTCCTGTCGCACGATAGGTAGTTTTTATAAGCATCACATCACATGAATAGTAAACTAATTACTATCCTCGGTCCAACAGCTGTCGGCAAAACTAAATTTGCAGTTTCAGTGGCTCATATTTTTAACGGTGAAATTATTTCAGCAGACAGCAGACAGGTTTACAAATTTATGGACATAGGTACTGGTAAAGATCTTTACGAGTACCGGATCGGGGACGAAAAAATTACATATCATCTAATCGATATATTAGAGCCGTCGGACGAATTTAATCTGTATACATTCCAAAGGATGTTTTACAATTCCTACAATGAAATCATAAGTAAATCGAAAACACCTTTTCTGGTCGGCGGAACCGGATTGTATATCAGTTCGGTAATCCAGAATTACAAGATGACGGAAGTGGATTTCAACAGCCCGAGATCGATAGAACTAAATAATTTTAAAGAGGATCATTTACGCAAACTCTTGTTAAAGCTCAAACCTGGTCAACACAATATTACCGATTTAAATAGTAAAGAAAGACTAATCAGAGCTATTATAATTGCAGAAGCTGAAGAGACGGAAACACAGTTTCCCGAAATCGACTCTTTGAATTTAGGCATCACATTGAAACGTGAAGAAATTAAAACGAGAATTACAGAAAGGTTAAAACTAAGGTTAAAGAACGGTTTGATTGAAGAGGTTGAAGAACTTATTAATAAAGGCATATCGTATGAAAAATTGAATTACTTCGGCCTTGAATATAAATATGTGGGATTATACTTATCGGGTTCTATTAATTATAATGATATGTATCAAAAACTTAACAGTGCCATACATCGGTTTGCCAAACGGCAAATGACATGGTTCAGAAAAATGGAAAAAGAGGGTACTGTAATAAACTGGCTTGAACCCGCCTCAGTTAATAAAGCTGAAAAACTTATAAATGAATACCTGGATAACTGATGAAATTACCTGTTGAAGTTGAAAAATACATTTCAAAATATTCAAATAAGAAATGGCGGGTTGAGTCAGCGGGATCAGGAATTTATAAAAACATTATTGTAATCCCGGTAATTGCCGAATATGAAAACATTAAAACACTGCTCGGCTCTATCACATCGTCGGATAATAAATACTTTTCTGAAAGTCTGTTTCTATTCGTAGTGAATAATACAGAGTCTTCCGAAAACGAAGTTAAAGCAAACAACCGGGACACAATTTTATTACTGCGAGATTTAATCCAGTCAAAGAGTGATAATTATTTGATGACTGAAATTAAAGACTCCGGATTAAATATAGGATTAATTGATTGTTCCAGCCACGGACTGGCACTGGATGACAAATACGGCGGAGTTGGTCTTGCAAGAAAAACCGGAATGGATATTGCATTAAAATTATTCGATTATCCGGGCGAGGGGAAGAACCTTATAATTTGTCTGGATGCGGATTGTAAAGTAGCGGGGAATTATCTTACAGCTATTGTGGAGGAATGTGACAAAAATGACTATGAGGCAGGCTTTGTTCAATTTGAGCACACGCTGCCAGAGGAAGGAGAGGAAGCTGATGCAATAATATGTTATGAAATATTCTTAAGATACTATGTGCTGGGATTACTATACTCTGAATCTCCATATGCCTATCATACAGTAGGTTCAACAATCGTGTGCACTCATGAAGCATACATCCGGGCGCAGGGTATGAACAAGAGAAAAGCCGGGGAAGATTTTTACTTTATGCAGAAACTCGCCAAGCTTTACCCGATAAATAAAATCAGCTCTGCTGTTGTTTATCCTTCCGGACGTACTTCGTGGCGGGTTCCTTTTGGCACCGGTCAAAGGGTAAACAGATTCCTGTCAAAAACTCATGATGAGTATTCATTATATGCACCGGAAATATTTGAATTACTGAAATCATGGCATAAGTTATTTTACGCCAACCGCTCTTCGGATCCTGAATTCTTACTGACCGCTGCCGGCGAATTAAATACCGGGTTACAGCAGTTTCTTACTGAAAACGATTTTGAAAAAAGCTTCAGAAAAATTTTGGACAATTCAAAATCGTCTGAGCAGTTGTCCGTTCAGAAAAGGCAGTGGTTCGATGCATTCCGGACAATGAAACTAATTCATTATCTCAGAGATAATTTATATCCGAACATCAATATGTTCGATGCTGTTGATGATATGCTTTTAAAGATGGGAACGGAAAATATTCCGCCGAGAGATGGAAGCAAATTGCCCGATAGAAACGAGCAAATTCAATACCTTGCAATATTACGCAGACTGACTTAGGAACAGAGGACCCTTAGTTTTTAAAACTATACTTTAATATATTTACGATTCTTAATCTGAGGATATGATGGATTTTATCGACAAGCTGAAAGAAATAAAAGAAAAATATAACAAAATAACTGAAAAGCTCTCCGATCCTGAAATAACTTCCAAACAGGATCAGCTGATAAAATTAAGTAAAGAGAGAAGTGACCTTGAAGATATAGTTGTAGCTTATAATAAGTATATGAAAGTAATATCAGAAATCAAAGGTAATGAAGAGATAATTAATTCCTCGGATGATAAGGATTTAACGGATTTAGCCGAAACCGAACTTGACGAACTGAATGTCACAAGAGATGAACTGGAAGAGAAAATTAAATTACTGCTTATCCCCAAAGATCCCGACGATGATAAAAATGTAATCCTCGAAATAAGAGCCGGAACAGGGGGCGAAGAAGCCGGATTGTTTGCGGGCGATTTGTTCAGAATGTATTCGCGGTTTGCGGAATTAAAAGGATGGACGGTAGAACTAATAGATATTAATGAAGCTGCAATGGGAGGTATTAAGGAGGTGGTGTGCGCTTTACGAGGAAAAGATGTTTACGGTGACCTTAAGTTCGAAAGCGGCGTGCACAGAGTACAGAGGGTTCCTGCCACAGAAGCCAGCGGACGCGTACATACATCCGCAGCATCGGTTGTGGTTCTGCCGGAGGTAGAAGATGTTGAAGTTGAAATCGACCATAACGATCTGAGAATAGACGTGTACAGAAGCGGCGGTGCCGGCGGTCAAAACGTCAACAAGGTGGAAACCGCAATCCGTATTACGCATCTACCGACGGGAATTGTTGTACAATGCCAGGATGAAAGATCTCAGTTGAAGAACAGACAAAAAGCCATGAAAGTACTTAAAGCAAGATTATACGATATTAAAATGCATGAGCAAAACAGCCAGATGGCTGCGACCCGGAAATCAATGGTGAAGAGCGGTGACAGAAGCGATAAAATAAGAACATATAACTTCCCGCAGAATCGCGTAACCGACCATCGGATCGGTCTTACATTGTACAACCTGTCAAATATAATCGAAGGTGAACTTTTCGAATTAATTGAAAAGATTCAAATAGCCGATAGAACTGAAAAACTGAAAGCCGGCTAAGTTGCCCTTTCCTTAGAGTTTTCTGTTAGTTTTAATATAAACAGAAGCACAAAACCAATCGATGACAGTATGACATCATCTGCATTAATTGTAAAACTTGTGTATGTACCCAGAATATAGCCGGCGAATTTGGTGGCGATTAAAATCACAAAAAAAATGGAAAATCCTAGTATGCCTGACTTTATAGGTAAAAACAGATATTGTCTCAAAAATTCGAATAATTTCAGGCTGTCCTCCCTGTGATGTTTAGCCCTGTTAATGACTAAATGCTTCATAACAACCTCTTATTAAAAGATATTTTATACAGCCCTTTGCCGTTAGTCTGCTTGCATAAAAGCGTGTTACTGCCCTGAATGAGTGGTGTGATTATAAGCGGCAATAATATAAACTTATATTTATACTATATCAAATAGTTGAATGATTATTTTTTCATCATTTGACATAAATCATATCATTTTCTGAATAAATATTCCAAATGATCCACTATATTTGGATTTTCAAAACAAAATTCATGACATTCATTAATGTTCAAATTAATACGGTTGTTTTTAATAGTATTACCTGTGATTACTCTCAGAGGACAGATCCAATTTTCAGCTGAAATAGAGAGCGGTAATCTTGGGTATGTATCCATTATTGATTCTGCCACTTTCACGGTTCATGCTGCTAAAGAACTCATGAGACACAATAATTCCATGCACAGCAGATGGTTCTACTTTAAAATAACCGGTGTAAAAGACAGACAGATAAAACTGGTACTGGAAGACACCGATGTTAATAGACCTTTCTATTCATATAACAATCTGGATTTTATAAGGATAAATTCTTCGGAAGCAATCTCTTCCAATTCTTTTCAAAAAGTATTTGAGGAGGACACAGTATATCTGGCTTATTACGTACCGTATACATTTTCATATCTTCAGACCAGAATTACCGAGTGGTCGGCAAGTCCTTATGTAAAAATCGACACCCTTGGATATTCTCCCAATAATCTACCGCTGCAGATGCTTACAATTACCGACAGATCCGAATCTGATGAGAATAAAAAACAGGTATGGATACACTCTCGGACGCATCCTGGTGAAACTCCATCTTCATTCCATTTCGACGGAATTGTACAAACACTGACGGATTACAATGATGTAATGCAGTGGTACCGGGAAAATATTGTTTTCTATCTTGTGCCTTTTAATAATCCGGAAGGCGTTCTCTTCGGAAGATCGCGGACAAACATTTACGATACGGATCAGGAACGGGAGTGGAATAAACCGGATAGTAATACAGCACCGGAAGTACTAATATTGAAAAATAAACTGGCTGAAATATGTAATAAGAAACCTGTTGATGTTTTTCTGAATCTTCATTCCCAGGCTTCACCTTACTGCACATTCTGGATTCATACCTCATCAAGTACTTCAGGCTATTTCTACAGAAGAGAGATGCAGTTCTCAAATCTGAATGTTTCTGATAACCCCTATTTTAATCTTGATGACTTACGGTTTTCCGACCTCCAGAATTACTTCCCGGAAGGCTGGCTCTGGAATAATTACGGTGATGCAGTTATGGCTCTTACATATGAAACACCTTATGACAAATATTCCGGCGGGGAATGGGTTGATAACGAGAGCTTATATGAAATCGGTCGAAGGACTGTTTATGCAGTTAGCGAATATCTCGAATTATCACATCCTAAACATTTAATACTCGACAACAACAGCGCAATAGTAACGGGAACCTGGAAAACTGCGGAATTCGGTACCGATTTTTACAGCGATAATTTTTTATATAATGAAGACGGAAACGGTTCCGTTAAATTTGAAGCTGATGAAATGCCCGATGGTGTTTATGATGTTTATGCCTGGTGGGTGGAATCAAACGGAAATTCATACAGCACCGAGTACCGCATAATATCGGGACATAAAGTAAATGCAATTGAAAAAACACAGACAACAAACGGCAGTCAGTGGAATTACATTTCTGAAATTGAAATCAGAAACGGCAGTGTTTCAGTCGAAATTGCTGCAAATAATACCGGAATTGTAGTAGCAGATGCAGTACGATTAATTTACAGATCGCCTTTAACCGATGTTAAACAAACACCCTCCGCTTATAATTTTAAGCTGTATCAAAATTATCCGAATCCCTTTAATCCCTCAACAACAATCAGATTTCAGATTGATAAACCAGCGCATGTTTCACTGAAGATATTTAACAGTATCGGTGAGCTCGTTCAAGAAATTGTTAATGAGTATTTGAGCATTGGTAATCACGAATATATTTTTAATGCTTTCGAAGTGGCAGGCATTAGCAGTGGTGTTTATTACTATACTCTGCGCGTGGATAATTACAGCATGACAAAACCGATGATGCTCGTTAAATAAAACTGTATGTTTTGTGAGTCCTGGTACCGAATTTGTAATTCTCTCTATACAGATTTATATTATCTTAAACCTTAATAAATATCTCCCGGCGAGCACCCGCCGTATCTTTATAACTCCAAAGAATCCTGTAAATAATCGCGGCAATATAATTTTTGTATTTTCCATTATTTACTCTTTATCTCCACATTCAGTCGCTTCTTTCAGACATGACTCATCCACCAAATAATCAGGATGTTCAATATTATCCCTGCTCTTATACAAATTCATACTATATATTTTCTATAAAATAATACGGATATAAAAGGGAATAGATTAAAAATTATTTTAAGTATGGTGTAAGATATAAATAACAAAAAACCCGTCACTCGGACGGGCTTTTCAAAATACAATTAAATTTATTTCAGTTTTTGAAGGAAATAAACCAGAAGATCCTCTATCTTAACTCTTTCCTGAGCCATCGAATCACGTTCGCGCACGGTAACCGTATTATCTTCAAGAGTCTGTGTATCAACAGTTACACAATATGGAGTACCTGCTTCATCCTGCCTGCGGTATCTGCGTCCGACGGCGCCCTTATCATCGAAGAAAACCTTCATGTGCGGACGAAGTTCTGTCTCTATTTTACGTGCAACTTCCGGCATTCCGTCTTTGTTAACGAGCGGGAATATGGCTGCTTTAATTGGCGCCAGTTTAGGATGGAATTTTAATACAACCCGCTGCTCGCCGTTAACTTCCTCTTCGATGTAAGCATCTATTAAAAATGCCATAAAGGATCTGCTGGCACCGGCTGATGTTTCTATTATATACGGGATGAACTTCTCTTTTGTCATATCATCAAAATACTGCTGCGATTTGCCCGAGTATTCCTGGTGCCTGCTCAGGTCAAAATCGGTACGGTTGTGAACACCTTCTATCTCGCCCCAGCCGAAAGGAAATTCGTATTCTATGTCTGTAGCTTCCTTGGCGTAGTGAGCAAGTTTATCTTCAGGATGATCGTGAAACCTCAGCTTATCTGCTGTCATACCAAGGGATTTGAACCAATTAATCCTTCTTTCTTTCCATTCATCGTAATACTTTTTATCATCTTTCGGATTAACGAAATACTGCATCTCCATCTGCTCGAACTCGCGCGTACGGAATAAAAAGTTCTTTGTATTTATTTCATTTCTGAATGCTTTCCCGATCTGTGCAATGCCGAAAGGAAGTTTCTGCCGGCTTGCACCCTGTACGTTAAGAAAGTTAACGAAAATGCCCTGTGCTGTTTCAGGTCGGAGGTAAACAACACTGTCCTGACTTTCTACCGAACCTATAAAAGTCTTAAACATAAGATTGAAACTACGCGGCTCGGTAAATTGTCCCTGTGTTCCGCAGTTTGGACAGTTAACTTCACTCAGCATATCGAAAGCTATTCCCTTTGTCTCAAGTACTCTTTCGAACTGTTCGTTGATATCGGGATGCAGCTCTTTAATTCTATTAAATATTTCAGCCTTTTCACCACTTAATCTCTCGGAAAGTGCTTCGATAAATTTTTTCTTTTTCTTTTCATTAATAGCATCACCAAGAGTATCAACCCTGAAACGGGCTTTGCATTGTTTACAGTCAATCATGGGATCAGTAAAGTTTTCAACGTGTCCCGAAGCTTCCCACACACGCGGGTGCATTAAAATCGACGCATCAAGTCCCTCGACATCTTCGCGGTATGTCATCGATTTCCACCATTCCTCCTTAATGTTCTTCAGCAGTTCAACCCCGAGCGGACCGTAATCCCAGCATCCGTTTAAGCCACCATAAATTTCACTTGACTGAAAAACAAATCCTCTTCTTTTGGCTAGAGATACTATTTTTTCAACAACGCTGTTTTGATTTTTCTGTGCGATAACGAACCTCACTGTCTTTGTTATATTCATTCTAGTAAAAATCCGCCGATGCTCTCTGAACAAAGGCGGATTTAAGATGCAAATATAACACTTTTGTTACATAAAATTTAATACACCTGACGAAATTATGCATCATTTTACTGAAAGGACTGAAGAAACCGATCAAGATAATAAATCCGGGGATGGGTTATATGTTTTTTAAGTAAAACGCGGCAGTGTTATGATAATTTTTGTTCCGGTGCCGGGAATACTGGTTATATTAAGTTTACCGTCATTTTTATTAATGAACTCCTTGTATAGCATTGCGCCCAGACCGGTTCCTTTTTCTTTCATTGTACCGTCTTTGGATAACTGGAGTCCTGAATTTCCGACAAGATTATTCAGAACATCCTCGTCCATACCTATACCATTGTCTTCAATACAGATTTCTACTGATCCATTGTATATTTTGGATTCAGCACTTATGTATCCTCCCGCCAAAGTAAACTTTACCGAATTCGAAATAATATTTCTGAATACTGTATGAATCATATTGTTATCCGCTTTAACTGCTATACCGGATGGTATTTTATTAATTAAGCTTATCGATTTAACTTCTGCGGAAGTTCTGTAAATCGCATATACATCGTCAATCATTTCCTGTATGTTTATCGCTTCAGGTTTGAACTCCATATTATCAAGTTGAATTCGTGACCAGTCAAGCAGATTCTGAAGCAGACCATGAACAGATGTTGCTGATTCATAAATATATTTGGAAGTATCCTTTAATTCCTTTTCAGACAGGTTCGGAAATTCTTTAATCAGAATTTCGGAAAAGCCCAGCAGAGACATGAATGGATTTTTAAGATCATGGGCAATAATTGAAAAGAGCTTGTCTTTCGATGCTACTGCTTCTTCCAGCATTTCATTGCTTCGTTGAAGATCTAAAGTTCTCTCATTAACCAGCTTTTCCAACTGCTTTTCTTTTAACCATATTGTCCGCACTCTAAGCCTGTAAATACCGAACATTAAAAAAATGAAAGCTATGGCATAAGCAGTTTTTGCATAAACGGTCTGCCACCATGCAGGTGTTATAACAATATTCAGTTTTTTACCGTCACGGTTCCATATACCATCCTTATTCGAACCCTGAACCCGGAATACGTATTCACCGTAACCCAGATTTGTGAAAACGGCTACGTTACCATCTTCCGGCGTTATCCAGCTGCTGTTTAATCCTTCAAGTTTATATCTGAATGTATTCAATTCAGGTGAACGGTAATCGGTTGCTGCGAAATAGATATTTATATAATTGCTGTCGTAGGGAAGTGTTAAAGTCATCCCGCTGTTATAAAAACCGTTCTCATTATAATCTTTACCGTTAATCGCAACTCTTGTTATCGCGATATCCGGTAATTTACCGTAAGATTTTAATTCCAAAGGAGTGAAGTAGGTAAGCCCATCTACGCCCCCGAAGTATAAAATACCAGTGGAATCTTTATATGCGGCTCCTCCGTTGAACTCGTTGTTGGGTAATCCGTCACTTGTTCTGTAAATTTTAAATTCTTCCGCGTCCCTGTCGAATCTGCTCAATCCATTGTTGGTGCTGAGCCATAAATATCCTTCATCATCCTCAAGAATCTCATATACAGTATTGTCGGATAAACCATCCTTATCAGTATAAAACTTAAAACGTTCATTAACAGGATCATATATTGCGAAACCTGCTCCCATTGTTCCTATATAAAAGTATCCTCGTGAATCCTCGAACAGGGCTCGTATTCTGTTTCTTTGAGGCAGTTCACCCGAATCCTGCAGAGAAATTCGTTTAAATGTGCCCTTGTCTTTATAGAATAAATTCAAACCTCTTTGTGTTCCGACCCAGAAATTGTTCCTGCTGTCAATTAATATATTTGATATTTGCGGATAGCTTATTGAAGTGCTGTCACCTTCAACGGGTATAAACAACTTGAACCTGCCGGTAACAGGATCGTATTCATTCAATCCTCTCTCGGTGCCGAAAAACATCTTCCCATCTTTTTCAACAATACATTTCAAATAATTATCAGCCAGGGTATTTTTACTGCCGTCGCTGATAATGTACTCAAATGATTCAGTTGAAGGATTATAAATATTTATACCACCTCCCCAGGTCCCTATCCACATTTTCCCTGTATCATCTTCATATAAAACAAGGCATTGATTAACACTCAGCCCTTCATTCTGGGTAATATTTTTTATACTGCCTTTTTTGTTTATTATAGAAAGACCTTCAGAAGTCCCGAGCCAGAGATTTCCCTTCCTGTCGAAGTATATGTCTTTTATATAATTGCTTAATATTGACTTATCGCTGTTATCAGTACGTGTGATCCACTTAAAATCATCTTTTCTTCTGTCATACTGGTTAATACCGTTTGTCAAAGTACCGAACCAGAGCAAGCCTGTGTTATCTTCCATAACAGACCAGACTTTGTTCCTGTTAAGACTTTTTGGATTCATTGGGTTGTTGCGGAAATTTATAAATTCATCATTTTCCCTTCTATACTTAAATATGCCTTCTCCGTTTGTGCAGACCCATAAATCTTTCTGACTGTCTTCGAATATTTTGGTTATCCTGGTCCCTGAGATATTCTGTTTCGAATTATATCTTATTATTTCTTCTGTCTTCGCTGATATTTTGAATAACCCGTTTGAAAACGTACCTATCCAGATATCTTTTTTGTGATCTTCCAGAACAGAAAGCACAAAATTATTTGAAACCTCATTGGGTGATTCACTGAGAAAATTGATATGACTGAATTTGTTGGATTTTTTTTCGAGTTTATTAAGTCCCTTTCGCTGCGAACCAGCCCATATATTACCCTTAGAATCTTGGTAGACCGAATAAATACGGTTTTCGGAAATTGAATAGGGATCATTCTCATCATGAAGATACTGCTTAAATTCCGATGTATTAATATTGTAAATCAGCAGACCGGCGCCCCAGGTAGCGATTAACAACTCACCTTCACGAGTAAGAAAGATGTTTTGAATATTAAGAGAAAATTCTCCAAGCTCATTTTGCATTCGTTCTTTAAAGCTCGAAAATTCTCCCGTAATATTATCAATCTTTCCTATACCAGATGTTCGGGTTCCAAACCAGATATCCCCGTTTCTGTCGGTTTTAAGACAGGTAATCCAGCTGTCTTCCACCGTTTTTATCGAGTCATTGCTGCGGAAGATTTTAAATGAGTAACCGTCAAATCTGTTCAGTCCATCCTGCGTTGCAAGCCAGATTAAACCCGCAGAATCCTGTGTCATTTCAAAAACAAGGCTGTTCGACAAACCATCTTCAACTGTTATATGATTGAAGATGCCGTGCTCAGTTTGTCCAAGTGTGTTTTGAACAGGAAATATTAATAAAAACAGCAGCCCAAGACTAAATCTTAAATATTTAGCTGATACGGAAATAAACATCCCTTGATTTTTGTGGCAAAATTATATATTTCAACGCTATATTGTCGAAAAAATTTTTTAAAAAATTAGCCTCGTGGATTCTTAAACTATTTCATTTTATATGTTTTTAATGCTTGCAGCAAAATTTTGAAGGACAAAAAATAAATTTTTCCCGGGTGTTTTACGAACCTCTTTCAGAATAATGCCGAAGGAATTTCATAATAGTATCATCAAGATGAAGGAAGCTGCCCATATTAAATATAGTTCTTAGGGCTGTCCGATTGCAGCGCCATTGATGTCATCAGGAAATACGGGTAACTATATGAACAAGTTTTGTAATCTCAGTACAAACGGAACAGTGGTTAATATTTTATTATTTCTGCTGGTAACTATAACATTTAATACTGTTTCAGCGCAGACTGCTCCATTTAAAAAAGGCTTTAATCTGGCAGGCTGGTTTCAGCAGAGTAGTACGGGCTCAATTCATTTAAAAAAATTTGATAAAGAATATTTCAGGCGGATTAAAGAACTCGGCGCAGATCATTTACGGCTTCCGGTCAATCTGCATTTCATGACTGACGGGAGTCCGGATTACAAGCCCGACGATCTGTTTCTGAACTTCCTTGATCAGATTGTCGGGTGGACTGAAGAACTGGATATGCATTTAATAATTGACAACCATACCTTCAATGTAACACAGAACACCGATACGAATATAGCGCAGGTTCTAATTCCTGTCTGGACACAAATGGCAGAACATTACAAAGACAAGTACAATAATATTTATTATGAAATATTGAATGAACCTCACGGTATAAACGACGAGAAATGGAATGAAATACAGCTAAAAGTTGTGGAAGCAATTCGTCTGATCGATACGGTTCACACAATTATTGTAGGTCCGGCAGGATGGAACAGTTATAATAATCTTAAATATATGCCTGTTTATGAGGACAAAAATTTGATCTATACATTTCATTTTTATGATCCATTCATTTTTACTCACCAGGGGGCAGGTTGGACCGATCCTTCGATGACTCCTTTATCTGATATCCCCTTTCCTTATGATGCGGCAGATATGCCTCCCTTTCCGGATGAGTTAAAAAACAGCTGGATAGAAAGCTCATTTAACAGATATGGTCTGGAAGGAACTGTTCAAAAAGTGCACGAGCTTATAGATATTGCCATTAAATTCAGGGACGAAAGAAATGTGCCGCTTTGGTGTGGTGAATTCGGCGTTTATATGCCAAACAGTAATAACGAAGACAGGGTATTCTGGCACAAAACCGTTAGTTCGTATTTCGACAGTAATAACATAGCCTGGAGTATGTGGGAATTCGACGACAGCTTCGGTATCTTTGAAGAAGCCTCAAATAAACTTTTTGATCATGATCTTAATGTTGAACTTATTAATGCTCTCGGAATGAATCCGCCGCCTCAAACTGAATATTTTAAACGTGCTGATACAACGGGGTTTTCCATTTTCACGGATTATATTGAAACTGATATCATCTCTTCCGGTTCAGCATCAACAGGGATACTCGATTTCTACAGTACCGATTATCCCTACGACGGATCATATTCAGTACACTGGACAGGATCAGACAGGTACAATAAAATCGGTTTCAACTTTATTCCGGATAAAGATCTATCGGTGCTGTTAAACAAAAATTTTGCAGTCGATTTTTGGATCAAATGCGATGTCGCTGCAGCAAGGATCGATATAAGATTTGTAGATACAAAAACTACCAACGACGACAAACCGTGGAGAATGCGATATACGCTGGATGGATCGGCGTTATCATTTAATAATCAATGGCAGCATTTACAAATACCTTTGAAAGAATTTAACGAACACGGCGCATATGAGGATGGAACATGGTATAATGCACAGGGTTTGTTCGATTGGACAGATGTCGATATTTTTGATATCGTTGCAGAGTACGGTAGTCTGGAAAATATTAATTTCTGGTTCGATGAAATTAAAATTATTGATCCGTCTGCCGTAAATGTTTCCACCGGAGAAATGTTTCCATCTGAGTTCGTATTGGAACAAAATTATCCTAATCCATTCAATCCTTCAACAATAATTAGTTATTCCATACCGGATGATGATTACGTGACACTTAAAGTATACGATATACTTGGAAACGAAATAGCTGTTTTAATCGATGATGTAATAAAAAGCGGGCGGTATAAAACCGAATTTGATGCACAAGGATTATCAAGCGGGATTTATTTCTACCAGCTTTATACAAAAGATATTCGGTTGACCGGAAAAATGTTGCTGTTAAAATGATAATTTCTTAATCCAGATAAATATATGAACTAATTTAAAATAATCTCTAAACTATTTATGAGTAAGAAAAAAGCTCTGCCGCCGAGATACTTTTCAACATCGATAGTAATAATTATAGCAGCACACTTGATGCTACCGATAGCAACTTTAATCGAATTCCCCTGGAATCTGATCGGACTTCCTTTAATACTGATCGGAGGTCTTATGAACCTGATTGCAGATAAAGACTTTAAATCTGCAAATACAACCGTAAAACCATTCGAATACTCCGAGGAATTAATAACGGATGGTATTTTCCGTGTTACCAGAAATCCGATGTACCTGGGTATGGCGCTTTTTCTTTTAGGCGAATCCATACTAGCCGGGTCTATTACTCCTTTTCTTATAACAATTATCTTTATTTTTCTAATGGATAAAATATTTATCACAAATGAGGAACAAATGCTCGCTGAAAAATTCGGCGTGCAGTATAATGATTATAAGAAGAATGTTAGAAAATGGATTTAATACTAAACTGTTCGTGAAGTATTGTATTTTATTATCCGAAAAAATATAAATAATTGAATTAACGGAGTAATGTTATGAATGGAAATATCCCAGTATTATTTGTTGAAGGACAGGGACTTGCAGAAGCATGGGAAAAATCACTGATTAGTCTTTACAATGGCGGCTGTGAGATAAAAACCGAATACGATAAAAAGGATGATCCGCCAAGCAAGGATTGTACAATGACAATAGTTGTTAATGAGCCCCTCTCTGAACCGATGATACATATGGATATGCCGGGCGGATTGGAAACGCTTCAGGAATATGTAATGGAAGTACTCGACGGTATCAAAGACCATCTTATTCGTAATTCTGCTGATGACGAGAGCGATACAAGATGGGAATATACGTATCACCAGAGGCTGTTTAAATATTTTCTGCCCAATAATAACGACATATACGATCAGATAGAAATACTTGCCGGGAAACTTGCCGAAACACCTTATTCGAGACGTGCACAAGCTATTACCTGGAAAGTGTGGGAAGACAATTTTTGCTATGATCCTGCGTGCTTGCAAAGTATTTGGTGCAGGCTTTTACAAGGTTCCGATGATAACTGGTACTTAAATACAAACGTCCGTTTTCGTTCAAACGATGCTTACAAAGCTGCGTTTATGAATATGTTTGCATTAACACAACTGCAGGTTAAAATAGCGGAAAAAATTTCCGTGCTTTCAGGTAAACAAATAAAACTTGGTAGATACGTGCATCAAGCCGACAGCTATCATCTGTACGGATCATATCTTGATGACTTTAAATCCAGATTTCTTAAAGCGTACGAGTCAAGAACATTTGAGGAGAGATCATTCAGGTACCAGGACATGAAATTCATGATGGATGCCGCTATCCCCGGGATACTCGAGAAAGCCGCCGGTATGAAATAGAAATGTAAAAACCAGGCAAAATTAAAAAACAATGCCGGCTTGCCATATCACCGGGTAATATCAGCCGGCTACTTTGTTTAACATACTGCTCACCGTTTCAATCTCATCGGAATTAATCGTATGTCCCATGTTCTTATATATTTCCTTTTTAACTTTAGCGCCCATACGTTTAAATACATCGGCGGTTTCATTTACTCTTTCAAGAGGAATATGAAAATCTGTATCACTGCATCCTAAAAATACTTTCGTATTTTCAGTAAAAGAACCCTCGTAATTAAACTGCTTACCTATAGGACCCATCAATCCTCCGCTTAATCCTATTATGCCTGCATAATTACGCGGATTGCGTGCAGCGTATTCAAGAGCCAGGCAGGCTCCCTGCGAAAAGCCGAGCAGAAATATTTTATCGTCAGTAAGTCCCTTATCCAGAATTTTGTTTACAAGAAAATCTATCAATTGCAGGCCCGACGAAACATCCGGCTCGTTTTTTTTCATGGTTTCAATAAACCTGTACGGATACCATGTATTTTTTGCAGCCTGAGGAGCAAGGTATGCTATACTATTGTTTTTAAAATCATCAGCAAGCGTTAGTATACTCTGAGCAGTTGCACCGCGCCCGTGAATCATTATCATCGCACACTTAGCATTTTCTAAACTCTCTCCCTTTTCAAATATGGGATGACCTTTATGCGGTTCAATTATATTGATATTATCAATCACTAACTTTCCTGCTTACTTTTTTATTCAAGTGTAACGAATATAGATTTTCTCTTTTTCCCGTCTATACTCTTTGTGCGGTGTCCGCGACCAGTTATATCTTCCGCAAGCAATATGTTACCTGCTTTTAATATTTTTTTCTGACCGCAACTGGTTTCAATCTCAATCTCACCGTCAAGATTAATAATAAACTGACGCTGAGGTGCATTATGAAAATCGTAATCATAGTTTCCTCCTGTTTCTCTGAATATTATTCCCGTCGCATAAATCTTATCAGATAATCTGCCAATATCACCTGCATCGGACAAAGGTATGTTTATCTCTTCATTGTAAGATTCTCCATCATTTCCAGTATATAACCTTGTTATTTGCATTGTACTGTTATTATTCAGACAGTTGTTTAATTAATTTATCAAATTCTTTTTAGAGTATACCGTCTCAAGCGGTAATAAAATATTTTCGATAGTGTAGCGTTTTTCTTCATACCATGCAGGCAGTTTAAGAGATGTGCCTAAATTATCCAGACTTTCATCAATTAAGAATCCCGGGGAATCGGTAGCAATTTCGAACAAAATACCACCGGGTTCCCGAAAATAAATTGAACGGAAATAATTTCTGTCCATTACTTTTGTAGGATAAAAGCCTGCGTCGGTAATTTTTTTGTGCCAGCCTAGCTGCTCCTCATCACCTGCGGTTCTCCACGCAATGTGATGAACACTGCCAGCACCGCCTGAAGCGGGTTGTTTCTTCCCGTTTTCAATTAGATCTATTCTGGCAAGACTCTCATCACTGCCGCATGTATATCTTTTACGTGAGTCACTGGTTCCTGTAAAATTAAATCCCATCGTGCCGAGCAGCAATAATTCCGTTTTGCTTGAATCGTCGGTATAAAAAGTAGCACCGAATATTTTTCTGATTGAATGCTCAAAAGGTATACGTCCGTTATTCCATCCGGCGATTGATCCGACCGCTTCATCAACAACAAGTTCTACATTCATTCCATCCGGATCGAGTATTGAAATATATGTTTCATCAAATCTTTTATGCGGACCATCGAATCCGATCGCGAGTTCTGCAAATCTGTCCATCCAGTAATTAAGTGAACTTTCAGGAATGCTGAAAGCTACAGCAGATATTTCACCGGTACCTCTTTTCCCGCGCCTGGTGCCGGGAAACGGAAAGAATGTTAATATAGTACCCGGTCTTCCGGTTTCATCTCCATAATATAGATGGTAAACATCGGGTGCATCAAAATTGACAGTTTTCTTAACAAGCCTTAACCCCAGCACTCCTGTATAGAAATCATAGTTCTTCTGCGGATCGCTTGCGAGCGCCGTTATATGATGTATTCCGTTTATTTTATTTTCCATTTTTACTCCTATCCTCTCATTTTATCGAGAAGATTGTTCAGAAGCTGCGTTTCCTTTTTTGACAAATTCTTACTCAGCATATCAAACCTGTCGGACAGTTTATCTATCTCTTCAAGAAGATCTAAACCTTTTTCAGTTACCACAACTTCAGCCCGGCGCCTGTCTTCATTGCAAATTTTTCTGTGAACAAGACCTTTGTTTTTAAGTCGTTCAACTAAACGTGATGCGTCAGACATCTTATCCAGCATTCGTTCCTTCAGAAGATTTACTGAAGTAGGATTCGGATACTGACCGCGTAAAATTCTTAAAATATTATATTGTGAAACAGTGATATCATATTTCCTGAAAATTTCTGTCTGAATATTGAACAGCCAGCCGTGAGTATACAGAATATTCACGGCTAGCTTTTCATATTCGTTATTGAATTTTTTTTGCTTTATAGCTGCTTCCAGTTTCATTACGACTGGCTTGCTTTAATTAGTTCCAAATCAATAATTAATTTAACATCTTCACTTACTACAAGTCCGCCCGTTTCAAGCAATTTATTCCACTTAAGATTATAATCAAATCTGTTAACCTCTCCGGTTAATTTGAATCCGGCTCTTGTATTCCCCCAGGGATCCTTAACCATACCTCTGAATTTCACATCCAGTGTCACCTCTTTGGTAATGTCTCTGATTGTAAAATCACCAACTAATTTCCAGTTGTTACCGTTCACCTTAGTCATTGATTTACCGACAAATGTCATTTGGGGAAATTTTTCTGCGTTGAAAAAATCATCTGATTTAAGATGATTATCTCTTTGTTCATTATCTGTATCGATGCTTGCAACATCTATTGTGAGATTAATTTTTGCATTCGTGAAATCGTCCCCGTCTGTTTCAATTGTGCCTTCGTAGGACTTAAATTCACCTTCCGCAGTTGCAATTACCATGTGATCAACCTCGAAACCGACGTTGGAGTGCGACACATCAATATTCCACTTCGTTTGTGCAAATATTGAAACCACGGGAAAAAGAAGGACAAAAAAGATGTATTTTAAAGCTTTCATTATAATGCTCCTTATTTAATAATATATATAATTGTGATTAATTGATTTTTATTTCAATTTTGATATATGTTGTGACTTTTAATGTTATAACACATATTTTTGATTAATAAGTTCCCTTTATGAATCGGGTACGGAAAATCATTCTGAAAATGAATAAAATCCCTTAAATCAGATTGAATTTTTTTAAGTATTGTGAAAACTTTCCGGGCTTTTTCGGATGTTAAAAAGATGCTGTTATCAGAAAAACGCTTTATAAACTGCGGCTAACTATACTCACCACTTATGATTTTTTTATCTGGATTCTGAGCTTCAAGCGCCTTCTTTGTTGTGCCTATCAATGATAAATAATTATATATGCGTTTTGAGGAAACCAGCTTATCATATATTTTACCCGCCATTTCTTCATTTAATCCTTTAATTGCCAGGTAGGATGAAACTGCTTCTTTCCTGGTTTTACCTTTGGCTTTCTCGGCAAGAATAAATTTCTCCTTGTACGTGGCTGTAAGCTGATAATTCTCTGGTTCACCATATTGAATTTCAACAGGAATGGTTTTGTTTAAACTTTTTTTATTGCCGGCTTTGTCCTCTATATCAGCTCTGCAGTCAAGACTATAAGGCACATATTGCTCTGATCTCATTACTTTTGCAAGTAAGAATGGATCTTTGTCCCCCACACCATCAGGCAATTCATCCGTAGAAGTATCTTCTAGCAATTTAAGTGAAGCCGGAATTTCTCTTCCATAATCAGCCTTCACCGAAAAATTTTCAGCCTTTCCTTTTGTTTCGGAGGCATAACCTTTTGTCATATCATTTATTGCGAGCTTAACAGGATTTTCAAATTCCGTTTTATGATCACTATTCGCCTGCTGTGAAAGCGGTGTAAGGTTGTTCCATGTTGTACCAGGTCCACCCAGATTATCATTAAGCAAGTGTCCCTTTATATAATATGAGCCGCTTCCTTGTCTTCTGATGTTTATATTGTCATAATCTTCTGTATTTGCTACCGACGGTGATGATCCCTCGGGTTTAATCGGAGCCTCAAGAAAAGCTACTGTAGCAAATGAACCAAATCCGTTATACAACGGGCCATACACGGGTGGTGCACTTTTACCTTCCTTTATCTTTAAAGGCAGGGCGACAGTTAATGCGGCAAGTTCTTCAACCAGTTTATTTATTTTTACTGCCTGATCTTTCTTCTGATCCCCGGGAACATTCCTTACTTTTTCTTTTTCAATTTCTGTTGCTTTCGTTTTAGCAGGATTAATTTGATCATCAGTTAGTTCATGTTCTTTCTTAATGTCATCAAGATAAATAAGGTAAGGTTTGGGATTCGATTCTATTGTAAGCGGTGCACTGGAATCTACCCCGTTAAAAAATATTTCGTGTTCTTCACCATCCTTTGTGGTAAGTTCCTTTCTTGCTTTCCACCAGTTTGTAATGCTCTCTTTAACAACCGCGGCTCCCGATTTCAACATATCGAGAAAGGCTTTTCCTGTATCCACAGCTTTATCAATCAACCAGTCCATTGCACCGTCTACTTTCTCTCTTACAGAACCTACTATCTCTGAAATTCTTTTACCCAATTTCCCCAGCCCGAATTGATTAGCCAGGAATCCGATTGCTACAGGAATCGAGTCTGCCAATGCTTTTTCAAGAAACTCTGCTGCTTTTCCAATTACACCTTTAGCTATTTCCGCAATACCGTTAAGTACCGAATTAATAATTTCAAGCATTTCCTTCAAATATTCCATAAAGGATTCAATAGCTTTATAAATTGCAATTATTGCTGTAATTGTAGGTGTTATACCAGAAATATCACACAGACTCAAAAGCCATTTTGAGGCTTGAACAACAATAACAGTATTAATCCAGCCGACAATTCCGGTCAAAACCTGTCCCCATAAGTCGTTTAATTTTTCTTTGAGTTTCTCCCATACAGCACCCGGACCTCCCTCTACAGCCAGTTTTATCCATTCCCAGGCTCCCGTGGCGACGCTGATAACCGTTTTAAGTTTGTCTACAGCAGATTTACCTATCTTCTTTTCAAGTTTGAGCCAGATGCGCTCCATCGTAATACCCAATAATTCGAACACCAGTTTGAGAATTGATTTCAAACTGAAGTCCTTTGGGATAGTGATTCCGGCGCCTTCCAACTGCCCGAACAGCCAATCGGTCACTCCGCCGAATAGATGTTTGAATATGTGATCGAAGAATTGAGAAAAACCTTGTTTCACAGCTTTAAGAACGTTGATAATAAAATCGATCGGGCTTGCTAGAATATCGCCCAATGCCTGAGTTGCCTTTATTATAATGTTTGTAATTAACCCGGGAGGCAGACCGAATATATTTAGAATGGCTTTAAATAAAGTCCATAAGGCTCCAAACAAGTTGCCGTCGACAAATATCTGCTTCAGTATTTTTAAGGCTGTTGACTTTATTTTTTCCCAAATATCACCGACTTCCAGGAGTTTGTTGAAGAATGGGATCCGTTTAAGAATTTGATTTAGAACAAAGTCCTTTACCGGATCTTTAATACATTTGGGAAGCATCCACCAAACCGGTCCTAGTATAAGATCGGGCAGTTTGCCCATCAGATCCTTAAGCACTGCAAATAACTGTTCGAGCATATCCAGTATCGGACGGATAAATTTTGAAAGCTTTATAAGTCCTTTGCCAATCATTTCAAACAGTGATGATACGGTAGAGCCTGCCCATTCTGAAAGTTTCGTTATGCTGTTTTTCAACCAGGCAAATGCCGGAGAGAATTTACTTAGTAGAGAATTATTACTGAGTGAAGTTAAAAAGTTCGTAACCGATGTTCCAATTGCGCCAATCTTTTCACTGATCCATATTCCCGTATTAACCAGACTTGTTCTAACCGATTCGATTGACTGCAGTATTGCGGGAAGAATTTCATCGCGCAAACTGATCTGTTCTTCGGCTACACCACTGCCGTCTTCAGCCATTGCCTCTCCCATGGCATTTGCTTTATCGAGCCATTTCTGAATAGTTTCCCTCAAATTCAATATCGCATCAAGCGGCAAAACAGCTTTTACTTTTTCAATAAAAGCCTGTATAGGTTCGATAACCGGTTTTAGAACTTCTTTGATCGATTCCCATGCTTCAGCAGCTTTGTCTTTAATCCATTGGATTATTCCGCCTTCACTGCTTTCGCTGTCACCGATTCCCAATTTCCCTTTTAACCAGCTCCATGCACCTCCTATTGCGTCTCTGACAGGCTGGGTCCAATCCCATATTTGCTTACCCAGGTTTTTTATATACTCCCAAACATCCTTTGCAGTTTGACCGAGCCAATCCATAACCGGGGCACCAAAAGACTGCCAGAGCTCCGAGAAAAATTCACCGATGGGGGCAAAGAAATCCTTGATCGCCTGCCAGGCTTCACCGGCAAGCTGGGTTACAATTTCCTTGAGTTCATTAAGTGCGGCAAACATAGGTTTACAATTACCGCTTGCAAGAGCTTCCGCAATATTTACTGCTCTTTTAAAAAGCTTCCCGAAAGTCGGGAAAATTGTGGATATAGTATCGCTTCCGTCACGTAGTCCGTCGAATATATGACCTACCGCTTCGGAAAGTTTATCTTTAATAAAACCTGTAATTCCTTTATCTGCTACTTCACGTACAAGCGGTACGAGCTGGGGCGCTATTCTTTCTAGTAAACTCCAGAATAGATCTCCTGTCATTTCTATTATATTACCTGCGGCATCTACAAGTCTGCCTGCGGTCGCATCCCAAACCGTTCCCACTGCCCCGGTAATATCATCCCACAACCCCCTTTGAATTACTGCTGATGATGAACTTTTCTTAGCATAAGATTTAGGTTGAAACCTGCTCCCCTCAACCGTGCTTGTATTGTTATTCAGCTGTTTAGCGTTACGATTAGTTGATGTTCTCGCATGACCCTGTTGAATTACGTGAGTTAATTCATGTGCTATAAGCTTCTGCCCTTTAGTTGTTTCGGGTGAATAACTGCCTTTGTTGAAATATATATCGCTTCCGACCGTAAATGCATGAGCATTTAACCGGGCACTCATTTCAGCATCAGAGCTGTCCGTGTGTACACGTACATCACTGAAGTCCGCACCCATTCTTGCTTCCATCAAGTCCCGTGTGCTTGGCGGCAGCGGACCGCCTTTTCCACGAGCCGATGACAAACGCGATTCCAGATCTGCAGGCGCAGAATCAGAAGTGCTGTTCATCGACTTTGTTTGAATCTTTTCGTCTTCTTCTTTTTCCTGTTTCCTTAGTTCGTTCTGTTTTTTCTTCCTATCCCGTTCTTCATCAGATATGGAACTTTCCCTCATTGTATTGATTTCTTTTTCTTCCTCTTTGGATTTCCGCTGAATTTTTTCCTCTTTTCTTTCCTCCTCAGATTCAGACTTAGTTTGTATTTTTTCTTCCTCCTCAGAAATTGATTTTGCTTGTGCTTCCTCTTTTTTCTCTTCTTGTTCTGAAACGGTTTCGATGTTTGTTTTATTTTGAATGGACGGCGAGCCTGAGGATAATGTTTCGGAAGTAACCTTGTCTGCCGTATCATCAGCTTCTTTCTCGTACCTGTCTCCAGGTTTACCAATGGCAAGTTTAGTTTGAATTCTTGATTTCACATCACTGTTTGAGATAAGCTTCGCTAAAGTATTCGCACCATCCGACAGGCTTTTACGGTTGATCAGTTTACCATTACTGTTTATGCTGGTCCCGGATGTTGTTGTTTTATTTGATGTTGAAACTTCGAACATGTGTTTTTAGTTTTTATTTTTACTAAGTACTATTTATGAATCATACATATCAACATTCCCCGTTAAAGCGCAGGGTATCGCTTACATTTTTTTACCTTCCTTCTGGAATTCCTTTCTGATACCTTCATACAAGTCGTCGCTGCTTATCAGATCCGTATTTTTCTTTAGTGACATAAGAGTTGAATATCGGACAACATTCATGATTGATCCCCCCGATAATTCATAATTGGCTGCTATTTCCTGCAGCTTAATTTTATCTTCCAGAACCGATTTATACGAAAATGCGTTTTTCCACAACTTCAGTCTTTCTGCCGGCTTGGGCATAGGGAAATAAATTATCGATTGGAAACGTCTTGTAAAAGCCTCATCAATATTGGATTTCATATTGGATGCAAGTATCACAACTCCCGGATAATCTTCTACTCTCTGCAGCAGGTAAGAAACTTCCTGGTTGGCAAATCTGTCATGCGCATCAGTTATATTGGTTCGCTTGCCGAACAGTGCGTCAGCTTCATCAAAAAATAAAATCCAGTTTTTATATTCCGCCTGTTGAAATATTTTTTCAAGATTCTTCTCTGTTTCCCCTATATACTTTGAAACAACTAAGGACAGGTCTATCCTGTAAACATCAAGACCCGCTATCTTGCCAATCAGAGATGCAGTAAGAGTTTTCCCGGTTCCGGGCGGACCGTAAAACAGACTGCGATAGCCGGGCTGTATTTTTTTTGATAATCCCATCCCGTTCAGCATTACTCCGCCGTATCGAATCCAGGCTAATATTTCATCTACCTGGTTCATCGTATATGTTTCCAGAACGAGGTCGGACCAATCAAGTTGTGTTGTTGTTAACTTTGCAGGGAAATCTGCACTGAAGGTCGGTTTTCTTATTTTTCCTGTTGTTATAAGGTCAAGTATTTCGGAAGATAAAGTTAAGGGAAGATCACAACTATACTCATTGTTTCCTTTACTCCTGCTTGTTATAATATTATGTTTGATAAAATAATGATCCGCCTCAAATATATTGTAATAAGAAAACCGTTCTTCAAGATTGTCGCCTGCCAGGATAAATAATGCGGTCTCTATTGTCGGTATGAATCTTCCGGTATCCTGATCTTTTTTACCGCCGAATTCCGTTAATTGTCTTCCGGTATTTTTATTTTCAGTCAGGAAAATATCCAGAAGATGCGGTTTCAGATAAGGAATAATTGCTAGTAAAATTACTATTCTTTCCGCGGCAGAAAATTCGTAGTGCATAATAAAATCGGCATAAGCAGATTCTCCCTTAACAAGCCTATTAACCGGAATATCATATATGTTTCTATATTCACAATTATGTCCAAGATGTAATTTAATCCTGGTTTCCAGAACTCTATAAAACCATTCAAATTCCTTTTCCAGAACTATTCCATTATTTTTTAAAATGTTGTTCATCGCCACTCAACGTAAATAGTTTTTTTCATCCAGGGATACTTAACTACAGAGTATCTCCAGGGTATATTGTCAAGAAGAATGTCGTAAGATTTATTTTCGACCCTCAGAATTATGTCATTCCGATAAATATTGATAATCCCTTCTCTTTGAAGGAATGATTCCCTTAAACCCATAATGGTAGTACTTCCTATAGTTTTCCAATTACTTATAACTGATCGCAAAAGATTGTTGCATTCATCTTTAATTTCATCATTTAGTTTAAGATCTTTGGGGACCGGGATGGATACATTTAATCCGCATAAGATCTTATTCAGAACCAGTTCATATTCCCGACTATTTTCCTGCCCGCTGATCAGCCATTGAAGCACATGCACGGCAACAAATTGATTTTCCCTATCAACAAATTTATGATCCCTTATTAAATTGAGAACGCTGAATAATCTTTCAATATACGGAGTGAGAATTACGAGCCCTGAGTTCGATATGTAAAATTGTCCAACGGCGTCTTCTTCTCCCAAGTATTTTTTTTTCAGATTATCTATATCTTTCTCCACTTCTTCATCTTCCACTATGTCTGTATCGAACCCTTCTTTTGTAATATCTGTTAATCCTTTTTGATCCTTTAAAGATTTTGATATAACACTGTCAAACGAATCGTCTTTATTAGCTATTGTATCGGCCCCAGAGTATATTTTGCGGGCATCTTCTTTATTAATAACCGGCAGCACACAGATTTCCCTGTATTTTCTTAACGACCTTATTAATTCTGATTTAACATCAATACTAGATTTATCATCTTTCTGAATCAGATCTTCTAATTCTATTGCAACTCTTTTGAGTTGATTTATACCAAAAGAACGAAATAAATCAAAAACAAATCCGACAAAGTTAATTCCGGGTTCAGCTTCATGTGATAATTTCAAAAACACTTCAGTCCGTCTGCTTTTAATTTCTTTGCTTATCTCTGACGTATATCCTCTGACCTCTGGCACATCAATAATATTATTTTTTATAAGCTGCTCCCATTCAAAGAGTTTTCCCACCTTTTCCGGAAACATTTTTAGCAGAAGTTTTTCGATCGTTACGGAATCAAACTGATAACATATTCTATGTTGTGCAGTAATCGATGACAAGGCTGAACGAATAAAAATACTAAATTCCTCATTGTCGGCTTTAATTAAATCAGAAAATATTTGGAGTACATCTGATTCTGTTTGTTTTGTCCACCACGGTAATGTTCCGGTCAGAATAAAATGCTTAAGTAATTTCAGATTATATTCCGTTTCTGAAAATGATTGTACGGCGCCGGTTTTTGAATTCTCTTTAACGGGCGGTATTTTAATCAATTTACCATCAGGTGTTATAAAATCGATTGAACTTCGAGCACGCTTTTTTTCAATTTGCTGTATGAGCGAATCATAAATTTTGGCTTTCAACTTTTCCGCTGATTCATTATCAGTTTTTTCAGTACTGATGCTTCCCAGATCAATTTCAATTAGATCCAGAAACATATACTCATTCTCATCACATACTTCAGAAAATATTTCATCAAAGATTTTTAGTATTTTTCCGTAATATAATGCGCGCATACTTTCATGCAGAACTCCCGCCTCATTTCTCCCTGCGACATAAAACTCAATGGTCTGTTTTTTAATAATATGTTTGTGCTCAAGCATTTAATATAGCACTCAACCTTTTCATAACCGTTAGCAGAACAGGCTTATTCGCAGAAACTTTTATTGTTGCATTAATAATTGTGGAAAGCTGTTTATTTTGATCCAGTACAACATTCATATGTTTTAAATTGCCAAGTATTTCTTCTGCATAAATGAAATAGTTTATAATGCTGCCGTCGTCTTTAATATCGCTTTTCTGCAGACCCAATACATTGCATAGTTCACTCAGTTGAATTAAAATCAGGTTGTATGCAAACTGCCTTTGAGATGATGCCGCAGAAGAAGTATAGCTCTCAATTCGTTTGTGGGTGGCGGAAGTCATGCTGTAAAACAGTTCCGTCATTTCATCGTTTTTAGCTCCGCTGCTGTATAATCTCCTTGTTTCAGCATTAGCCAACTCAGTACTAATACTGCTTAAGAAACTCTTCGTATCTTTGTATGCAACAACATTTGCACTAAGCGCAGTGTCAAACAGGTTGTGCGTTGTAAGACTCGAGAGAGTTTTAAGATTTTTATTGAATGCATTTACTATTGCATCTTCAACAACAACATCACCAACAACTACACTGCCGTCGCCGTAAGTTACCACAGTTACATTATCAGTAGTTCCCGCAACCGGATCAGCCACCTGAGGTATCGTAATTATCTCGCGTATTGTCTGGCTGCATTCACCGGATATAGCGGTTAATGCCAGCGTGTATTGAGTATCCGGATCCGAATCGTCTAGTATTATACTTGGATTTTCTTCCCTCGCAACAATTTTATCATTAATTCTCCAAATGAATTGAGTTGCGCCGGTGGAGTTGTTCTTGATAAATATCTGATATGTATTAGAGTCCACCGTAGGATTCGGCTGTACTATTTTTTCAACACTGAATTTGGCAATCGGGTATAATATGGTTACAGCGAGTACGGCGGTTTCTCCCGTAACTGACGTAAATGTAAATTTATTAATACCTGCCTGGACCTTTTTGTCCGAAGGATCGAAATAGTAGTATTCACCTTCCTTAACCACACCGTAACCTGTAACAACCCCCGGAACATTTGTATCGAACCTGTATCTAGTTTTGTTATACTTACAAACTGTATCAACGCCAATTGTAAAAGAAATATCTTGGGTTTCAGGTTTGTACGCCGGAAGAGATACTTCTTTAGTTATTGTGTCGGTACATGTTTCGCTCGTTATGGTAAGTTTAACTTTAATTGTCTGTGCCTGCGATGATAGCGTATATGCATGTGAGGTGGTCGGACCCTGAGTTGAGGTTGTGGTATCGCCGAAATCCCATGTATAAGTTTTTGCATCAGCCGGTTTAGCACTGAAGTAAATTGTAATGGTGTTGCCTTCCGCCGATCCGTACTCAACTATAAAATCGGAATTACAGGTATTAATCTTAATTGTAGAAGTTTCCTCATCCTTACAATCCTCGGTGGCTACAGAATGAATTACATCAAATGAATTTTTATCAGACACACTATATTTATGAATAGGGTTAACTTCTTTAGATTCCCCGTTATCACCGAACTTCCACAAATGTACAGCATCGCTTCCCATCGTGCTCTTGAAAGTAACTACCGCAAGCTTATCAACAACTCTATCTACGACATATTCAAACTCAGCCGTGCAATAGCTTAAAGTAATTTTCTGGGTCACTGATCCCGAACATCCGCTCTTTGTAACTTTCAGATTTACGCTGAACTCATGCTCTTCCGACAGGTCATATTCGTGAACAGGATTTTTTTCCGATGAAGCATCGGACTCATCTCCGAAATCCCACTCATAACTATCGCCATCTGTTGGTGCTGCTGTAAAAGTAACTTTGCGTTTTTCGCTCGAAGTATCGGAGTTATCAACAGTGTATGCAAAGTTTGGTTTTACGTCAATTACATCAACCATCAGCTCGTAAGTATTCATATTCACAACATATTTAAGCTTAACCAATCCCGTCGCAGCTTTCGATGGATTAAACTCGTATTGTTTAGTGGTGGCATTTTGAGAAACACCGTTTCCTGAAACGATACCGCCGCTGGGTTCTGCCGTAAAGATGTAGTTGGAATTATCATCAAAGCAGAATGTTGTCTTCGGCAGTTTGAACACGACCTGCTCCGGAGACATCACGTATGTAATCGGAGGACAATCAGAGCAGCAAATATACGGCAGCGTAAAATCTGCAACAACAATTCCGTTTTCATCACAGACAATTATAAACGTACCGCCAGGCATAACACCTGCCATGTGAGCAGCTCCAGAGTGATCCTTTATAAAATGCCCGAATAATGTGAACTTCAGAATTTCAGCCACGCGTTGTTGATATATCTTAAATAGCTTGAGGAATTCTCTGGACAGGCATTTCTCAATCAGTTCAGTCAGATGTATAATTATCTCACTCTCTCGTCCTGTTCTCGTGTAGCTTGCATTTTCAAGGTTTTTATATATTTGAGTTCTGAATTCTTTAGCCAATGAGACTAATGATTTTTCTCTTGCAGATATTGCAGACTCACTATAGCTTATTATGCTGACTGGTACAACAGATATTAACTCTTCAATTGCTTGAATCAATTTCAGCAGCTGATAATATCTTGTAATCAATTCATCTTTACTTTTTGTCCCCAGTCTATTCATCAGCTCAGTTTCATTTTCATGCAGATAACTTAACACTTCACGTGAACCGCTTTCGCTGGCTTCCAGGTAAATTCTTCCCACGGATGAATCACTGAATTCATATTCTTCCATAGCCGTTAGTGGTTTCCCCATTTCCATTACTGCTGCACTCATTAAGTACTTTACTTCCTCAGCCGAATAATTACTTAACAAACCCTCAGACCGGCTGATAAGATCATATCCGTATGTAAGATTCATATCACTTCTTTCTTTGAATTCCATTGCAATGTCCGGTGAAGTTGCAGATGCTTCCATTGGAATTTTTACATTTTTTGTCTGACCTTCTTCTATTTTAACGCTAATACTGTAATCAGCATACCTGGAAAAACTAACCAGTAGTGTATAATTCCCGGCTGTAATATTTGAAATAGTAAATATTCCTTTTGTATTTGAAACAGCACTGTATGAAGCCCTGCTGCTAGTTACCGATGTTAATTTTACACTTGCACCAGCAAGGGCACTTCCGTTTTTATCAGTAACAGTACCTTTCAGACTTCCGGTTTTTAATTCAGGAGCGGTAGTCTTATCTTTAAAATCGAGCTCCGAAAAATATTTCATCTTATTTCTTAAGAAGCAGAGATACTCTGTAGAAAGTGTTTGATAAAACATGGAGATATCATTAAAGCGGCAATCAAGGTTTATTTCTTTTTCTGTTGGTGTCTTCCCAAGTCGAAGTTTAATCACCTTGACCGGCAGGTTATTGTTTTCTACTTTTTTCAATATTGTCTTCATTATTAAATCACAACTCTGTCCCTGATGACCCTCAATTCTGTAAAAGTTATATTCATCAGTATCATACTTTAATGGTTTTTTTATGTACGCAGGGATATTGCTTTCTGAATATAAATCTGAATGATACGACTGATTCAGATAAGGTCTGCATTTCCGTTTTAAATCGTAGTTCCATATATGATGCAAAAATATTTTATTGTTCAGGTTGTCTTTTGATTCCAGTTTATAATAGTATGGGATTGCCCTCTCACTTAATTCAGTTCCTTTCTCCCTGCTTGGTGTTATTTTAATCTGTCCTTTCGTGTCCGTTGGCATATAGAATGAATTTACTATTCTTTCAAGCCTGTCGAATAGCATTTTTACTTTTTCAAGAAGATGTTGCTGTTCATTATGAATAGGTGAATAAATGAACGTATGTCTGAAAACGGAATTATTACATGCGGCTGATGGAATCGCCTCTCCCAGCATAAGATGCCTGGGGAAGCATGCCTCTTTATAACAGCATTCAACACTCAGATCGAATGCTGCTTCCTTAAATTCATTATAAGCAAGAATAATATCCTTTAAATAATCATATATATACTGAATCCCATACAACTGCGATTCAATCATTTTTTTTATGTATTTGTCAAGATTAAAGTCTTTGAACGGATTTGTGCTGTACTTACCTGACAGAATCGGTTTAAAACGTTTATAACTCTCAAGAAGCGCCTGGTATATAGTTTCTGTGGAAGACTTAATCAATTCCAGGTATAATTTTTTAATATCACTGTAACTCTCGTATTTATAAGTATTAATTAAATCCGACTCACGACCTATCGAAATATCCGGTAGTTTATATCTTGAATTTATCTTTTCCTCAAGCTCAGCATAAGTCTGAGAAGGGGCACACTTATTTATGATAGTTCTTAAATCATCATATCCGATCAGTAGTTTCTTCACGCACATTTCTACACTTCTGCCTCTTTCGTTGCAATCGTCACCAACACAATTCTTTAGATCTTTCTCATAAATTTCCAAATACAATACAATAGCTTTATCTTTTAAAAATTCCATCGTCAATTTTTGTATGTCTGAGTTCTCCGAAGGATTTGCTGAAGGCAGTAATTCATATAAAACAGTCTGTGATGCTTTATCGCCGAATAACGAATATCCTCCGATATCTTTATATTTTTTATAATGGGTTAAAGTTGATGATTCGGATGATATCAGATAACCGTCGGATGTTATTCCGACACCTTCGGAGATTATTATCGCCGTCTGCGCCTTAGCAGAGTATGAAATTTCAAATCCGCAGACAATCCCAACACCTATTAATTTTGCCCGTGTAATTCTGTCCTGCTGGTCGGAATATTTAACGAGTTGGTTTAATTGAGTTGATGTAAGAACCTGGTTCTTCTCAAATAACGGGTAATTATTACATGCTGCCATTTTCATCCTCGCTTATTGATCCAAGTACGGAATGGTCTAATAAAACAACACCGTCCTCATCCTGTTCTTCACAATCGTACAGCCTTGTTTCAGGATAGACACTTCTCAGTGTCTGCAAAATTTTGACGAGTTTATCCTGTGCTGCTCTAATTAATTTATTGTCTGGTTGGTCACTGGAAATTTCAGATAGCCATTTTTTATATGCGGTTTCGAAAATTTGCATCTGTTCCTGGGTTACCCAGCAAATCTTTATATGTACATGCGCCGGGGCTTCCATTCGTATTGTTGTTTCGAAAAATTTTCGGAAGTCAAAATTCCGGAATCTTTCAGGCCAGTACGGAACAACCGCTGTTGCCCGTAATGAGTATGGATCTATGAACCCCGGGCAATTTTTACAATCTTTATTAACGCATACTCTTAATAGTTCATCAGTGGATGTTCTCGGACGCAGTAATACATGTTCTATAAGATGGAATCCTTCCGTCCCGGCGATTATCTTTTCTATATACCTGATAATCGATTCCTGTACTTCAATAGATTTTTCTTTTGTCTTAAAATATTTTAATAACCTGGCGATCACATCATCACCATTGGTTAAAACTATATAGAACTGCCCCCCCTTAGTTTCTCTTATTTCATAATAATTATCAGAACGTCCGTATTTAATTACCTGCCTTATCTCATTAACTGCATCCTGTTTGTTATGATATCTGGCAGTACCGCTCAGAATGATATTACCTTCCGCGTCAGGCAGTCTGAACCTGTATTCATCAACAGAATCGTCGTCCTTTTCCGTATATATTTCAAAGTAATCCTCAATACTTCTGTAGAGCCATCTGCGCCTGTAGTTATTAATACCGAGTATCCGCGCTACACGTCTTTCAAGACCAGTTACATTTAATGTATTCCAGGTTTCGGAAGAAATATAATTAAACGCTTTTGCCCGGTTATAACTTACCTCATGATAGTCATCAAGGAATGCGATTTTATCTTCAATCAATTCCGAATCGGCTTTTTTTCTATCAATTTTATACATCAGCAAAACATAATCGGTAAATTGTTCTGCAAACCTTGCCATTAAATGATCGAGGAATCTGTTTCGTCTGTCTTCGAATGTTTTTTCAGTTTCGAGTATGTTTTCTCTGTTATACCAGGCAGGATTATTTATACTGCTGCTTATAAAAGATGTCCAAGCTATTTCATAAGTTGAATAATCGTCAATATCTGCACTGGTTAAATCAAGTGTATCTATAAAATCTTTAAAGAAATAATGAATATTCGGAATATCATTATAACCGGCAGGATTATCGATTATCATATTGTGAGAAAAATATGTTTTTTTCAATTTAGGATTTGTTGAAAAGAGATGCTTTACGTGTGCAAGCTGCTCAAGGAAATCTGCCAGTATTTGATCAAAGAGCAGAAGAAATCCTTTCAGTTGTTTCGCCTGCGCTTTCCTTTCTGCCGATACGGATGGCATTAACCCCTCTTTGCCAATACCATAACAAAGCGGGAAATCATTTTGCAGTGAATAGTAATTTTTAATATGCTGGGATTTTCCTTCAGGAACCTTAATATCATAATCTTCTTTCGCAAGCATTTGAGGTCTGTCAGTCAGTTCCAGATCATGAAGTTTCTGCGAAACACTATTTTCATCGGCATTGTAAGGAACTAATCCTTTATAAAATGTAACCTGCGACTTTTCCGTATCCAGCCTGAAAGTTTTACCCTTCTGAATCTTCAGACACCATCTGTTGCCTTTACTAAGGGTTTCGCATTTATATCTGTTCGATACTATCAAGTCCTTTACTGCAATCACATTTTCTATATCCATTATTATTTGAACAAGATCTGAGACATGAACCACTTTTGTGAAATCGGAATCTTCCAGTTCGTCTTCATCAATAAAACCGTGATCCAGTGCCGGCCCTTCAAATATTTGATCAGTTGTTTTCCCTTTTTCTGTCAATTCCTCGATAGTATAAAATCTGACCTGGGGATTAATGAACTTATCAATTTCATGGTATATTTCTGCAAGTGTTTTTTCGATATCGGTTTCGGCTTTCACTTCTATATCCGCACAAACCAGTAAATGCTCGATGTCTATGCCTTTGAATGAATAGAAGTCTTCGCAAAGATTTCTTTTTTCATGTAGAATTTTATATGCTTCACCTGCAATTTGTAATGATCTGTTTAATTTATTTTTGTATGTGTTCAATACACCAGACTGAGAGCCGTTTTTAAGTTCTTTTAAAATTGACGCTTCATTTTCGCCTGTTGTTTCTCCAGTCGATTTTATCCATGCATTCAACATAAGCTCTTTGCCGTTAATCAACGCTTTAAGAATTGCACTATAGTTTTGCGAATTAGCTGCATGCTGAATGGAAACGATTTGAAGATCAGTAATATAATTTCCGACTTTAAAAAAATACTCCCAGGAAGGCATTACCAAACAAATTGTAAATTCCGTTTTACCGGTTTTAATAGTCCGTTCAAAACTGTATAGGTTTAAATCACCATAATCATCGTCTTCTTCAAGTTCGAGCACAACATCATAAACACCGCTTAGTTTCAGCTGGATAAATTTGTCTTCGTTCTTTGCTATTGTTGTTAATTTACTTTCCTCACAGTTTACATATATATTCTGTTCGAGTTGGTCTGCCTTTTCAAGCCATGCATTTTTAATGCCTTCAAGATCAATTAATATTTTTCTGAAATCATTCACGGTCACCGGACTGCATGTAAGAATTTCGCGTGCAGTAAAAAATAGTTTTTGAGTATCACTGCTTTTATCTTCTGCAAGAATATCATCGACTGTGTATTGAGTCCTGTATCCCAGGTCTGTTATTGCATAACATAACATCTCAAGTATAGTAACTCCCGGATCATGAATGTTATAGTCTGTCCATATCGCCGAAGAGAGTTTTTCTATGTATTCCATTCCTTTGGAACGCAGTAACTTATAATTTTCACTGCTTGCCAATGTCCTGCTTTTCTCAATATATAATGATTGTTTGCTCATTTGCAGGTTGTCACCTGTTTTATAACATGCTCATCATTTGACACCAGTATCGATCGTGCCGTTGAACATTCTGCTTCTTCAGTATATTTTGATGTTCTGGTACCATCATCATCGGTTATCTGCAGCATCTTGAACTCGGCAACATAATCAACATAATTTCTTTCCTCGACGAAGTTGAGTATCAGCGATTTATTAATCCTGCCTCCGAAAGCAATATCTTCACCCTCTTTGTACGCCCAGGGGGATAAGTACTCAATAATTTCATCATGCAGTTTGGATTTATAATAACCCCAATCGCAACCCTTAATAAACTCAACCTGAAATTCAACAATAATTTTTTCATATAAAGGATTCATCACCATAATATTTTCAGCTGCGAACAACGAAATCTTTTTCTCAAGAAATTTTTTAATTTCTTTCAATTCGCCCGAAGTCGCTCTTGGCTCAAGAGGATTTACCGAGTTTTTATTAAAAAGTTTCGGAATGACTATTAAACTGACACACCCCGGCGCGAATTCCGAATCACCGCCGTAATAAGTGCTGTGATTGATACACTTAACTTTATAAATGAGAGGAAATTCCTGAAGAATTAATTTTTCATAATCCCAGATAGTAACACCGCGGTCTTTATGACGAAGACGTTCGCTTACTCTTGTATAAAATTCCCCGCTTGTCTCTTTAACCTTTCCTCCCAAAGACGCATACGGCTGTTTAATCTTTTTAACGCTCCCATCCTTAACCACCATTTTGGAAATAGTATCTGCAGGTAATACATTAGCCAGAAAATTCGGATCGTTCGAGTTATCTTTAAATTTTGCTTTTACCGCCTGAGCAATTATCTCGATTGAATCGCAGACAGCTTCGGTATTATTGTCAACGCAAGCTCGTATCCAGTGATATCCGCTTGTCACTAAAGTGTCGTCGTTGGTTGCATCCGAAGGAACAGAGAATTTAATTATTCCGGATTTTAGAAGTCCGTCTGTTGTGTCAGAAATAATTTCAGTGTCTTCAAATTCAAGCCATTCATTGTTGGATAAATACGACCAGTATATTTTCTGTTCATCTGCTTCGGGATCAGCACTGCCTTCAGCCATCTGGAAAAGAATTGAAATATTCTGAGGGGGATCTAAATCCTTAATACCAATATAAAGTTCTCCTTCGCTTTCGTATTTGTATATATCATTTGTGAATTTGAATGAAGGCAGCAGATTAACGTATGCCGGAGCTGCTGTTCTGACTTCTTTAATGCCGAATGGATAAATATGGTAAAATTTCGACTCATCTGTTTTATAACTTGAGGATGAGGTTACATTAATTTCATCCCTGGCGGTGTAATCTACCGAAATATTATTAATCAGAGGTGTATAGGGTTCATTAGGAATAGCCTTCTGAAGTTTAGTGTCTGATGGTTTGTTGGCATACAGGATTATTGCTTTTGTATATGTATCACGATAAATATGATGACCAAAAGAATCAGCCGGTTCTTTAAGAGCTAATCTTAAAAATCCTCTTTGAAGCGACGTATTATACTCTGTTAATTCATCCTCTATAATATCAGCATAATATTTTATCTTTTTTGTTTGTGAACTCTCAAATGAGAGATTAATAGATTTGTTTTTCTCAGCATGATCTTTAACAAATATGGCTTGTGACTCAGCAACATTTTCCCACTCGTTATCAATAAGTACGTCCACATCAACTTTAAAGCTCTCATTATCCTTTATTTTCATTAAATAGTAATAATATTCCTCCAACTTAGAAGCAGGTACATCTTTCCATTCGATATTAAGAGCAATTTTTGTTACATCTTTTTGAAATATTTCTTTACTGCCTATATAGAAATTTGAACCGACTCCGGGCACGGTACTAAAAGGATAAAATGGTTTATTGGTTTTCATTAACCCCGAATCATTCTGAAGAATTATATCTTTTAAATACTTAACATCCGTTTGCAGATTTATTTTCGATATGGTAATATCTTTAAGATCGCTGTAGATATAGTCGGTGTCGGTCGGGTTTTTTAGAATAATTTTCATAACAGGATAATCCGAGACAAATCCGTCGGTCAGCTTTTCCGAGTTGAAAGCGACTGTCTCTTCACAATCCTGCGAAAGTTCTATAACAAAGCTTAATGTTGCGGCAGAAGTATCAGCGGTAACTGATTTAGTTGTTGCAGCGATCCATTTTTCTTCGCCGCTTAAGTAGAAAGCAAATGCATCCTTAACTTGAGTTTCTCTTCCGGATAAGGATGATAAGCCGCTGCTGCATGTAAATGTTATTGTTACAGTTCTCAGCCCCTGAGAGAGAAATAACACAGGTGAAGTGATAGCAATACCAATCGAAGCGAACAACATCGTTCTTTCTTCAGTAACTTTAAATACGCTATCCTGTTTCTGACTTTCACCGAATGTTTTCCATTTAGGCTCCTCTTCATCCAGGTCTCCTCCGTTTCCATCGCTGGAATTGGCAACAGGAGCGCAGTATATTCTGTAGTTGTCAGATTTATCAATAAACACAGATTTTAATTTTTGTACCGATGCCGTGTTGAATACTGTATCTTCATCAACTTCATAAACAACTTCTACGCCTTTGGAATCCTTGCCTGCTTTTAATTGCGTTCCTTTCTTTATTAAGTAACTGTCAACATGTTTTGCTAAATCAAATATAACATGTACAGTATCAGGAGTTGCATCGTTAAGATTCAGCCTGAGTACTTTTTGATAGTAGAAATCGAGATGCCTTTTAGTCATCTTGTTAAGATCGTCCTGAGCGTACTTGAACAATTGTAAAAAAGCCAAAAGCAAAGCCATTTGCGGCTGATGTGAAGTGTAGCTTTCAAGTGTTTGTTTTAAATAATCAGGAGACCGTTTAATTAACCGTGCCTGCGCTCCGATAAATTTATCAATTATCGTCTCAAGTTTCTCCGCAGCGGATTTTACCATATTTATATTGGTTCCCGAGCTGCCGAATAACGTAAAATCATCATCGGGAATGGACTGTAAATATGCAGACCAGGATAAACCGGACACACTGCTCCGGGGTATCCAGACCGAATTAAAACTACTGTTTAGAATATCACCAACATACAGGTTTTCCTTGCATTTATTCGCTTTATCATCAGCAAGATATTTTTCGGCTTTAGCATATTTATATGCTGTAATCACTGATTTAAGGCTATCACTTAACTGCGAAGTAATAATCTGTTTCAATTCAGAGTTTAGTTTTAACCCGGATATTGATTTAATATACCACGAATTAAGTTCTTCGCATACGAAGAAAATATGTCTGAATAAATTATTCAGCGCTGTTTTTGTTGATTTATAGAGAAGCTTAGATTTTTTAATCTTGATTAAGTCCGCTTTAACACAACTCTTTAAATCGGATAAATCTTTAAGAGCTATTATGGAAACAATTGCAGATACATCGTTCTCAATAAAATCTTTCCAGTTCCCATCAGGTTTATTTTTAGAATTATAGTATTGTACTTTTTCGGCATACTTGCTGACAAATAAAAGCAGGTCGCTTATATTTCTTTCGTCTACCTTTATATAAGCAGGATCTAATGCTTTAAGGAGTCTCTTATTCTGACTCGTACCGTCTCGTTTCAACGGGTTCTTTATGTTGCAGTCTGAAGACATTACTGAATATTTGTACCTTCATTTATATAAAAAGGATAAACGTAATTGTATCTTGAATTAGTATTCCTGATCGTATATTCGAGTGTTATAATTATCAGCCCCTCCTCTTCCTTCGGATCAATCATAATATCATCCAGATTTATACGGGGTTCGAAATAAAGTATTGCGGTTTTAATGATATTTTTTATATAAGCTTTCAGGGAAGTGTCTATAGGATCGAACAGTAATCTTTTTAAATTTGAGCCGTATTTAGGCTGCATTATTCTCTCACCAACAGATGTTGAAAATAGTATTTCAAGACTGCTGTTAATATCTTTTTCATCAGCAAGCATTTCAACAGATGCCGATTCTTTTTCAAATACCGGAGGAAATTTCCAGCCGGTGCCGACAAAAGCAAATTTTGATGCCATAATTTTTTATCCTATAATTACTGTTGGTAAGCCTACCGCTGCAGTTGCGCCGCAACCGCAAATGTCTCCGACTCTAAGCGCAGGTCTCCCACCGATTAAAACCGTTGCACTTCCCATCGGGAATGGACTTACAGTGGGCTGGTGCACAATCGGTGGTATGGGGCAGACATGCATGTCGCCAGCAACCGCTGCAGGCATTCCGCCGATTAAAACAGTTGAAACTCCCGGACCAACTACAGTTCCTCCATGTACGCTTAAATCCGTTACCCTAACAGCAGGAGGCATATCCTACATCTCCTTTCTGAATTGAATTTACTTGCCACTCATTATACCAGGAATTTTTGTCGACAAACTCCTAATTAATTTGTACAATGGAACCTTTTAATGTTGCTGTTGCACTGCTCGAAACTTCTGCGCCGGCAGAGCCTTCAGCCTTGAATTGTGCTTTTGCCTTTATTTCAATGTTTGTACCATCTACTTTAACATCGCCGGCAGCCTTGATTTTTACATCCTTTGCACTTTCAATTGATATACCATTCGAATCCATCGTAATTTTATTACTATTCTCATCCACCAGTTTAATTGCACCGTCATTATCCGTCAATGTTATAATATTTCCGCCCGGAGTTTCAATCGTTATTACTTTTTTTTCATCATTGAATATAAGTTTCAGATCTTCTCTTGTTACAAATCCTTTTTCCGGATTAGTATCACTAGCTGTTATAGGTGCCGGTTTAGCGCTGCTGTTCAGCATACCGAGAAGAATCGGGTCACGCGGATCATCATTAAGAAATCCGAGAACCACTTCATCGCCGATTTCCGGACGGAAAAAGGAGCCTCGGTTTTCACCGGCATCCAAAGTCGCAACTCTTGCCCAGACACCTTCCTCGTTTGTATCGATTAAAGGCATTTTAACAAGCACTCTGTCTTCGCCGTCCGGATCACTCTCAAGTTGCGTTACAATGCCTATATGCAGCCCCTGTATTCCGGGCACAAGACCGCCTCCGTTTACATCCATAATATCAGAAGCTTTTGCGAACCAGTCCGGGGATATTCCAAATTGAATATCTGTTTCCCAATAGTTCCGGTACAACTGATGGCTCACACCACTGACAAATACTTTTCCGTTAAACCGATCTCCCATTCCTGTCATTTCAATCGTATCACCCGGTGTTATATTGTTGTAACCTTCTATTCTGATTCTTCCCCTTATTTTCGCGAGCTTACTTTTTAACAATCTGCTGTTTGCCCAAGCTCTCAGTTCATTGTCATCTAATTTACCGGAGTGTCTCTGACTAAATTCGCTCAGTTCCAGAACATCGCTTAATTCATCTGCATCAATATTCCCTGCTTCAGTTATTGAAGGCTCTTCAGCTTCTTCTTCAGCAACTTCCTGGGAAGTATAATCCCACGAACTCGATTTAATTGAAGGGTATTGATAACGTGCATCCATTTCAGCTTCGAATTCTATTATCGGCGGACCATAACCAAGGGATAAAACCGGATCTGTTGTTGTTTCAGGTTCCATCATGGAAATTTTGCCGTCATTTACAAATATCATTTTACCATTTGCTTCAGCACGCGAAACTATGAAATCCCAATCCGTTGAATAGAACTGAACCATCTCTTTGTGATCGACATCTGTCGCTTCAATGTCCGTTGAGAGATTGTAACTCTTAATTATTTCTTCAATAATATCTGAGTCCTTTGATTCATAATAATATTTGTTCTTTCTGCCCGCAGTCATTTTAACAGCATTATCCCTGCACTCAATAACCAGTTGCGAAGATTTATTTTTTCTTGCTTTCAATGAATGGCTGACAATAATTCCTTTGAAGATTGTACTCTCATCGTTATGATATCCTGCCTGTACCTCAATCTCTTCTCCGGGTATGAATAAGTCTTGATTACTTAATTCGAAATCTCCTTTCGCTGCATCGCCGTCTGCAAAAATAATCTTTGCAGTAGGTATACGGTTAACCTCCTTTGTTACCGTAATAGATATAACGTGGTATTCTTTACTTATTTTATTCCCGCCGGATATTATAGTGAATGTTGCTAAATCGGTAGTTTGTTCAACCGGTAATATTTTGTCCTCACTCATTTTGATTCGCCTGATTTTAATGGTGGGAAACTAATTATGCTTCCGGGGTTTAATTTTCTGAAATTTTTAAGTCTGTTTACCTTTGCAACATCAATATAATATGAAGGATCACCGTAAATTTCATTACATAAAAGTTGCAGGTTCTCGCCCTGTTTTATTTCCCTGTAGTGAGTTAGATCGGGAGAGCTGGAATTTTCTTCAGAGCTGCGAAGTTTATCGTCTTTATTCTCCAGAAAAGTCGCGGTAATCTTTGCACGTAACGGATATCCATCGGGATTGAACAAGCTATAAGTTATATCAGCATTTTTAAGCGCACAGTCACAGGTTAATTGCCCCCAGCAAATCCTGAGATAAAGTGTCCGGTGCGTATCTCCTTTATATTTACCGACTATCGATAAAAAGTTTTCAATTTCCTCAGCAACATCGTATAATTCCCCCGTTACACCTGTGCCGTCAAAAATAAATTCAAAAGTATATTCCTGAGGTTTGATGTATCCAAATTTCAGTGTACTTCCTGTAGTACCCTGACCCTGAACATCATCGTATTCAATATCATATTTTTGTGAATAAGTCGAGGGATTGAACATCACAACATATTCACCGACCTTGTTATTGTATTCAAGATCGGTGAACGCTTCTATTTTTAATTTTTTCAACTCACCGTACATCGGATTTCTTCTTTCTTATAATTTCTTCTTACCTTTCGTTTTTTCTATTCAGTATCTCCAAAACCTGTTCTACGCAATCCTGTATTATCTCCTCGCGGTCAATTTTTTCTTCAGGTCTTATTTTTTCTTTCTTTTTCATCTCACCGTTAATAACTGCTTTAATAACCAATTCTTTTACTTCAACCGGCATAAACACCTCTTTATAATTTCGATCGTGTGAAATAGCTGTAAGCAAGTTCCAGAGTTTCGACTACTATTGAATTTTCCTGGGCTTTGAAATCCGACACCGACCACTTTACGGGCCATGCATTTACAAAACTGTATGTATGACCAACAGGTTCGTGCTTCTCATTCAGAAGAGTTACATTAACCGTAGTCGGTAAGAATATGAATCCCTCAATAGCATCCTTACACCACTCAATGAGTTTCGAATCAGTAAATAACCCTCTCTTTAAAATCAGGTTACCATACTTGCCTCTCGTGGGAAGACGGTGTGAAAACCTGTTTTCACCGCCTTCAACAATTTCCTCTATTCCCAACTCAGTTGTAAATCCGGATACTTCCTGAAACCGGGTGTCATTTTCAGGCAAAGACAATCCGAACTCCACCCTGAAATGAAAACCTGTTGGTGGATAGTAACCAGCCATTATATTACTCGTTTTCTATTGTTAAACCCTCGTGGGCAATTTCAATTGATTCGATTGCCACCTCGTTACCCGTTGCTTTCAAACCGGGTCCCTCAATCTTAACCGGAAATGCGTTGACGGCTTTCCAGGACATTACCGGTTCGTGCTTTTCATTTAACAGACTAATAATCAAATCACGTCTATCAACTATATTCAGCTTTGTTGTATTCAACCAAGTGTAAAATTCGTTATCGGCAGGCAGTATACCCCTCTTCAAAGTAATATTGCCGTACTTCGGGATACCTGGCATTTTCGAAGCGGAGTATTCGGGAGTAAGTCCATCCCTATACTCAATTACCTGGGTTTCAATATTTAACCCTGATACTTCTGCAAATCCAAGGTTCGTTCCACCCCATGTAACCTGAAAGTGAAACACTGGTAATGGATAGTCAGCCATTTTTTATCTCCAATTTTATTTAATCATTAAATTTTCTGATATATCCGATGTCCAACTGAAATAATTTAATTCAATAATTTTATAGCGCTGTCAATTACGATTCCTGCATTTTATGCGAGAATTTTAGAATTATGAATTCCGCAGGACGAACAACCGCCATGCCTATTTCAACATTCATTCTTCCTTCCAGAATATCAAGCGAAGTCATTGTAATACCCAAACCAACTTTAACAAAAAATGCTTCATCCGCTTTTGCACCCGCCAGTGCACCTTCGCGCCATTTTTTAGTAAGAAAATTTTCTATCATCGATTTTACTTTAAGCCATGTATTTGCATCGTTCGGTTCAAACACCGCCCAGTATGTGGATTTTTTAACCGACTCCTCCACCATATTATAAAATCTCCTCACAGAAACGTAGCGCCATTCATTGCTGTTACCTGCAAGAGTTCGTGCACCCCAAACAAGCGTACCTTTACCTGTAAACGCCCTGATAGCATTTATCGATTTACCACCTGTACTGTCGATATTCAGACTTTCCTGATCTTCGCTGGTAATTTTGATTGTCGGCTTGATTACATCTAAAAGCGGAACATTTGCAGGCGCCTTCCAAACTCCTCTGTCTTTATCAACACGCGAATAAACACCGGCAACAGCACTGCTCGGAGGCAAAGTAACTCTTCCTTCGTCACAAGTGCTAAGTTCACTTATTATTTTATTATACAAAACATTTGTACTGCTTTTAATCTCGGTACTTTTTAGTGTTTTACCCGTTAAATCGGTTGTGGGGGTACTCCCGTCTTCTTGTACATGTTTTTTTATTGTTACCTTATCTTCAGTATAGTTGTAATTAATTGTTGTAAGAAGCCAGGGATGATATGCGGCGCCGTATTTTACATAGTCCTCATCAGACCGGATCGTATTGCGGAAAGTAGTTGTATTTTGATCATGAACATCTATTACGGCAACTCTATCCTGCAGTTTCTTGCATTGCGCAAGCGCCGAATCCATAACTGAATAATAATCGGCAGAAGCGCTCAGTTCAACAGCATCGGGGAATACAATGATGGTGGGCTCATCTTCCTTTTCGAGCGCAGCAAGACCTCCCAATAAACCTGCCGGTGTGGTTGTATCGCCTTTGGAAATTGAGTCGGAGTAGTCGCCGACTGAAATAATATAACAAGGTCCGCCGCCGTTATCGAAAAACATTTTCATCGAATAGTACATACGGTATAATGTTCCCGTATTAACACGTTTTGCCGTAACAGTATAGGTTTTGTCAGTAGTGTCTTCCACTACATCTATTTCAAATGATTCCGAGTTTGCCTTCCCGAAATATTCCTCGTATTCAACCAGCGATGAGATACGGGTAGGAACAAAATTCAGATCATCTGCAACATTTTTTTTTGCTTTTTCGGTGTAACCGATAAAAGCTGGAATAGCTGTTTCAACCTCTGCAACGGAAGGTGGAAACAGGGAGATTTCTTCGATGTAAACATCGGGTGTTTTGTAAGTCGCCATTTAGGTTTCTCCCTTTTATTTGTGTTATATATAAACGAAAATCTCTGAGTAAACTTTATCGTTTGTTATATCAGGTTTAATATTTCTTATAGATGCGTTTGGAAGATTGTCATTTTCGAATGTTCCTCCGCCGTTGACACTTGATTTTTTCAGTTTAATTCCTTTAATGGGATTTTCACTGAAAGGTATTTCAATATTGGAAATAAACGGCACCGCGGTCAATCCATTCGATAAAGTAATAGCCGTTTGTCGGGTAAATGCATTGGTGGAATCAGGATAATCGATTGATAAATCATCTGGATCAACGTTGGATCTGTGCTTCAGAGCCACAAGGTATTTCCAGTGTATCTTCCTGCTGTTGAAATATATATAATACTCTTTTGCGGAAATATTTCCGTTTGAATCGAGCAATTCATAAGATGCGGATACGTTTTCATCAAGATAAATATCTGCAACGGCAAAAACTTTTTGGGCAAGCACATAATCGTCGGCATAAAAATCAAGTTTCAATATACCGTCTGCATAGAGCTTATATCTTCCCGGTTGATAAGATCTTAGATCGATAAAGCAGCTGAATGCTCCTTCGCTCACTTCAGCAGTTTCACTCATTATTATCGAACCGTCTATATCTACAACTGTCACTATTGCATTTGTGCCGCTGCTGGTTTGTTTGTAAGTAAAAGCCATGGATTTAACATTAACCAGATCACTGCCTGAAACGTATTTATCAGCAGCACTTGCAGATAAAAGTAATCTGGAATTCTGCAGGTTGTTATTCTTATTTGAAAGATGAAAAATCTGATAAGATCCGGAGCTAAATGGCAGTTCGGTAAAATTTGAGAAGTAAGAATTATTTTGCTGTAAAATAAAAGATAGTTTTTGGTTGCTTTCCAAACGCGTTAATGGAGTGCTGCTGCCCGTTTTTTGAACCTGTGCCAATATCTTGAATCCGTTTGTGATCTTTCTGAATAAAAGCGAACGGTTTTTTAACTGAATATTAGTTAACTGAGTCGGATTTATTTTGAAATCGGGACATTTATCGTCATCATAATAATTATGAGAAATGACAACGCTAAATAGTTCATCAAAAACAGTTTCCATCATTCACCTTCGCCGGGGTCTGAAACCCTAAAGGAAGTGATTGGACTTTCTTCGGCTTTCGTCAGACTTTCCTGTACAGTGATAAGCCGTACCCGGTAAAGAACAGAAGGAACATACTTGGCTCCAAGTGCTCCCCACAAATGATTCTGCTGTTCGAAGTTAAGCGTGAACAATTCTACAATTAATTTTTCCAGGGTTGAATCCATTTCAGGTGTGTTTTCATGAGTAAAGACATTATTACTCTGAAAGCATCTGATTACTGCCGATAAATATTGAAGTCCTTTATCATAGTCGCTAAAGTTAGCCGAAATAAGAACAAACAGGTTCAATTTTATTTCCGGATTTAATCTTGATACCTGCCCGTTGGATTCTATCGAAAATGCTTTCTGAGATTTGACTACACGTTCCTCCTCAACATTTACCAAAGTAATGCCCAGGGTGTTGTCGGTAAGTGCTATTGTTCCGTCATGCTTTACTAATGGGTTAATTTCTACAAAATCTTCGCTTGTTATATTCAGTTCGGTAAGACCGGTTAGGAATCTTATGATTGTTGATTTTAATTGTTCAAGGGCAATGTCTATCATAAATATCTACGGACCAGAGTGACATATTTTTTTAATAATGCTGATGAATGAAGTAACCACGTGAAAAATTCAATTATTTCGGACGAACAAAAACAGCAGATAATGTTTAGTCCAATGTAATAACCAATAATTGATGATGCAGAACTTCACTCGTTTAGATAACAGTAATATTTCAAAACCGGGAATCATTTTTGCAGTTTGAATGCAGTAAATGATTCAGCCCCCATGAAGAATAAATCAAAAAAACATTTCAATTTGTTGAATATGCCAGGAAAAGAATTTGTATTGCCAGGTCAATTAAAGAGGAGTAGTAAGATTTGACTACATAATAAAGAAGTGGAAATTAATTGTCAATAGTTAAATATTTTTCTTTGTATTAAAATTTACAGACTCTATTTCAATTGATTTCTTTAATGATTTAATATGTTCGTTTACAATTCTCGGATTAGGAGCACCAAATGAAATTTTTCGATCCAAAGAAGAATTAATATCCAGAATTTCAAGTACTGAATCATCAAAAACTTCGCAAAAGTCCTTTAATTCATTAATTGTCAAATCATTCAGCTTTGTGTTATTTTCAACGGCATACCTGCTAATTTTGCCTACGATATTGTGGGCTTCCCTGAATGGAATATTATGATCCACCAGCCAGTCCGCAATATCGGTAGCAAGCATATAATCGCCTTCGATCTCGAAGATGAACCGTTCATTATTAATAATAATATTCTCGAATATATCTTTCATCAGTGCAAGTGACTCAGAATACGTTTTAAAGGAATCGAACGCCGGTTCCTTATCCTCCTGCATGTCGCGGTTATAACTTAGAGGAAGTCCCTTCATCATTGAAGATACAGCAACATAACTTCCCTGTATTCTGCCGAATTTACCCCTGATAAGTTCCGCTGCATCCGGATTTTTTTTCTGGGGCATTAATGATGATCCTGTTGTTAGCGTATCATCTATCTTAATAAAATTCCATTCCGATGAACTCCACAGAATCAGTTCTTCGGACAAACGACTCAGATGCATCATCCCGATTGTACAGGAGTTTAAAAAATCAATAACGAAATCACGGTCGGAAATACTGTCCATTGCATTTGCCGATACACTTGAAAACCCAAGCTCCCTGGCAGTCATATTTCTGTCGATTTTCAAAGTAGTTCCTGCCAGCGCACCTGAACCGAGCGGACAAACATCCGCCTGGCTGAATACATTCTGCAATCTGGTTTTATCACGCTCAAACATTTCAACATAGGCAAGCAAATGAAAAGCAAATGAAACAGGCTGAGCCCTCTGGAGGTGAGTGTAACCTGGGATTATTGTCCGTGTATGTTGCCCGGCAAGATCAAGAAATGTTTTCTGTAATTCAAGCAAAAGATTTGAAAGCCGTAGAGCAGCGTCCTTTATCCACATGCGGAATCCGGTTGCAACCTGATCATTCCTGCTTCTGGCTGTATGAAGTTTTTTTGCCGCTTCACCTATCAGTTCGGTCAGATAAGATTCAACTGCCGAATGGATATCCTCGTAGTTTTTATCGATTGGATTCCACAGCCCTTCGTAGAATCTTTCTTCAATTAATTCCAGTCCTTTTATAATTTCAGAGGTTTCGTTCTTACTTATTATTCCGCATGCGCCCAGCATATTTGCATGTGCTTTGCTGACCGCCAAATCATATTTAAGAAGAATAATGTCGAACTTAATAGAGGAAGAGAATTTCAGAAAAACGCTATTAATTTCTTTATCAAATCTTCCTCCCCAAAGCATTAGTTAACTACTCCGCTCTTGTTTTTTATTTTGCTCATAGTTTCAAAAGGAAGCCCGTATAAATGTAAGAATCCTTCAGCTGCTTTATGATTGAACGTATCATCACTCGTGTAAGTAGCAAGCTCTTTATTATATAAACTGTTAACCGAAGATCTTGATATAATTATAATATTACCTTTATACAAATCAAGAATTATTTCACCGTTCACGTTTTCCTGGGTCTTGTTAACGAAAGACGTTAATGCCTTGAACAACGGAGAGAACCACAAACCGTCGTAAATTAAATTAGCATAAGTATTCGAAATATTCTGTTTAAATCTGAAAGTGTCCTTATCGAGTGTAAGTTTTTCAAGTTCCAGATGAGCATTATGAAGAATGATTGCACCAGGTGCTTCATAAACTTCTCTCGATTTTATACCGACAACTCTGTTCTCAACAATATCAAGTCTGCCGATTCCGTTTCTTCCTCCGATCTGATTTAAAGTTTTAACGATTTCAGCAGGCGATAGTTCAATACCGTCTATTGCAACAGGAACGCCTTTTTCAAACGCCAGTTTGATCTGTTCTGGTTCGTTGGGTGCATTTTTAGGACTAACCGTTATCTGATATGCATCATCCGGTGGAATATTAGTTGTATCCTCCAGCTCGCCGCATTCTGTAGCAACTCCCCAGAGATTATCATCAATAGAGTATGGTTTTTTCTTCGTTATGCTGATCGGGATATTGTTGGCGAGGGCATAATCAATCTCATCTTCCCTGCTTTTAAATTCCCATTCTCTCAGAGGTGCAATTATATTCAAGTCGGGATTTAGTGTTCTTATACCAACTTCAAATCTTACCTGATCATTACCCTTGCCCGTACAACCGTGTGCCACAGTATCGGCATTTTCCTTATCTGCCACATCAACCATTAATTTAGCTAGTAACGGACGACCAATTGCTGTTGCGAGGGGATACTGACCTTCGTACAAGGCGCCGGCTTTTAAAGCGTTCCAGGCATAGTCTCTTATAAACTCCTCGCTTAGATCAATAACATATGCATTTGAAGCACCTGTACTTAGCGCCTTTTCTTCAATTTTTGTGCTGTCTTTTTCCTGACCTAAGTTACCTGTAACCGTAATAATCTCGGCATCATATTTATTCTTAAGCCACTTTACCATAACGCTGGTATCCAGTCCTCCGGAATATGCAACAACAATTTTTTTAGGGTCCATTTGTCTGCTCCTTAATGTTAATCTGGTTTGTTCGAAATTATTTCATCAATCATGTCAAGTATTGCCTGAATACTCTTTACTTTATCGGGGATAATAAGTACGGTATCATCACCGCCTATTGTTCCGAGAATTTCTTCCCTGTTGAGCCTGTCGATATAGTGCGCCACACCCTGCGCCCTGCCGGCGAGTGTCCTTATTAGAATCATATTCTCATTGTTACTGACGCTCAATATCTCAAGACCGATAAGTTTTGATATATGCTTACCGAAATCGTCGCTGCTCAGAATGTATCGAACTCCTACGTCCATAAAAGTTCTTATTACACCGAGATCGGCAAAATCGCGGCTAAGAGTTGCCTGAGTTACTTTGAGACCTTCGCTGTGAAGTAACTTCAGAAGCTGCTCTTGATTTGAAATTATTCTCTCGTTGAGAATTCTTTTGATAATAGATTGTCTTCTTAGTTTTGCTGACATAGCCTTCTGATATTTTGTTTATGAATGTAGTTTTTGATTGTTAATCCGAATATAATCATTTAGGCTTTCAGCAAAAACGTTAATAAAATTATCTATATTTTCTTCAGTTATTATATACGGCGGAAGCAGTCTTAAAACATTTTCTCCTGCGGTGGTAGTTATAACCCCGTTTCTTAAAAGCTTTGAAGAAAATTCTTTTGCATTTACTTCTTTGTGAAACTCAACTCCAATCATTAATCCCTTTCCCCGAATCTCCTTCACGGAATCACAATTTAATTCGGATATCTTCCGCATTAGGATCGCTCCTTTAAGTTTTATGTTCTCGAGCACCTCATCATCAAGTAAATTCATTACCATATTCGCAGCCGAAACTGCGACCGGATTACCGCCGAAAGTAGAACCGTGCATTCCGGGTTGAATAATATCGGCAACTTTTTCTGAACAAATAACAGCACCGAGGGGAAGACCGTTTGCAATGCCCTTTGCCGAAGTTACAATGTCGGGTTGAACATCATACCACTGATAGGAAAAATGTTTGCCTGTTCTGCCTATTCCTGTTTGAACTTCGTCAAGTATCAGCAAGATATCATTCTCGCTGCATATTTTGCTTAAGTGCTGAAGATAGTCATCATCGGGTATAATAATTCCGCTTTCACCTTGAATCGGCTCCACCATTATTCCAACAGTATCTTTCTCTATTGAACTAATTACAGCTTCAATATCATTGTACGGAACATACTTAAAACCAGGAGTCAGAGGATGAAATCCGTCCCATAATTTAAATTGCGCAGAGGCTGAAAGACTGCCCATTGTTCTGCCGTGAAAACTGCCCAACGTTGTGATGATTGTCGATCTGCCTTTTCCGTATTTTCTTGCGAACTTAATAGCAGCTTCGTTTGCTTCCGTACCGGAATTACAGAAAAAAACACCCGATAAACCGGAAGCTTCGGCAAGTTTTGCAGCAAGTTCAGACTGAGAAGCGGACTCAAACAGGTTCGAAACATGCCACAAATTCATTATCTGATTTACAGCGGCTGTTACTAGTTTGGGGTGATTGTGCCCGAAACCGGTAACGGCAATACCTGAAAGAAAATCGAGATATTTTCTCCCCTGATCGTCGTGCAGGTAAATACCATTTCCGGAAATAAAATTTACAGAATGACGCTTATAGGTATTTACAAGAAATCGACTGTAATCATTAAACTGCAATTCTTTTTTCGCCAACAATCCAGGTTCCTCTTTTTTTGTTTTTTAATACTTCATTAAAATCATTAAAGTCGTTCCCGATCCACAGTTTCGATATACCTTTATCGATAAGCTCCATACAGCTTTTCATCTTCGGTATCATACCGCCGCTTATTTCACCTGAAGTAATTCCTGATTTAATTTCCTTGGTTGTTAACAGGTTCTGATATTTATTATTAAGCTGAACTCCGTCAACATCTGAAAAGAACAAAACCGTTTGTGCATTAAGGGCAATTGCAAGTGCAGAAGAGAATACATCGGCATTAACGTTCATCAGTTGTCCGGTTTCATCCGCACAGATACTTGAGAATACGGGAACAAATCCTTTGTCAATTAAATCCAGTATCCAATCCACCTGGCTTGCCTGCACCGGTTTGCCTACATAACCAAGCTTTTCATCGAGCTGTTCAGCTTTAAATAATCCGCCGTCTATTCCGTTTAACCCGATGGTTTTAATGTTATGAGTGAATAGGTACGATGTCATTTTATTATTCAGCAATCCTCCCTGTACGGACGAAACGACTTCAATTGTGTTGGCACAGGTTACTCTCTGTCCCTCGTGAAAAGTAGAAACATGTCCTAGCTTTTCGGACCATTCGGTTATAAGTTTACCGCCTCCATGAACTATAACAATGCCGTCGTATTCTGTTTTGAGTCTGTTAAGAATATTTAACCCGTTATCGGATGTTGTGAATGTATCAATTGTTTTTCCGCTAAGTTTTATCAATGCCAGCTTCATCCTAATACCTCCCTATGATCTGTAGCTTGCGTTAATTTTAACATAGTCTTCCGAAAAGTCGCATGTCCACCATGTTGATGAGGCTACACCGTCGCTTAAGTCCAGTTCTATTTTAATTTCATCCTTTGAAAGAATCTGCTTTGCTTTTTCTTCATCAACCACAACCTGGTAATCGGGAAGAAGAACCGGAAGGTTATCGAAGAATATTGAAGTGTTTGTCGGATTAATTTCGGCTCCCGAACTTCCTGCAGCTGAAATAATTCTTCCCCAGTTAGCATCGCATCCGTTTATTGCTGTTTTAACAAGAGGTGATTTCGCAATCGCTCTTGCAATCGTATCAGCATCCTCCTCAGTTTTGGCATTCTTAATTGAGATGGTAATCAATTTTGTTGCCCCTTCACCGTCAGCAACAATTGCTTTTGCCATTTTTCTGCAAATATCTTTCAACGATGAAAGGAACAAATTGTATTCATGAGTATCTTCTGTAATTTTTATTCCGCTTGCACCGTTTGAAATTAGTATTACCATGTCGTTTGTACTGGTTTCGCCGTCGACTGAAATTTTGTTAAATGTTTCAGCAACCGCTTTTGAAAGTGCTTTCTGAAGTAACTTTTGATCAATATCCGCATCCGTGGCCAGGAATGCCAGCATTGTTGCCATATTGGGATGAATCATACCGCTTCCCTTACAGATACCGCCGAGCGTTATTTCTCCCATTTCGAGAGAAAGATTCAATGCAAAACTTTTTATTTTCAAATCAGTTGTCATGATTGCTTCTGCTGCATCAATCCCGCCGTCATCGTTTAATTTTTCGGTTAACTGATCAATACCGGTTTTAATAACTTCGGTATTCATTCTCTGTCCTATAACGCCGGTAGAACTAATTATGACTTCTTTTGGATCTATGTTAAGTTTTTCGGCGCAATAATTTTGTGTTTCAACAGCGTCTTTAAAACCGTCTACCCCTGTGCATGCATTTGCATTTCCGGAATTTATCAGTATCGCCATAACTTTTTTGCCTTCAGCAATAATTTCCTTTGAAACAACTACAGGGGCTGCCTGCACTTTGTTCAGAGTGAATGTACCTGCTGCGTTCGCGGGAATTGAAGAAGTTATCAGGGCAATATCTTTTTTCCTCTTCTTAAGACCGCAATTAATTCCTGCTGCTCTAATTCCTTTCACCGAAGTTATCGATCCGTCAGATATATATTGCCACATTTATCCTTCCCCTAATTTTAATTCAAGTTTTTCAAGCTGGCTCTCTGTAATAAGTCCTTCGGAAGGCTTGAAACCAAACATCATGTTCATGTTCTGAACAGCCTGTCCTGAAGCACCTTTGATAAGATTATCGATTGCAGCCGTGATTATAATTATAGAACCATTTACGGTAATATTTATATCGCAAAAATTTGTGCCGATAACCCATTTTAATTCCGGAGGAACATTTCTAAGTCTGACAAAAATCTTGCCCAGGTAATTTTCGTAGTATGTTTGTCTGATCTCTTCCTCAGGAACAGATTCTTTAAGATGAACTATGCTCGTCGAATATATCCCCACATCGACCGGAAACAAATGTGTTACAAATGAGAACGGACCTTCGTATTCGCACCGGGCAAGTTCCTGCTGTATTTCAGGCTGGTGTCTGTGTTTGCCTACGTTATATGCTTTCACATTAGAATACAGCTCCGAAAGCAGAAGATGCTGTTTCGGCGATTTGCCCGCACCACTCGAACCTGAATATGAATTAACGCTGACAGATGCTATCTTACTGCTGTAGCTGCATACTACCGGCAGCAATGACAATAAAGCTGCAGTAGGGTAACATCCGGGGTTGGATATTAAATGATATCCGTTAATATTGTATAGATCCGCAAGTCCGTAGTGCTTTTTATTCAATAATTCCTTGTACCGGTGTTCAAAGCCGTACCATTCATTGTAAAGTTCAGGATTATTAAGTCTGAAATCGCCACCGAGATCTATTACTTTTTTCCCTTTACTTATCAAATCGTTAATAATATCGAGAGATGAACCGTGTGGAAGCGAAACAAAATATAGATCATGATCGTAGCTTAATTGATCTGCCGACTGAATCCTGTCGTTATCTATAACACCCGAAAATTCAGGAAAAATATCATGCAAAAACTCACCCGCTGTAGAATTTGCATAAATATTCATTTCTGCAACCTGCTGATGATTGCTGCAAAATTTGACTAAGTGTTTTCCTGTATATCCTGTTCCGCCAATGATACCTACTGATATCATTTCCATTCTCCGATTTTTAAATTATTAATAGCAATAGTATTATTTTAGTTTGAATGATTTTACCCCAGAAGGGGACGCGGAAAACGGCGAGAACGTAATTGTGGGCTGTTGCTTATGTTTAATTTAAGTGTGGTATGGCTTTTTAATTTTAGCATGATACGAACATAAACAAACCGCCCGTATCAAGTCAAGAATTTATTTTCACAAATTTTAAAAAATATCAATAATATGTATACATATTCATATTATTGGATATCAGCTTTTAATACTTCTTTTAGTACCTCTGCCACAGTATCGAGCTGCCCGTATTCTACTGTCAATGGTGGTAAAAGTCTGATTACTGTTTTCCCTGCCGGCAGGGCGAGAACCCCCTTTTTCATTAGTTCAATTAAATAAGGCTGAACTTTTGTTTTTAATTCTATACCAATCATCAGACCTAAATTTCTGATTGACCTGATAACAGGGCTTTCAATTTTAATAAGCTTATCAGCAAAATATTTTCCTTTATCTTCTGCAGCTTCTGCAAGTTTATTATCCTGCATAAATTGAATCGCCGCCAGTGAAGCTGCGCATGCCAGAGGATTACCGCCGAATGTAGATCCGTGCTTGCCGAGCGGAAGACTGATTTTATCGGAGCAGACCGCTGCCCCCATAGGAAAACCACCTGCAATGCTTTTCGCTATAGTCAGTATATCGGGTTCGATTCCCAGATGTTCGGTTGCAAAGAATTTACCGGTACGACAGAATCCCGTTTGTATCTCATCTATTATCAAGATTATTCCTTTGTCGTTACAAAGTTTCCTTACAGCTTTAAAATATTCCTTATCCCCGATGTTAATGCCTCCCTCTCCCTGAACCGGTTCCAGAATTATCCCAGCTGTGTTGTCATCTACTTCTTCTGCAAGCTTTTCAAAATTGTTGTAAGGAACGAACGAAAAGCCCGGAACCAATGGTTCAAATTGTTCTCTGTATTCAGGCTTAAATGTCGCACTTAAAGCGCCATATGTCCTGCCATGAAAACCCTTCATTGCCGAAATGAAGTTTGTTCTCTTTGTAGTAAACCTCGTAAATTTTATGGCTGCTTCCATTGCTTCGGTACCGGAATTGCAAAGGAAGGCTCTCGTTAAATTAGCCGGTGTAATATCAATAAGTTTTTTGAGCAATAACGCTTTCGTATCGTTATAAAATATTCCCGGACATGTTATTAATTTTGCCGCCTGTTCGGATATTGCTTTTACCACATAATCATTAGCATGACCCACATTTGCTACTCCTATTCCGGCAACGCAGTCAATATATGCGTTTCCTTTATCGTCCCATAGCACCGCGTTTTTACCCTTGGTTATAACAACATCTCTTTTCGGGTAGACGTCAAATTCATATTGATTTTGCAGTTCAACGTAGTTTGTCATTTTATTATTGTTCCTTTTCCATTGATTGCATCATTTAAAGGATGTTCAACCCTTCCATCAGAAATAATAATTTCTGTTTCGTTATTCATGGCAAGTTTGTTCAGTGCATGAATTTTTCTTTTCATTCTGCCTTCCGAAGTTTCTTCAAGTGCCGCCAGTTCATGCTTCGAAATATATTTAATAACCGACGACTCGTCCATGGGATTTTTCAAATATCCGGGAGCCTCAATAAACTGAAATATTCTCTTTGCATTTATTATATCGTTTATCGAGGCTATTATGTCATCATTTTCCGAGTTAATCGCAAAACCTTCTTCATCTGTTATCGGAACCGTAAGCACAGGTATGTAATTATTATCCAGAAGAAGATTCAACAGTCCGGTGTTAACTGATTTCGGTTTGCCCGAAAAATCCCGGATAAGCCGCAACTTTCCATCTTCTCTTACTCTTATTCCCTGATTTCTAGCCCCCTGTATCATTCTTCCGTCAAGTCCGGTTAATCCTATAGCATTAATGCCCTTCTTCTGACATGATTCCACTATTCTTTTATTCCTTAAACCCGAATATGCCATCATCATTACATCGAGGGAGTCCTCATCACTGTAAACTGAAGAATAACCTTTGACTGAAGTTATAACTTTTTTTCTAACTCCCAAGCGTTCAGCAAGATCATCACGAAATGCATTTGCGCCGTGAATTATTATGAACTTCTCCTTAAATGCGGCAAGGTCTATAATTATACCTTCTGTATTAATTTGCCTTCCTCCACCAATTTTAATAATGTTCATCAAATCACCTTTATAGAATTATTTTCAATCGTCGTCCAATTATTTGCTATTGACAAGGGCTGCGACGCAACAATAATCATTTCATCACTCTTACTGATTTGTAAACTGAAGTAATCCGGATCTTCGTTGAAAAGCGAATTTATTATCAGTTCTTTTCCGTTGCTGATTATAAAATTCATCGCACGAATATAACCGGTTTTCTTCATAATTATTCCGACGCTCTTTTTTACAGCTGAAACAATGTCGCCTTTATCGAATCTCTTTATGTAATTGAATATTTTTTCGGCACCTATCCTTCCTTCTTCTTTTATCCGTACACCCCGCAATTCGCCGTTAAAAATAAATTGATACTTATCATCGCAAAAGGGCATATTATTTTCAACTTTAATCCCCTCATCCCTGAAAGCGCTGCGAGCATGCACAAGAAGAAGTTTCGAAGTATTTATATCCTTTGTTTCGTCTTCCCAAACCGGCTTGATGCTTTTATATATTTTCCACTTTCCATCGCTTAATAATGAATAACCCCAGCCGTGTCCCTGATACTCTTTGCTTTCTTTTGACATAGAGGCAAAGCTTTTTATAATGGGTAACGGATCAAATTCCGTTTTACTTTTTACAGCCAGAAGTCTGCACATAATTCTTTTTTCTGTTTTTAAAAATTGTTGTCCATCTCATGCTTCGCGACAAAACTCATGCTTCGCGACAAAACTCATGCTTTGCGACAAAACTCATGCTTTGCGACAAAACTCATGCTTCGACAGGCTCAGCATGAGTGCGAAAAGAACTGTACTGAACATCTCCGGCGATACCGGATACTATATAGGATGAAAACCCGGGAATTCCAGTCCGAGTGTCTCGTCAAAACCAGACATCAAGTTGAAAGCCTGTACAGCCTGCCCGGCAGCTCCTTTCATCAAGTTATCTATTGAAGCGATAAGCACAATACGATTTGTTTTTTCATCCACGGTGAATCCAATATCGCAATAGTTTGAGCCGATAAGAATCTTCGGTTCAGGGTATCTGAAAATACCTTCTTTCTCTTTTACGATGCGGATAAAGGGTTCATCATTATAATATTTACGGTAGAGTTTCCAAATATCCTTTTCGCTTATTTGCTCTTGTGGAAAAAGATGGATTGTTGCCAGCACGCCCCGAACCATATCAACAGAAGTCGCACTGAAATGAATATTTATCTTTCTTTCAAAGCTGAGTTCCTGAATAATTTCCGCGCTGTGTCTGTGTTGCACTGGCATATACGACCGCATCGATCCGCTACGTTCCGGGTGATGAGAAGCCGCCGAAAACTTGTTGCCGCCTTCCGAAGTACCGACTTTAACTTCGATAACCGTATTATCGTTTTTAATAATATTATCCTTATAGAACGGATACATTGCCAATATTGATACAGTTGCATTGCAGCCGGCACTTGAGATAAAACTGGCTTTCTTCATCTCTTCGCGGTGAAGTTCTGGAATACCGTAAACAAATTCGCTGCAAATCTCTGGATTTACATGAGGATGTCCGTACCAAAATTCATAATCGGTTTTATCCTTTAATCTGAAATCAGCACTTAGATCTATTATTCTGTCCGCAATAACTTTGTACTTATCAATTCTTTTCATCGATTCACCATGAGGCATGCATAAGAAAAGTAAATCGCATTTTTCGAGTTCATTTACCAATGAGAATTTTAATTGTGTGGCTTTACGAAGATTCGGATGAACTTTATAAAGAAACTTACCCGCCATACTTTCCGAAGTAACCTGTCTTAATTCAACACCGGGATGAAAAAGAAGCAGCCTTAACAACTCGCCGCCTGTATACCCCGATCCGCCTATAACAGATGCTTTTACCTTTTCCATATTATTCTCCGCTTCCGACTTTCAACACATAATCAACTATGTGTCCGGGAATATTTACACCTGTTGTAGCAATACTATTCTTAAACTCCATCGTGTAATTTACTTCATTTATCAGAAGTCCTTCGTCCGATTCGAAAACATCAAGAGCAAGTACCCCGCCTCCTACAGCCTGAGCAGCTTCAACAGAGATTTTTTCCAATTCAGGTGTTACGGAACAGTTTGTCGCTTTGCCTCCCCGCGCAGTGTTGGTTATCCAATGCTCCGATTCACGGTAAATTGCAGCAATGCATTTATCGCCAACCACAAAGCTCCTTATATCGCGACCTTTTTTTTCGATATATTTCTGAATATAGAATATCGAATGATGATACGTTCCAAGTACTGTTTTATGTTCCAATATCGATTCAGCTGCATCGCGGTCGTTTACTTTCGACAGGAGTCTGCCCCAGGAACCTACAGCAGGTTTTAGAACAACCGGGTAACCCATTTCTTCAATCGCTTCAAGAGCTGATTCCTCCGTAAAAGCCACTCTTATTTCTGGTTGAGGTATATTATGATTATTAAGCTCGATAGAGGTAAGTAGTTTATCTCCGCATATTGTTGCTACCCTTGACGTGTTAACACACTTAACCCCTGCGCTTTCATAAAGCTTAAGAGCATGCAGCGCCCTCGAGTGATTAATACATCTTTCGATGACAACGTCATAATCAAACTTTTCTTTTCCAAGATTGAATTTTATTTTTCTGTCATCTATCATTACGAGCTCAACATTTTTACGCTTACCGAATTCTTCAAGTAATAACTTCTCATCTTTTCTGATTAACGAATGTAATATTCCAACTTTCATGGTTTTTTCCTTGATTTTTATATTTAGGATGAAGTGCTACTTTATGATGCGCTTATAGTGTTTCGATGTTTCGACTATATGCGGTAATTCGGAAAGCTCTACTATACGACCGCGCTGACCGATTGATTTTATTCTTTCAAGTACAAGCAGTTCTGTTTCCGGTTCCAGATCCGATATTCCAACCTGTTTAAGTGCAAACCGGACGGAAGCTATTCCGGACATATGATCAAGAGCGAAGTGTCTTTCTTTTCCGAAAAGTTCGGGATTTATACTTTCATAGTGCATCGGATTGATGGCGGCTGCATGGGTGTGAACACCTGCACAATGTGTAAACGCATTCTTCCCGACTATGGGCGAATTGACAGGAACGGGCACTCCCGAATGAGTACTTACCAGATTATACAAATCTGAAAGCTTATCAAGCTTCCATCCGGTTATATTGTACTCGAGTGTTAATACGGCAAGAAGCTGTGCAAGATCAACAATACCTGCGCGCTCTCCCAAACCTAGTACGGAAGCATCAATAATATTGGCGCCTCCTCTTAGAGCATCCAGCGCATTTGCTAAAGCCAGACCCCTGTCGTTGTGGCAATGCACGGCAATTAATGGATTGAGACTGCGCTTGTCAAAGTCTTCCTTTAAGCGGGTAACATAATCGTACATGTTTTTGGATGTGCCGGGGACCATGAAGCCGGTTGTATCGGCGATACTTATAATATCAGCTCCGGCTTCAACTGCAGCAACGGCTGCGGTTATAACATTTTTATATTCAGAACGAACCGTATCCTCCGGAGTGTATCGGATAAGCAGCCCGGGATTTTCTTTTTTTGCAAATTCAATAGACGTTACAATTTTTTCTATCGCATCCTGAAGGTCTTTCTTGAAAACTCCGTTAAGTCTTTCATCTGAGACGCAATAAAAAATTCCGAGAAAACCCACACCGCAATCGAGTGCCAGTTCAATATCTTTTCGAACCGATCGTGCATGAGCGCCTATAACAGATTTGAATTGTTTTCCCGCCAGCATTTTAACGGTCGAGTATATTTCATCGGTTACCGCGGGATGACCCGTTTCAATTATATCAATTCCTATTTCATCGAGCAGTTCGGCAATTGCTAATTTGATATGACTATCGAAGTAAACACCAGGAGTTTGTTCTCCTTCGCGAAGAGTGGAATCGAGTATTTTAATATTTACTGTCCCCAATCTTCTTCTTCCTGCGGTGCTTCCCGCACTCTTAATGGATTGACTGTTACAACTTCCAGTTCAGTTCCGCAATCAGGGCATTCAACTAACTCACCTGCTACGGTGTTTTCGTCAAGTTCAATTACTGCATCACAAACAGGGCAATCGGTTTTCTTCATTTTATTTTCCTTTAAAATTAAATTGGAGCGAAAGTAATTAAATTATTTTATTGATGCAACACACCAATTTGTTATGGTATATGTAACATATTCCTTGAATTCAAACTGAAAACAGCATTTTTTCTGTAATCAAACGGAGAAAAAATTCGATTTTGATCTAAATGTTCCAAAAATATAACATTTTCGTTCCGATCTATGCGGATATAAAGGGAGGGAAATTATTTGAAATTTTTTTTTACTTCGTAAGATTTTTAATATCAGCTTAGCAAATAATTCGACTCCAGTTCAAAGTACTTATCAAGTTCATGCAAAAAATTATTAGCTAATGTTTTGGTAATTTTAACGTACTGCGTCCCCAACTGTATAACCTCTTTCGCACTTTCAATGCACTTTTCATGATAATTTTCGGCAGGGAATATATGATTTATCAGTCTGAAATTATAAGCTTCTTCTGCAGTAATTTCACCCCCTTTCAACAGATATTCCATTGCCCTGCCGTGTCCGATGTAACGCGGAAGAAAAAAAGGAAGCGCACCGCTGGGGTGTATTGAATACTTTACGTGGGAGAGAAGAAATTTTGTTCCTTCTGCAGCATATCTTATATCCGATGCAAGCGATAAACCGAAAAAGGGAGTTACCACTTCACCTATCAAACCGGTTATCAATACCTTTTTGAACCTGACTATCTTTCGGATATAATTCATCAACATGTTAATTTCAATCAATCTTATCTGGGATTTTTGAAATTTTGTAATTGCCTCGGGACGATTAATATCAATTTCTTTTCCCGATGCTTCGGATAAAAACTGATTATACATATTACTGCCGAAACTTCCATTTTCATTAAGTGCAAGTACTCCTTTTATTCTGGGAGAATCTTCAACAAGATCAAACCAGTCCAGTATCGCTCTGTCCTCTTCCACATTCGTTAATGTCTCGAATGCATTGCTTTTTAGAGTTAGGACCGCGAGGTCGCCGTGTATATTGCATACAACTCCCGGTCTTTCGAACTCAATATTTCTTTCCTCTTTCATATCGGACCTCTATTAATTTGATTGCGATCATATTTTTCAACCCGGAAACGTATTATTAAAATAGCGGATTAACTAATAAAGTCAATATCTCTATAATGAAAAACAATAAAAGAAAATAACTCCCGTTATAAAAATAAAAGGCGCTTTGTCTGCGCCTTAAAATTATTCCGTTTGTGGTGAAAGATTATCCGGTTGATTTGCCAGTTCCCAGACAAGAGAGAAACCAAGCTTTATTACTTTCTCCATTTTATTATAATTTGCTTTATCGGAATGATCAGATATCCCGTGGTAATCAGGATGAAACCCCGCGAAGTAATACATTACCGGAATATCCTTTGCCGAAAAAGACGCATGGTCGCTTCCGCCGCCGGGTCTTTTAGATCCCCTATAATTTATATCGAGACCCAGACTCAGTTCTGTATTGAATTTTTCCGATATTGATCTAATCACAGGATAATCCTCGCTGAAACTTGCACTGAACCTGTTTCCAAGGGAATCATTATCTTCATTTCTCGATATCATATCGTAATTAAGGTAGAAGACTATGTCGTTAATGCTGTTATAATTATCTGCAAAGTATCTTGAACCGAGCAAACCCTTTTCCTCGCCCGTCCAGGCAGCAAATATTATAGTCCTTTTCGGTTTAATGCCTGTACTCGCAGCAGCTTTTGCCATTGTCAGAATTCCCACTGTCCCGGAAGCATTATCATCCGATCCGTTCCAGATATACCCGTTTTTAGTCCCCAAGTGATCATAATGTGCACCAACGACAATTATTTCATCTTTATTCTCACCCTCAATCTTAGCCAGAACATTTCTTACTTTTACAATCTTAGAAACAACATCTGTTTTCAAAAACAGCGTTTTATTTTTTATGATGCTTGAAGAAGATTTCAATTTACTCCTGGCAAGTTCTTCAAATTTTTCAAAGGAAATATCCGTACCGCCGGTCAGATCATTGGCAAATCTTTTGGTAACTGAAGCAACCGGCAAATTATTTTTCACACTGTCTCCCAATAAAGTCATTCTGTTCATCTGTCCCGGACGTAAATCTTCTTCACCTTCATAATATTCCTTGTTATACCTGAACGGATAATTTTCCGCCCATCCGGCTGTCTGATCATTTTCCAGATCAACTTCTATTACACCAACAGCGCCCAGTTTTTCAGCAAGATCATTTTTATCTCTTCTCATATACCACGCCGAATACCTTCCCCTGTCTGCAAATTTTTTATACGCCTGACTTGATGTATCATTATGACCTGGGAATCCAGCAAGTCTGAGAATGAATCTGCCCTTAACATTCACGTCCTCAAAATCGTTATATCCATGCTGCTCGTTTTTATACCCGTAACCGACGAATACTACCGGCGCTTCAACTTCAGTTGCAATTGAGCCGGTAGTAACAGTAAAATCAGTTCTGTAATTAAAATTAATCGACTTTGTAACCGATCCCGAATTATCATTTAATACCAGTATCTGTTTATCACCGGGTTTATAATCGAGCAGGCTGAAATTCTGAAAATAAGTTGAATCCGATGAAGGTAAAACGCCAGCTCGCATCTGAGCGCGGGTCGGCATCAGAAAATCAATATCTCCTGCGGGTTTAAGCCCGTACGATTTAAACATCGAAGCAATATAATCTGCAGCCATATAAGCACCTTTAGTGCCTGTCTCACGACCCTCCATCCAATCTGAAGCTAAAAATTCCAGTTGTGCCTCGATTGAACCCCTGGTTATTACAGACAAGGCCGATTCAGCTTTTTTATCCTGAGAACAGATAATAGAAGTAAAGATCAGCATGTTTAATGCTATTAAGAAACGCACTTTCATTTTATCACCATTTATTTATTGTTGCGCTTTGAGCTTTTAGAAAATAATCAATAACAATTTTATTTCAAACCTATCCGTCTTATTTAAAAATATTTTAATCACTTGAAATCAGCGTACAAAAAACTGTTGTATTTTGAGATTATTTCATGAGTTGTAATAATATATTTTGTATCACTTCATTACTCATAAGAAAAAGTGTTTTGGACTTTATTGATTATATTTGAAAATGATTTCTGTCAAAAATAACAATACGATTGTACTTACATATGCCACACTCTTGCTTCTTGCACTGATATGGGGCAGTTCATTTATATTGATTAAAAGAGGGCTTGATGCTTTCTCCCCGCTGCAGGTGGGAACTCTGAGAATTGCATTTGCCTTTATTCTACTATTTCCTCTGGCAATTCGAAGAATAAAAAAGCACGCGGATATAAATTGGAAACTGCTTCTGCTGTTCGGCATGGTTGCGAACCTGCTGCCTGCGGTGTTATTTTCAGCCGCCGAAACAGGTCTCAGCAGTTCACTTGCTGGTGTTTTAAACTCGCTCACACCGATCTTTACACTTATAATAGGAATTATATTTTTCAGCACTCCTGTAAATTACAGACAATCGTTCGGACTCGGACTTGGTTTTGTAGGCTCCGTGATGATAAGTCTCGTCGGCTCTTCGGGCGGTATTGGCGAATTTAATTTTTACGTATTGTTTGTAATAACGGCGACCATCTGTTACGGTTTCGCCGGCAACATGGTGAAGAGATATTTCATGAATATAAATTCGGTTACATTAACTTCATTTACTTTTTTAACCGTGGGACCCATTGCATTAATTTATGTTTTCAGTTCCGACTTTACCGACGTAATGGCAAATAATGATAAAGCGTGGAGCTCATTAATTTATATTTTTATACTATCTTCCATCGGTACCGCATTTGCTTTGATATTATTCAATAGAATAATTCAGAATACTTCGGCTGTGTTTGCTTCCACTGTAACCTATTTAATTCCGATCGCTGCAATAGGATGGGGTATAATTGACGGCGAAATACTTTACCCTTTTCATTTTGCCGGCATAGCATTAATTATTGCCGGCGTGTACATCGTAAATAAATTCAAATGATTTATTAAAGAACTATTTTTTAACCACCGGTCTCTTCAGGTGAAAATCCGTTTCGTCCTGATACTTCTTTGCAAATGCAATCAGCCGTCCCTCATCAAACAGGCGTCCGATAAAAGTAATACTCGTCGGCGTACCTTCATCGGAATATCCATTTGGCAGAACAACGCAGGGATGCCCGGTCAGGTTTGTAAGCAGAAGATTATCACCAGTCCATGAAGGCGCGACATAAAGATCAATACTCTTCATAATAGTTTCCATCTTTCTGATCAACTCATATCTTATCCTGTTGGCGTTTATATACTCCACCGCCGGAATAAATCTCGAGGCACGGAATACGTTGGGCCATGCGTTTCTGATCTGGCGGACGAGCAAATCATCTTTGCCTGATCTTGTAAGTTCATCAAAGGCAGCTGCAGCTTCTGCCGATAAAATCCAGGAGATATGCCTCACGCTGGAATCGGGTAATTCAATTGGTATTAACTCCGCCCCCAGTTCTTTTAATTTCTCAAGAGTCAGGGAATCATTTTTATGGAATGGATAATTTTTCTGAAAGTCATTTTTTAAATAGCCTATTTTCAGATCGCTGAAGTTTATTTCCGGATTATAATTAAAAGGATAATTATACAGTGTCTGGTCGATGCCGTCCGGACCATATATGGAATTAAATACTATCGCAAGATCTTCTGCGTTTCTGCATATGGGACCAATCTTATCCATAGACCAGCTCAATGCCATCGCGCCGGTTCGGCTAACGCGTCCGTAAGTGGGTCTTAAACCAGTAACTCCGCACACCGTAGAAGGTGATACAATTGAACCCCATGTCTCCGTACCAATAGCGAACGGCAAAAGACCGGCAGATACTGCCGATGCAGAACCAGCCGAGGATCCGCTTGAGCCGGCGGATGTATCCCAGGGATTCCTGGTTTTTCCTCCGAACCAAACATCGCCCCATGCCAGAGCACCCATGCTAAGTTTGGCGACAAGTACAGCTCCCGCATCTTCAAGCTTGCGGACAACTGTTGCTGTTTCATCTATATATTGATCCTTGTACGGTACGGCACCCCATGTTGTTTTATAACCGTTAACCGCGAGCAGATCTTTTACGCCGAATGGAATACCATGTAATACTCCCCTGTAGTTTCCTTTGGATATTTCTTTGTCTGCTTCCGATGCACGCTGCATGGCATATTCCTCCATAAGCGTTATAACACACTGAAGTACGGGATCATACTCCTTTAAACGCTTTATGTACAGCTTCGTTAATTCTACCGATGTTATCTGTCCGGTTCTTAAAAGATGCGCCAGCTGACCGACGGAAAGGTATGCCAGCTTATTTTCATCAAGCGGCAACGAGGTTTTTGAATAATCACTCAGTTTCAGGCTGCTTGCTTTATGATAAACAGTAAAGCCAGCGGGAATCGGATTAAATATTAGTGACGGAGGAGTACCGTTCTCAATAATAATTTTTCTAATGTTTCGGAAGTCCTCTAATTGACTGATAAGGTCAGGCAGCATCGAATCAATTTCCGGTTCATTGAATTCCAGTCCAATAATTTTGCTTGCACTTTTTATATCGGAATTATTGATATTTTTATCAGCCTGCTGCGCGTGAATTTTTACAGTGAAAAACAAAACCGTAAACAGCATTAAATAGTACGATAGGCATCGCTTCATCTTTTTTCCCGTTTTAGTTAATGTATTCCAGATACCTTATTAATAATTTCTTTGCAACAACTGTTTCAGCCGAAAACCATATAAGAACATTTGAACTGCTGAAAATAAAATGTGTCTGTCCCATCCCGAATGTTCGGTAGAAACGTTTGTCGTTAATTTCTATGAATGAACCATTGATAAAAACAGAATTTAGTGGCGATATCTTCTCTGTCATTTTTTTCTCGTCCTGAACGGCTTCTTCTTTACTGTTATAATAGGTTAGGTACAAAGTTGCTTCACCTTCTTTTCCGGAATAGAAGCCGATTTCGTTTCTTTCGCCGGCAACGTCCCCGTAATGAATTTTGTTGACATAAGCAGCGGCATCTGCGCCTGTAATTTTATTTACAAGTTTAAGAGAATGGATTTCCGGAGGCATATATTCGGGACCACCACATGAAATACTTAATAGCAGTAAAACAACAGCAATAATTTTTTTCATATTTACATCCAGCCAAATGTCCGCAAAAAATAAAACAATTGATTTATTTAATGCAAGCCTTTTCTTTCATGTGTTTAATAATATCAAATTTGCTTCTAAATTAAATATTTACTATTTCAAACTACTTGTAATTGTTACCGGGAATCTAAAAAAATTTACCAAAAAGTTTACTAATACGGCTAAACTTATCTTAAAGTAATTCGAACATAATCATGAAATACTAACATTATTCAGACAAAGTGGGTTATCTTTATGTTTTCTTCTATTGCAAGTTCCATACTTAAAAAGCTGGCTGGTTTAATCTGTATATCTCTGGTGGTCCTGATCGGAATATCAATGGGAGTTCTTTGTTCAATTTTTGAAAACAATATTACCGAACAAAAAAATGAAGCTCTCCACGAATTAAGCAAGGTGACTGTTGAATCACTTTACTTCGCGATGTCGGAAGGTTCCACAGACGTTGAACCCTTTCTTGAAAAAGCAAAGCAGATAGACAACATTGTTGATTTAACCGTAATACCCTCCGGCTTAATTGACAGTGATGCAGCAAAAGAAATGGATAGAGAAGAGAGGGCTGTTTTATCATCGAAAGAGAAAAAGTATATGCTGGAAGAATATAATGAAACAGATGTATTCAGAGCTGTTGAACCTGTAATCGCAGATGAATCGTGCCTTAGCTGTCACGAAGGCGGAGTTGGAGACGTGCTTGCTGTGATAAGTATACGCTATTCGATGGCAGATACGTTTGCATTCATTTATAACCAGAGAGTATTGAGTGTAATACTAATAATGGCAAGTATAGGACTGATTGCGGTAATTCTGATTTATGTGTTTAAGAGAAACTTCCTGGCAGATTTATTCAGTTCAATTGATGCAATTAAAAAACTATCGCAGGGAAGAGTCGATTTTGAATTAAGGAGCAATCTGAGAGGAACAAGGACCGACGAGATTGGCACATTAATTTCATCTGTATCAGCACTACAGGAAAACTTTGGCGGTCAGGCTCAGGCGGTTCACGAGATGGCGAACGGAAATCTTGCAGTTGAAATTGAACAACTCTCAGATGGTGATAAACTTGGAATAGCAATAAATGAAATCAAGAAATCTTTGAACAATCTTTCTGACGATGTAAAAACACTGGCGGTAGCTGCTTATCACGGCGAATTAAAAGTGCGGGTAGATGCTGCAAAACACAAGGGAGTTTACAATAAAATTGTTACGGGATTCAATGAAACATTCGACCACTTAATCAAGCCCATAAACGAAGGAGTTGCTGTTCTCGGAAAGGTTGCACAGGGTGATCTAACTGTTAAAATAGAAAGTGAATATAAAGGTGACCACGGGAAAATAAAACAAAGCATTAATCAGCTTGTAAACTCATTGAACAATGTTATAGCATCTGTAGCCAGAGCTGTTCAGTCTACCCGTGATTCATCGAGCACAATTTCATCCAGCTCCGAGCAGATGGCTGCCGGTGCACAGGAGCAGCTTTTGCAGATACAGGAAATTGCAAGCGCAATTGAAGAGATGGCGAGAACATCGCTCGAAACGGCGAACAATTCCAGCGTGGTATCGAATTCGGCAAAAGACGCGGGTAGTTATGCAACCGAAGGAGTTTCAAAGCTCGCAAATGCTAAGAACGGTATGAAGGATATTTCAGATTCGGCAAAACAAACGAGCGAATTAATTTCCTCGCTCGCCAGCCAGTCTGTTCAGATTGGTTCCATAGCTCAGGTTATCGACGATATTGCCGATCAGACCAATCTTCTTGCGCTTAATGCTGCTATTGAAGCCGCAAGGGCGGGCGAACAAGGCAGGGGTTTCGCAGTTGTTGCTGATGAAGTAAGAAAGCTTGCTGAAAGAACCACTAAAGCAACAAAGGAAATTGCGGATACCATCAAGACAATTCAGAGCGAAGCCAGGAAAGCCAATGATTCAATGGCGGATGCCAAGAATGCAGTAAACAACGGAATCAGGAACAACGAAGATCTTGAAGAATCATTAAGAAAGATATTAAACAGCACCGAATCTGTAATATCACAGATCGAACAGGTTGCTTCGGCTATTGAGGAGCAGTCCTCTACTTCAGAACAAATAAGCAGAAATATCTCCTCAATAAATAATGTTACAAATGAAAATACATCAGGTATTCAGGGAATTGCACACGCTGCCGAAAATCTGAATTCACTTACTGAAGGATTGTACAACCTTGTAAGACATTTTAAAATAAGCAGCGAATCGTCAACGAAAACAGAGGTTTATCAATCCGAATTTTACACCAACTAAATTCTTAAAAAACCTGTTTGTTTATATATTCGCAAAAGGGGAAGCTGCTGCAGTCTTCCCTTTTTACATCACCGTTTAATCTGCCTGAAACCAAACCTGAACACCTTCTCATTGATCTCAATTACAACCGTAAATTGGTTTAATGTTTCTATAACCGGAAAAAAAATCAGACCCCCTGCTTCGCCGTCTTTTTTCAAAGCAGTAATGCGGAAAGTTTCGTTTTCCCAGAACATTTTCCTTTGATTAAGAATGTCATGATTAATTTCATATTCCTCTTCATCTGCGATCATTTCATCAACCCAGTATCCGGCATCCGCGGCGGCTTCTTCTCCATCGCCTTCAAATATATCCGCAACCACATCGAATGCTGCGAATAAACAATTCGCTCCCCTCTCGACCTTTTGCCCTTCTTTGAGATCATTAATATTCAGATTAATGTTTTCAATTTCCTTTTCAGGATCATAAGCGTAAATCCTGTTTTTTACCTCCGGCAGACGATCCGAAACAAAAAATATTCCGGCGGGATCAATGTTCAGATACACACTTGATTCATTTTTAACGTATAAATAAAAAACAAAATTATTCTGTTCCTGATGTTCAAAGTTCAATGAAACAATAACACTGTCCTGAACACCGGTGAGTATTTTTCTGCCCTGGTACCATTCGTAGTTTTTATCTTCTGGTTGCACATTAAATAAAGCCGGACCGGAACATGCGGTGAAGATCAGTAAAAGAATTACCGGCAGACAAGTAAAATTTTTTTTGCTAAACATTTATCCCCCAATAGATTCGCAAATGACCAACAACTTTAAAGCCAATTGTTTTCAGCACTTTGATTCATTAATTAAGGGAAAAAGACTACGCGAATGTATAGTTTTATGATCAAATGGGCGCTCAAGTGAACGCCCATTAAATTATTTCAGTCTGTGGTTCAGATTAGCAACTTCCAGTGCAAGATTAGATATAAGGTGTGAAGTTTTACACACTTTTGTGAAATTAATTTTATCCACATCGTCCGAAGGACGGTGCAGATCAATTCTCATGTTGTCAAAAAAGAATACAACGGGAATGTTTTTCTGTGCAAAGGAATAATGATCACTCTGCCTGAACAATCTTGTATCACTCAATGAATAATCCAGATAATAATTAACGGTTTCCTGATTTACCTTTTTGATCATTTCGTGAAATTCCCCGCTCACTCTGTTGCTCCCGATGACATGAATAGAATCGATACTTTCCCTGCCTGTCATATCAACATTTATATTAACCAGTATATTATCGATAGGTTCGAAATTATCAACAAAATATTTAGAGCCGAGCAGACCCTTCTCTTCAGCTGTAAAAAGAATAAATATGATGGGACGACTATTTAACTTTGCTGCTGAAAGTAATCTGGCACTCTCGAGAACCGCAGTAGTTCCCGAAGCGTTATCGTCAGCACCGTTAAATACCTCACCATCGGTAACCCCCACATGATCATAATGAGCTCCTAAAGTTATGTACTGATCGCTCAAATCCGGATCATTTCCCGGCAGAAGTGCAACGATGTTTTTTCCGTTTTTCCTGCTACTTATAACCTTCAGATCCATTACCGCTTTCTTTGACAGCTCAAATGCCTCGGGAAGTTCGTTATTTTTCATAATGCTTTCGAGGGTTTCAAATGACATACTTTCATCTCTGAATATTTTTTTCGCAGCTCCTATTGAAATTAATCCAGCAGGAATTCCTGACTCTCCGGTTCCCTCATCAATACTCAGTGTTTCATTTGTTATCGATCTTCTAAGATATTGCCAGTAGCTCAGGTACTCATCGTCGGGAATCAGCAGAACTCCGGCAGCGCCTTTCTGTCGTGCGGTTCTCATTTTGGTAAACGGACTGCTATGATCTGTTGGTTTCGAGCCGTCGAAAAACTCTTCGTTCTCGCTGTATGGTTCGCCAGGTACCATGACAACAATTTTATTTCGCGGATCAATGTATGTATAGTCATCATAACCATATTCGTCCGCAACAATTCCATATCCGGCAAAGACTACCGGCATCGGATCAGTGGCGGCATTACTGAATCCTGACCTTGACATCATGGTTACAAAATCATCACCGATTTTCAATGTATCGTTCTCACCGTTCTCGTTTACCAATAGAACCATAGAACTTTCGCTCAGTCTAGAGGAATTAAATACAATGTTTTGATAATAAGTACCGTTATCTCCGTAAGGTAATAAACCGTAATTCTTTAATTTATCTGTAATTAATAGAGCAGCTTTGTTGGCTCCTTCCGTTGTGGCTTCCCTTCCTTCATATTTGTCGGAAGCGAGTTGTTCCAGGATCGGTACAGCGTAAGATGTATCAAATGCGCCCGATGAATAATCATTATTCAGCTGACTTCTCGAACTGCATGATGATAAAACAAATAATAATAAAAGGATTAATACTTTCTTCATGGGAGGATTCCTGAATTTTATAGAACAATCTTTTCAAAGGTTTGAAACTAAACTAATCATGTAAAAAAAACAAATACTACGGTTCTGTCTGAAAGACCTTGCTAATAGCCTTATGATTCCCAAAGTATTTCAATATTTTATTAAGCACATCGTCAACAACAGCGTCGGGGCAGGAAGCTCCGCTGGTTACAACAATATCAACCTTCTTTTTATCCGGAATGAAATTATAAGAAGTCTTTTCCTTTTTCGCATGAATATCGAAATGATTTATCTCCGATTTTGAAATTATTTTATCAGCGGACGAAATAAAATATGTTTCGAATTTTTTTTCCAACAGTTCAACAAGGTGCGTTGTGTTTGAACTGTTGTATCCGCCGACTACAATGGCAAAGTCAGCTTCCTTTTTCAGCAAACCAAGTGTGGCATTCTGGTTGTCATTAGTGGCATAACAAAGTGTGTCCCGTGTATCTGCGAAATGGTCTTTTATTTTCTCCCCGCCATATTTTTTTACCATAGTCAGTTTCAGATAATCCGCTATATTCTGTGTTTCAGAGGCAAGCATTGTGGTCTGATTTACGACGCCTATTTTGTTCAGATTTTTTTTAACATCAAATCCCCCGGAATACCTGCTCTTAAAAAATTCATAAAACATATTGCCGTCAATTTCTTCCGATATTATTTTGGCGAGGAATTTTGTTTCTTCAATATCCCTCACAACAACAGCGGGTGAATTGGATCTGCTGTGCGAGAAAGTAGCGCGCGTTTCCTCATGATCATGTTTACCATGAATTACAATTGTATAATCTTCCTTTCCGAGAGAAGCAGCCCGGTTCCATACTTTTTCAACGAAGGGACATGTCGTATTATACTTATAAGGATCAATCCCCAGTTCGTTTAACTTTTTTTCTATTTCCAATGTTGTGCCGAATGCCGGAATAATTACCACATCATCGGGCTTTAGTTTGTCCCACTCAACTAATTGATTCCCCTTCGTATCCATTAAAAATTGCACACCGCGGCTTAGCAGATCGTCATTAACGCCGGGATTATGTATCATTTCACTGAGCAGGTAAATTCTTTTGCCAGGATTAGCATCAATGGTTTTATATGCGATTTCTATTGCATTCTCAACACCGTAACAGAATCCGAAATGACGGGCAATATTAAACCGAACGGGACCGAAATCGAGCTCAGTCGGTTCAAAGTTCTGTTTGCGGGGATCCTCGAGTTTTCTGTTGTTTTTTATACGGGTAATAATCGAGCTTTTATATTTTTCGGGTATTTCAAACTTTTTCATAAATACAATTATAAACAAAAAAAAACAGAGACTCAGCGATCATCCTTTATCACCTTGTCTCTGTGTTAAAACAGTTCAAAAATAATAATAGTTCGCTACTTAAGTTTAGCCTCAAGTTCTCTGAATCCGGGCTCGGCGTTTTTTAGTGTACTGGAATCTTTCCTGGCGAGATTCCATGCAATATTCAGGAACTCCCGCGAGTTTTTTTTGTCACCTTTCTTAAACAGTAAGTGCGCTTTGATAAAATTATTCCAGTAGTGCTGATACAACTCAAGGGAGTTATCTACCCAGTTCATAGCTTTATCGAGATATATATTATTTTCCAATGCATAATTTGCAGCACGTGCATATCTTAACCAGTCATCTGGTTTTTCACTAACAGCTATTTCGATATTTTTAAGAACCTGTTCTTCCGTATCAACATCGACTTTTATTGGAATTTTTATTTTCTCCCACGCTAAAAACAAAACTGCACCATTATTTGAAATATCTTCCACACCGTATTTCAATCTTTCATGAGGATGATCACTTGAAACGGGAGTTACTTCAAAGCGCATCAAATCCAGTGAGGCATCATACCTATATGCGCCCCACTGATCGGGTGTTCTGTTAAGAATTATAATCCAGTTCTCCTCCGAAGGGATTGTAAAAAATGAATATCTCCCAGCAGGTACTTTATTCCCGTTCAATTTTACATCAGCACTGAATTCGAAAGTCGTTGCCTCGTCTGCTCCCGCTCTCCAGATTTTATCGTAAGGAACCAGTTCACCCCAGATCTTACGCTCTTTTACTCCGGGAGCGCCGTAGGTAACTGTTACATCCGTTAAACCGACTCTCTGCTTTATTTTTGAAAACGGGCTGAGTCTGACATCTTTGCTTTCAGGATCGGAAAGATGCGATTCGATTTTAAAGGACACTTTTAAGTATTCCCATGCAAGATTTACCACACTAACCATGGCGGACTCAAAAATGAACTGGAACAGCATTCTTTCATGAAAATGATTTTCTTCAGGTTTAAGTTTTACCCTAAGCACATCTTTTGATTTATCGTAATTATAATTTCCCCATTGGTCAGCGTCAGTATTTAAGATTAGCGTCCATTCATATTCGTCCGGTATTGTAAACAAAGCATATCTGCCGGCTTTTACCACTTCTCCTTCAAGTTTTACATCGGAACCGAATTCTATGGTTGTTGCTTCATTAGCACCGGTGCGCCAGACTTTTCCTAACGGAACTAATTCACCCCATATTTTTCGGTCTTTTACAGCCGGTCTGCAATAATTTATAGTTACATCCGTAGTTCCTATTTTCTGATAAGCGGTTGCCGAAGGGCTTAACCTTGGCAGTTCGGGCTGAGCCTGCATTAGCGAACTTAACAGAAACAAAACCGGGATGTAGAAAATCTTATTAATCATAAAACGCATGAAACCTCCCAAAGGTTAAATAATTTATATAAAATAGGATATGTTGTATAATAATAGAATAATCAGGAAAGAGAAACAAATAAAAATAATTCCCGGGAGCCGCATTCCCCGGGAATGTTATAAATCGGATTAATTTCTTATTTTCAAATCGTCCATTTTAACGGAACCCGCTACAACAGTTACAAGTTTATCCGGATCAATATACTTCTTAACAACATTATTAACTTCATCAACGGTAAGCGCCTGGATAAGATTAGGGTATTCATCCATGTAGGAAATACCGAAACCTCTTTCTACGAAGCTCAAAATCTGACGAGCCATTCCGTTTGTTGTCTCAAGGTTTACCTTGTATGAGCCGATTAATCTCGATTTTGTGTCTGCAAGTTCATCTTCGGTTATGCCGTCTCTAATCCATCTTTTTAATTCGCGCATTGTTGATGAATAACCCTGCCCAAGCAAATCGGGTGAGAAAGTTCCGGAAATAGACCATGCACCGTCGCTGTAAATATCATCATTGTGACTGGAGAATATTCCATAAGTGAGTCCTTCGTCATCGCGGATTATCGACAGCAGTCTGGCAGTGAAACTTCCACCGCCGAATGACTGGTTAGCCACGTAGAAAGCCACATAATCAGGATCGCTTCTTTTAAGTTTTGTTATTTGACCAATTGTAAGAGTTGCACTTGTTTTGTCTTCAAGTTTAACTATTTCGGTTTTGTTAAGAGTTTGATAATCTGCGCGATCATATTCGGGGTAATCTATTCCACCAGCCCAGCCGTTAAATGAAATCTTTACCGCCTCTGAAATTATCTTATCATCGATATCGCCGACAAGAACCAATATCATTGACTGTGGTCCGTAATATTTATCATGGAATTCCTTGACTTCCTCAAGTGTTGCTTTATCGGCATCTTCAATAAGTTTTTCAATTGTAGCTGCATGATTAGGATGTTCATCAGGAAATATTAATTCGTTAAGCTTTTCCGAGGCTCTGGTATTAGTATTGTCAAGCACCTGCTTCCATTCGCCAATACGCTGTTTTTTAAGTTTATCAAACTCTTCCTGATTCATTGCTGGAAAACGCAATTGCTCAGCCAGCAATTCAATTACCGCCCTAGCATCTTTAGAAAGGCATCTCCCGTTAAATGCAAGCTGGTGTGTATTTACAGAAAAGTTAATTGAAGCACCCAGATTTTCAAGTTTTTCAGCGAGACTGAACTTATCATTTTTCTGCGTCCCTTTATCGAGCATATTTCCAGTAAGATCGGCAATCGCCTTGTTCGATTCAGGACTGAAATGATCGCCTGCAGCAAAACTTCCGCGGAATGTAACGACATCCTTAACGCCGGTTTTTGCTGTTATAACCCTAATTCCGGCGATGTTACTATCGTTAATATTATCGGCTATACCTGTATTTTGGATAGGTGTAATAACAGGGTTAGAACCAGTGTGATCGTTCAGCGTAGTCAATTCCGGATCCCGATAATAATTGAAGGTCTTGTATTCCGACCGCATACTTGGACCGTTTGCCGAAGCCTGCTGAGCAGATGATTTAGGGATGAAATAGCCAGTTGTTCTGTTTTTCTCTATGAAATACTGTTCAACAACACGTTTAACGTCTTCCGGTGTAACTTTCTTAATATTATCGGGATAGTTGACGTAGAATGTCCAGTCCCCCATAGCAATTGCAGTATTTATCTCGTTTGCAATCGAGAATGAACCGTCCCTGTCGAAGGCTGTTTCTGCAGTTATCTGACTGATTGCTCTGTTAACTTCATCGGCGGTAACACCCTCGGATTTAATTTTCTCGAACACATCAAGTATAATTTGTTCAGCTTCTTCATGCGTAGCGCCGGGAGTAAGGAATGCATAACTGACAAAGAGGTTGGGATCTTTGAAAGGAAAGTTGAAGTTGAAAATATCAACCGCTTTACCCTGATCCACCAGCGCTTTATAGAACCTGCTGGTTTTACCATCGGATAAAATTCTGCTTAAAACTTCAAGCGGATAAGTATCGGCATGACTGGCACCTGGTTTTTTATGTCCAATTCCTACAACTCCAACTTGTCCGGCACGTTTAACAGAAACTCTTCTTTCACCCTGCTGTTCCGGCTCAACCGTATATACCTCTGGAATTTCATGAGGCGACCTGGTTATCTGCCCGTAATATTTCTTAATTAAGCTCAATGCCTCGTTAGTCTTAAAATCGCCTATCACTGTTACTGTTGCGTTATTAGGCCAGTAGAATGTATTATAAAAATCTCTTAAATCTTCCATGGGTACATTCTCTATGTCCGATTTCCATCCGATGGTTGAATGATGATACGGGTGAGCCTGAAAAGCAGCAGCCCATATTTCCTTATTCAAAGCACTGAACGGACTGTTTTCTCCTCTCTCATACTCGTTACGCACAACGGTCATTTCCGAATCTTTATCTTCCTTTCTAAGTAAAAGATTCCTCATCCTGTCGGATTCTATATCAACAGCAAGTTCAAGATAATCACTCGGGATAGTCTCGTAATAATTGGTTCTGTCAAGCCACGTGGTAGCGTTAAGCCTGGCTCCGATGTTTCCAAGAGTGGCATCAATGTGACCGCCATTAGCTTTATTATATTTTTCTGTCCCCTTAAACATCAGATGTTCCAGCAAATGGGTAGAGCCTGTATTACCGGTAACTTCATTACGCGAGCCCACGCGGTAAGTTACCATAAAAGTTATAACGGGTGCCGAATGATTTTCCATAAGCAGCACAGTTAATCCGTTCGAATCAAGCGTATACTCGGTTATACCGCCGAGTTCTTTAACCTTTGTGAATCCTTCCGGTATATTATCTGCAAAGAGATATGTCGCAATAAATAATAGTGCAATGATTCTTTTCAACATGATATTAATCCCTCTTTTTGTAAAAATACCTATCGTGTAATAGACGTTAAAAGTATTGAAAAAGTTTTATTGTTTTATAAATCCTGTTGGATGAAGTCTCATCCTCATTCCCACATTTCCCTGGATTCCGCCGGTATGAATTGCAACTACTTTTGAACCGGATTCAAATTGTCGTTTAATTATCATATCCTGAATTCCGTAAAGCATTTTAACGGTATAAATATAATCCAGTTCAATCCCATTAATCGATTCAAACTTCTCTTTAAATGAAAGAAGTTCATCATTCACTTTTGCATAACCGCCGCAGTGATAATCCGTATTAATAATCCAGTTATTAAATTTCTTGCCCGTCGATTTCATCAGAAGATTCTCAACATCTCTTATAAGGAAATCTCCTCCCTTCAATGCTGAAAAACCGATAATCTTCTTTTTTTCTGAGCCTGCAATAAGTCCCGAAATCGTGCCACCCGTACCACACGCTGTACACAAATAATCGTATTCGGAATCTATCATTCCGGGGATTTCCGAACATCCCTTAACTGCCAACTCATTCGTTCCTCCTTCGGGAAGAATATAAACGTCTTTCCCGAATCTCTTTCTTATATTATCAAAGAACTCCAGGGTATTCCGCGTTCTGAAAAACGCACGGCTATAATAATGAATTTCCATCTTTTGTTCGACGACAAAATCAAGTGTGGGATTGAGCGGCAAATGCTGCTCACCTCTTATAATTCCTATGGTCCGGAAACCGTATAATTTACCGGCTGCTGCGGTTGCAGCAATATGATTGGAATAAGCTCCGCCGAACGTCAGAAGTTTATCAAATCCCAGCTGCCGTGCGAGCTGAAGATTATACTTCAGCTTAAACCATTTGTTGCCGGATATTTGCTGATGTACAAGGTCTATTCTATTAAGATATACTTTTACATCATTAACAGGTTCGGGCATACGGATTTCCTGCGTTGCAGCTTTTGATTCATCAGGGAAAGACATTTCCGCGGAAATTCCATAATTAACATCACCTGCCATTTTTACTCTCACCAGGCATAAGCTTCCGGCGCCTGATTACCGGGACCTGGCCAAATTTCATCCAGTTTCTCAAGTACTCCATTATCAAGTTTCAGTTCTGCAGCCTTTACATTTTCATCCAGCTGTTCGATAGTCCTTGGTCCGATAATAGGGCTTGTTACAACTGGATTATGCAGCACCCATGCCAGTGCAACATCAGCAGGATTATATCCGATTTCCCCGCATAGTTTTTCATACTTTTGAATTTGTGGTCTCAGTTTTTCAACCGATCTCTGAAGCGGCTCACGGTTTCTTCTTCCATCATATTTTTTATCCAGCACACCGCACAATATACCGCCTCCCAAAGGACTCCATGGAATTAACCCCAATCCGAACTTTTCACATGCGGGAATTACTTCCAGTTCAATATGACGGTTGCGCAGGCTGTAAATTGACTGCTCGGAAACAAGTCCCATAAAATTCCGCTGTTTTGCAATCGTATTGGCTTCAGCTATATTCCATGCTGCAAAATTACTGCTGCCGATGTATGTTACCTTTCCTTCATGCACCAGTTGTTCCATAGCCTGCCATACCTCTTCCCAGGGCGCTGAACGGTCGATATGATGCATCTGGTACAAGTCGATATGGTCAGTTCCTATACGTTTCAAACTGGCTTCACATGCGCGTTTTATATGATAAGCGGAAAGCCCCCTGTCGTTTACACCTTCTCCCATTTTACCGTAAACTTTTGTAGCAAGAACTATCTTGTCCCGGCGACTGCTGTCTTCTCTAAACCAATTTCCAAGAATCTTCTCGGTGTTTCCGATTCCGTCGGGGTCCCACATCGCACCGTAAACATTTGCCGTATCAAAAAAATTTATTCCCAGTTCAAGTGCTCTGTCCATAATTTTAAAGCTGTCTTTTTCGTCCGCATAAGGTCCGAAATTCATTGTACCCAGACATAATGTGCTGACTTTCAGTCCCGTTCTGCCGAGGTTGGTATATTCCATAATAAATCCCCTGAAAATTGTATTTGTTTAAGTGTCCCGACCAATATTTGAATTGCTTGTAATATTCATATTTTATAGGTTTGAAGAAGTTGTACCAAACGGTATTAAGCCAAAAATAGTCTCCTTTATAAAAACAAACAAATTTGTGCAGCTGTTTTGTTCCTTGTGGAATAATTATACGAATGAATATACCTTAATTTTTGTTTCCGGTAAAAGAGAAATTAACCGATTGAAATAAAAGAGAAAGCTGGTTATGATGTCAAGTTATAGATACAACATATATGCACTAATTTTCTCAACATTTATCATATCCGGCTGCAGTGGAATGATAGAGACAAGAAACACTAATTTTAACGAAGTAAGATATTTCACCGCAACAATCCTGAACATCGAGCGGAATAAAATCACTCTCTCAAACGGTACCGAGTGGAATACCGACAGATTATTTATCGGTGTGAATCTTTCCGAAATTATTGTCGTGCTCGACGAAATAATTGATGAAGGATATTTCTATTTCAAGGATTCGAAGATAGGAATACGCAGAGTATCCGAAGTTTTTTTCGGTTATTCAACCGGGTATCTTCATAACATAAAAACGCTGCATAATCAGGGAGCAGTAATGGAACTGATAGACGGATCGCTTTGGTTTGTACCGCTTCAAAACCGTGAAATGGTAAATTCCTGGCTTACGAGAACCGAGGTAATAATAACCGAGGATCAGAAAAGAATAATAAATCCCGCTAAGTTCGAGTTTATTTATACGGAACGACTTTATACGGATTTACAGAAAAACCAGTGATGCTATTCATAGTCATTCAGTTTATATCCGGTTTTTTTTTGTTGCTTTTTATTACTTGCATATATTGCACATCAAAATTTAAAATATTTACTGAGTTTTATGATCAACGTATTATTTGTTTGTATGGGTAATATATGCCGGTCACCCAGCGGTGAAGCTGTAATGAACGGACTGATAGAGAAAGCAGGTTTGCAGGATAAAATAAAATGCGACTCCGCGGGAACACTTGCTTATCATGAAGGCGAACAGGCGGATCCGAGAATGAGAAGGCATGCTCTGAGACGAGGATATAATTTAACCAGTATCGCCCGTAAAATCCGCAATATAGACCTCGATAAATTTGATTACATAATAACAATGGATAAAGAAAATTATGCCGATGTAATCAGTATGGATTACGAAGGGAAGTACTTTGATAAAATTAAAATGATGACTGATTTCTGCACTAAGTATGATGCCGATGAAGTTCCAGATCCTTATTACGGCGGACCGGCAGGGTTTGAACATGTTCTCGATTTGCTGGAAGATGCATGCGCCGGACTGCTTGAAAAAATTAAATCCGACCATCCTGAAATAATGGATTGAATTTACGGACTTAGTCTGAAAAGTTAAAGGCTTGGGAATATAGTTGGACAGACTTGAAAGTATACTCAAAGAGAAAATTATTTCCGACAGCTCTGCAGGTGGCGGCTGTATAGCCGACGCAAGAATAGTAGAAACCTCGTCAGGTGCAAAATATTTTGTCAAATCTTACAGTTCTGTAGGAAGCGCCATCCTGCGTAATGAAGCGAACGGGCTAAGAGAACTTGAAAAATCAAATGCCATTCGCGTGCCGCACGTTGTTCATCAGGATAATGAGATGCTTGTGCTTGAGTATATCAGATCGGGCAGCAGGAAAAAAAACTTTTCCGAAATCTTCGGCATGCAGTTCGCTGAAATGCATAAATTCACATCCGATGAATTCGGATTTTTCGAGAATAACTTTATCGGCTCAACTCCTCAAATCAATCTTCCCAGAAGTATTAACTGGATTGATTTCTACTGGAACAACCGATTACTGTACCAGTACAGACTTGCTGAGCAGAACGGTTACGTATCTGATAGTTTCAGTAATTCATTTATGCAATTAGAAAAAAGGGTGCCCTTAATACTTGAAGGCAGTGAAGAAAAACCGTGTGTACTTCACGGCGATCTGTGGGGCGGGAATTACATGACAGATGAAAACGGCAATCCTGTTCTGATCGATCCTGCTGTATATTATGGACACCGGGAAGCTGATCTCGGGATGACTTATCTCTTCGGCGGTTTCGATTCCGGTTTTTATAAAGCTTACAATGAACACTATCCTCTGCCTTCAGGTTGGGAAGAAAGAATAGATATATATAAACTCTATCATGTTATGAATCATCTGAACCTTTTCGGAACGGGTTACTATTCCCATGCACTATCGATAGTTAAAAGTTATCTTTAAAACTGTTTCAATCATTTACTATCAGGATAACAACAAGGATTTTGTTTAGAAGTGTATTCAATTATTTTATATCTTTACCTGTTTCATTAACCAATAGCAGATAATCAATGAACATTGCATTCGTTGCCAGTGAGGTTTACCCGTTTTCAAAAACCGGCGGACTTGCCGATGTAGCCGGGGCTCTTCCCAAAGTTTTAAACGAGCTTGGTCATAATGTAAAAATCTTTACTCCCAAATACGGGCTAATCGATGAAAAAAAATACGGACTCGAATATCAGCAATGGATAGGTTCAATGCCGGTTCGTGTTTCCGGCATCGACCAGAAGGTGCACGTTCATAAAGCAAAACTTCCCAAATCAGATGTTGACGTATACTTTGTAGATTTTCAACCTTATTTCTACAGAGAAACAATTTATACCGACGATCTCGATGAAGCAGAAAGATTTATATTATTCTCAAAAGCAACGCTCGAAATTATCCAGCGGTTAAACTGGAAACCTGATGTTGTTCATTGCAACGACTGGCAGACGGGTCTGATACCATTATACATCAAAGACAATTACAACTGGGACCAGTTGTTTCATCACACCGCTTCACTTTATACAATCCACAACATCGGTTATCAGGGTCAGTTCGGAAAAGATGTTCTTGATAAAGCGGAAATAAGACATGAATATTTTTATAACTTCGGCGAAGTCGAACATAACAGCGCAGTAAATTTTATGAAGACGGGAATTTCTTTTGCGGACATTATAAATACCGTTAGTGAAACTTATGCAAAAGAAATAATGACAAAAGAATACAGCGCAGGTATGGATTATATTCTCAGATACAGGAGTCATGATTTATACGGGATACTTAACGGCATTGATTATCACGATTGGGATCCTTCGACAGATAAACATCTGCCGTACCATTTTTCCGCAAGCGACTTGTCCGGAAAGTTGAAGAACAAAAAATTTCTATGCGAACAGTTTAATCTTCCATTCAGTCCCGATATCCCGCTTATAGGTATAGTTTCGCGCCTGGCAATACAAAAAGGATTCGATCTGATTGCACGATCACTTGAATACCTGAGTCACCTTCCCTGTCAATGGATTATACTCGGCAGCGGTGAGAATTACTATGAAGACATGTTCGAAACATTTGCTAGCTACAGACCAGACAAAGCAGCCTGCTATATAGGGTACAGCAACGAACTTGCCCATCTTATTGAAGCAGGTTCGGATATGTTTTTAATGCCCTCCCATTATGAGCCTTGCGGATTAAACCAGATCTACTCGCTAAAATACGGTACTGTGCCGATAGTCAGGCACACAGGCGGTTTGGCAGATACAGTACTTGACTGGGATGAATACAGCAGCCTGGGAAAAGAAACAGGTAATGGATTTTCATTCAGAGACTACAACGGTTTTGCTCTGACCAACGCCGTAGAAAGAGCCATAAAATACTACCATAACAAGAAAGTCTGGCACAAAATTCAGATGAATGGAATGAGCTGCAACTATTCCTGGAACAGATCTGCTGAAAAATATGTTACTCTTTATGAACTTGCATTAAAGAAGGTCGTAAAATAATCATCACAGAATGAAACCAATGGCTCAAATAATTTTTTTCTCAATAGTATTTTCTGTATACGGTCTTATAAATTACTATGTGGGCAGCCGTATATTAAGCTTGATTCCCCAGCAGTTCCGGACACTTTCGCTTGTCATATTTTTATTCCTGGTGCTATCATATATAGCCGGAAGACTGCTCGAAAGCTACGATATGCCATTCATCTCCACCTCTTTAATCTGGATTGGTTCTTTCTGGCTGGCTATAATGTTCTATTCATTCCTGTCGATACTCCTTATCGATATTATCCGGCTGTTTAATTACCTGTTCGGTATATTCCCTGATATCATCATGGATAATTATGATAAGGTCAGAAATTTTACTGCAATCGTTCTTGCTGCAGTTATAATAATAACGGTCTTTGCGGGACACATAAACACACGTATCTTAACCGTCAAATCAGTCGAACTGAATATCAGTAAAACCGTTAAGGATCTCGATGTGCTTAACATCGTGCTGATATCCGACATTCATTTGGGAATAGTTATAAACAACTCGTATCTTCAAAAAATTATCGATAGTACTAACTCACTGAACCCCGACCTGATACTTCTTGCAGGTGATACAATAGACGAGGATATCAAACCGGTAATCCGCAACGATGCGGGTAAAATGTTAAGACAGTTCAGAGCACGATACGGTGTTTACGGAATAACGGGCAACCATGAATATATTGGCGGTGTGGAACCGTCTGTTCAGTACCTGATAGATCATGATATAAAACTGTTACGTGATGAATACGAACTTATTGATAATAAATTTTATCTGGTAGGCAGAGAGGACAGGGCAATATCGCAGTTCACAACGAATAACAGAAAGCCACTTGATGAGATAATGGAGGGTGTGGATAATTCACTTCCCGTTATCCTGATGGATCACCAGCCGTTCGGCTTGAATGATGCTCTTGAACAGGGTGTTGATTTGCAGGTATCGGGACATACTCATAACGGGCAATTGTGGCCTATGAATTATATTATTGATATGGTATATGAACTGGGATGGGGGTATTTACAGAAAGAAAATACGCATTATTACGTATCCTGCGGAGCGGGTTTATGGGGACCGCCGGTACGAACCGGAAGCCGACCGGAGATAATAAATATCAGACTCCGGTTCAATCAAAATTAGATTTTATTCAGTCTCCGAAACCGGATTTTTCCCGATAGCACGTTTGAATAATTCAACTGTTTTAATTACAGTTTTTCTCTGCCGGGAGTAAAACCAGGAAAATTTACCGAAGATAAAAGCAAATACGAGGGTTAACGCTTGATATAACGGAAATATAAGGAACAAATACCCCGCAACAAATCCGAATGTCCAGGGCTCGGCACCGACAGCATTCATTATAATTCCCGAAAGAAAAGCAGTTGACGAACCGGTAATAGCAAATACCATTATTATTAAAACAAAATCTATTGTTTTTTTTATATTTGTCTTCATTTTTCAATATTAATTAAAATTGATTCTCAAAATACAAATTTTTGATACTTTTCGCTAAAAGCAGGCAAATTTGTTTATCCTTAGAGAAGAAATATGGAAACCTTTTCTTATTTTTTTCATCAAACCGGGATGAAAATTTAAGGAATCCAAAATATGAATCAGGCTCAACCTAAAGTTGTGGTTTTTTCTACACCAACTTGCACATTTTGTAATCAGGCAAAAAGGTATTTTCGCGAAAAGAGCATCAGATTTACCGATGTAGATGTTTCAAGGGATGAAAAAGCCGCAGTTGATATGAGAAGAAGAACCGGACAGGCAGGTGTACCGGTTATTTTAATCAACAACCGACCTATAGTGGGATTCGACAAACCAAAAATTAATCAGTTACTAAATATAAGATAGGAGTTAAAATGAAAGTTAAACCAATGGACGACAGAGTACTTGTACAGGTTGCCGTAGAAGAAGAAAAGACAGTTTCGGGAATTATTATTCCGGATACTGCTAAAGAGAAACCCAGAATGGGAAAAGTAATTGCAGTCGGAACGGATGAAGACTTACAGGAAAAGATTAAGGAAGGCGACAGTATATTGTTCGCAAAATACGGCGGTGAGGAAATTACAGTAGATGGGCAGGAGTACAAAATTATTCAGCGTTCCGACATCCTGGCTGTTATTGAAGATTAATCAGCACTCAGTAATCGTATATTATACAGGTTTAATATTCAAAGTATACGCATTACCTCCAGTCGGTAAAAAAGCTGTTCATACGAACAGCTTTTTATCTTTACATTGATAACAACCGATTTCAAATTACATTTCTTAATTACTCCGGAATATTTAAGTTTGCATAACCCAAGTTGTATAACTGAATCGGGAATATTCATGAGCAAACTGAAATATTCAATAGTTACCGTTCTGGTTTTAATAGCAACTTCATGTTCAACTGACGACGGCAGCAGCGCTATTGTAGATCCGGGAGCTGACTCTAAAGGTACTTTTTTTGCAGAGATAGACGGCGTACAGTTTTCAGCGCATAAGGTTAAAGCATACAGGCAGAGCAATTTTAAGGTTATCGAAGGGATACAGAGTTTCGATAATCCCGCTTCGGGGTTAAATGAAATTGCCGTTAAAATACTTATACGAAACCTGAACGAACCCAGAATTTACGCAATAGGCGAGGACGGCAACGGGTTTATTTACAATGCAAAAGCAACTATTGATTACATATCGAATAGCTACAACGATACATTAACTTACTACGGTATTTTCCTTGAAAATCTTAGTCTTATCGACGTTACAGAAATTACCGACGATATTATTACAGGAACTGTGAGTTTCAGAGCTACAGATAAAAACATAACTGACGAAAAGCTAATCGACCTGATTGACGGCAGATTCAGTATTACTTTTTAATACTCTAAACATTTACTGAGAAGTATTATTTCCTGAAGACACCGAACCATCTATTTAGCGAAATACTTTCAAGCTTTGAGATTTCTTCAAGTTCGCCTGCATCCAGCCAGATACCGTCGCATGCTGAACATTTATCAACAAGTATGTTTTTGTATTCAATTTCAATTAATTTGTTACCGCATTTGGGACAATGCATGTAATGAAGTTCTTTTAATCTTTTTTTCCCTTCGGCCTCCAGTTTCGATTGTTTCTCGGCTTCGAGTCTTTTTTTCCTTTCGAATTCTTCTCTTGCAAAAAATTCTTCTTCCTTTTCTGAAGGTCTAACCGGCATATTAACTCCTTAATAAATTATTCGAAAAAATCCCGATAAATCTAAAACTATAAAGTGAAGAATACAAACCAAAAGGATTACGATAAATCCATTCAGGGTCTGCAACCGTTTTACTGCTCCTGTTATTACCGGTATTAACCGTTGATGCAGGTTCAAACAGCATGACGTGTACCTCCGCCTTCGGGCAATGCTCAGTACCTTTGGATACAATAACAAATTCCCCTTCGCTTAGTTCCAGGGTTTAATTTTTTAACTGTATTTTAAAGAACCTTTCACTACCATGAGCATTTCATCTTCGTTATCATGCTTATGCCCGTCGAATTCACCACTGAACTTAACCAGCTTAATATGTTGACCGTTTAACCCGCCAATTATTTTAGGATCCCAGAAAGAGCCGATCAATTTTAATTTACCGTGGATACTTATCTTCTCAATCATTTCCGGTAAACTCCATTAATTCTACAGGTGCCCCGTTATGTATAATCATGGCAACGCGCACTTCTTCCGAAGGAGAATTGGGTTCGCTTAAAATAGTTTTTCCTTTCAAAGCTTCATCCAGGTTTTCAACAACAAATGCAATGTGAGGAACTTTTTGAATTAATCCGGATATGGGACTATTCTCCTCAAACCGCATCCACTCAATTCCGTAGGGGCTGGTTTCAAATCCGGTGACATACATACCAAACTCCCCGAGATAAACTTCGCCTTCTTTACTTTCACTGGTCGGTATGCCGATATGATGATACTTCCATCCCCATTCCTCAATGGCAAGCGGCATATCGCCGTTTTCTCTTTTATATTTCATATTCAAAATGATTTTTGTTTGTAATGCATTAAATTAAAATTATCGATATCGGGAATCAAACGGAATGATTTCGTTTTTGTATATTTGATCTCTTAAATTTTTAGATATTGGGAATTGATATGACATCACGGGAAATAAGACGGCAGTTTCTGGATTTCTTTAAAAATAAAGACCACAGGATTGTAGACAGTGCTCCGGTTGTTCCGCATGGTGATCCCACACTGTTGTTTACTAATGCGGGAATGAATCAATTTAAAGACGTTTTTCTCGGCAAAGGGATCCGAGATTATAAACGAGCTGCAGATACTCAAAAGTGCATAAGGGTTAGCGGCAAGCATAACGATCTTGAAGAAGTAGGGCACGATACATATCATCATACATTTTTTGAAATGCTCGGAAACTGGTCTTTCGGAGATTATTACAAAGAGGAAGCAATTCAATGGGGATGGGAACTGTTAACCGGTGTCTGGAAGCTTCCCAAGGAACGTCTGTGGGCAACAGTTTTCAGAACAGATGATGAAGCTTTTGAAATCTGGAAAAATAAAACAGATATCAATCCCGATCACATTCTGCGATTCGATGAGAAGGACAACTTCTGGGAGATGGGCGATACGGGTCCCTGTGGTCCTTGCTCCGAAATTCATATAAGCATTTCGGATGATTACGACAATCCTAAATGGGTGAACGCCGGTGATCCGAAATGCATTGAAATATGGAACCTCGTGTTTATACAGTACAACCGCGACGAAACGGGACAACTCCACGAACTGCCTAATAAACACGTCGATACAGGTATGGGCTTTGAGCGGGTCTGCGCTGTACTGCAGGGTAAAGATTCAAATTACGATACCGATGTATTTACGCCTTTAATTGATGAACTCGAAAAGATAAGCGGTAAAAAATATACAGATGCCATAAACCAGGCGCCGATGAGAGTTATTGCAGACCATATCCGCACGTTAACGTTTGCAATAGCCGACGGCGCAACACCCGGCAACGAAGGACGCGGTTATGTTCTGCGAAGAATTCTGAGAAGAGCTGCCCGGTACGGACGTAAATTAAATCTGAGTGAACCGTTTCTTTTCAATCTTGTAGATGTACTCTCTGACACAATGGGAGATGTGTTTAAAGAAATCGTTGAACAGAAAGACACTGTAAAGAAAATAATCAAATCCGAGGAAGAAAGTTTCAACACAACATTAGACCGCGGGATAGAATTGTTTAATGAAATAAGTTCAAGGGAGAAAGTAAAAAGTTCAAAAGTCATCCCAGGCAAAGATGCTTTTATGCTTTACGATACATACGGTTTCCCATTTGATTTAACGAGGGTCATGGCTCAGGAGATAGGTTTCGGAGTTGATGAAAAAAAATTCAGCGATCTGATGAACGAGCAGCGTGAGCGTGCACGTAAAGCTACGAAGGAGAAAATCGGCGGTATGAATGTGCTCGACGAAGGATTGTCCGGATTCGAGCTGGCGAGTGAGGCTTCGACAGTGTTTACCGGATATGACGAATTGAAAACCTCTGCAGTAATTATAGGGATAAAAAACAAGAACTCGCAGTCGTTTGTAATACTTGATAAATCACCGTTTTACGTTGAGTCGGGCGGACAGGTGGATGATCACGGTAAACTTATTATTGGCGACACACATCTGAAAGTAACAGGACTTTCAAAGATTAATAACATGATTATACACATAGTAGAAAATGAAACTCATGTTGAGTTGAAGAACGGAATGAGTGTAACGGCGGCAGTAGATGAAAAACGCCGTTGGGATATTATGCGCAATCATTCGGCAACTCATTTTCTGCATGCAGCTCTGCGGAAAATTATCGGAACGCATGTTCAGCAGTCGGGTTCGTACGTAGGTCCCGACAGGTTAAGATTCGACTTCACACATTTCGAGAAAATGACCGATGGTGAAATTGAAGCCGTAGAATCACTCGTAAACGATAAGTTACTTGAAAATATGCCAATGATTCATCACAGGGATACTCCTTTTGAGAAAGCAAGAACGATGGGTGCTATGATGTTCTTCGGCGACAAATACGGCGACAAAGTGAACGTCGTTCAGTTTGGTGATTATACCTTAGAGTTCTGCGGTGGTACGCACGTTAAAAACAGTTCGCAGATCGGATTGCTTAAAATTGTCAGCGAATCATCTATTGCAAGTGGAGTAAGGAGGATCGAAGCGGTTACCGGAAGAGGAGTTGAAGAGTATATCAAAAAACAGGAAAACAGAATTCAGAATTCCGAAGTCAGAATTACCGAGCTTTTGGAAGAGAAAAGAAAACTTGAAAAGGAGCTTGCAGAAGTTCACCTTAAATCCAAACTGGGAGACATGGATTCAATAATTTCGTCGCCGGTTGAAATTAGCGGTATAAAACTTTTTAAAGGAAGAGTAAATGCTTCGAACATGGATGAGTTAAAATCCATGAGTGATGAGCTGAGGAATAAAATAGGCAGCGGTGTCGGGTTGCTTATCGCACAGGTTGATGATAAAGCTCAAATGGTTTGTATTGTTACGGATGATCTTGTAAAGGAGAAAAGACTTGCAGCTGGAAAAATTGTTGGTGATGTTGCTAAGCTTTTAGGCGGCGGCGGCGGCGGACGTCCGAATATGGCAACTGCGGGAGGCAAGGATGTATCTAAAATTGATGAAGCGCTTGACAAAGTGGATCAAATAATTAAATCTTGCCTTTGATTGAAACTTCCCGGAATCAATCTTAATCCGGGAAGTAATAATTTTTTGTTTTTGTTTAGAATTTAATTGAGCTGTGATGTACAGTTAGGGCATTTGGTTGCTTTAATCGGTATGGTGGAAAAACAGTACGGACATTCTTTTGTTGTAGGTTCTGCCGCAGGTTTAGGAGCTTCCTCTTTTTTAAATCGGTTGACATTTTTGATTAGTATAAAAACCGAGAATGCAACAATTAAAAAACTGATGATTGTATTCAGAAATGTTCCGTAATTAAGTGAAACCGCCCCTGCATCCTGTGCCGCTTTAAGTGTTTCATAAGGTCCCGGAACAGTTCCCTCTTTAAGTACAACAAACAAATTGGAAAAATCGACATTACCCAGGAGCAATCCTACCGGGGGCATAATTACATCGGCAACGAGTGATTTAACAATTGTACCGAATGCAGCCCCGATAATAATACCGACTGCCATGTCAATTACGTTTCCTTTTACGGCGAATTCCTTAAATTCTTTGAGCATATCAGACTCCGATAATAATTAATTAAAAATCCCCCGCTAATTAAATTAAAGAACACAATAAAACTCAGACGAATTATAAATTTTTCCTCTAATCTGTACAAGCAAATAATTATAATAATAGTATAAATGTGCTTACAAACAATTCGGATTAAATGCCAATCACGACATAAGTTTAACTTATTCTGATTTTATATGAACAATGAGCTGCCTGTTAAATTTTATTCCAGCATGAATAAATATGCCTTACGGGCTTCCAGCATAACTTTAGTACCAATTATTTTTTCGTCCGATTTTAGATTAATAAGTCTTGTAATACCCGATGAAAAATTACCGTACTCGCTTAAATCAAATTCAACATCATTATTAGAATCATTAATAATATTTACAATATGCTCATTATTAAATGACTTAAAATAAACATATGTACTGCCGTCCGGAGGGAAGTGTGTAAGTTTTCCATCGGTAATTGTTTTATACTTCTTTCTGAGGAGCAGAAGTTGATTTATATAATTATAAATTTCATTTTCGACATCAGTTCGTCCATCAGGCGTAAACGCATCGCGCCTGTCGCCTGGCCAGCCGCCCGGGAAAGGTTTCCGCAAAGTTCCGTGATCTTCATTTTCGGTCATACCTATTTCGCTGCCGTAAAAAATTTGAGGTATTCCTCTTAATGTTAGCAGCATATGAAACGCAAGTTTTGCTTTTTTAATGTCGCCGCCGGCAAAGTACATTGCTCTTCCCATATCATGGTTATCGATAAAAGTTACAAGTTTAGACGGATCTTTATAAAGATTATCCTTTGCGATAACATTAAAGATCTGATACAAGCTGCCCGTTCCCTGCAGATATTTAACCAGTTGATCACGCAGAGCAAAATCAGTTATACTCGGCAGATACGTGTCGGTCTTTCCGGATGTTTTGGAACCTGATTGATAAGTTGAAAGGAATGCAGGTTCACCTGTCCATACTTCCCCGACAATATTAAACGATGGGTACTCCTCTAAGATTATTTTAGACCAGCGGGACATAAAGTTCGGTTCGGCATACGGATATGTATCTTCGCGAATACCGTCCAGACCCGCGTATTCGATCCACCACAAAGTATTTTGAATAAGGTAATTTGCTACAAATTTATTTTTCTGATTCAGGTCCGGCATGTAACTCACAAACCATCCTTTATATACCTGCTCAATGCTGGAACTGTCGGCATACGGATCGGAATAAAGCATTTTATTATGGTTAGCGGGGAGGTGTTTTTCAATCGATCCGTTTATCCAGTCCGCTGCAGGAAGATTTTTCATCCAGGGATGATCAGCGCTGATATGATTAGCTACATGATCGAAAATAATTTTAAGACCTTTCTTATGAGCTTCATCAACCAGTTTTCCGTAAAGGTCATTTGAACCCAATCGAGGATCGACCAGATAATGATTTGTAGTTGCATATCCGTGATAACTTCTGAATGTATTATTTTCCGTTACCGGAGTTAACCATATCGTTGTAAAGCCCAGTTCTTTTATATAGCCGAGCTTGTCAATTACACCCTGTAAATCGCCTCCTTTTCGCTGCTGAGCAGGGATATGCTGCATTGAATCGATATAGCCCTCGGCAAAATCATTGCGTGTATTGCCGTTAACAAACCGATCGGGCATAATCAGATAGATAGCGTCACTACGGTTAAATCCGCTGTACTTTCCTTCGGGACTCTGTCGTTCCCAAAAATCATATTCAATTTTCGCCTCGCCATGAATGTTGTACAGAGCAATGTAGTATTTGCCCGCTTTCAGTTTATCCGAAACTTCAATATCTACAAAGGCATATGATTTATTTTCAATATTATGAACGCTTTTAATTTTAATATCAGAGCTGTTAAAGACCGCATCTATCCCGTTTAAATTCTTTCCGTAAATCATTAACTGAATATTATTCCATCTCATTCCGGTCCACCAATTAGGTGGTTCAATCTTGTATACTTCCGGACTTTGAGCACTTATTTTCAGAATAACTATTAAGAATAACACATTCATTCTTTTAAGCATTTTCATACTCTTGATATTGTTTAGTTACAAATATCTATTATTAAAAAGCAGCTGAATTAACACCAACAACAAAATTATTTTTCCCGAAGTGGTTCAACTTCCATGTAAATTCCATTCTAAGCGGCATGAGCATTTGACCTAAACTGAAACCGATTTCAACCAACGGCTTCGTATATTCGATCGGTTTTTCAGGAATTACTCCGGCATTTAACATTTTTGACTCAGCAGAAATAGAAGTCCAGCCTGCATTAAGGTGAGCTCCGAGCAGAAGCTGCATATCTTCGATGATAGGCAAATCGAGGATAGTAAACAGTTCGTCGCCGAAATTATAATTGAATCCCAATGTTATTACATTATCCCCGTAAACTTCACTATAGTCGACTGTTCTGAAGGTATTGTCTTTTCCGAGTGATTGAATATTTCCAGCCAGTGCCGTCATCATTTGATATGGAACAGCACCAGTCGACCAGTTACCAACAAGATTAATCCGCGCACTTGTGGATCCGAAAGAATTAATCGATGTGTATAAATTGAGCTTGTAAATAGTTAAACTCATATCATTATTCATATACTTTTCGTCACTGATATACACGCTCCCAGAGAACAGAAAAAAAGATTTACCCTCTGAAGTTCTCCTTCTGAAATAACCATCCTCAATATACTTTCTGAAATCAAAACTGAAGCTGCCTGTTATGGCGCCGATAACATTATTATAAATCGGACGGTTCGGCTCATATTCTTTGTTCCTGCTAAAGAAAGAGAAATTCGAATTAACAGAAGCTGTTTGCTGTTCTCTATATTCGTAACCGATACCCAGTTTAAGAACCGGAAGCACTTCACTTACGAGTTTAACGTTAAACCCACTTTCATAAAAATAATTCTTAAAGTCATATTTATCGAACAGACTTGTTAATGTAGGAAGAAGCGAACTGTATTCATCCGAATCACTGAAAAGTACATTCAGCTTATCGTAAGCCGATACATTAACGGAGTGAGTACGAAATTTACCAAGCAGGTATTCGGATGTAAAACCCCACTTAAATTTCTTGTCGGCAAAACCGTAAACTAGGGTTGTCTGAGCAGAAAATCTCTTTTCAGCAAGATTGTCGGCGAACAAACCGAAGTCCAGACTGTTGCCTTCAACCCGGTTGAAATGATAAATGCCAAGCGGTCCGGACACGGAAAAATTGTCCGACAATTCGGTGCGCACCGATAAAAAAGAAAACCTGTCCCAGAAGGTTTTAGGAACTGATTCAAGACTGTCGATTCTCCTGTAAGCAGTTTTTTCTTCAAGCGTGTTCGGTATAGACTGAATGCTTGTCCAATATACGGAATCCTTTTTATCCGCATCGGGCTGCACGGTAAGCAGCGCCATATCAAAGAAATCGTTATTTATATTTGTGTTTATTTTGTAGTCGTACAGTATCGAATTTATTTCAAAACCGAACTTCAGCAATCCCAGTAAATTTGCTTCCACGAACAAACGGTAATCGATAGGCATATATACATTGTTGAACGGCAAATACTGCTGGAATACATTAACCTTTGTGAATATTCCGCCAGGGTTAGCGGCATCGTTAAGGTTAACATCTATTTTTACCATATTGTAGTCATCAGATGCAATAAAAACTCTTCCTGTAAAGCCCGGATCCGATTTATCTTCGGGTTCAAAATATATCCGGTATACTTTCCGGTTGTCGTATGCAAGCGAATCTTCCAGATTGAAAAAATAGAATCCGGCAGCATCATCGGCTATAGGACTTTTCAATTCCCTGCCTGAAAATTTAATATCGTCTGTATAAAAATTCTGAATAATTCTGCCGCCTGTTAATGTGTTTATTGCAGAGGGTATATTTGATGATTGTTTTCTGGCAATAATTTCCTCTTTATAATTATCCGGTACTTTAAAGTATCCCCGGCTTTCGTTTTCAATTATTCCCGTAATTTTCAATTTCGCCGTATCTGCCCCGCCGACATCCAGGCTTACTGAATTATCACCGGCGGCTATATCGCTGGTGGTTTTAATTAATCCTTTTGTAAACCCGGAGAAAGTGTAGTCGCTTATCAGGTTCTCTCTTTTATGTTTAGCTTCTATTGCCTTTCTGATAATTGCATTTGCAGGATTTATTCCGGGCAGCACAGTTACTTCGTTTATGACGAGCGATGCCGGTTCAAGATAAAAGTTTATAACAGCATCATCGATCAGATTAATAAGAACAGTATCCGATTTAAATCCTATATATGAAGCAGCAAGATAGTATTGACCAGGCGTAAGTTTAAGTTCATAATCTCCTTCGGAATTGGCGGCAGTTCCGTACATTGTATTCAATACTCTCAAGTTGGCATAGCTCAGTCCCCTTTCTCTCTCTGTTGAAAAGATCCTGCCCCTGATGTTAAATACCTGACTGAAAAGCGGTATACTGAAAATGAAAAACAAAAATATTACCGAAGCTGATTTCAACCTTTGATCCTGTAGAATAATTACTGCCCGGAAAATTGTTTAATGATTCCGGATTATACCTTTTTATCAGGCAAAGATAACCCGATTTCCACAAAAAATATATTCATTTCTGATTGAATATTTTTACTGTCCTGATCTTATATGTAATTAATTCGTTACAGTTACAATTTGGTATATTTACGATTACAAATTAGCAGGAGTTTGCATGATTCCGTTATTAAAAAGACTTTTAATTCTCATAATACTATCCGGTATATCCAGTGCACAGGAACTAAAGTCATCATTGCAGAGAGCATTTGATTCTATTAATCCTCTTGATGCGTACACTTACTGTAAAAAGATCGCATCTGCGGAATTCGAAGGAAGATTAACAGGATCAGAAGGATACGAAAAGGCTGCTCGATGGGCTGCTGACAAATTTAATGAGTGGGGACTAAAACCAATTGATGATGAACATGGTTACTTGCAGCATTACAATGCTCCATTTTCCAGTATACACGATGCCTCTATGCAGATGATACTGCCGTCCGGTGATACATTAAACCTTGTAACGGGTGATGATTTTCTTCCCATGGGATACTGCGATAACGGCAGTAATAAAGCGCACCTTGTTTTTGCAGGCTGGGGTATTTCTGCTCCTCACCTGGACTATGACGATTATGAATTACTTAATGTTAAAGATAAATATGTTCTCTGTTTCAGAGGTACCCCTGACACGAAAAATGCTTCTTTTCAATTTTATGATGAACACCGGACAAGGATGAAAACTGCATTTGAAAAAGGTGCGCTCGGATTATTCTATATCTATCCGAAAGTTATTGCCAATCCAAACGGTGACCACATAGAAGGATTTATGCCGGCAATAATCAGCGAGAAAATCGCTGATAAAATTTTTTCGGAGAAAAATTTTAACGCCGCAGATCTCAGGAAAAAACTGACTGCGAATAAGACACCTGTCTCCTTCGGGTTACAATCAAGTGTCAGGTTTTCAGTAAATGCGGATTATTACCCTGATGCTGCAGGTTATAACATTGCAGGTTATATTGAAGGAAGTGACCCCGAGTTAAAAAACGATTGCGTAGTAATCGGCGGACACTTCGATCACTGCGGCGTTATTGCCGGCATAACTTTCCCCGGCGCAAACGATAATGGAAGCGGAAGCGCTGTTGTAATGGAGATTGACGAGACATACTCAAAACTTACTGAACCACCGAAAAGATCTGTGCTATTTGTTTTGTTCGGCGGAGAGGAAAAGGGGTTAAGAGGCTCAAGTTACTTTGCAGATAACTTTCCCGGACAGTCTGCGCAGGATCAACGAGCAGCCGAAAGAAGTCTGGATGGTGAAGATGGCAGACAGGATTACGAATCTGCAGCCTCCTCCGCCGCACTGGAATGAAGATAAGATAGAAAAATACAAAGCTGAGGCGGAACTCATTCTCGAACAATTGAAGGACGGCAGCGGATACCTTGCATGCAGGTTAGCTCAGATAATAAGCGAATACTGAATTATCTATTAGTTGAACGGTACGAGTAATATGGGAAATGCGATTAAAAAAACTCCGTGACCAATATGCAAGAAGCAAATGGATTACTGGGAGAGATACACGACAATGGTTTGTCATGAATGTTCCCATAAAACGACTGATGAGAAAGGGAATCCAGTGCATTATAATAATACTAACGGATTAGGACACGGCTGTGAAGCTTCTTACGTTGATAAAGGCGAAAAGTATGAATGCGATATTTGTTATATCAAAGGTATCAAGTGCAAGGCGGAGGAAGGTTATTTTGGTGGAATTGTAGTGCAAGTTCTAAAATAATTTGATTTCATGATTATATCCTTCTAGTTGACTTTTTAATAATGACTGTAACTATTTTATTAGTGAATTATCCGGATGTATTTTTATGGTTTATTATTTATTGATGAGAGCGGTGATCATGGTTTAGTTTCAATTGATAAAAATTTTCCGGTCTTCGTTTTGTGCGGGATTTTAATCTCTGAAGATAGTTATAAAATTTTAAGTCATCGATTAAACTCATTAAAAGAAAGATTTTGGGGTGAAAAGAAGGTAATTTTACACTCAAGGAATATTCGAAAATGTGAAAAAGAATTTAAGATTCTATTTGATAATGACATTAAAAGTGAATTCTATAAAGATATAAACGATATCGTTACATTTTCTGATTATGAAATTATATCGTCTGCAATTGATAAAATTAAATATACTAAACGGTTCGGGAAATTGTTGGATGATGTTTATGAGGTCGCGCTATCATTCATTTTGGAAAGGACAATTTTTTCTTTAGATGATCATGAAACTAATATTAAGTTAAGAATTATTATTGAAAAGAGAGGTAAAAAAGAAGATCATAAACTACGGGCACATTTTGTTAAACTCCTTGCAAGAGGCACATATTATGTCTCTGCAAGTAGATTCAAGAAATATGATTCCCAGTTATACTTTAGGGATAAGATAAGCGATGTGAATGGTCTGCAATTTGCGGATTTAATTGCTTATCCTGTTGCAAGATATGTCATTGATTCTAAAAGAGCAAATCCGGCTTTTCATCAGCTTGAAGATAAAATATATCGAAAAGGTAAAAAGGTATACGGGCTAAAAGTATTTCCATAAAACAAAAGGCTAAGAACAATATTTTAGCCTTCTGCCGACCAGGAGACACCCCAGTCCCGTAATAAATCTTAACTAAATATAGATGTTAGAATTATTAAAGTCTATTAAAAATTATTAAAAAATTTATACCCTACCATTATAACTCAATGAGACCAGGAATGTTTCCAGAGATTGAATATTTGACAATGAATGAACTATTTTGATATTATTTTGTTACTCATAAAACACTAAAGCCCTGCAAATCAACTACTTACAAGGCTTCTATTTTAAAGCTTCCGTAAGAATTTAAAATGGTTGGAACTTCAATACGCTACAAAGGAATTTATCTTATTCCTTGATGAATTAGT